>JAEZEH010000062.1 GCA_023417785.1 Bacteroidota bacterium
CCTTCTGACATGGCGGTCGCGGGTTTTAATAATGATCCGCTTTCCAAAGTAATCGAGCCGAATCTCACCACCGTCGACTACCCCGGGCAGGAGATGGGTGAAGTCGCAGCGTCGCTACTGATTCGCAGACTGAATAAAACAGAGGGCACGAGTATGAACTCTATGGTCCTCAAACACCGGCTTATAATCCGGCAATCATCCCTTCGTAAAACAACTTGACAATTAACCCCTGAGTTATGCGGTTTACTATCACTGTAATCCTGGTTTCGCTTTCAATTATATTTCCGGCCGTCGCCGAGGATGGCTATAACCTCTGGCTGCGATATAAAAAGGTCACAGATCCGGCCCTTATCCAACAATATCAGAAAGACCTCGGTAGTTTTTACGCCGACAACGGTTCAGCTACCGGTCAGATTATCGTCAACGAACTAAAGACCGCATTGGCCGGTCTTCTCGGAACCACTGTTGAGCCAGCTACTTCCGCGGAAAAGGCGGCACTGCTTATTCTTCCTGGAAATAGTCCGTTAATCAGCAACATATCCGGAATCAAAAACAGGCTGGCGAATCTTGGTGACGAAGGTTTTTTGATTACACGTGCTACCATTAAAGGAAAGAAACACCTGGTGGTTACCGGCAACACGCCAGTCGGAATGTTATATGGCACCTTTCACCTCCTGCGTGAGGTACAAACATATCAAAGCCTGCAAAATGTAGACATCGTCAGCAAACCGCAGATCGATCGCAGAATCCTTAACCATTGGGATAATCTCGACCGAACCGTTGAACGGGGTTATGCCGGGTTTTCGCTGTGGGATTGGCATAAGCTCCCCACGTACATTGATCCGCGCTATCACGACTATGCCCGCGCCAACGCATCCATTGGCATTAATGGAACCGTGGTCACCAATGTGAATGCGAACGCGTTGATTTTAACAGAGCCTTATCTGAAAAAAGTTGAGGCGCTGGCCAATCTATTCAGACCCTACGGAATAAAAATATATTTGACAGCGCGGTTCAGTGCACCAATCGAGATTGGCAAACTCCCAACTGCGGATCCGCTCGACCCCGCTGTACGCGATTGGTGGCGCGCCAAAGCTGACGAGATCTATAAGCACGTTCCGGACTTCGGTGGTTTTCTCGTAAAAGCAAATTCAGAAGGACAACCTGGTCCACAGAACTACAACCGGTCTCATGCCGATGGTGCGAATGTACTTGCCGAAGCACTTGCCCCTCATGGGGGCATCGTTATGTGGCGCGCGTTTGTTTACGACGACAAAAACAAAACAGATCGCGTGAAGCAGGCTTACGACGAATTTGTTCCGCTGGACGGAAAGTTTCTTCCCAATGTTATTGTTCAGGTCAAGAATGGTCCGTTGGATTTTCAGCCCCGCGAACCGTTCAGTCCGTTGTTTGGCGCAATGCCGAAAACGCCGCTGATGATGGAATTTCAAATAACACAGGAATACCTGGGATTTTCGACCCATCTGGTTTACCTCGCAACGATGTTCAAGGAAACGCTGGACAGCGACACACACGTAAAGGGGCCGGGCTCGACCGTGGCGAAAGTTGTAGATGGTTCGCTGCATGGACATTCTCTTAACGCCATTGCGGGTGTAGCCAATATCGGAACCGACCGCAACTGGACCGGGCATCATTTTGCCCAGGCGAATTGGTATGCATATGGGCGCCTGGCGTGGGACCTGGCGTCGAAAGCGGAGGACATTGCGCAGGAATGGATCGCCATGACATTTACATCCGAGCCGAAGTTCCTCAATCCTGTTCGCGAGGTCATGATGAATTCGCGCGAAGTAACGGTCAATTACATGACGCCTCTGGGATTGCATCACATCATGGGCTGGAGCCATCACTATGGCCCAGGGCCATGGATAAAGGATAAACAGCGGGACGACTGGACCTCAGTATATTATCATCAGGCCGATACGGCAGGTATTGGTTTCGATCGTACTGAATCAGGAAGTAACGCGCTGGAACAATATCATCCCAAAGTGCAGGAAAAATTCCGCGACCCCAAAACGTGCCCGGAAGAATACCTGCTATGGTTTCATCACGTGCCATGGACATTCAAAACGAAATCCGGCAGAACGCTTTGGGACGAAATGAGTTTGCGTTATTACAATGCCACGGACGAAGTAGAAAACATGCAACGCCGCTGGCGAACCCTTTCTGCTTATGTGGACCCCGAACGTTTCCGCCACGTAGATATGCATCTTTCGCTTCAGCATGAAGAAGCCGCTCTATGGCGCGATGCGTGCGTTCTGTACTTCCAACAATTCTCGCGAATGCCCATACCGGCCCCGCTGAAAAAGCCACAGCATCCGCTTGAGTATTACGAATCCTTATCATTTCCTTACGCCCCTGGCATAAGACCTGGGTGGTAAAAGCAGAAACTTCTTTTGATTCCGGGATTTTGTGTAGAATTTAAGTCGTCGGAAGGGTAATTCACAATCCGGTAGAAGTTGCCGCCGGCTTGGTATATTTTTTTTAAGTCGATCAGTACCTGCTTTGCAGTTGCTTCATTAAAAAAATTATTATGTCCAAAAAGCGTGTGGAGTTAGACGACAAGTTGCACTGGTACAAGGATGCGGTCATTTACGAACTGCATATCAAAGCTTTTCGCGATGGTAATGGTGATGGTATTGGTGACTTCAAAGGCCTCCTGGAGAAACTCGATTATCTTAAAGACCTCGGTATCACGGCAATATGGGTACTCCCCTTTTATCCTTCGCCTCAACGTGATGATGGATATGATATCGCCGATTACTATAAAATAAATCCGGCCTACGGTGATATAAAACAGTTTAGGCACCTGCTTGAAGAAGCGCACGCACGCGATCTTAAAGTGATTACGGAGTTGGTCATAAATCACACTTCCGATCAGCACCCGTGGTTTCAACGTGCGCGGCAGGCACCGAAGGGATCGCCTGAAAGGGAATATTATGTGTGGACCGATGATCCGACTCAGTACAGTGACGTACGTATAATTTTCCAGGACTTTGAAAGTTCCAACTGGACGTGGGATCCGGTTGCGGGGCAGTACTACTGGCACCGTTTCTTCCATCACCAGCCTGACCTGAATTACGACAATCCGCTTGTTCAGGAAGAAGTATTCAAGATTCTGGATTATTGGTGTAAAATGGGGGTAGATGGCTTCCGCCTGGACGCGGTTCCATATCTTTTCGAACGCGAAGGCACGAATGGTGAAAATCTTCCCGAGACTCATGAATTTCTGAAGAAAGTGCGCCGTCATATTGACGAACATTTTCCGGGTACGTTAATGCTCGCCGAAGCGAACATGTGGCCCGAAGATTCGGCCGCGTACTTTGGTGATGGAGACGAATGCCATATGAATTATCACTTTCCTGTCATGCCACGTATGTTCATGGCGTTGCAAACGGAAGATCGCTATCCTATCACTGATATATTCGATCAGACTCCTGATATTCCGGAAACCTGCCAATGGGCGATCTTCCTGCGAAACCACGACGAGCTAACGCTTGAAATGGTAACCGATGAAGAGCGGGACTACATGTACAAGGTGTATGTGAAAGATCCAAAGGCAAAGATCAACCTTGGCATCCGACACCGGTTGGCCCCCCTGATGGGAAACAACCGCAAAAAAATTGAACTACTCAACTACCTTTTGTTTTCGCTTCCGGGTACCCCGGTCATTTACTATGGCGACGAGATCGGCATGGGCGACAACTTTTACCTTGGCGATCGCGACGGCGTGCGCACGCCGATGCAATGGACCGCTGACCGCAATGCGGGATTTTCGTCTGCCAATCCGCAAAAGCTTTATCTTCCCGTAATTCTTGATCCCGAATATCACTACGAGTCCCTGAACGTCGAATTGCAGTCACAAAGTACTTCGTCATTGCTTTGGTGGATGAAACGCCTCATCAACAAACGCAAACAGTACAAGGCACTCAGTCGCGGTGATATGAAATTTCTTCATTCGGAAAATCCAAAGATACTTGCGTTTACCCGTACATATGAAGACGAAACCCTTCTTGTCATCGTCAACCTCTCGCGCTACACGCAGCCGTGTGAGCTCGATCTCGAAGAATATCATGGGTACATTCCTGTGGAGGTTTTCAGCCGGAACAAGTTTCCATCTGTAAAGGAAGGGGCGCCTTATTTCTTTACCCTTGGTGCTCATGACTGTCTTTGGTTCGTACTAGAAAAAACGGCCCATCGAATTGAACACCAGAAGAGCCTGCCATTAATCAAACTCGAAACTTGGGGTAATCTGCTCGACTCCGCAACGATCCACCTACTGGAGCGTAAAATTCTCGAAGATTACTTTTTACGGATGCGCTGGTTTGGCGGCAAGGGACGCGGTATCGAAGATCTTCAAATTACTGGTAAAGTAAGACTGAGTGATCAGGAATTCAGTCCCGTGATTTTCCTGATCGAGGTTCGCTACGATAGTGGGTTACCAGAAACATACCAGTTACCTGTGGCATTCGGAACTGATAACTTCAGTCAGAAACTGATTGACAGCTGCCCACAATCCGTTATCGCCCGTCTTCAGATCGGCGACCTTGAAGGAATTCTTTACGACGGAATCTATGGCCTGGAACTACAGGAAGAGATTTTGCTCAAAATGGGTAGCGACCATGTCATTCCATTGGACGGTTCAGAAATCGTGTATTATGGGAATGAGTTATTGAAGAACTACATCAGTGAACAGGATCGCATCCGGCCGCGTGTGCTTTCCGGGGAGCAAAGCAATACGTCGATCATATACGACAACCGCTTTTTCCTGAAGATCTTCAGAAAGGTAGATCGCTCCATTAACCCGGATCTTGAACTGACGCGCTTCCTGTCGGAACGCGCCCATTTCAAGAATATCCCGGCGTTCGTCGGTGCTATCGAATGGCGATATGAAAATGATGGAATGGTCCTGGGACTACTTCAGGAAATGGTGGAGGCAAGCGGTGACGCATGGACGTACATGCTCGAGCGTCTTGACACCTTCAACGAAAACATTCTGGCTCAACCTGAAATTACGCTGCCGCCTATGCCAATGCGCGGCACGCTGATCGACCCGGTTGAGTACGAAAAGATACCCGAAAGCATCAAAATGCTCATTGAAGCGCCGGTGGCCGAACAGGCTTTTTTACTGGGCGTCAGAACTGGTGAAATGCACAAGTTGCTGGCCACAGGCAAGGAGGCTGACTTTGCACCTGAACCATATTCCCTACATTATCAGCGGTCGCTGTTTGCAGGCCTCCAGACGTTGGTACGGAGCACGTTTCAGAGCCAGGCGAGGAATATGCATCGCCTCACCGGTGAAACGAAGGAAGATGCAGAGGGAATCATGAATAGAAAGGACGAGATCCTGAATGTTTTTCGACGGATTTACGATCACAAAATCGACGTGGTGAAAATCCGTATTCATGGCGACTATCATCTTGGTCAGGTCTTGTATACGGGAAAAGACTATGTAATTACCGATTTTGAAGGGGAACCTGCACGGAGTTTCAGCGAAAGACGCCTGAAGCGCTCACCCTTGCGGGACGTGGCTGGCATGATCCGGTCCTTCCATTATGCAGCTTACGGAAGTTTGTTTCTCGACAATCAGATCCGGCAAGAGGATTATCCGAAGCTGATGCCTTTCGTTGAACAATGGTATCATTATATGAGCGGTTTCTTCATGGAGGCATACCTGGAAACAGTCAAGGGAAGTTCATTCATTCCAAAGGAAAAAGGCGATCTGGAAATCCTTATGACCACGTTCTTATTGGAAAAGGCCGTTTACGAGCTAAACTACGAGCTGAACAACCGGCCTGACTGGGTGATTATCCCCTTACGGGGAATCAAGGATATTCTGGAGGGAATCAAAGCGAAGCCTCCGGCCACAAAGGTTTTGGTCTGAGAATCGCCAGAAACAACGCCCGGGCTACTCCGGACGTTGTTTTTGTAGTGCGCAAATCTCAAAATATATTTTTTGATGGTTAAACGTTTTTGGGATCTCTGCCGTTAAGTACCTGATGACGGACGTTATCAGCTACAGCGGTAAATCAATTGTCCATTGGTGAAGCTGTCGCTTATGTTCCATTTAAAGAAAGGAGGTACCATGTCTAATCCCAAGCAAGTTTTATCAACAAATTGTAAACTAACTATTGCCACAGGTGTTTGGTGAATAGAGGGTTGGTTAACCTCGTGAAGATTTTAGTTTACTGATAAAATTTAATGAGGATTCAAAAGTCCGGTATGGTTCGCCAGCCGGACTTTTTCATTCCCATGTAACAGGATTTGGTCCGTGACAAAAGTCTTGGGCCGGTTGACCTATGTCATTTATTTAGCTGGAAGGCCCACATATCTTCGTATCAACATAATTAAAGCAAAGGGATTGAGAAAAGCATAACACAAAGAACAAAACAAGGATGTTAGACGGACTCCTCTTCTTTCCATTACAGCATACAAACTGGTCTTAGTTCCTGCGATTTACTTATGGTCTTTTATAACAAGCAATTTCGATACTATACGCAGAAGGATGGATAGTATCGCAACAGAAAGCGGAATTCTCATTCCGCTTTTTTTATGAGAAAAATCATCCGTTTTCCACCAAATGTCAGGTCTAATTGTTCTCCCTGTAAACCTGCGTTACGTTTGATAAAACAGAACATCTTTAGTTATGACAATATCGCTCTCCCCTGCTACGAAATACATGCTGGCCTGGCTACCCCTTCCGGGCATCGCCATATTTAATGGAATCCTCCGTGAACTTACTTACAGTCACATAGCGGGGGAACAGCTTGCTCAGCAGATTTCGTCGGTTCTCCTGAGTATGCTTATCATGCTTTATGTTGTCCTGCTGAATTCTCATGTCCAACTCAAAAGCCTCAGGCAAACACTTTTTATTAGTACTGCCTGGCTACTTCTGACCGTATGTTTCGAAGTTGGGTTAGGATTAGCCACAGGAGTATCCATTCATGAACAGCTCGAGAGTTACAATGTTTTCCGAGGCAATTTCTGGCCGCTCGTACTGCTTTCTGTATTCCTCTCCCCCATCCTTTTTCGCAGACACAGCATTTCGAGGCATGTTCACAGCGCGTAGTTGGGGTATGACAAAGATCATTTCCCGAAACTGAGCATCCTCATAAACCAGCCTGACATCCCTGTATACCTTTAGAAAGTTTAGGAGGCCAAATGAAAACGAACTGTTTTCGAACTGGAAAAAAATATGCAAACAACCTTGTCACAAAGTAATTCACCAAAGATTTTGTTAATTGAAGATAATCTCGAAATGGCTGAAAACATTACCAGCATTCTCGAGCTAGCCAACTACGATGTATTGTATGCCAATAATGGCAAACAGGGGGTTGCAGTCGCTCAGGAGTCGCAGCCTGACCTGATATTGTGCGATATAATGATGCCGGAACTCGACGGTTATGGCGTACTGCATATACTGAATCACGACCCGGACACAGCCAACATTCCGTTTGTTTTTCTCAGTGCGAAAGCTGATAAAAACGAAGTTCGCGAGGGAATGAATCTGGGGGCCGACGACTATATTACCAAGCCTTTCGACAGTACAGATCTGCTAAAAGTAATCGAGATTCGTCTTAAGAAAAATGAAACATTGAAAACCAGCTACGGATCCAATGATTTTAATTTGACCAGTCTGTTCAGCGAAACGAAAGAGCTGAAAGAACTTGAAAAACTTTACGCGAACCGACCCGTTCGAAATTACCGCAAGAAAGAGTTTCTTTTTATGGAAGGTCAGACACCCACTGATCTATATTTCATTCGCAAAGGTGAAGTAAAGAGTTACAAGGTGAACTATGACGGAAAAGAACTGATCACCAGTATCCATAATAGCGGCGATTTCCTGGGATATGTAGCTCTGTTGGAAGAACGGACTTACAACGAAAACGCCGAAGTTCTTGAGGACGCTGAAATAATGATGATTCCGAAACAAGAGTTCTTGAATGTTGTTTATTCCAGCAAGGATATGGCCCGTAGGTTTATCAAACTTGTTTCACACCAACTGGCAGAAGCTGAAGACCGGCTGCTGAACCTGGCCTATCAATCGGTCAGACAGCGGGTAGCCGACGCGTTGCTCAAACTCAACGCCCAAATGATTGCATTTCACAAAACGTCAATAATTTCAATTTGCCGGAAGGACATATCGAATATAGTTGGCACGGCCACTGAATCCCTGAATCGTACGCTGGCTGATTTTAAAGATGAGGGCCTTATCGAAATCAACGAACATGGTATCCGAATAATGAACCAGCCAAAGCTGGAGCGTTTGCTACACTAGGGGCTTCCCGGAACGAGTTTCCGTTCAGATGAGTCGTCCGATCCGGATTTGGCTTTGATATGCCCCGGTAGTATCTTGGGCCAAGGAATTCAGCAGATTTCACCTTTATGAAAATCAATCCATTGAAGTCATCCAGAGGCGGCCCCAATTACCAGGTAAGATTCTGGATGGCAGCTGCTTTTGTAACTCCTTCGTGTTACGATACTTGTTAATTGCAGGTTCACAATTCTTTGTATTAGGAGACGATAATTTATTTCCAATGAAGATCATCATTCACACACCCGACTTTAAAGCTGACCAGACACTTCTGGATTTCGTAGACGAGAAAGTAACCAAATTAACGCGATTCTTTGAAGATATTCATGATGCCACGGTAACCCTGAAGATCGACAACTCGGACACCCGTGACAACAAAGTGTGTGAAATCCGGTTGGGTATTCCGGGCAACGACCTTTTCGCGTCGCGCCAGTGCAAGACCTTTGAAGAAGCAACCGCCAAGGCCGCAGACGCACTGCGGTCGCAAATTGCTACCCGGAAAAGTCTCTGAACGGGGTTAAGACCATAGAAAGTCCATTAAAAATGACTCATCTCATCGATGGTCTGAAACATTGCGTTTTCGTCAACGGGCATCAGCATGCCATATTTTACCGATTGGAATCCGAGATGATTTCGTTCAATGATGATTCCGTGCTTTTCGATCATTTGATTGTCGCGATAAACCCGAAGTGTGCTCGTTGGTCGGTAGCTGCTTTTTCTGCCGTACACAAATTCCCAGTTGCTGATCTTAGTAAGTACATCTTTTTTTGTCGTTGAAAATTTACGGGAAGTCATTTTCCATGTGACATCTATGTCGAGCAGGTCTTCTCCGGAAATCCGGATTTCCACTTTCCAGTCGTGCTCATCGGGATTAATGTAGGCAAATGGCTTAATTACGTCACCGGCTTTCAGCTTCGTTTCATCGATGTGCATGGGGCTATTTTGCTCGTGCGACTGGCTTTCCTCCCGGGAACAAGCCCAAAGAACGGCTGCCAGCAGGCCGATGGCCAACACTTGCCACAGATAGCTTCGTTTCACAATCGGTTTATTCGTCAATTGCTCGGAATATAATTAAAATGTTCAAAAGAACGTCGATCACTGCAGGACGTTTTTAAAATGACATTTAATGATGTATTTTAGCCAGCAGACCTTACAATGAAGAACCCTTACATACTAATGGTCGAATACGATAAGGACGACCAGTACATTACACTTGAATATTTCAATAACGCCGGCATTCCGGTAAAAATACTCGAAGAAAGTGACGAGTTATTTCACGAACTTTCGAGGTGCACTGAGTCTAACAGGACCCTTCCAGCACTGATACTGGTGAGTTTTTATACCGGTCCGATAGGCACCCGCGACACGCTTTTGAAATTAAAGCAGCATCCTGTCTACAACCATATCCCCGTCGTGGTTTTGAGCGAAACCGCAGACGAAGCCCGGATAAAAGATGCCTATAGTTGCGGAGCTTCATCTTTTATTCGAAAACCTGCCCTGGTGGAGGAAACCAATAAAAAAATTCACAATTTTCTCGCTTACTGGTTTAACACTGTTGAACTGGCGTGAGGGGTAGGCTTACCCCAAATTCGCCATTCGCCTATAGCAGCGATACACCCCGGATGTGGTATCATATTTTTAACATTGTTCATTTAATCGTAATAAAGTATACCTTAGTTCACCTATGATTTTAGATTCACTTTTTGGAGCAGAAAAGATTTCTTTTGATAGTGCCGTCATGCTTGGAGAGAGCGCTCCGAACATCATCATCTGGGCAGCCCCTGTCATGTTTTTCTTCGTTCTGCTAGAGTACATAATTTCTCGTTTTCAACATAAAGAGTATTATGAGAAAAAGGAGACCATGGGATCAATTATGGTCGGCATCGGAAACGTGATAATCGGCGCCGCACTTAAGCTCGCGTTGTTTTATGGAATGATCTGGGTGTACAACCTCATTCCCTGGCGGATGGAATTAAACTGGTGGACGTTCCTGCCATGCTACGTGCTTTTTGACCTGTGTAGTTACTGGGCACATCGCGTTTCACACCATCAACGATTCTGGTGGGCGACTCATGTGGCACACCATTCCGGCGAACATTACAACCTGACGGTATCGTTTCGGCTAAGCTGGGTACAATACATTAAACTGATCTTTTTTCTCCCGGTGTCGTTCCTGGGTTTTCACCCGGTAATCATTTTCGTTACTAACCAGATCGCTGTATTGTTTCAATTCTGGGTACACACAGAGTACATCAGAAAACTTCACCCGGCAGTCGAATATATTTTTGCCACCCCGTCGAACCATCGCGTACACCATGGGTCGCAGGAGAAATACATCAACAAGAATTTTGGCGCCACCTTTATCATATGGGACAGGATATTTGGAACCTATCAACCAGAAGAAGAGCAGGTTATCTACGGGATAACTTCGAACATTGAAAATAAGGCCAATCCCCTGCATATCAATTTTCACGAATACATCGACATGTTCCGCGATGTGCGCCAGGCTAAAGGGTTCCGCAAAAAGATGTTTTATCTTTTTGGTGATCCCATCGATATTGCTGAAGCAAAGAAACTGGCTGATGACGCTAAGGTCCGGCATACCGAAAAGAAAAAAAGTACTCAACAAATCCCTGGTGGCAATAACTCTTTGAAACTGTCCCCGAAACTGGACAATTCAACGGTTACACGATAACGCGGTCGACATTCGATTTAGCCAAATCTGGTAATGATGCGCCGAACGTATCCGGTATGGTCGTCTGAAAATTGAGCGTATCCTCGACTTCGTCATTGATGAAATACTGTTACCTTTATCGGAAATCCGGGATTGTTGATGCTAAATCGCTTCATACGCAAGATCTTCCGCATCTTTTCTCGATACCAGAAAAAGACTCAGGGGCCCACTATTTATGAACTGAGATCTCGTTTTTTTTCGGTTGTTGATACCCTTTACCGGATCTTGTCAACAGCGATCCCGGTTGTATCGTTCCTTATATTCGGGATCCTGGTTTACGAGGCAGGGTTTCACGCATTCTATAAAACTGACACTAACATCTACCGACTCTGGTTCGCGCTCCTGCTCGTACTAAAATTTCTCCTCCTTGCTTTTTTCGTTCTCGAGTTCAAGGAGAACCGGCGTGTGCGTTCAAGGATATTCAACGTCCTGCTTATCGTACTCGCCCATTTTGGCCATAAGGCAGCCTTTGCGTTGCTTGAGCAACCCGATCCCGAGACGAATCCTGATTACCTTTTATCCAAGGTTTTTCTTTTCATAAGCACACTCATTATCTTCCTTACAGAGGCGTCGGCTGTACTTCGCTTCATCTACCGACGGGGTTATAATCCGGCATTTCTGTTTGTTGCAAGCTTTTTCTCGTTCATTCTTATTGGCTCGCTCCTGTTAATGCTCCCAAATGCAACTACAAAAGGCATCAGTCCCGTCGACGCATGGTTTACCGCCGCCAGTGCTGTTTGCGTAAATGGGCTTATTGTAATCGATACAGCTACCAGTTTTACCGTCACAGGAAAAATAATAATCCTGTGTCTGATCCAGCTTGGCGGATTAGGTATTATGACATTCGCAGGACTGTTGAGTTATCTCTCTGCCGGTACTGCGTCGTTTCGAAGCCAGCTCGCACTGAAAGACATGTTGAGCAGTGATAAAATGAGTTCGGTGATCAGCCTGATTGGGCGTGTTGTGGTGGTCACTTTTTCATTTGAAGCCATCGGGGCATTTTTCATTTTTACCACGCTTGATGATCAACATTTCAAAACCCTTCTCGAAAAGCTATTCTTTTCAGTATTCCATTCCGTTTCAGCATTCTGCAATGCCGGGTTCTCCACCTATTCGGACGGGTTGCATCATTTGCCTGTTCGATTCAACTATTCTCTCCAACTCGTCGTGGCAGTACTGATAGTATTGGGCGGCCTCGGGTTTCCAATCGTATTCAATATTTTTTCATGGGTCCGGTTAAACATAATCAAAACGTTATCCAACGTTCTAGGAAAACCTTTTCGGGAAAATCATACGCATATTTTTTCGACCACAAGTAAGCTGGCATTGATGACGACATCAGTTTTACTTGTATTCGGCATGGTTACTTACCTACTGTTTGAATACGATGCCACCTTGCGTGAGCACGGATCATCGTGGGGCAAGATTGTCACCTCTTTCTTTGGTTCAGTCACTCCGAGAAGTGGCGGTTTCAATACAGTCCAGTTATCCGATCTCACATTGCCGACCATCATGATTTACCTTTTGCTCATGTGGATTGGCGCTTCTCCAGGGTCCACAGGTGGCGGAATCAAAACGACCACGATTGCTGTGGCTGTGCTGAATACGAAAAGCGTCGTCCTCGGGAAAGACAGAACTGAAGTTGCCGGGGTTCAAATCGGTTCGGGAACAATCAACAGAGCTTTTGCTATTATACTCCTTTCGCTTCTGCTAATCGGAGTGACCGTACTTGTTCTCGCGGTCAATGAGCCGGATAAACAATTGTTCGCACTTGCCTTCGAGGCCTTTTCAGCATTCAGCACCGTAGGCCTATCGTTGGGCGTCACACCCGACCTGACCATCACCAGCAAATTATTCTTATCTGTAGTGATGTTGATTGGACGTGTGGGAACACTTACGGTGCTATTCGCGGTAGTAACGCCAGAAAGAGAAATGTTTTACCGCTATCCAAAGGATGAAATTTCACTTTAGCAAGCAAAACACATTCTTATGAAGTTTATTGTTTTCGGTCTGGGAAATTACGGATCATCGCTCTCACAAAAACTCGTCTCACTGGGACACGAGGTGATAGGCGTCGACCAGAAAATGGAACTGGTGGAAAAATTCAAAAACGACCTGACACATACTATTGCGCTGGACGCAGGGAGCCCCGAGGCCGTGAAGTCGTTACCTATTAAGGACGTTGACGCGGCTGTAAATGCCATAGGTGAGAATGAAGGATCCAATATCATGCTGGCCGCGGTCTTAAAGCAACTTTCGGTAAAGCGGATCATCTGTCGTGTAATCACGCCGTTGCAAAAAACGGTGCTTGAGGCGATGGACATTCAGGAATTTGTATATCCCGAAGAAGACTCTGCCGAGCGTCTCGCTTATAAGCTCGACCTTAAGGACGTTACTGAATCGTATCGGATTAACGACAAGTTTCAGATTGTTGAGGTAGTGGTGCCTGACCGGTACGTAGATCATCGAATCGGCGAAATAGATTTCAAAGGTAAATATGCGATCCAGTTAATTACAATTACCAGAAATGTTGAGCAGAAGAGTATCCTCGGAACAAATAACAAAGTAAAACAAGTGGTAGGAATACTCACCCCAGAAACATTGCTGCGACGCGGGGACCGCATACTCATCTTCGGGGAGATCTCAAGGATTGAAGATTTTATCGAGGAATAAGTCAATTACTTATCAACGCCTGAAGCTTTTGCGCGTTGAATATAGCCGCTACCTCAATATCATTATTGAAATAAGCATAAACATCTTTGACGTCTTTCTGAGAACGGATTTCATCCGCTACAAGTTTAAGAGATTCATCTGAATACGATGAAAGATACAGCTGGGGCACACCGTGAAAACGGTAGTACAATGTAGAACTGGTTTTCATCACGGCATCCGGAAGCCCGGGATAACTGATTCCACAAAATGAAACCTTATGCCGATTGAGCACTGACACGACGGCATCACACCACCAGCTGGGGTGCCGGAATTCCAGCACATTTGTGTATGCGGGGTCAAGTGTCTCCAGCACCTTTTCCAAATTTTCTTCCGTATAGGGGAATTGTGGATGCAGTTGAAAAAGGACCGTGCCTAACTTCTCTCCCAGTCCCCCAGTAATCAGATCGTAAAATCCCTGCGTTTCCTGCCTCGCATTGTTAAACCTCTTAAAGTGGGTGATCAGACGAGGTGCTTTGACCGTGAAACGAAAGTCGTCCGGACTCCTCGCATTCCACCCTTTCAGGACTTCGGGTTTGGGAAGGCGGTAAAATGTAACGTTTAGTTCGACGGTATTGAAAAAGTCGCAATAATATTCGAACCATTTGCGTTGTGGAAGCCCTTTGGGATAAAATTTTTCCTTCCATCCCTTATAATAGAATCCGGAACACCCGATCCACCACTTTCCCATGCCATTAATCTAATGAAAAAACGATGCCGTTAGTCAGATCCGGCCGGTTGTTGTAAAGGCAGGAATATATGAAAGCTTGCACCCTCGTTTTCGATTGCCTCCGCGTACATGTGGCCGTTGTGCTGGTGAACGATCTTCTTACAGATAGCCAGGCCGATGCCTGTTCCGTGTGCACTCTCCTTGTTGTATAAACGTTGAAAAATGGTGAAGACTTTTTCACTGAGATGGGATTGAAATCCGACACCATTGTCCTGCACCGTAATTCGTGTGTATCTTACAAACTGGTCCAGAACAGGAAACGCAATGTAGTCGTGGTGGCCTGCCTTTCGTTCGTGAATTCTGATCCTGAGCGGAATGTCTGGTTTAGCATACTTCACCGCGTTCGTAAGCAAGTTGGTAAAAAGGAGTTTGAGATGAAGTCGGGAACCTTCGACTTCCGGAAGATCAGGCAAATCGATCGACGCTTTGGTATCGCGGATATCGAGCTCGTCGACGATTTCGTTCAGCACAGCATTAAGATCCACGAGTTCCAGCTGCACGGGCTGATCAGTGCTCCGTGTGAACGCGAGGAGCGTCTGAATCAGCTCACGCATATGTGATGCTATTCCCTGGATTCGGCGGAAATAGTCATCCTTCGTTTTGCCTTCGTGTTCTTCAGATGAATTAATGGCGATATCAGAAAACATCTGAATTTTTCGCAAAGGTTCCTGAAGATCATGGCTCGTTACGTACGCATATTGCTGCAGTTCATCATTTAATACCTTCAGCTGATTTATCTTATACGTCAGACGTTGCTGGTATGTCTTCTCCGGCGTAAGGTTATAAATGGAAACGAACAGACCTTCATCGAGTGGTGTCACCATTGCCTGCAGCCACTTTCGTTCTTGTTCATGCTGCAAATATCCTTCGATGATTTCGGCTCGCTTCGAATCCAAAACGTTGTAGAACACGTTTCGAACATCAGTTTGCACTTTCGGTGGAAGTATATCCGTGAGCATAACACCACGCCAGTTTTTCAGATTCAGAAGTTTGAGCCCGGCTTCATTACAATAGGTTACACGATAATTTTCAAGGCGCCCATCTGGTGCCAGTACGGGCTGAAAACTAATCATACCATTGTTCGTTATTTCCAGCAAGGCCCGGTTAAACCCTTCAGCCTTCTGTCGCTGGCGAAGGAAATTAAACGAGTAAAACGTCGCGATTGTGATAAGTGAGCCCGCAAGAATGAGCATCCACACCAGCCATTTGTCGAGTAACGCGGTAGATTCTACCAGCCGCAGCTTGCTGTGCTCAAGTCGCGTATTGGCTGAGACGAACGCCGATCTGAGCATTCCTTTCAAACTCCGACGAAACGATTCTTTGTGATTTTGGCCTAGTATCGTATCGGACCGTTCGTTGATGCTTTGAAAATTACGTACAGCCAACCGGATTGTATCCATTCGTAATCGGTCTTCCTGATACAAAACGATGTCCTTGATGTGTTCTGCTGTATAAAGAACGCTGTCGTAGGCATCGTCGGGGGACAGATACAAGACGGCGTGTTTCTCCGCTGTTCGATCATTGTTCAACCAGAAGTGAAGCAAGGCATCAAGACGTTCCAGCTTGACAACCACAGCGCTCATACGATTTACGTCCTCAATGAAGACTTTCATATCGCGATAACTGGCGCGATACAGATACAACATCAGCCCCGTAAGAACGAAAACGGTGGTATAAATAAAAAGTAACCTCTTATTCATTAAAGGAATGTGCTTGCCAGTAATTCAGCAATGGACTTAATGGTCCTGCCTGACAGAAACCTTCAGAAGCGTTTCCAGTTTCTCGCACAGGGCATCAAAACTGTTTGGCTTTTCTATCACGTCGACTGCGCCGATTTTTTCACAACGCTCCTTAATCCTCGAATCAAAGGAGGTGGTATACACGATGACGGGGACGGATTTCAATTTTTCCATGGCCTTCACGGCCTCGAGAACCTCTATGCCATTCAAACGCGGCATATTAAGATCGAGGAAAATCATGTCAGGTAATGTTTCAAATCTGGCCAGGCTCCGCAAAGCATGTTCTCCACTTTCAAAGCCAGTGACCTCGATAGTTGGATCAACCACCGAGCAAGCGGATCTGAAGACTTCGTGATCGTCCAAATCATCATCCACCAATACTACTGTCCGGGCGAATCGCATACAAGGAAGTAAGTGAATCTGAAATTAATGATTTTTGGTGGTATACTAACGATAAAAATAACCAGATGAGTAACCGGCCTACCAATAAGCCTTAATAGAACTTTAAAGCCGGTTAAAAATCGATGAATTGCAACCTTATTTATCCGACTTATATATCCGGGCTATATAGCCCCCACCCGGGGCGAGACGTGCCGAAAGCTTTTTGCCAGGAGAGAGATCTATCGTTTCTGTGACATAGTCGTGAGCATTTCTATGAGCGTTAACTCCATCTCTGAATATTTCGGCTTTATAAGAACCTTCGGGAAGGAATGAAAGATCGATGGCCACACTTCTTTCATCCCAATTGGTGAGGACTCCCAGATACCATACGTCGTCCTTCTTTCGCGCGATGGTGATATGTTCACCAACCTTCCCGGAAATTGCGCGGGTTTCGTCCCACACGGTGGGAATCGCCGCAATGAACTTCGTCATCTCGGGTTCCTTCCGGTAGTTCGTAGGATTGTCGCAAAGCATCGTGAGTGGCGCCTCAAAGATTACATACTCAGCCAACTGGCGGCAACGCGTGCCCTGACTCATGGGTTCGCTATGAACAGGGCGGTAACTATTTCGGGTGGCATTGCGTGTGGCCCCCTGGGTATAATCCATCGGTCCGGCCACCATCCTGATGAAGGGGGCCGTCACGTCGTATGTCACCTGATCAACTGTGGGAGGCTGCCACTTCATTTGTTCCAATCCGTGCACCCCTTCGAAATTTATAACGTTAGGATAAGTTCTGTTTAGTCCCGTAGGTTTGAACGCCCCGTGAAAGTCAAGTAACATTTTATATTTTGCTGCAATTTCCGAGGCGCGATAATAAAAGTTTACCATTTCCTGATCGTCACGATCCATGAAATCTACCTTAAAACCTTTGACGCCCATCTCCGCATAGTGTTTACACACACCTTCGATATCGCGGTTGAACGCATTGTATCCGGCCCATAAAATAATATCTACATCTTTGGAACGGGCGTAACCCAATATTTCCGGCAGATCAATCTCGGGAACCACCTGCATGAGATCGGCCTTCAGGTTAACGGCCCAACCTTCATCCAGAATTACATACTCAATCTTGTTCTCCGATGCAAAGTCAATGTAGTGCTTGTACGTTTCGGTGTTCACCCCCGATTTAAAATCAACTCCGGTTATGTTCCAGTCGTTCCACCAATCCCAAGCTACCTTGCCAGGCCTGATCCACGACAAATCACCGATTCGCGAAGGTGAAGCCAGCTGATAGACCAGATCGCTGTCAGCCAGCTCACTGTCATTCTCTGAAATAATCAGCACCCGCCACGGAAACGGTCGGGAACCTTTCGCCCGCGCGATATAGGGTTCTCTTTCGGTTACGATTTGCTGGAGCTGATTGTGTCCTCCCGTTTCTTCCTCACTGGGATACGCTGCAAAAAATCCGGTAAAGCCGTTTTCACCTTTTTCATTGATCAGATACATACCGGGATAATCTTCGAGGTCCACCTCGGTTATGCAAACCTTCTTGCCGTTATTCACTTCAACAAGTACTGGCAAAAAAGCGAGCCGTTTTGAATCTACTTCACTGAGTTGAACATGGGTATAGGTATTCTCAAAAGAATTCCAAAGTTGTTCCTCGAAGCTGGCGCCCGCTTCTTTGTTGACGTAAGGAACATAGGTCTTGTGATTCTCTGGAAAGGCAAAGGTTGCTTCCTCAGCGCTCACCATAAAGTCTTTCTTTTTCGAGCTCACAAACCGGTAGGCCACACCCGAGTTGTACGCACGGAATATCACCTGGTAATCTCCTTTGAACGTCAGGATCAGTTCATTGAACTCGTCCCGGATTTTATTCCTCTTATAAAAATGGGCGTCAATTACCCGGTTTACCTTATTCTCCTTCGATTTTCGCAGGGTGGGATTCTGGCCGAATGCTGTTCCATCGGAGAGCTGCATGCCGATTGCCGAGGGAGCCAGTACAACGTCATTGCCGTGGGTAACGCTATAGTAGAGCTTTTCCTTCAGGTCGATGGCTAGTTTGATCTTATTGTCGGGAGACGACAATGTCAGGCTCCGGCTTTGTGAGAAAGCCGGGTAACTAATCACAAACAGAAAAAACAAAGTTATGTACCGCATGGAAATCTTGATTAATCCTCCTGCAATATCGTAGCGAAATCGGGAAATGCAAATGATCCGAAGCGAGCGTAATCATGACGCAGCATCTGCAGGCATGTGTTTTTCGGATTTGTCAGAAACTTGATACGATGAGCGAGCAAAAAGACAAGCCGGGTAAGCCGGACCAGGGTACCCGGAAAGAAAAAGAGATTAAGGAACCGTTTCGGCCCGAGGATACACCCCGGCCACCGCAGGTTATGGATACTAGCAAAGCACCTGAAGAACAGAACGACGAAAAATCAGATCCTGCGGAAAAGGAAACCGGAACAAAGAAAAGGGCTGATTAGGAATCTTCTGTTTTAGGGCGATTTACCATCTTTTGAAGGATTCTGATCAATTTGTCCCCTGCGATTCTGAGCCGGTGGTTCGGGTATCCTGACGCGGGCTTCATTTTATGCCCTTCATGCTATGGTATATTAGTTCGCGGGCGTTCCCCTTCCCGTTATGGCACCGCCCTACGGACTGGCTACTTGTCTTTCTTATGCTTTACGACCTTTGCCTCAATATGAAAGACAATTTCCTCGGCGATGTTTTTGGTTAGATCGCCGGCGCGCTCCAGGTTGCGCGACAATGTGAAAAGTTCCAATAAAAGCCGGGCGTCATCCGGATGCTCTTTTACCAGGTTAACGGTGGCCTTAAAAGCTTTTTTGTCTTGGTCGTTCAAAAGCTGGTCCTTCTTGGCCGTCTTCCGGGCAAGCTTTGTGTCACTTTTCTGCAGCGCCTCCCCCATGTTCTTCAGCATCTCGATCAAAATATCCAGCATCCCCTCGAGATTGTATTCTTCCAGCAAGGATGCGGGAACCTTCTTTATATTTGACTTTATGAAACGCGCAATGCTTTTCGCGTTGTCACCAATCCGTTCGAGATCGTTCGTTATTTTCAGTGTCGCCAGAACAAAACGAAGATCGGTTGCAACGGGAGTATACAGGGCAAGAATGTTTTCACAATCGCGGTCAATCGCCAGCTCCTGAACATTCACTTTCTTTTCGCCGGCAATTACCTCTTCAGCGAGTTCAACGTCCTTACCCTTAATTGCCTCCCTGCACTTTATCATCTGGTTTCTTACCAATAATAGCATATCCACCAGGTTGTCCTTGAGCGCATGAAGCTCGAGTTCTAATGTTGACATCCGCTGTATTTTTGTTTTGTTAAATTAATGTGAAAATGATTTCCTTAGCCGAACCTTCCGGTGATATAGTTTTCGGTTTGCTTGTTCTTCGGGTTGGTAAAAATCTCAGTTGTCTTTTCATATTCGACAAGTTCGCCGAGATAAAAGAAGGCAGTTCTGTCGCTGATGCGTGAGGCCTGCTGCATATTGTGCGTGACAATTACAATTGTGTACTTTTCTTTCAGTTCGTGAATTAGTTCCTCGATCTTTGAAGTGGAAATCGGATCCAGGGCTGATGCCGGTTCGTCCATGAGAATGATTGTCGGCTTCACGGCCAGCGTTCGCGCAATGCACAGACGCTGTTGTTGCCCTCCCGACAAAGAGAGGGCAGGCTTGTGAAGTTTGTCCTTCACTTCATCCCACAAAGCGGACTGAATTAAGGATTTCTGAACCCGCTCTTCAATCGCGTGTTTATCTCTGATGCCGTGGATTTTCAATCCATAGGCTGCGTTTTCAAAGATCGACTTTGGAAACGGGTTTGGTTTCTGAAAAACCATTCCAACTTTCCTCCGCAGCTCTTCGACCGTAACTTTCTTATCATAGATATCCTCGTCATCAATCAGGATTTTCCCTTTCTTCCGAAACCCATCGATGTAATCATTCATCCGGTTCAATGTCCTTAAGAAAGTCGACTTTCCACATCCCGACGGGCCGATAAACGCTGTCACCGTGTTCTCCCGAATCCCCAGGGAAATGTCTTTTAACACGTGGTTGTCACCATAAAACACGTCTACCTTCTTCGCTTCTATCAGTTTTCGTTTCATTGATCAGGCAAATACTACCAGTTTATTTTTTTCTGCCATTTGTTCCGAAGATAGATGGCAATTCCATTCATCATAAAAGTAAGCGCCAGCAGTATAATGATCGCTGCAGCGGAGTTAACAAGAAACGCGTGCTGCGGCCTTGATACCCAGTTGAAGATCTGCATTGGAAGAACAGTGAATTCGTCCATAGGGGACTTTGCAACGAATGGTACATACGCTAGCGCACCAATAACAATAAGCGGAGCAGTTTCACCCACTGCGCGTGATAGCGCGAGGATTATTCCGGTGAGAATGCCACCGGATGCGGCAGGCAGAACCTGATACCAGATAGTCTGCCACTTGGTTGCGCCCATCCCGAAAGAAGCCTCGCGAAGTGATCCCGGTACAGCTTTGAGGGCTTCGCGCGTTGCCACAATAATAACCGGAAGGATTAGCAACGATAGCGTAGACGCCCCCGCGAGAAGACTTCCGCCGAAGTTTAATACCCGGACAAATATTTCCAATCCCAGCAACCCATAGATGATTGATGGAACGCCTGCAAGGTTAGTGATATTGAGTTCGATGAAGGAAGCCATTCGGTTTCGTGAACCGTACTCTTCCAGATAGATTCCTGCAGCCACCCCCAGCGGAATAGCGATAAGCGCGGTAAGGACAAGAATCCAAAGCGTACCCGTCCACGCGGGCAAGATCCCGGCCTTTTCAGCTCGTCGTGACGGTAGCGAAGTCATAAAATCCCAGTCAATGCGAGAGAATCCATCGCCGACAATATTCATAATGAATACCAGAAGAAGCATTACTCCGAGAAACGTGCAGACGATGCCAAAGTACTTGAATGCCGTGTCAATAATACGATTGACTCTGATGTTATTCATACTTTTCCTGATACTTGCGTTTTATCCAGTAACTCAGATTATTCAGCAGAAATGTGAACACGAACAGTGTGATCCCGGCCGCGAAGATTGTTTTGTATTCCATCGAACCATGTTGTACATCACCGAGACTAACTTGTACGATATACGCCGTTATGGTTTCTACAGCCTCACGCGGATCGAATGTCAGGTTCGGCTGCTGGCCTGCAGCAATGGCAACCACCATGGTCTCACCTATCGCCCGCGAAATTGCAAGGATGACGGAAACAATGATCCCGGACGACGCTGCCGGTACAACCACCCTGAATGACGTCTGAAACCGAGTCGCTCCCATTCCGTAGGAAGCTTCACGAAGTGATTTTGGAACCGCGTACAAAGCATCTTCGCTCAGCGACGTAATCAGCGGCACGATCATAATGCCCATGACCAGCCCTGCCGACAACGCATTGAAAGTTGAGAGATCAGGTATAAAGCTCTGCAGAAACGGGGTTACGACAGTAAGTGCAAAAAAACCGTATACGACGGTTGGCACGGCGGCCAGAATTTCAAGCGCCGGTTTCAAACTGCGGCGAACGCTCTTGTGTACGTACTCGCTGAGGTAAATAGCGATAGTAAGTCCCAGCGGAAGCGCTGTGGCTATCGCAATGAAGGTAGTAAGCAACGTCCCCGACAACAGCGGAAGAATCCCATATCTTTTCTGTGCGAACAGGGGCGTCCATTCTGTGTCGGTAAGAAAATCGATGATCGATACCTCGCGAAAGAAATCCCAGGACTCCGAAACCAACACCCATATTATCCCTACGGTGGTCAATACCGTGACAAGCCCACTGATCGCCAGGAGCTTTTCAATGATTCTTTCACTAAGCCTTTTCAACGATTTCGTTCGGATTGGGATCAACTATGTTGAGCGAATGTTATTGCCCGGCGACAAACGTTTCGAACTTGCGTTGCTGTTCCTCGTATTCGCTATCCGGTAATGGTATGTAGCCTACGTCGGGTACGAGGCTCGACGCATTTGAGAGATAAAACTCAACAAACGCCTTCACTTCGGGGCGCCGGGCCGCGACGTTGCTAACGTACACAAATACCGGTCTTGAAAGTGGTTCATACGTTCCGTTCTTAACGGTTTCAATCGATGGTTTTACGATACCCCCACCGTTATTCACGCCGACAAGTTTCAACTGATCCTGATTTTCCTCAAAGTACGCGAGGCCGAAGAACCCCAACGCGTTTTTATCGCCTGAAATGCCCTGTACGAGTACGTTGTCGTCTTCACTGGCCGTAAAATCACCGCGGCTTTCGCCACTGCTTCCCACGATAGCTTCCGTGAAATAATCATACGTGCCGGAGGCCACACCCGGACCGTAAAGGTGAAACTCTTCGTCAGGCCAATCACTTCTTACCTGGCTCCATCGTGTAATTTTACCCTGGGCCGCAGGCTCCCATATCTTCCGGAGTTCCTCTATGGTAATATCATTGACCCACGAATTTTGAGGGTTTACTACGACGGCGAGTCCGTCGAACGCAACACGCATCTCAAGAAAGGATATATTATTTTCACGCGCAGTGTTAGCTTCTTCGTCCTTGATTGGCCGGGATGCGTCGTTCAAATCAATTTCGCCGCGGCCGAATTTCTTAAATCCACCGCCCGTACCGGAAATTCCGACAGTAACACGAACATCGGGCTGCTCAACTCTGAACTCTTCAGCAACTGCCTCGGTGATCGGATAGACCGTGCTGGAACCGTCTATGCTTATTGTGCCCTGTAAATTATCTGAATTCGTTTCCTTTGAGCCGCATGCTGAACCGAGGAAAATAAACCCGATAAGCAGAAGCGACACATTAAATTGAAAGGTCATAGTGGTAAATGTATTTGCTCGCAACAAAAGTACTTTTACCATATGTTCCCCTGGAGAACACAGTATTAAGTTTATGTTAATTTAATTAACCCGACGTTATGTTAAGGTAATATTACCAGTATGTATAATGAATGTTTCCTTACCAACGGAATATCGCTTTAAGGTATGCGCTTCTGCCGCGGGTCTGGAAGCCCTGTATTTCCTGATACGCGGTATCAAACACATTTTCAATACGCAAGCTGAATTGCCATGCAGCACCAGGTTGCCATGACGTACCGAAATCAAAAAGGTTGAACTGGCTTACGTTTGCCCGGCCCAAAGCGCCGAAAGGTCCAAGGCTGGGATCATAGACCACGTCGTGGCGGCGACCCGCATGTCGCCAGGTCGCTGTAATCATAACGCGATTGACCGGCTTGAACCCCGCCTCGGCAAACCCCGTGAGCTGTGGCTTCCGAATCATCTTCTCTGTTTCCACATCTGTGTTTACAAAAGATCCATAATTATACGGCTGAATATGGTGGTTGCCTGTATGGGTGCGATCGATATCCTCCGTAGCAAAACTCACCTTACCTCCGATCCATGTGAGATTGCCGCGTATGTGGAATTTTCCTAGCCTGTAGTGGGCAGAAACTTCCGCGCCACGGATCTCCTGACGAGCAATATTTACGTATGTGTCGCCGAGATAATCGGCAAAGCCAAGATCGGTCACAGGCGTCTCGCTATTCCACAGGTACACATATTCGATCAGATTCCTCGTATGGGATGTAAACAATGACGCGGTGATATAACTCCCTGTAATGAATTCTTTCTTGACTCCGACTTCAAATGATAGTGATTCCTCTGGTTTGAGGGCATCGTTACCACGGGTCGTGAATGATCCTGGCTCCTGGGAAGGATCGTATAATTGATAAAGCGATGGTGCGTTGAACCCTGATGACATTGACGCGTAGAGCAACATATCTTCTATGCGATAGGAAGGACTGATTTCAAATGTCCAGTTGTTGCCAAAACGAGAATGCCGGCTGAACCGTGTACCCGCCGAAACACCAAAATTTTTCCTTTCGTACATCAATTGCAGAAAGCCATACGTGGTGTTCGTGCGTGTGTCGAGCGTATCGTAATTCACCCTCGACTGATATGGAAATCCGAAAGCATTTGAGAAGTACCACGTATCAAAATTCATCCCTTCACTAAAACGACCGACACCAGCGGTTGCCTTGACATCGTCGAGTGAGTAATTAAATAACAACTCATTTGTAAACAGATCACCATAATACTTACTGCTGGAAAAGTTATGGTCATAAGTGCCGTCGTAATCAACTATTGAAGAATCGTTTTCATTTTCACGATATGATTTGCTCCATGATCCAAGAAAAGTGAGCCGCATATCTTCATTGGCCTTGTACATTGCCTGGTAGCCGATTACATCCCGTTCGAATGCTACAAAAGCATTATCATCATCATTGAAAGCGCCGTCGTCGATATCGGCCTTCTGGTCAATTCGTTTATACGAAACAAACGAGTTCCATTTGTTCTTGTCGAAACCGACTTTTACCGACGCATCGCGTTTCAAAAAATCATCGTTGTCGGAAGTTCTGAATACGCCTGATGTCCGGATCGTGTCCAGCGTCGCGTTGAGTCCCCTCACGCGTTGTTCGATCACCGCAGCATTCACATACAGCCCGTTTTCCGTCGCATAACGAAGTGCCAGGTTCGCACTTCCGGTGAACGATTTTTTTCCGAAGGTTCCGGCCTGCAAGTCTGCCTGCCCATGAATGCCCTTTTGATCGGCCCGTCGGGTAATGATATTGATAGCTCCTCCGATCGCGGCACCGCCGAACATTGTACTATGTGCGCCACGGATAACCTCAATTCTTTCGACATCGATCAGGCTGAGTTCGGTCAGATCTATTGCAGAAGATGGCGACGACGGATCGGTGATCCGCGTTCCGTCAACTAACACGACGACCTGGTTACTGTTTGCTCCGCGCATGAACAAACTCTGGTTTGTTCCCGGGGTTTGTGTTGCCCCCATGACAAACATTCCCGGATGATTGGCGAGAAGCTCGCCGACGGAGTTATAGGGCATCCTTTCAAATTCCCGGCGGTCGATGACCGTGACACTTCGCGGCACCTGGATGATCGGTTGTTCGGACCTGGTTGCCGTAATGACAAGCTCGTCGAGTTGCCGAACGGAGTCCTGCTGTGCGAAGGCTACTTCCGGCAGCAGCGAGATGGCGACAAAAAAAGTTAAGACCCAAAAGTTTTTCTCCTTTTTCATATAATGGTTCATTTGAAAGAGGAGTAAAAAGGCAGAAATGAAATCAGAGGTTGCCTGCGCAAGTGATGACATTCTTTGCTTTTTACCCGAAGCATTTTAAAATGTTTGTACTGGCAGGTCTCCTGGCTTACACCCTGTTGCTGGTCTTCCCATCCTGACGGAGGACAGTGACAATCGTGAAATCAGCAACGCTTAACAGTGCTTACAGTAGCGGGAACTGCTCCGGACTTTCACCGGAATTCCCATTTAATCTTTTCCCGGATTGCGATCGGGATACGAACCAAATACGGCTGCAAGTATACGATTTGGATGCGAAAAAAAAAGCTGACGAACGTCATTACATTGAAGATATTCCTCCCTGGTACTTGAAAATCCACCGGTGAATCCGTGTGAATGACATTTGTGGTAACCAAGCCACTTTATATCAATCCCATAGACCCACAATGACGACCACATCTTATTTGTTGAATGATTTTTACAACACCGATTGACTAGGACAAAAAAAACGATCAAACCGGGCGGTATGATTATTTACCTGCTGGTCATATAAATAAATCATTTCGATGTATCGGTACATTCAAAAGGGTGCAGTCACACTATTGTTTTTTATTCTGCTGATTTACGCACTGATCCAGGCGAAAACATTACTTTACCCGATAGCATTGGCAATGCTGTTTACATTTCTGCTTCTGCCTGTAGCTAACTATCTGGAGAGAAGGGGTCTTACGCGGATTCTTACAAACTTCATTGTGATCTTTGGCATTGCCGCAATTATAGCCATGATCGGGTACCTTATGTATTCGCAAGTGGATGTGCTACTCAGGGAAATGCCGGATCTGAAGGCTCATGCGCAGGACAACGTGGAATCGATGGCCGGAAGCATCTCTAAGAGAATAGGCGTCTCAACGGGTGAATTCAAGACGTGGGTGAACAGGCACATCAATAATCTGGGTGACAACCAGTTTTTTGTCAACACGATCATTCCCTCTACAACGGGAACTATCATGGCTATCGGTTTAATGCCTGTTTACATTTTCCTGATGTTGTACTACCGCGATAAATTTTACAAGTTTCTCATGATGTTATTCCCCGACAGGGTTCATGACAAGGCTGTGCGGGTAGTCACTCAGGTCTCACAGGTCACCATACACTATATGCGAGGCGTTTTCTTTGTTGTGTTGATCTTATGTGTACTCAATTCTGTAGGACTGCTTATTGTCGGAGTGAAGTTTGCGATTCTTATGGGTATCCTATCCGCCCTTTGCAACTTCATACCTTATTTTGGCACCCTGATCGGGGCACTCTTTCCGCTGGCAATGGCAGCCTTCGCGGGTGACTCAAGTAGTGAAATTGTCGGCGTCATCATTCTATTTATTATTATCCAGTTCACCGAAAACAACATTCTCACTCCGAACATCACGGGCGGAAGCGTTCAGATCAATCCGTTCGTTACGATTGTCAGCATCATTGTGGGTGGCATGATTTGGGGTATACCCGGCATGTTTGTGGTTGTTCCGGTAATCGGTATGTTAAAAATTGTGCTTGACAATTACAAACCAACCAAACCCCTGGCATTCCTTATCGGCGTCCGCGGAACCGAAAAGCATTCGGTAACCATGCACAAGCTTAAGCGATTTTTTACCTTGAAGAAGTATCGCGATTTTGATTTCTAATTTTTGCCCGCATACCCTATTGCACGCATCACCAGTTCAGTTAGAAACGCGGTGGCGTCGTCAA
Organism: Bacteroidota bacterium; assembly: GCA_023417785.1. Taxonomy (GTDB): domain Bacteria; phylum Bacteroidota; class Bacteroidia; order Cytophagales; family Cyclobacteriaceae; genus Ohtaekwangia. The sequence continues at coordinate 27,500 of JAEZEH010000062.1, forward strand.
GGCGTTCTTTTGAAATATCTGTAAGTGAGGGAAGGTGTTCCGCAAAAAATTTTTGATCATGAGAACTCTCAACCACGGTTGAAACCAGCGCCTTGGGGTATTTATAATCCGGATTTACTTCCCTTATTATCCGTGCGACCCGTTCACAAAGCCGTTTATACCCGTGGAACAACCCCTCCTTATTCACTTTATCTACTTCTTTGATAAGATACACTTTTGAAGACTCCACAACCACAATCTGGTAAAGTGCTGCCTCATCGACGTGCAGGAAGTTTGCATCCTTTCTTATTGGCTGAGATATCACCCTCAGGGCCGCAATGAGTCGTTCGCCGGCATCGTTTATATTTGCGGTTGACATCTGAAGCACATAATCCATCCAGTTCCAGTACCAATTCAAAAGATAGAGCAACAACTTGTGCTTGTTTTCAAAATACCGATAAACGGATGGCTCAGTGGTATTGATCAGTAGTGCCAGTTTTCTAAACGTAAAAGCCTCAAAACCGATGTCGTTAATCATCTCTATGCTGCGACGGATGATACGCTGTCCCAACTCCGAAGAATTTGGATCCTTCAGGAACAGTCGCTCATCCATTTGGATGGTAAACGACACCTGATTGAAAGGTGATTCGTACTGTGCTGATAAACTCATGTCTGAAGATATGCTTTACGACTGGTATTCTGGGATTGATACGCGGTGTTAGTATTGCTGATCATTGAATCGTCCTGGAACTCAACCCTTCCTGTTTCAACATCGTACATTCCCCCAATAATCGCAATTTCACCAGTTTCAGCCATTTCCCTAAGTACATTACTCCGTCGTGCGATCTCTCGCATCGTGAGGCCCACATTGAGTTCCGCAACGCGTTCAACAAATTCTGAATTTGACGAATTCCTGTTGGTGCGAGTAAACGTTTCCGATTCGACTGCCGGTTTCAGCTTTTCCAGCAGGAAGGTCAGATTCTCAAGCTTTGCATCATCACAGGCTCCCTTCACGGCGCCGCATCGGGTGTGCCCGAGAACCAGAATCACTTTTGATCCCGCAATCTTACACGCGAACTCCATACTTCCGAGAATATCTGTGTTTAAAATATTTCCCGCGATCCTGCAACTGAAGATATCGCCAAGCCCCTGGTCAAAGATCAATTCGGCGCTCGTCCGTGAATCAATACAACTAAGAATAAACGCGAAGGGAAATTGTCCGTCACACGTTTCGTTCATTTGCTGTAACAGGTTCCGGTTCACTTTCAGGTTACTCATAAACCGTTTGTTTCCCTCCTTCAGGAGTTCGATCGCCTTCAAGGGTGTGAGACCTTGTTGCATCTCTTTCGTGAGTGTTCTCATAATTATTTATTCTTGTTTTACAATTTTTTTCTTTTCTTCCCCGGCTTCACCAGGCGCAGACGTCTCATCGATACCAGGGACAGACTTCACCACAACGGTAATGTTTCGGTTTTTCACGTTGATTTTGAAATCGCGAATGATTTCAATAACATCGTAGTCGATCACCTTTGTCGCTGAGCAATCGATGGTAACGGCTGTGTTATCAGGGATGCGATTCAGCAGCTGCAGGATACTTCCCTTATTAAGAAAAGAAACCTCCTCGGCGAGTGTTAGCTTATAATGATCAACCGCGCCCTTGGTTGTTTTGACCAGCGCATAAGCATTGTGGTAATGCCCTCTCAGTATATAGAAGATCGCCACGACCAGACCAATTCCAATCCCCTTCAGCAAGTCGGTAAAAACAATAGCGAGAACCGTCACCATGAACGGTATAAACTGATCCCAGCCTAACTTATACATGCCTTTGAATAAGCTGGGCTTTGCAAGCTTGTACCCCACAACGAAAAGGATGCATGCCAATGTTGCCAGCGGAATCATATTAAGAACAGTAGGTATCGCAACTGCGGAGATGAGAAGAAAAAATCCATGAAAAATGGCAGAAAGCTTGGTTCGCGCCCCGAAGGTTATATTCGCCGAACTCCTGACGATCACCTGAGTTATCGGCAGGCCACCGATCAAACCTGAAACTATGTTACCAAGACCCTGAGCTTTAAGTTCACGATTAGTTGGCGTAACGCGCTTGTATGGGTCCAGCTTGTCAGTGGCTTCCACACAAAGCAATGTTTCGAGACTGGCAATAACAGCAAGAACAACTGCGGTCCAGTATACCGAAGGGTTGGCCAGAAAACTGAAGTCCGGTATCGTGAATTGTGCGAGAAAGTCACGCATAGTATCTGCCACAGGAATATTTACCAGGTGTTCAGAATCCAGTTCGAAGGGCAATATGCCCCGCGAGAAGAGGTTGGTTAGGAGTATGCCTACTGCCACAACCACGAGAGGGCCCTGGAGCATTTGAAAAATCCGATACTTTTTGAAAAAGCTTGTCTCCCACGCGAGCAGAATTGCCATGGAAATGATAGTAATAATTACCGCGGCGGGCGTAATTCCGGCAACGATAGCCTGAAGGTTTGAAATGACTCCATTCCCATAATCAAATGAAAAATTTCCCTCGAAATCTTTGTCGTACCCCAATGCATGGGGTATCTGTTTCAGAATGATTATTACGCCTATTCCACTCAGCATTCCCTTAATCACTGAAGTCGGGAAGTAATAAGCGATAGTTCCCAATCTCAGGTATCCCATTACTATCTGCAGCACGCCGGCCAGAACAACAGCTGCCAGAAAAGCCTGGAACGACCCGAGACTGGCGATGGCTGCCATCACAATGACCGCCAAACCGGCCGCGGGTCCGCTCACCCCGATTGCAGATTTACTTGCTGATCCCACTACCATACCACCTACGATTCCGGCGATAATCCCGGAGAATAGTGGGGCCCCCGATGCCAGTGCTATGCCCAGGCACAGGGGCATAGCGACAAAAAACACTACTATACTGGCCGGAAAGTCATGTTTGAGTTCTGATAAAACCGTCTTGGGATTCATACGTATGATAGTATTACTTTTATAAAGCACTAGTAATACTAAATTTTAATGCCCCACTCAGAACCGGATATACATTGTTTTCCCGGTGGAATCCCAGTCTACATATTGTGCCATCTGAGTTGAAAACTGACACGTTATTTCGAAACCAGCCTTTTTTTTTCATATTGCCCGCCCCAGAGCATGAGAAACCTGAACCATGAGGAGTTTGAAAGCCTGTTTCGGCTTCATCATAAGGCCTTGCACGACCTCTCCTTTAATTTGGTTCGGGACAGAGATGCGGCGAAGGATATCGTACAGGAGGTCTTCGTAAAATTATGGCAAAACCGTGATCGCCTTGAATTTGGCAGCCAGATTGGTCACTACCTTTTTAAAGCCACTTCCCATACCGCCCTCAACTATTTAAGGAGTGCCCGAAAACTGGTATCGGCACAGGGAGAACATCTTCTGCATCTTCATGCATCACCCGGAACTGATGATTTGCAGTTCAAAGAAATGGAGCTGAGGGTCCGCGATGCAATTGATCGGCTGCCTCCGAAATGCCGGACGATATATCTGCTCAGCCGTCAGGAAGGACTCAAGTACAAGGAAATCGCCGATGCGCTGGAAATCTCTGTGAAAACCGTGGAGAACCAGATGGGGATCGCCCTTGAAAAACTCCGCGACGACTTGAAGGAATATCTGCCACCGCTAATAACAGTTGTTCTGATTCTGACCAGTTTATGGTTTGTCTTTAATATTTAGCGTTATGATTAGGGGTAACAGGCATATCATGGGCTATTGCATTATTACGAAGGGATAAAAAAATGGCTTTGAATCGTGAGGACTATAACAGAATAGCTGCGCATTTCGCCGAAGAGACGACGGAAGCCGGGCGAGAGCATTTCGATCATTGGCAGCAAAACCTGCCTGATGACGCCGACCTCAGGGAATTACAAACGATTTGGGAGAATTCAGGCGCTCGCGCGACAGACACCGAGGTCGACAGCGATGCCGAGTGGACGAAATTGAAACAGGCGATACGTTTGGATGATGAAAAAAACAATGTCGCTCCAGGTGTACAAGTTCCGATGTGGCTTCGGATCGCGGCCACGTTATTAATCGTGGCTTTAGCGGGTGTTTGGTTTTTGCGGGAAACCCCATCTCCCATCGGAGAAACGCGCGACGCATACACCATCGTCGCTGACGATGGAGTCAGGACATTTTTCTTACCAGACAGTTCCCGAATCTGGTTGAACGCCGGGAGTTCGTTATCTTATTATGATGACGCTTTCGGAGATACGGAAAGGCGGGTGGTGCTGAAAGGTGAAGGCTATTTCAACGTTTCATCTGATCGATCCAGACCCTTTATTGTTCAGACGGAAACGGCACTGGTGCGGGTAGTCGGAACGTCATTCAATGTGCGCGCGGACAAAGACAGTGTGTACCTCGATGTGGAAGAAGGTCGTGTACGGTTTAGCTCATCGGATAGTACCGGACATGGTTCAGTACTCATAACGGCAGGTGAGTCCGCGCGAGTCGGGAATAACAATCAGGTTTCGAAAGCGCAAGCAACGGAGCGGGGCAGCGGCCGATGGAGGTTAAAGAATAATCCGTTGTATGAACTTGAAAAGAAAAGTCCAGCCAGGTTCATCCATCCAAAATTCGAATGGCGAAAAAATTCAATTAACCAGACTGTTATTAAAGGAAGGCTTTCAAGTAACGCCGAGTTGGCTGTTTACAAAAATATTGTTTTAAGGATTGCCTATGAGAATGCTAAAGGCCGCGCGATGGAGAGTCAATTGCAGATAGCCGGACCGATAACTCCGGGGGATTCAATGGATTTCGAAAAACGATTATTTGATATCTTTCGGGATACGCGATCTTTAGAAATTTCTGTGACCTCTGCGGAGATCATTGAAGATCAGAAATAAAAAAAAATTCCGGAGTCACCTCCGGAATTTCATTAGGACTCACTGTCATGTCCTTCGACTTTTACAATCTTGTTATAGATTCCGAGCAACAAAAACGGAGCCGCCCATTGACCTACGAACAATGCGAGATCGTCCTTTCTCATCAGCTTAAGGGTAAGCGAGGTTGCCATTGATCCCAACGAAGCCCATAAAAAGGTGTCGGATGGCAGCTTTGCGGTTTGCTCTTCAATCGTACGAGCAACAGGGCCTTCCCTATGTGTCTTATTAAATTCAGCTGCTTCAGCAGCCATAGTTTTTAAATCGGTTGCCATAGATATTGTTTTTTTATATCACCATATTAATTAAAATCCATGAAAGCGGTTGACTGTTGTGGGCCGATTTCACAGACGAGGTATTCAACTAAAATTTAAATGCCCCCGCGCGGAATCGTTCCTGTAGATACCTTTATAGAAAGTCTTACCTAACTTTTTTGAATTCTTCCCCATAGAGTGAAAAATCATCCCACTGACGGGTAGCTATAACGTTGGTAAATATATCTGGATGCGTACCTGCTTTTCGACCAAACATTCAACTTGGCCATTGTAAAAAGGTATCCTGCATCGAAAGGAAGCGTGCCACCAGATCTTCCTCCAAGCCTTCTGCAACTTTATCGAAAAAACGTTGCTTCAGGTTTACCTCCACGTCCTGCATCGTCAGCAGCTCTGTCCCCATTGAGGAACCTGTGCGGGAGTCAAATCCGAAATACCTTCATGTATTGTTCGAACCAGATGAACGCATGTCCAACCACCCTGCTGTATTCGAATTCATATTCCCTAAGCAGCGGCTCGAATGTTACGATTTCTGTTCTCAGGCGAAGCCTTAAGCAAGCAGATTCAGCTTCGCTTTCTCATTCTCGATTAGCGACTTACTCCAGACCGGTGCCGACAGATTTGTTACCTCAAAGAGCCGGGACTTCAGAATAAAATCTATGAAGGTTTCGCTTTGAAGAAAACTTAACGCAGTCGAAATGATTTAGAGGCGCCGACCTTGCACGACAAAATTAATAGCGCTAAAATACAACAGCGCCACAAGCGCAGCGCTGTTGATTAGCTTTGCGCTTCTGTTACTCAGGCTCCAGTGTCATCTGTGATCCGTCATCAGCCAGTAATTTCATTTTGTCTTTGTTCAACTCAATCACAGTAAAGTTCTCGGTAACATTGGTTCCTGTAAACTGTAAACTGAGTTTGTTATCGACAAAACTCCATGTGCCGCCCATAACTTCATTTTCGTTACTCATCTTAACGTTGCCGTTTCTGTTGAAGGTGATTGACTCCTTCTTTTCTTCCCGGGTCAATTTATCCTTATCACCTTGTGCTGTGGTTTCACGAGTGGCTTTCCAGGTCTTCGCATCTTTACCGGAGATCTTTTCCTCATTCGACAAGTTGTCGTCACCACCGCCACATCCAACAATCAACAAAAAACTGAATACACTTAAAATAATTGGTCTCATACAATATTATTTTAATTCACATCTAGGGTATAATTATCTTTTGACCAGGATGGATCAAATTAGGATCCTTGATCGTGTCTTTATTGGCCTGGTAGATCTTCTGCCAATCATTCGCATCGCCGTAAAATTCGCGCGCAATTTTTGAAAGGCTGTCGCCGGATTTTATCGTATAATCACGCCGAACATTAGGTTCAGGCTGATTAACAGTTGAGCCACTCGCAGCCTGTCCCGGAGTGGTCGGGCGATTTTGGGCCTGTGCCGGCTTTTGTTGAACCGGTTTCTCCTGCCCTTTCTTAAAAAAGTCCATTAGTCCCATAGTATTTTTTTTTGTGTTTAATCAGACGCCACACTTGAGCATCACATTGACACTGAAAACATTGAGCCCGGACCCTCGCTCAAAAATCATTATTGGCCTATTCTCAGGAAACGAAGGGTACGAAATTGTGTTCAGGCAATCCCTCGTGATCATGATAATTCCAAATTTCATGATCCTTCCACAGATTTCAGATGGAAGCCGAATTGAGGAAAATGTTGACCAAGGATAACGAACTGCTCGTCGGCCCGTACCGGGGTTCTCAGGTGCGGTTACAGACTCGGGAACGCATCTTTAAGTTTTTTCCTTTGCCCTTCCGTGCGGTGGGCCCTTCAGGGTGATCAAGTGGCGAGCAAAAGAACGAGAGGAGTTTTTGGGAGCCCCGGTGTATCCCCACCCTATTGCCGAAGTACCAAAGGCACATTGCCCGGATCTGATCCGGTGATCTTCCGGTCAGGTTTCAGTCAGATCCCGTCAGAACTTTCAAAACCGGAACCCGACCTGATTAACTCCGACCCTGTACCGTATTCCCACCACCTCAATATTCCTTCGCTAATTTCTTTCATACTTTCTGATACTTCAGCAAGTCTTTTAGATAATATGGCAGTAAGGGTTAGGCATCGGCTATTTACGCGTGGATAGAGTCGCGTCACCGGGGGGGCTGGTCAGGTCTTCGAGTATTTGATCTACCATTTGAGGGAGAATATCCAACCGGACCGAGATTTTTTTACAAAGGTCGATTTCGCTCGGATTAATGTCCCCATCAATTGACATTAAGGCAACCAGGTCCTGGATTTGCTGGACCTTATCCTCGTATTTTCTGGGAGGTTCGAAATGGACTGAATCTGGATTTTCGCGTATGCTGGCTATTTCACTCTCCGGCATTTCCATTAGTTCTGCTAACGATTTGAGCAATTCCCATTCATGTTCATCCAGATGGCCGTCAGCCATCGCAACTGACAAAAGATCCTTCAGGTGGCTTCTTCGGACACCAGTGTCGTCCGTCTTAAAAATTTTAAGCAAATCCATTTTCGTGACTAGACGTGCAAAATACTAAGTTGGAGCAGATTATGAAAAGCCGGAATGTCGTATTCTGTCTGCGGCTCCTCAAGAGAACATAAAGACAGACATAACAAGTGTCCAGGTAATTGCTTCAATTATCCATTCTACATTATGGGTCCGTTCGTTACTATGTGAATTTTTCTCCTGCTGCATATCAATCTGTTTGATATGATATTTGCAATTAGATGCCAGAGAAACGTAGCCTTAATACGTGCGAAAATTTGGCGGTGAGCGGTGACCAGTTCCGCGTTCGGGTAATTCTTTTCCCGATATAAAGCTGGCTGCTATTAGTTAGAAAGAGAATCAGCTGGCTGTTCGTGATACCCGGCCATTACTTTATGATAATTTCGTTTGATGTTATTACGTACTCTCTTTGGAAGATACTTTTTCTTTCCAGGTTCGGGGCAATCCCACTCCTCAATTGATACATTGTTAACAAATTTGGGATCACGTGCTTTCCGGGCGACCGGCTCTTGTTCAGGTACAGAGGCCTCCCGCGTTTGTGAAACTTCACGGACATAGGACCGGTATCGCTTGGGTACCTTTGCCGAAGACTTGGCTTTCTTCGGTTTCGGACACGGTATTCGTCCAGTCTGGCAGCAAGCCAGAAGAAAAAAGATCATTAGAATAATAAGCGGGCGGAAGAGGGACATACCAATTCAGGCATAAAAGTGATACCACTTGTCTGGAACGCCACCAACCATCGGATATTGCCCTCTACGCCGGCATCGATGTTTAATCTGCCCACTCTGTATTAACCAGAAAACTTATGACAAAACTTTTGACGCTCCTCATCTGCCTCGGACTTTTTGCCTGCGGTGGTGGCAATGACCGGGTTGAACGTGATATAACCGATGGTGAAGAACAGAACGTTTCGCCAAATCAAACGATCAGCGAAGAAGAACAACAGAGGAAGGATTCTACTTCTCTTGACCTTGTCGGCGAAGACACTACGCAAACCAGGAATTAAATTAGGGCCAGAAGCGGCTGGCGACAGGTGAAGATTTTTCTTTACCTTGCATAGTACCTATGCCTGATGGACGAACTTTCTAATTCATGTATCAACTGCGGGAGCGCCGTTCAAACACCGTTCTGTAGCCAGTGTGGCCAGCAAAATCCCGCTAAAAAAATAAATTTCATCACGCTCTTTCGCGATTTCCAAAGCCGTATTTACGGCTTCGACGGAATGTTTCTTCGTACCCTGCGTGACATGACCCTGGTTCCGGGAGAAGTAGCCCGCGAGTTCTTAAAGGGGAACCGTGTCAGGTATGTCGGGCCTGTCGGCTATTTTTTCCTGGTTCTTACAATCTTTTTGTTATTGATGCAAATCCTGGAGATCGACCTGTATGCATTGTCAAAGTCCAGTTCGCCAATTCAGGTGGAAGAGACCGAACGCCAGCGCATCGTTTCAAAAAAACTTCTGGACATTTTTCAGAACAACATGCGCATCTTCTCTTTTGTCCAGATCCCCATTAGCGCATTATTCGCGTGGCTATTCTTTCGAAAGAGCGGCTATAATTACCTGGAAAACTCGGTATTAGTATTCTATGCATCCGGTCACCTGATGTGGCTCAGTGTTCTCGGTTTGTTTATATTTAAGTTCACCGGCTGGAACCCCTCGACCTGGCATGTCCTGATCAACGCTGCATTTTACGGTTTCGCCTGTCTGGGTTTTTACTTGCCTGGCTCAAGACTTTCGAGATTCATAAAGGGTGTCCTCGTGTCTTTGGCATCCTATCTCGTGTTCATGGTGATAGGAATGATTTTGGCAGCTATCTACATCTTCAGCAATCCCGAAATGCTTGAGATGATTCAGAAGACGAACGATTAACGGCAGTTTTACATCCCTGTTTTTCCAACCAGGACCTGACCGGAAAAGTCCGGGATAGGACTTCCTCCTTCGGGTCCAATAGTAACGACAAAAGCCAAAGCCTCTGATATATTCTCCATCCTCATTATATCGCTACTAACGGTAAAGATGCCGGCGTTTATAGCCTGCTCGTTCTGCAATGCCCAAAGCTGATATTGTTTCCCGGCTGGAAGTGGGGGTAGATTCTGAACACTCAGAAATACATGCGAGCTTCGCGGGTCCCAAAAAACCGTAAGCCGGGAATTGACTCCGGTAACTGTTCCACTAAGAAACACCCGGGTGTATGTGGGATCGTCCAGAAGCGCGAGAGTTCCTGAAACGCGGTCATACCTTTGGCGGGAGATCAAAAGTTCACTCGCGAGTTCCTGATTTCTGCTCAGTTCGTCTTGCAGCGCACCCTGCGATGCATCGAGACGCGTGCGGAAGTCGACGACAAAATAACATGCGAGTAGCGCAAGGGATACGGCTGCAGCTGCGACAATCCGCCAAAACAATACTGAGTTTTCAGGGTTGAGATTCCGGACGCGTGATACTGGCTCTATCGGAAAAGACTTGCCTGTTAACGTAGCCCGGGAATTCAAAGGAGGCGATTCGAATGGGTCCCGGATACGAGCCCGACGGATACCTTCAATACGTCTGAGTTCCTTCCTCAATTCCGGATAGCGTCCGAGACTATGCTCAATGTTTCGCCGTTCCTCATCGGATATGGTACCGACAATATACGATTCAAGCACTTCGGACGATATGTAGTCTTTTATATCCAAAATTCAACAGCTTTGTATCCCAAAATTCAACAATCCTGAGTTTAGGCGCTTCTATCGCCTGAGTTGAGGGCAACGGAGGGGAAACACCTTTAACTTCAGTAAATACTGTTCCACCCCCGGTGAAAAAGGTAGTAAGAGCATCGTCCCACCGGCCAACCACCATAACAGTTTTACACAACGTAAGCGGTAGATGAAATAGTATACAGCATTCCACTAACGACGGGGAAAGCGGCTGAATCGACTGACAAAGGTAAGGATGTGCGTTATGCGAGGCTTTCAGACTCCAGCCCCATCAACGGATTATTTCGGCCAATAAGATACGCTGTGGCAATGATAAAAACCCCGGTCATTATTGAGACATCCGCCATGTTAAAAATGCCGGTCCGAAGGATGCCTAAATTGATATGCAGGAAGTCAGTGACCGAGCCATAAAGATACCGGTCCATTATATTGCCGATTCCTCCACCGACGACGAAACTCAACGCAACGAGGGTACTACGCGATAGAGCGCTTCTGACGAAAAGGAAGTAAGTTCCAACCATCAAAGCCATAAACGGAATAAGCACCAGCAGAATGAATTTTACGCTGGCCGAAAGTGAGTCGCCAATACTGAGAAAGGCTCCGGAATTTTCGACCCGCGTCAACATGATGTGGTTGTCGAACAAATTGATTTGTTCATGAAAATCAATCCGGCTTCGGACGATAGTTTTAGAAATCTGATCGCAACCAATATTGAAAAGAAGAACGATTGCAATAAAAGTGTTCCTGAATAGTCGGTTAGTCTTCATGAGTCTGGCAGCAAAGATAACGTGACCGTGTGGATATGGAAAAACACTGCGGTAACTAACCGGCCTGCCGATGTAAGAAAATGCTGATTTGTCAAAACTTAATTGCTAAAAAGTTCAGCTGTATATTCAAGAAGAGTAACATCGCCAATAGGTCCATGGCCGGGAACCACTACCCGGAGATCGGGAAACTTCGCTATTACCCGCCGGATTGTCGACGTCCATTTTTTTAGATCAGCATCAGCGATATTGCCTTTGCCTGCCCCAACAGATTTTACCATACAACCTCCGAACAGAACACGATGTTCTGGTATCCACGTCACAATATTATCGGAAGTATGTGCCGGCCCGGGATAAAAGTTTATAACTTCTTTATTGCCAACACCGATTTTGGAAATCAGTTTGAAAGAATTCCGGGGTGGTGCTGCTTTCGGATTTTCCTTACGTAGCAGACGCTCCGTCCGGCGATGACCATAAGAATCGATTCCAGCATCATGAAATACCGCCAATCCGCCAAGCGCATCTTCATGAAAATGGTTTACGATGACAGCCTTCACTTTTGTTTCCGGAAACGTTTTATTCCACCAATCAAGAAGTGCCCTTGACTGTGTCTCAGATGCGGGAGTATCCATAATGACGGCCTCATTCCCTGATCGGTAAATCAAACCGTTACTGGTAAACGTGCCAAAGGCCGGATAGTATTGCAAGGTTTTGTGCTGCCATACTCCGGGAGAAATCTGAACAACCTCGAGACTGTCGGTCAGCCTGATCGTCTCCGTTTGAGCGAAGCACCGGGAACAGAAGTGAGTAACCAGAATAAAAGCAAAAATCAGGAAGGTATGCCGGAGGAGATTCATCCCGCAAACTACATAAAGAATGAGGGAAGCGGCAAGAACAAAAACAGAAAACTCCTCCGGTAATTTGCTTTATCGATCGGTTATATATTCTTTAGGAGTGATTAATTTCCAAATAACCCTAATACAATGGCAACTATAAAAGACAAAGTTATATTGATTACCGGCGGTAGCAAAGGTATTGGTTATGGCATAGCTGAAGTACTTCTTGCGGAAGGAGCTAAAGTAGCCATTACAAGTCGCACACAGTCCTCGGCCGATGAAGCCGCAAAACATTTGTCGGGCAAAAAGGAAAACGTTCTTGCAATTGCAGCCGACGTACGCGACGAATCATCACAACAAAAAGCAGTAAACAAGGTTCTGCAGGAATGGGGGCGCCTCGATGCGCTTATTGCCAACGCAGGCCTGGGTCACTTCGATTCGATTGAGAACCTGACTTCCGCTCAGTGGCTCGAAACCGTCGACACAAATCTCACCGGCGTCTTTTACAGTGTGAAGTCAAGCATTCCGGCGCTGAAAGACTCAAAGGGCTACATCATCACAATTGCAAGTCTCGCCGGAACAAATTTTTTCGCAGGCGGGGCGGCATACAATGCCAGCAAATTCGGGCTCGTCGGATTTTCTCAGGCTATTATGCTCGACCTTCGGTCATGCGGCATCAAAGTATCTACTATTATGCCGGGCTCTGTGGCTACAGAATTCAATGGTGGCTCCCCCAATGATAAGGATGCCTGGAAAATTCAGCCGGAAGATATCGGCCAGATGGTCGCCGACTTACTAAAAATGAATCCGCGTACACTGCCGAGCAAGATTGAAGTGAGGCCAAGTATGCCGCCCAAATAAAAGAAGTGGCTGATGAACAGTCACTCATGGAATGCACCCCCTTGAGGTAATTCCGTCGCACATCACACACCACAACATAGGGGTTTTTCTCTAGGGAAGCGGCTCGAAAATGCATACCTTTTGTGCAACGATTACCCTATGCATTTTTCGTTACCACGGATAGAAATGAAATCCCAACGCGTCTTCTCGATAGATGCCATGCGAGGAATAACAATCTTCGTAATGATCTTTGTCAACGAGCTCGCCGGCGTGTCGGGTCTTCCCGCGTGGATGAAGCACGCCGACGCTGATGCTGACGCGATGACCTTCGTTGATGTGGTGTTCCCTGGATTTCTCTTTATCGTGGGCATGTCGATTCCGTTTGCTATCACCCGAAGGTTGGAAAAAGGCGATTCCTTTGCACAACTCGCCAGTCATATCCTTTCCCGAACAATTGGGTTGCTGATACTGGGTGTGTTCATGGTAAACATGGAAGGCGGATACAATGAAGACGCTATGGGCATGTCTATTCATCTTTGGGCTTTGCTCTTTTATGTGTGTGTTATCCTGGTTTGGAATAAGTACACCTTTCCGGATAAAGAAAAGAGTTACTTTTTTCGCGGTGCTGGTATGCTCGGTCTGATCGTTCTTGCCATAATCTACCGCAGGGGTGAACACGGAGATGAATACCTCACCCCGCAATGGTGGGGAATCCTTGGCCTCATTGGCTGGGCGTACCTTTTCTCAACTTTCATTTACCTGATTACACGAGCTTCGATAGCTGTTGTGGCTATAGCGATCGTTCTATGTATACTCGCTTTTGCGTTACCGGTTATGGCACCAGAACTATCAGTATTCCAAATACTCAAAGGGATCGGAGGCCACGCAACTCACACAAGTATCGTTCTTGCAGGAATTCTGCTGACTTTGATTTTTCTCAGGGGCAATCCTCAGCAATTCAAACGCAGGATAATACATGCGGTACTGTTGGCAGTGGTCTTTGCTGCCGCCGGATTTATACTTCGCCCATACTTTGGTATTTCAAAAATCTATGCGACACCACCGTGGGCTCTTCTCAGTATCGCATCTTGCATAGGACTGTTTGTCATGTTATACATTATTACGGATGTTACACGACGCCGGTCCTGGACGAAAGTGATCCAACCTGCTGCCGCGAATCCTTTGCTTGCATACATCATTCCTTCAATCATATATCACCTGATGCGGACCATAAACCTGCACTGGCCTGCAATGTTCTACAAAGGGCTAAGCGGAATTGTTTGGGCAATTGTGTTTTCATTTCTCGTCATGGGTGTGGTAATCATTCTTAATAAGTGGAAAATCAAACTGCAGCTATAATATGAAACAACTAATTCTTCTAACCATGTTTCTTCCGATGGCGTTTTTTGCTTTTGGCCAGGAAAAGGGTGCTGAGCTACCGATTCGGGGATTTTGCATCGCGGCGCCTAACCCTTCCGACCTTGACCCTTTCATCAAGTTTATCAATGATGAACTGGGACCGCGGAAAATCAATGTGTTGATTCTGCGCGTTGATTTCAACTACCAATATGAGAGTTATCCGGAATTGCGGGATAGTATTGCACTTTCACGGGATGACGTTAAGAAGCTCGTACAGGCTGCCCGGGCGAATGGAATACAAATAATTCCCCAGATAAATCTGCTGGGACACCAATCGTGGGCTGAAGAAACCACTGCCCTGCTCCGTGTATATCCGGAGTTTGATGAGACACCACATGTCAAAATGCCCGAAAAATATGTCTGGCCGAATGCCGACGGACTGTATTGTAAAAGCTATTGTCCTCTTCATCCGGAAGTGCACAAGATTGTTTTTGCACTTGTAGATGAGGTGTGCGATGCCTTTGAAGCTACGGCATTTCACGCGGGAATGGACGAAGTATTTTATATCGGCGACGACAAATGCCCGCGGTGCGCAGGACGCGATAAGGCGGAGTTATTTGCCGGTGAAGTAAGCCTGATCCGGAACCATCTGCACCAGAAAAATCGTACGCTCTGGATGTGGGGAGACCGGTTACTCGATGGAAAAACCACCGGTCTCGGTATGTGGGAAGCCAGTATGAACAACACGCATCGCGCGATTGATATCATCCCGAAAGATGTTATGATTTGTGACTGGCATTATGAGCGCCCGGACAAAACCGCAGTGTACTTTGCCATGAAAGGATTTAATGTGGTCACATGTCCATGGCGAAATCCCGATGTTGCTGCAGTCCAGTTGGCGGATATGCACTCCTTCAGGAAGAACTCCACACCGGAAATGCGCGACCGTTTTCAGGGAATGGTTCAGACCGTATGGTCAGACACAAAAAGTTTCCTCAATGGATTTTACCAAAATGCAAAAGATCCGAAAACGGGAGATAACACTGACTGGAACAGCTTCAAAAAAGTTTTTCCACGTGTGCCGAAATCATCCCGCTAGTAAATAGTCTCCGAATCACTTGCGGGTGAACGAGATGGAGTCAACAAACAACTCACGAAGGGCCTCACGGTTGACCTGGTCAAGGCTGGTTACGTATAAACACCCTTTACCAGCCTTGACTTTGCCAAGCTGCTTCAACCGGGCTTCGTCGGCGAGAACATCGGAGGCGAGGTAAACTGAAATATTATTTTTCCGGGCTGACAGCCCGATGAAGAATGTGTCGCCTTCATGTCCGCTGGCATACTTGTAACGGAAACTCCCAAAGCCGATGATTGCAGTTCCCCACATGACCGGAGGGTGCCCTGAAATCTCCTGAGCTATAGACACTAATTCCATGCAATCTTTTCTCCGGACGGGAGGTTCTATTGAGTCGATATACTCCTGTACCCGTTGCGTTGTTGCTTTTGTTTTTGCTTCTGCCATGCTTGATGTTATTAATATTTACCGCTGGTTCTTAACCGGGTTTTACCGCGACAACGATGAGCGATTCAACAACGATTCGATTCCCGTCAATTTCCTGCTCAGGTTCCTCCGTCTCAATTACTTTTGACACATTGAATCCTGAAGAGGCAATGAACGAGGCTACTTCTTCCGCCGAATACATCTGAAACCCGAACCGCGTGAAAGGATATCGCTCCATACTTCGTCTTGGGCGCAAGCCGATTGCAAGTTTGCCGCCGGGTCGGATCACACGCCGAAACTCCGCGAGAACTGATTCCAGATTATCCCAAAAATAGATAGTATTAATTGTAAAAAGAATATCCACCGCCGCATCGTCAAGGGGCAGGTTGTCTGCGGTAGCATTGTAGAAGGAGGCCCTCCCCTCGTCTACAAGGGATTCATTCAACTTTGTGGCAGCCGCTATCATTTCCTGTGAATAGTCACAACCTACGTACCGGATGGATTTGCCTTTAGCAAGAACGTCGTTGGCGAAACGTCCATTTCCCATTCCGACTTCCACCACCAGGTTGTCAGGTTGTATCCTTAGTGACTTAATAGTATCGCGGTTCAAATGAGCGTTCGCTTCATTCATTTTTTTGGCTACCTCATCAGCGAATTCGCCATGAGGCTTCCTCAACTGGGCCGCGACCGCCTTCATTTGATCTTCGTTCGATTCGTGCATATCACATCAATTATGGAATTACTTTTATATGCCCTAAATTACTTTCTATATTATGAGAACGCCAAAATGAAAATACAGCTTTTACTGCTAGTTATGATGTTAGCAACTTTTTCCTTTGGGCAGAAGAAAGAGCCCTTTCGAATCGGAGTCGCGGGTCTTACGCATACGCATGTTCATTGGATACTTGGTCGTGCGCACGACGGAGATATTGAGATCGTCGGTATTGCAGAAGCTAACCGCGAACTTGGGGAACGATTTCTCGCACAACACAACCTTCCTATGAGTCTTGTGTATCCAACGCTGGAAGAGATGCTGGACAAAACAAAACCCGAAGCGGTCACGGCGTTCAACAGCATCGACGAGCACCTTGCCGTTGTGCAAGCCTGCGCTCCCAGAAAAATACATGTTATGGTGGAGAAGCCTCTGGCTGTAAGTCTGACCCACGCCCGTGAGATGGAAAAACTGGCCCGGCAACATAAGATTTATCTCTTAACAAATTACGAAACCACTTGGTACGGCAGTAACCAGGATGTCGTGCGACATCTCGATTCGCTTGGTGAGATTACAAAAATGGTTGTCCACGATGGCCATCAGGGACCCAAAGAAATTGGCGTGAACCCGGAGTTTCTCGAGTGGCTTACTGATCCAAAACGAAATGGCGGAGGAGCCCTAACAGATTTCGGATGCTACGGAGCAAATCTGATGACGTGGCTGATGAATGGGCTGCGCCCTCAATCGGTATTTGCCGTAACTCAGCAATTAAAACCCGAGACGTATCCGAACGTTGATGATGAGGCTACAATCGTGGTCGTTTATCCCAAAGCACAAGGCATTATACAAGCGTCGTGGAACTGGCCTTACAATAGAAAAGATATGGAGATATATGCCAAACGTGGTTATATCATTTCAGACCGATCCGGGATCCGGCTTAAGCCCGACCTGAACAAAAGTGAGGAAACGAAAGCCTCCGACGACCTCGCTGCACCATATCACGACCCTTTTGCTTATTTCGCCGCCGTGATAAGAAACGAAATCAAGATTGAACCTTATAGTCCGTCGTCGCTTGAGAACAACATGCTTGTTATGGAGATCCTTGAAGCAGCTAAACAGTCCGCCAAAGAAGGAAAGCGGATTGCATTCGAGCCGTGATAATCCAATTAACGTTCAGCGATTTGAAATTTATTCTTTCATAAAATGAGTGAAACAGGAAACAGACGCCCCTCTGCGACGGATTCATTGGCCAACGAGAGAACTTTCCTGGCATGGATAAGAACGGGCATCGCCATTATGGCATTTGGATTTGTCGCCGTGAAGTTCAGCCTCTTTATCAACCAGGTCGCCCTTCTTTCAGAAGAACCATTACCCCTGCCGGATGCCGAATATTCATATGTTGTGGGACTCGTATTAATTGTTATAGGTGTGCTCATGTCTCTGCTTGCCTATCTTCGGTTCCGGCAAACTGAGAAGCAGCTCCGCGATGGTGAGTACCGGTCCGGTTTTTTATTAACCCTCCTTCTCACAACCTGTATCATTTTCGTGGGTATACTTATGCTTATCTACCTTATCTGACACAACCTATTTACGATTTTCGGTTCAGCATGTTCGGGTGTTTACTCTTATTCCAATATTTCACTATGCTGGCGATAACGTCCTGCATTTGTTCGAGTGAGTTCTCCTTTTGGAAAAAACCCTGGACCGTCATATCATAAGCTTGTTCAACATCGCTATCGCGGGCAGCGGTTGACAAGAAAATAAAAGGTATACTTTTACGGCGCAGCGTTTCATCAGCGTTGATCCGGGCTCTGAGTTCAAGTCCGTTCATCACGGGCATGTTGATATCGCAGAGAATGAGAAAAGTTTCGCGCTGCGTTTCCTGCAGATAAGTAAGCGCTTCTTTTCCATTACTGAAAAAGACCAACTCGATGCTTATGCCAATCCGTTCAAAGATTTTCTGCATAAGAAACTGATCATCGAGGTCATCTTCAACTATAACAATGGGCGCAGGTGTAAGGAGTTCTTCGGACATATCAACCGTGTCATCAAACGTTTTGCCACCGCCGGGTGGTGTAAACGGCCGTCAAAAAATACCCCTATAAGTTAAAAAAACATCCCGTTATAACAACCAACTATTTAACGATTTGCTCAAACGGCATACGCTACCTTCTTTTTCCGGGTGGGTGTCTCTTTGGCGATGTCAGACTCGTCCTGGTTTTCCTGTATGGCATTCATGGTGGCAGCTGCGACGAGCCCGCCAAGCACATAATACAACACGGTAAGCGCCTGCGTTTTTGATGTGAGGTTGGTTGGCGTTTCATCCAGCCCCATCGGTTTGGGAAGTGCCACGGCGCCAAGTCCAGCTCCCAGGCCAAGTAATGCGCCCTTGATTAAAGTTTTTTGCTTCGACCCGCCGCCGGCCAGGCCATAGTAGAGCGTATTACTGACAAGGTCACCAGCGACTGACATCGGTAATAGCTTCTGCACAATATCTGGTGCACCTGTCGGGCTCTTTACAAATTTCGCCACGGCGTTCATTCCAAGGAGGTCCAGCCGGGGGGCTTTTTTATCGAGTTTCGCTATTACCTGATTGATCAACGTCAGGGCACACGCTCCTGCGAAGCCCCCTACTGCTGCTGCTAATTTCATAGTGTTCAATGTTTGTTTGTCTGTTGCCTCTGGTTACGAAAAATGAATGCCAGAACGCGGTTACTTAAACCTACCGAAAGACAGGCACCAGAATTTCTCATGTCATTGAAAAGCCCACGTAAGATGGATACGCCATTACTAAAACACATCGACAACCTTATTGATAACTTTAAGAAAGAACATCGCGGTGAACCTCCGCTGTACATTGTGCTATCGCCAGGCGAGGCGAAGGATGTAGTTGACACACTGAAGACAAAACAAAACGCCGCCGAAGACATTATCATTACAACGTACAGGGACGTGAAAATTGCGGAAAATCCCGCACTGCTGAAGGGCAACAGCTATGTCAGCAACGACCTTCCGGACACCGGTTCGTAATGAGTACTGAAACAACTGTGTATTTTTGTGGCCAGTATGATAATGCGGATCACGCGTCCATCGTGTTGGTCGTACCCCGAGGCAACTCAATGTAAAAGGTAGTACCCTTTCCAAATTCGGTAGTGAACCATAGCTTGCCATGCATGTGTTCAATCGCCTGCCTTGCGATGGCGAGACCCAGCCCGGACCCTGACTTCTTGGTCGTAAAGTGGGGAACAAAGATACGTTCAGCCAGCTCCGGCTCAATGCCCCGGCCATTGTCGCGGAAAGAAATGGTAATCTTATCCGGTGCCGGGTCCAGGGCAATAACTACCCGGATGGCTTCACCGGGTATCGCAGATTGCAGAGCATTCAGGATGAGATTACTAAATGTACGACCCAGCAATTGTTCATCTCCTACTATCCAGAGTTCGCGAAGGGGAATGTCCAGTTTGACTTCACCCGACTGACTATGCAGGTCAACAACACGCTTTAACAGGGAAACAAGCTCCAACGGTTTCATTACCGGCTCCGGCATTTTCGCGAAGGCGCTGAATGAAGAAGCAATATC
The DNA here is from genome assembly GCA_023417785.1 of Bacteroidota bacterium. Classification (GTDB taxonomy): domain Bacteria; phylum Bacteroidota; class Bacteroidia; order Cytophagales; family Cyclobacteriaceae; genus Ohtaekwangia. The sequence continues at coordinate 47,464 of JAEZEH010000062.1, forward strand.
ATTGAGCGTATCAACCTGCGTAAGGAGCGACGAGATAGCCTTCTGTATCTTTTCCGGTCCTGCTTTTCCATTCTCTAGGCTCCGTTCAAGCTGCTGGAGCGTGAGTTTCATCGGCGTTAGTGGGTTCTTGATTTCATGCGCAACCTGCTGAGCCATATCACGCCACGCCCTTTCACGGTGAGTCTGCTCAAGTTCAGCTTTGCTTTCGCTAAGCGAATAGAGCATTTGATTGTATTCCTTCACCATCAAACCTATTTCATCATCTGCCTTCCAGACCAGGGGCTGGTTTGTTCGGGTGAGCGATGTCCTTCGCAGCGACTGCGTAATGAATGTAAGCGGAAATGTCAGCCATCGTGTAACGAAGTATGAAAGACCGACGAGTACAATGAAAATGATAGAGAAAATATTCAGAATGTTCGACAGAACATTTATTTGAATACGCTCTGACGAATATACCGACTGAAAGAATGGCACCCCGACGATTCCAATAACTGCACCGCTTGAGGGTGCCTTAAGCGCCGCATAAGCCGTGTAATACTCGAGTGACCCGACGCGTTCTGTTTCAATAAACTGGTTCCCGCCCCGTTTAATATTTTGAAAAGCAACCGGATTGATAAATTCTGACAAAAGTTTGTTTTCAAAAATAAGCGGCTGACTCGTAGCCAATAGCGTTCCCGTGACGTAATAAACATTTGCCTCGAGGTCCGTAAGTTGAGTGAGGTCGGCTAACTGTCCGGAAAAATTCGCCAGCGGCTCAAAGGATGATACGAGATGTCTGTGAAGTTCCTCCGAGACCTGCTCTGCAAAGTTCCTTGATTTATCGACATACTCATCCAAAATCTGATTCTCCGACGACCTGTTTGTGACACGCAAACTCATTATGCTGACAATGATCAACGGCAGGAAAAAGGCCATATTGAGAAACAACTGTATCCGTGCTGAAAAATACAATTTACCACCACGCCAGAAACTCGTTACGCTCTGAAGAAAAATAAAAATCAGAATCGTACCTAAACCAATAACAAGCAAAAACGAAAAGTTGGCGATGGAGTATTCCATCGGAGTTTGTCTTGACGACACGATCGCTATTCTTCCTACATCGTCCTCTTCCGCGATATGATCGAAACCATTCGCCTGAATACCTTTCGTGTGTAACGCCGGATCTCCGAACCACGCCGTATTGAACAGCGTTTCATAGTTGAATGGCCCGGAACTGTACGCCAGCTTGTTGTTGACAAAAACCCCGTAGCTGATTTCCTCTGCACGAAAGCTTTCGAGAAACCGGTTATCTACAAGAAGTTCAGGGTAAACATTTTCAGGGATGACTTTCTTAAGCGAGAACTCGACGACCACGTATCCGGCGAGCGTTCTCATCCATACCACCGGAACGGTTACCAGATACTTCTGCGTAACATCAGCACTCGGGCTGTTCAAAAAATACACTCCCTGGTAATCGGTTTGTGACGCCTCGCCCTGGTAACCGGATGACAAAGTTGAGATGGTGATTCCAGCGCGGTTATCGGTAGTCTGGCCCGAGGCGTTGAACGTATAGATCTCAACGTCGAACTTATTGAAGTAGCTGGGCAGGAATACCTGACGTATTTTTTGTTTCACCGCATCCTTGCTTAGAAACGGTGTGGCTACACGGCTCTTGATAAAAACGTCGTTTGATATCTTTTTGGATAACTCATCGAGTAAATACTCGGCAAAGTAGTCGCGGTCGACGATATAGTTCGAGCCGAATCGAAACATGTTTCCGATTTTCTCCTGCCAGCTGAAGAGGTGCATGGCATAAGCCGCATTTGAGGCCATGACGAAAATGCTGACAAACAAATATGTGAACGTGGCAAAGGACAGGCGCCGCAGACTAGCGGTTAGATCCAGCAGGTATACTACGGCGAAAAACAGCATCGTAATCGCTACGGTAGACCAGAAAATCTGGCCACTGAATGAATTGACCGCGATAAACACCAGCAACCCAATGGTGAACGAGATGAAAATCCGTGGACGACTTTTATCTCCAATAAGCAATCTTATGAAGCAATGGGAAAAGAGAAACGCACATATTCCTGCCAGCACAACGGCCACCGTAGCCGCAATCCGGAGTCCGTCGAACTGTAACGACTCGGAAATGCCCAACATGATAGCCGAGTTGTTGTAAATGGTCTGTACTACAACAAACGGGAAAAGCATGGAGAAACATACCATCGATGCAGATACAATTGACAGAAGCCAGTTGGATGCGGGTCGTGCGATCAGAAACTGTATTACTCTGAAGTGGAAGAAATTTCGAAAAAGGTAATAGCAGAGAAAAAAAAGTGCGATCTCATTTATGAGGAGATCACCCAGTGATGCGTTGAATCGTGACGAGGCAAAGACCTGGTGATTGAAGAGATCGCCGGAAATAATACCCGATGGAAAATCAGCCGCCGCCATGATGAGCCGGGTGATGACCATTGCTCCCAGTAAAAAAAGAAAAACAAGGTCCGGTACGAAATACCATTTTAGTATTTGATGGAATAATAAGAGGAAACAGGCAACACCAAGAAACAACAATACGACACCAACAATTCTGGCGCCGTTATTTACATTTAATTCGCCCGGAACAAAACTGATCTTAAAGGGACAAATATCACTGACGCAAACAGGAAGACCCGCCTCGGCGGTAGGATCCAGAATAGCCACGTTTCCCCTGGGAAAAATCCGCTGATTCCATTCAGGATTGAGGTAGTGGTTTGTGATTGGAAATTTCCGTGACAGGGTAATTACACCAACCAGAAACCTGCCCGGACTTATATTCCACTTACGGGCGAGGTAATCGCTGTTGCCATCCTTGAGAAGACGCAATGTGAAGTCATCCTGAACCGATGCCGCGGTGGGCACAAAATGATGATCGTTCCAGCGGACTACGCGATAGTTGGCAAAAAGGTAAAACGAAAAGCCTCGAGTCTGCGGAAGGTCAAAGCCAGGGTTAACTTTCAATTCGTCAAGGAGACCCTTCGCATGTTCGTCCAACCGATCTAATTCCTCCTCAAGACGCTCCGTAACCTTTTCGGTGATTCGTTCCGCTGAGTCTGGTCGGCTTGACCAATACAACGTCACAAAGCCTGAAGCCAGTAGCAGGAATGACGTGACGATTAATACTCTTATGCGCGAATCCAATCTTGATAAAATAGAATAGCACTAAATTTAACAAAGATTGTGCAAAAGTGATTTGCCGAATAATCCGGGTCACCCTTTGGATTTGTTTCTTAACCCTCCGAACAGGTAGAGGTATACAATCCGTGAATACCGGTAGTTCAATGGAGCCAATATCAACATTACCGTTATAATGATTGTGATTGCCGTCCATTCTGAGGGATTACCGGCAAAAAACAAAATAACACTTAAAATGACGAGGATCGCCACTGTAAACCCGTAACTCACATACATCGCCCCCTGATAGAATCCCGGTTCGGGTTCAAGGCGAACGCCGCAATGCGGGCAGTATTCATTCATCAGACTGAATTTCTTCAGATTGTAGGCCCCATGGGAGAACATTTCGCCTTCGCGGCACCGTGGGCACTTGCCCTTAAGTAGCGCTTCCAGATATGTTCTTTCGGGCATTTCTGCTTGATTTGAACCAAAGGTATCCAATGATTATTGCCGCGAGATAAGGCATTGCCAACAAATAGAGAATACCCGTATTGATACCGGCAGCGATTCCCGGGTTCCCATTGGAATAGTTGTTTTCAAGCTGTGTTCGGCACATTGCACACTGTGCGAGAAGTTCACCAGCCTGAAGCGTCAGAAAGCCAATTGTCAGAATAAGAACTCTTCTAGCCATAAATTCAGATATAATATGGACTGATCATAAGGTAAACAACAACTCCGGTAACCGCAACATACAGCCATAAAGGAAAAGCCCATTTCGCCAGCTTCCGATGCCGGGGAAAATTTCCGGCAAGTCCCCTCGCGTAAGTGAAAAGCACAATCGGGATAATCACCACCGATAATACAATGTGGGTAATCAAAACAAAATAATATACATAGCGGATTGCACCAACTCCACCAAACGGTGTGGAATCACTGGTCATATGGTAAGAGACGTACATCAGCAGAAACGCTAACGATAGCCCCAGGCAAACTTTTACAAGCGTTTCGTGAAGAGACCTTTTACCGTTTTTTATAGCCACAACGGCCGCTATCAGGAACGCAGCGGTAAGACCATTAATAGTTGCATAAACCGGCGGTAAGAACGAAAGATCATAGCCCGGGATTTTCACACGGAACAGCACCGCAATTGCCAGGGGCAAAACGATTGATAAACCGATGATGAGTTTGCGATACGGTTCTTTTGCGGGAGTCGCGTCTGTAATGGTTTCCATATCAATACTTCCTGATGAGAATCGCCAATTCGGTGATGAGCCGGTCCACTTCTTCCCTATCGGCGGAATTGTACTGTCCCCGGATTCTTCCTTTATTATCAACCAAAGCCACGTCAAAAGGTTCCTCCAGAATAAAAATACATTTCATTTGCGTGGACTCGGCCTTGCCAAGAACCCGGTAACCCACAGGGTCGTCCTTGTAACGCGTGAGCACCCGGTTAATAAACGTTGCATTCGGGTCGCCGAAGTACACGAACACCGCCGAGTCTCCGCGTTTATTCAGATCACCAACCATTGATTCCGGTAAGCGGTAAGGCACCGTATACGAGGTGTTGCAGTCATCCGTGAAGGCCGGCATCTTTTCTTCGTAGAGCACCTCAATGTCGAATTGGTTGCTGCCAAACATTTTCAGAAAAATGAAAATGATACTGGGCACCAGAAGTGCAAGAAACAGAAAAATTATTTTTTTCGACCGCATGCGTTAGTGTATCCCTTACCGACTAAAAACAAAAAGGCTTAAGATCATCCTTAAGCCTTTCTAAAAAACTTACTGACACGATCAGTTTCCGAGAGCTCCTGCAATAGCAAAGCCTTCGTAGATGAATGCCACCAGCATCCAGATAATGAATACAAGCGGAACCATGATGGACCAGAACAGTACCTTGACCTCATACTTAAGGTGCATAAACTCACCTACGATATAAGCGGCTTTCACGATGGTTAGCAATATGAATATGGTGGTTTTGGAAACCCCCGCATCCATCGTAAAAGCAATGACGAACTCGATGATGGTTACGAATAATAAGATACCGGCTACCGTCCAGAGTTTTTTGATTTTCGCCTTATCCGGCGGTATCACATTAATCTGAACTTCTTCTTCCGTATGTGCCATGATGTATGACTATTAAGTATTAATCGATTAAACCAGATAAAAGAAAGTGAACACAAACACCCACACCAGGTCAACAAAGTGCCAGTATAACCCAACCTTTTCGACCATTTCATAATGCCCCCTCCGTTGATATACACCCGTTACAGTGTTGTAATACACCATAAAATTTAAACATACACCGGAAAACACGTGGAATCCGTGGAACCCTGTAATAAAGAAAAAGAATCCGGCAAAGTCCGGAGGGCCATATTGATTCTGGCTCAGACCTGCCCCGAAAATTTTGGTTCCGTCCGCAAGGGTCGTACCGGCATCAGTTCCAACGATAAAGTGAGTCCACTCCCACGCCTGGCAACCGAGGAAGGTAAGGCCACCCACAATAGTCCAGAGCATCCACTTTTCGACGGCTACACGATCCATGCGATGACCAGCTTCAACGGCAAGCACCATGGTAACAGAACTCATGATAAGGATGAAGGTCATGATACCAACAAACACCAGCGGGTAACCTCCGCCATGCACAAAAGGAATGGCATCGAAAACCATTTCGGGTATTGGCCAATATTCGGGGGAAGCTACAAAGTCAGCAACAGGACCGGTATACGCCTGGTGTGCAGAACGCACTAGTCCATACGTTACCAATAATGCTGAGAAAGTAAACGCATCGGAAAGGAGGAAGAACCACATCATCAGCTTCCCATAGCTGGCGCCCAACGGGGAAACGCCACCATCCCAAACGCTGCGGCCCGGAGCCGGTGTCACAGGAGTACTTGCCATTTGTTTTTGTATAGTCGGTTTAAAATTAATCTATGTTCATCGGATCAGCACCAATTGAATGATGTCAGACCCTGCCGGCTTTATCGATTCAGTATTAAAAACACGAACAAATATAGCCAAAGAATGCCCAAAAAATGCCAGTAGGTCGCGCACATTTCAATACCATCCATGTTACGTGAGTGTACTTTATATCGAAAGGCGCTTACCAGCGAAACTATTAAAACTATCACGCCACTGATCACGTGGGCGCCATGCGCACCGGTCAGGACATAAATAAATGAATGCGAGACGTTTCCACCGGTAAAATGTTGACTCAACGCAATCATTTCGCCGAAGGCAAGATATTGACCTACCAAAAACCCAACGCCAAGCATGACTGTGATTGTCATCATAACCTTAAGCAATTCAGGGTTGTCATGTCTGGCTGCACGTGTCGCAAAAAACATGGTAATACTGCTGGCGAGAATGATCCACGTATTCAACCAGAAATGCCAGGGAAGGTTTACTTCAGCCCAACCGGTGTCTCCGCGTTTCACGATATAAGCGCTGGTCCATGCCGCGAACAACATAACTACCGTTACGATAAAAAGCCAGAGCGCGAACTTTTTCGGGTTCATCGACAGTGGCCTGCGCGCTTCCTCTACTATTTTCCATTCTGCATCCATAACTCAACCTCCACTTTTAAACTTTATCCAACAAATACGCGATCTGCACGATTGGCAGATACAAAAATGATCCAAACATGATTTTCATCGCAGACTTCCGGTCACCCGTTTTCATGAGAGAAAATGTCTGCGAGAAAAACAGCACACCACAAACCGTAGCCACTACTGCGGATGTGATTCCGGTAATTCCAAAAGTAGCGGGAAGCAAACCAAATGGAATCAGAAACAGAGTGTATACCATGATCTGAATCACAGTGTTAATATCCTTTGTTCCACCCGACGGAAGGAGTTTGAATCCTGCCTTTCGGTAATCCTCGTCAGCAACCCAGGCGATAGCCCAGAAGTGGGGGAATTGCCATATGAACTGGATACCAAAAATAATTAGCGCTTCATGCGAAATCACGCCGGTGGCGGCGGTCCAGCCTAACAGGGGTGGTAAGGCGCCAGGAATCGCTCCGACCAGAACAGCGATAGGGCCGACACGTTTCAACGGAGTATATACAAAACTGTACAGAATCATAGATACAACCGAAAGTAAAGTTGTCAGCGGGTTGGTGAACACCAGGAGGATAAACACGGCAGCTACCCCGCAAACCACCCCAAATATTGCAGCTTCCTGAACAGTCAGACGTCCTGTCGGCAGCGGCCGATTTCGCGTGCGTGACATCAATTTATCGTACTCCCTTTCTTTTATCTGGTTGATTACGATCGACGCCCCGGAAAGCAAAAATCCGCCGATGAACAGCATGATCAGCGTGCTCCACTGAAAATCCCGCGAAGCCAGCACAAATCCAAACGCACATGAAAACGCCACCAGCAGAGACAGCCTGAACTTAAGCATTTCGGAAAATGCCTTCGCTTTGGCAGCGGCCATGGCCAGAATTGAAATACTATTTACCTCACTTGCAATCATCACGTTGTTATGTCAAAATGTTCTTTGGGACTTATCTTCAGCAGCATCAAAAACTGCATTCCGAATGTCACTGTTGCCAGTAACAGATGTATCGGCTGAAGAAACGCCGGAACAGCAAAGTACCCCATTCCTGCCCCGCTGATAATTGTAGCTGCGATCAGCACAATCAGGGTAAGAGACAATCGTCTGAACTCTTCCACCTTGCTTAGTCTGAAAATCAGGCCCAGGTGAACGAGCACCACCATCCACGAAAAAGAACGGTGTATGCTAAATGTCTCCGCAATCCCCGCTATCCAATTTTCTCTTGGACCCGTATTGGCGACGGAGTCGATTGCCTCGCGCACCTGTGTGCCCAGCAGTATCTGAACCAGCAAAGTTGCCATCGCTGCAATCAGCCACCAGAATCCCAGAGAAGACAGAATCCGCGGTCTAACCGACGACGCGTTCACCAGCCACATCAACATCCCCACCAGCACAAGGGCCAGGAACATATGGACGGTGATCGTCCACGGCGTAAGATTCGTTGATACCACAATGGAGCCGATCCATCCCTGGAAAATCACCAGCACTAATGTTAAGAACGCCACAATGGTCAGTTTTCGTTTTTCCTTCCAGAATCGGAGGGAAGAAACAAAAACGCCAATAATCATAAATCCTATAATCACACCGACGATCCGGTTGACATACTCAATCCAGGTTTTGGTTGGATTGAAATCACTTTCAACCAGCACCGCGGGATTATTCAAAATTCCGCTTGCCGTTTCTTCCATGCCCATTCGGGTAAGAACTTTGGCGAAACGCTGGTTCTTCTTATTGCGGAACTCCGCATAAATCTCTTTATAATTCCACGGCAGCTGCTCCACCGAAGTTGGAGGAATCCAACTACCAAAACACTTTGGCCAATCAGGGCAACCCATTCCCGAGCCGGTACTGCGAACCACGCCACCTACCAGAATCAACACATACACCGCCACCAAAGTGGAGATTGTCAGCTTCCTGAAACCCATAACTCAAGGGATCAGGTTTCGGATTTCATATTCGCATCTCCGAAAAGGGAATCGCGAAACCTGAACAATCAATGTTTTCCTTCTATGATAATGGCCCCTTCCCCGTTGGAAGTCTCCAGTTTGATCAACTCATTTTCATGAGGCAGGTTAGACTCCGGCGTTTCGGAGTACGGTACGTTCTGCGGGATGAAATCATCGGCCGCGCCGGGCTTGCTATAGTCATATGGCCAGCGATACACGGAAGGGATTTCGCCCGGCCAGTTTCCGTGACCTGGCTCTCGTGGGGTAGTCCATTCGAGCGTATTCGAAAACCACGGGTTCGCTGGCGCAAGTCGTCCACGATACATGCTGTAGAAGAAATTAAACAAGAAAATAAATTGTGCACCCAAAGTAAGAATAGCGGCAACACTCACCAGCGTATTGAGGTCGGCCCAGCCATCGAACGTCTGGAAGTTTGTAAACGAATAATATCTTCTCGGAAATCCGGCAATGCCAATGTAGTGCATAGGGAAAAACACCAGGTATACGCCAACAAACGAAAGCCAGAAGTGAATCGCACCCAGGCGTTCGTCCATCATACGTCCGAACATCTTCGGGAACCAATGGTAGATTCCCGCCAGCATACCAAAGAAGGAAGCGCTTCCCATCACAAGGTGAAAGTGCGCCACAACAAAGTACGTGTCGTGCAACTGAATATCAATCGCGGCATTACCAAGGAAAATACCGGTGATTCCCCCTGTTAAGAAGAACGACACCATACCGATTGAGAACATCATTCCTGATGTAAAGTGTATGTTCCCTTTCCAGAGCGTAGTAACATAGTTGAATATCTTCACTGCCGACGGAACGGCTATGATCAGCGTAAGCAACATAAAGACCGATCCGAGAAATGGATTCATCCCTGTCACAAACATATGGTGAGCCCATACAACGAAAGAAAGTATCGCAATGAAGAGCATCGACCCGATCATCGCTTTGTATCCAAAGATTGGCTTACGCGAATTAGTTGCAATTATTTCAGATGAAATTCCAAGTGCCGGTAAGAGCACGATGTATACTTCAGGGTGACCAAGGAACCAGAACAAGTGCTGAAACAAAATCGGACTTCCCCCTTCATTGGCAAGTGCCTCACCACCAATGAAAATATCTGACAGATAGAAACTGGTTCCGAAGCTCCGGTCGAAGATCAGTAACAATGCCGCTGCAAACAGCACGGGGAATGAAAGCAAACCGATGATTGCGGTGAAAAAGAACGACCAGATAGTAAGCGGCATGCGGGTAAAAGACATACCACGGGTACGCATGTTGATTATTGTAGTAATATAATTCACGCCTCCCAAAAGTTGGCTTACAATGAACAATGCCATGGATATCAGCCAAAGCGTCATGCCCATACCCGAACCTTTGATCGCCTGTGGCAGCGCACTCAAAGGCGGATAGATTGTCCACCCGCCGCCCGCAGGACCTGTTTCGAGGAACAGCGAAATAAACATCAATACACTTGCAATAAAGAAGAACCAGTATGAAAGCATATTCATGAAGCCGGAAGCCATATCGCGTGCGCCGATCTGAAGCGGGATGAGGAAGTTGGAGAACGTTCCGCTCAAACCTGCTGTGAGCACGAAGAACACCATGATAGTTCCGTGCATGGTGACCAGCGCGAGGTAGAATTCCGGGTCAAGAGACCCTCTTTGTGTGGCCGGATCGACGTTGATCCAACCGCCAAGCACTGGTTGCAGCCAGGCGAGATCTGCGTCGGGAAAGCCAAGCTGAAGACGGAAGATCACGGATAGAATTCCGCCGATCAGCGCCCAGAAAATCCCCGTGATGAGGAATTGCTTCGCAATGACTTTATGATCCTGGCTGAATATATAGTTCGTCCAGAAGTTCCCTTCGTGATGATCGTGCGAATGATCATCGTGGTGATGGGTGTCGTGGTGGATGTGAATATCGGTAGTTGCCATCTTGGAAAATCTTTTTTCGTTTTTACTCCTTACTCCTGAACCGATGCTACTGAACCCGGTTCTTCCTGCAATCCTGATTTAATCATCGCAGCTTCCTTTAAAGCGGCCGGAACCTTATCGAGATAATCCGGATTTTGTTTCAAAAACGACTCCTGCGAAGCCTTCCAGCGATTGTACGTCTCTTCATCCTCGACAATCACGTTCATTTTCATTGAGAAGTGACCACGGCCGCAGATCTCCGTACACGCGAGTTCGTAGTTAAAATTGGGATTACCCGTTTCTGATCTCATCTGCTCGGTAGTCTTCGTTACTTTGAATTTAAATTGTGTGGGCATACCCGGAACGGCATCCATTTTCACTCTGAAGTGTGGCAGAAAAACACTGTGCAGTACATCCTTCGCGCGGATCTTCAACAGAACTTCCTTGTTCACGGGCAGATGCAACTCAAGCGATTTGAAATCGTCGAACGTGTTCTTGTCTTTGCCAAGATCAAGACCAAATTCATTTATCGCATCGATAAGCTTATAATTATACGCGCCAAGTTGATTGTCATTTCCAGGATAACGTGCGATCCACGCGAACTGCTGACCAACTACTTCAATTACTTCCGCGTCTGCCGAGGCGGGCGCAGTAATGTCGTTCCATGCTCTCAGACCGGTTATAATCAAAATGGTTAGCACGATAGCAGGAATAATTGTCCAGGTTAGTTCCAGAAAATGATTATCAGGGTAAAACTTCGCCCGCTGTCCTTCCTTATACTGGTATTTGTACATAAAAACGAACATCACGATACTGATGATCACAAACGCGATCACCGACACCGCCATGGTTATCCAGAAAAGGGTATCTGTTCTTACGCCATGCTCGGACGCGATAGGCAATTGATATCTGTCGAAATTTACGTATGAGTACCAGAAAAATCCGACAAGGCTGACAACCATGAACACGACAAAAAGCATCGCGTGAACCTTATTATCAGGCCCCACCCTGGCATCCTTCTTTCTTCCCTTGGCGATACTGATAAGGCTCCCGACACGAAAGATCATGTACAGGATCCCCAGAATCAGGGCAACACTAATAATAATAATCAAACTATTCATATCGATACTTTGGGATTAAATATGATGGTTCAGACTTTCTTGTAACATAGGATGGTTCTTGCCAAACAATGGAAGTTTGCCAAGGGTTGCCAGCACAACAAACAGGAAGGCTGCCGCAAAGATCAGCGCTACGCCAATTTCCATTAATCCGATTCCGCCGTTCTGCTGCATAACACCCGGTGTTATCATTTGATAGAAATCAAACCAGTGCCCGACAATTATAATAGGACAAACCACCTTGAGCATTGCTACCTGACGTTTTGCGTCCCTTGTCATTAGTAACAGGAAGGGAAGAACAAAGTTCAGGATCAGACTCAGATAGAATATCCAGCTGTAGGGACTTGTTTCGAGGCGCTCAATAAAGTAAACCGTCTCTTCCGGAATGTTCGCATACCAGATCAACAGATATTGACCGAACCAGATATAGGTCCAGAAAATAGAGAACGCAAAAATGAATTTACCCAGGTCATGAAGGTGATTGGAGTTTACGATCTTCAGATAACCTGCGTCTTTGAGGTAAGCGACAACCAGCGTAAGAACAGCCAGACCGGTTACCCACCAGCTTGCAAATACATACCAGCCGAACATCGTTGAAAACCAGTGGGTATCGATGCTCATAATCCAATCCCACGCCGCAACGGATGAGCTAACCGCAAAGAAGATCAGGAACCATACGGAAATTGTGCGGTTCTTGAACCAGTATGCGGTGGTACCGTTAAGATCCTCAGCCTCCATATTCTTACGGATGAGGATGAAGAACCAATACCACATGCCAAAGAACAATACAAGTCTCACAATAAAGAATAACGGAAAGCTGCCTCCGGCAAGTGGCCAGAAGAAGTATGGTGCTTTATTCGCAATAATCTTATCGTATCCAGGACCTTCCTGATAAAGGTTCTCGTGCGTCCAGTGGAACACGTCATGACCCACTACAAAGAATAACACAAGCGTAAGTATGCCTGCAACCGGAATCCAGTTTCCGAAAGCGAACGCAACGCGTTTCACGCCAACAGACCACCCTGCCATCGCCGCATACTGGATCGCCACGAAGAACAGTCCGATAATCCCAAGACCGAGAAAGAACATATTGTTCATCCACAAGGTAGTTTTGAGGCGCTTGCCCCACATAGAACCCTCGTGATGTGGTGCTTCCGAATGCTCAGGTGGATTTTCCTGGTCCTGCTGTACACTGGCGAAAAGCTCTTGCGAGCTCACCGAGCCGTGAGCGCCGTGATCATGGTGCCCCTCCCCGCTGATAGCAAAGATGAGCCCGATGACGAAAAGCAATATCCCCGCACCAAGCAAATAATAAATCTGCTTCTTCGCTCCTGGCTTGAATATGTATCTCTCTTCCGTTATTACGTCGTGATGGTGAGCCATTGTGTTATCGTTATCCTTGTAGGTTTCTTCCTTTTTAATTCTGTAAAGTCTTCACGTACCGGGCAATTTTCCAGCGCTCCTCAGGATTAATCTGGGAACCATGTGGCATCATAAGGCCTTTTCCGTAAGTGATCACATGGAAAATGTGTCCCTCCGTAATATTCTTCAATGCATCGCCATTGAGATTCGCTACCCCTGCATATGCTTTCTTCTCCACGCCGTCCACCGTTACACCCGCTGCAACTTTACCATCTCCCGTGCCTTTCGCTCCGTGACAATGGTCACAGTAAGTGTCGTAAAGAATTTTACCCTGTGCGATAATTGCGTCAGACTGTTCGAGTGGATTCTGCAACCTGTTGGATAGGCGAAGTCCGATTGTATCATTTGGCAGACTGTAAGGCAGCCATCCCTGCGGATTCCGGCTTACCGTGTTGGGCGGAGGCGTACGCATCGTCATGCGGTGAGGATTCAGTATGTTGGAGTTAAAGAATTCTCCGTGACCTTCCTCATAATCTCCGAATGCCGGATAGTCGATTGACGTCAGCCAGCGACCTGCATCCCAGTCGGTGATTTGTGAATACGGTTCGTAAGCAACAGAGTGATACATATTTGGAGCATACTCCCTTCCCTGATTATCACCCTCTGCACTACACGCAGAGAGCACCGCCGCGGCAGAAACCCCCATCAATAGATTCTTTATATATCCCATAGTGTGTATACTCAGTTTATCAAAAGTTCTTTTCGTTTACTTCGGATGCACCGGCTTCTTTCAACAATGCAGCTATCTGGTCTTTCCCCAACTTTGCATTCTCATCCAGATCGATAGCCATTACATGTTTGTCGTCCGTGCTTCTTACGTCGAACTGGCGTGGCCAACGGTACGGCTTCAGGTCACTCACGATCAAAAACGTAGCAACCATGCCTAACGCGGCAAGCAGAACGGTCAATTCGAATGTTACAGGAATAAAAGACGCGAGCGAGACATAATTTTTACCACCAATGATCATAGGCCAGTCGTAGCCCAGCATCCATATCTGCATCACCAGCGCAAGCGCAGTTCCGGTCATACCAAAGAAAAACGCTGCTATGGGAAGGCGGGTACGCTTATAGCCGAGAACTTCTTCAAGTCCGTGTACCGGAAACGGTGTAAAAACCTCGTGGATTTTTACTCCCCCGCCACGCACTTTTCTCACGGCGTTAAGTACCAACTCCTCGTTGTCGAAAATCCCCACTATAAAATTCTTATTTACCTCCATGGTAGTATGACTCTATCGTTAATCTATTTATTAGTTTCAATTTCTCTCGGTGTGCCGGGATTGTAAAAGCCCCCCTCCGAATCCGACCGCACGATACTCTTCACCTCAGCCATGTTGATCACCGGGAAGAACTTCGCAAACAGAAGGAAAGCGGAGAAGAACAATCCAAACGTGAAAATGTACTGTCCGATATCATATATCGTCGGGTGGAACATAGTCCAGCTCGACGGAAGATAATCGCGATGCAATGAAGTAACGATGATTACAAAACGCTCGAACCACATTCCAATGTTCACGATAATTGAGAGCACGAAAGTTGCCACGATGCTGGTTCTGATTTTCTTGATCCAGAACAGCTGCGGTGAGATTACGTTACATGTCATCATCGACCAATACGCCCAGGCATACGGCCCCTGAACACGGTTATAGAAAGCGTAGCTTTCATACTCGACTCCGGAATACCATGAGATGAAAAGCTCCGTGATGTAAGCAATACCTACAATGGAACCCGTTACGATAATGATGATATTCATCAATTCGATATGGTAAATCGTGATGTAATCCTCAAGTTTAAAGACCACACGTGTAATCAGCAGGAGCGTCAATACCATGGCAAAACCCGAAAAGATGGCCCCCGCGACAAAGTACGGAGGGAAAATCGTGGTGTGCCATCCGGGAATAACGGAAGTCGCGAAGTCCATCGATACAATGGTGTGAACCGAAAGAACGAGTGGCGTGGAAAGGCCTGCCAGGATCAGGGCCACCGATTCGTAGCGCATCCATGTTTTCGCGCCGCCCTGCCAGCCGAGGCTCAAACCGTTGTAAATTGTAGCTCTTAGTTTGTTGCCTTGCACAAGTGCCCGGTCGCGGATCGTTGCAAAGTCAGGTATAAGCCCGATGTACCAGAACACCAGCGACACAGTGAAGTATGTAGAAATCGCGAACACGTCCCACAACAGTGGTGAGTTGAAGTTCACCCAAAGTGATCCGAACGTATTCGGGAGTGGTAATGCCCAATAGAATCCCAACCAAAGACGGCCCATATGAAGACCAGGGAACGAAGCCGCACAAATTACGGCAAAGATCGTCATTGCTTCCGCAGCGCGGTTGATGGACATCCGCCACTTTTGACGGAACAACAGCAGGATCGCGGAGATCAGTGTTCCGGCGTGACCGATACCAACCCACCAGACGAAGTTGGTAATATCCCACGCCCAGCCTACTGTTTTGTTTAGTCCCCAGACCCCGACGCCTTCCCACAGAAGTACCACCACACAATAGAACCCGAAACCTAACAGAGCGAGTGACACCGCCATCGCGATCCACCACAGCATAGTAGGCTTGCCCTCTACCTGACGGCTGATATCGTGAGAAACATCCTTCACCGTTTTACTTCCGGTTACAAGCGGATTCCGAACTGAACTTACCTGCATTGTATCGTTAAATATAATCGTTAATCAGTACTACCTAAACTTATGCGTTTTCCGACCTCTTGTTCCTCACCTTCGCCAGGTAGAAGATATTCGGGCGCGTGTTGATTTCTTCCAGTACGGTGTATGCCCGCGGATTGTCAGACTGTTTATCGTTCACGTGCGGCCTTTCTTCGTACAAAGGTCTTATCTTAAGAAGCTTCGAAACCTTGCTGTCGGGGTTGTTCATGTCTCCAAAAACAATCGCTCCCGTCGAACACGATGCCTGACATGCCGTTACAACCTCGCCATCCTTCAACGGTCTTCTCTCCTTCTTCGCATTAAGCTTACCGGCCTGAATGCGCTGAACACAGAATGAACACTTTTCCATTACACCGCGTGAACGAACGGTCACGTCAGGATTAAGAACCATCTTGCCGAGATCCGTATTCATCGCCGGATTCACGTCAGCGAACTGTTTGTTATCGTGATACTTGAACCAGTTGAAGCGACGTACTTTATAAGGGCAGTTATTCGCGCAGTAGCGGGTTCCGATACAGCGGTTATATGTCATCTGATTCACACCTTCCGTGCTGTGCGTTGTTGCAGCCACCGGACAAACCGTTTCGCAGGGAGCATTATTGCAATGCTGACATAGCATGGGCTGGAACACCACCTCAGGATTCGCTGCTGCGACTTCCAGACCTTTGCGGTCGTCAGGAGCTGCGTTGCTGCTGTAGTATCGATCGATCCTCAGCCAATGCATATCGCGACGGTTGATCACCTCCTCGCGGCCAACCACGGCTACGTTATTCTCCACGTGGCACGCCACTATACAAGCTCCACATCCGTTACATGCATTCAGATCGATAGCCATCCCCCAGTGGTGCTGGTTATAATCGTGCCCCTTCCAGATGTTGAGCTTTTCGGGTTCAACTTTGTTGCTGCCCGCGTCCTTTCCGGTCTTCCGAACATCCGACCAGGTTGGGATCTTTGGAATGAATTTCTCGCTCTTAAGGAAAGTACCGTCGTTGAAACTCTTCAACGTGGTCTCCTGTATAACAGCCTTCCTGCCCATGTGCGTGTTTTGCGTCTGGGTCTGGGCGAGTTGATATCTGTCGTTAGTAATTTCAAACTTTACATTGGCAGCGCTATAAGAGAGCGAGCCGTTCACGATGGCCACCAGCGGATATGCATTCTCGCCGATGCCGTTGGCCACTTTACCGGCCTTCTTGCGGCCATAGCCTAACGGGATGCCTATTGTTCCGGGAGCCTGACCAGGCTGAACCATAACGGGGAGGCTAAGCGAAACCTCGCCAACCGTAATCGTGGCTCTTTTGGAAATACTTTCGTCAAAAGAAATCTCTTTCGCATCGGCAGGTGAAACCGTTACATAGTGATCCCATACTACTTTGGTGATCGGATCAGGTAACTCCTGAAGTAACGGGTTATTTGCCTGCGAACCGTTCCCTATATTTCCGCTTTCGTAAACAACAACCTCAAAGCCGCCAGACTTGTAATTTCTTCCGATGGCAGCAGCTTCGGCGGCGACGTCGCCATTAAAAGAAACTGATCCGCCCCCTTGTTCAGGAGCTTCGTACACGCCGTCGTAAAGGCACTTGTCCCAGAACGCCTGAGCGCCAAGTCCTGTTGCTCCGCCGCCGAAACGCGTTATCCAGTTGTTCTTAACGAACTCAAAGTAATCGGTATTTTCTTCACCCGCCCATACCAGGAAGCTCTCCTGAGCGGCACGTGATTTGAAGATCGGGGTTATCGTAGGTTGTGCGAGACTGAAGAAGCCGCGCTTCGGTTCAGCGTCATTCCATGCTTCGAGGAAATGATGATCAGGTGCCTGATATTGAGCTAGCGTGCCCGTTTCATCCTCCTTATAATTTGTGGATACAGACAACGAAACTTTTCCAATTGCTGTCGCAAGTTTGGCACCCATCGGGTGGTCGTAAACCGGATTACAATTAAAGAAAATTATTGCTCCGATACGTCCGGCTTCCGCGTCATTGATCAGCGTTGCCATCGCCTGATCATCGCCCTGCTTATAGTTAACCGGCACACCGGGGAGAATGGTTGTCCCATAGCTTCCCAGCATATCATTGATTGCGTTGACAATCACCTGTACGGACCGGTCGTTAGAACCTGCTACTACCAGCGATTTACCACGCGATGTCCAAAGGTCGGCAGCGGCTTCAGCGAGTTCAGGGAAATCGGCACCGCCACTTACCTGAGCGCGACCAGCTTTTGCTGAAATGAGATTATACAACTGAATGGCTACCGTACCCTCCTGCGAAGGCTTTATCTGTGTTCTGTAGTCAGCGTTAGCACCAGTCAGGGTCAAAACAGACTCAAACTGATAATGGCGTGACATCGAAGTCTTCGTTTCGCTGAGCTCACGGCTCCGCGCATATTGAACGGTCGATTCAATTGGTGCAATCCAGCTGTTAAGGAAATCGGCGGCGATACTCACGATGGTATTCGCCTGGCTGAAATCATAAGAAGGAATGAAAGCAGAGCCAAAGCTTTGTTCATTGGCTTTCAACATCCCATAACCGGATGATTGATCATACTGCACATGCTGCGTCGAAGGGTACCTGCTTGTGAAGCGTTCGATGACTGCTTTTGTGCTGGGGCTCAGAACGGAATTGCTGACAATCCGGATCTGGCCACCCTGTCCGCTGATCTGATTGAGTTTAGCGATGATTGCGCTGTCAAGATCTTCCCATGCTATTTTTTTCGGACCTTCTTTCGGGCCGCGTAGTCTCGCGTTATCGTAAAGTGACAGAACCGACGCCTCAACTTGAGCATTGATACCGCCTTTGCTTACGGAAGACAACGCGTTGGGCTCGATCTTTATAGGCCGCCCTTCGCGGGTCTTAACGACGATACTGCAATACTCGCCACCATTGATGTAAGAGGTCGCGTAATAGTTCGGCAAACTCGGATTAACGTCGAAGGGTTTATTTACATAAGGTATCGCTTTTCTAACCGGGGCTTCGCACGCTGCCAGTGCGGCGGCAGACACACCGAAACCCATCATCTTGAGGAAGTCGCGGCGTGAATGGCCGAGGTCCTCTTCCGGGCCGGGCTGGGCAAATTCGTTATGAGCGTTCTTTACAAACTCAGGACTGTTTGCCAGCTCTTCAATACCTTTCCAGTATATCTTTTTAGATTCTTCCATAAATCGTTTATCGCGACTCGTTGATCGAAATTATTTCCAAGATTAATAGTGACACTTTGAGCATTCAAGCCCGCCAATGTCCTCAACTTTCATAGGACCTTTGCCTGACTTCTGGTGTAGCTCAACAAGGTTGTCATAATACTGATTGCCTTTGGTGCTTACATCGGTCTTGCGATGGCAATCGATACACCAGCCCATGGTTAGCAGGGAATGCTGGCGGACTACGTCCATTGTCTCAACCGGCCCGTGACAAGTCTGACATTCCTGACCGCCCACATTAACGTGTTGGGCATGGTTGAAATAGGCGAGATCCGGGAGATTGTGGATCCGTACCCACTGAATCGGAGTATTGGTTTCGTAGGCTTTAACTATTTTGGCTATCTCGCCGCTTCCGGTGAGTGAACCTTCTCTGATCTGATTGTGACAGTTCCAGCAAACATTCACCGATGGAATTTCGGCGCTCTTGCCTTTCATTACACCGGTATGACAATACTTACAGTCGATCTCATACTCTCCGGCGTGGATCTTATGAGAAAACGCAATGGGCTGTTTTGGTGCATACCCTTTCTGAACGCCTATAGAGAACAGCGCGCCGATCACTGCTTTAAACACAAGGGCGGTAACCAGGAATACGACAATAAAAATGAAACCTTTGCTTTTGAAGATTGAAGTAGTAGATATCGGTGAATGGACCATTTCGCGATCTTCGTCGGAAAGTTCTTTCTGGTCGAGAAATCTTTTGAGGGCTGAAACGAGGAAAAAGAGAATTACTAACAACAACGCCAGGATGATGGCCATCCCGACAAGAATAATAGTTATGTACTGATCAGATACTCCACCACCGGTGCCACCTGCAGCATCGGCGCCAGGCCCACCTGTACCGGGGGGAGGCGCATCGGGTTTTTCTGCCTCTGCTTTTACATATGCCAAAATGTTCAGAACATCCTGTTCCTTAAAGCTGGAAAAGGCCGTCATCTGCATTTTGTTGTACTCATTGTACAGATTGACCGCGTAATCATCGCCACTGGCAATCACCGCCGAGGAATTTCTTACAAATCGCACGACCCAGTCGATGGACGGAGCGCGGTCTTCAATCCCGGCCAAAGCTGGCCCAACCAGCTTCTGCTTTACACGGTGACATGCCTTACAGTTCGCATCAAACAAGGCCTCGCCAGCGCTAATTGCTTCTGGTTCTGTAGGAATTTCCTGAGAATAAGAGGTGAATGAGAATGCGAAAACGAAGACAAAAAGAAGAAACTTGCTGATTGTGGAGATGGAGTTCTTGGTCATGTTGGGTTTAATGTCCGTTTTCAAAACAAGCAGCGCAAATCTACTATCGGAACGCATTATTTCAAATTTATTTAAGTCGTAACACTATAAATCCTATTCGATTTTGCACATTCTGCAAAAAGAGCCGAAAGGTAAAAAATGGAACTTAAGTCGATGATAAAAATCAGTAATTTAGAATCATTTTAGATAATTATCCCTCCGTACAAAACGCCGGTCATTGACTCTTTATATATATGTTATTTTTGTTAGCAGAGTCTTCGCTTGCCCACTTGCTATAATTTTGTTGAACGATGCTGATAATCAAGCAGTCATCAATACCCACCCGGGACGGGTCAGGGCATCTTGAACCTACGGGCTAGCCGTCGCAAACCAGGTACGCCTGCGAACTCGTTTACGCCCACGCCAAAAAGCGCAAAGTCATATTTCACCGGGTCGGCCGGGTCGAACTGTTTCAGGGCCTGTGTTAATTCGAGCGCTGTAAACCAATCACTTTGCTTCCGACGGATAAGTCCGAGCTTTCGCGAAATCCTGTCGACGTGAAGATCAAACGGACAAATCAGTTGATCCGGACGGATACTTTTCCAAAGCCCAAAGTCCACTCCCTGCTTATCGTCTCTGACCATCCATCGGAGGTACATATTCAATCGCTTGCAGGTCGACTTACGTTCCGGCGTGGAAATGTGCTTCCGGGTCCTTTCGGGGAATTCGGGCAAACTAAAAAAAAGGTTATGAAAGTTTATCAGCGCAGGACCAACATGCGCATCGGAAGGCGCCACGGGAAAAGCGTCGGCCAGCGACACGTGGGTTTTATAGAACCAGTTGAAAAACCTGATAAAGTAAAGCGTATCCGTAGCATTGAATGTCCGGTGCCTGAATAAAAGAAGCCGTTCCAGGTCCCTTTCCGAATGCCCTAATACAAATCTGTGCGGATCGTTGTCCATCAGTTCAAGCAACTGCCGGCACTTACGGATGATGGTGGGTCGCTGGCCCCACGCGAAAATGGCTGCGAAAAACCCGGCAATTTCAATATCCTGAGGCTTCGAAAACCCATGCGGAATACTTATCGGATCATTCCCGATGAAGTCCGGCGTGTTATACTGCAGTACTTTTGAATCCAGGAAATCCCGCAAGACATCCTTTCCCATTTTCCGTGATCCCATAGGTACAACTTACACCAACTCGCCCGAATGCCTCGTTTCGGGTTGTAAATATTTCTAATTTGTATGCCTCATCCTATGAAAAGAATACTCCGTACGCTTCTGATTCTCACATCTGCCGTGGCCGTCATTATGCTGGGCTATGTGCTGTTGTTCTTCCCTCCCGTCATGGCCGGGATGGACGCCAAGATAATGTGTTCCTGTGTTTTCCTGACAGGCCGGACGCCGGAAAGCGTTATGGAAAAGGAGCTGCAGGTATTCCCGGGTTTAACTTCGGCAGGGTTTGATGTCAATTACCAGGATTCAACGGTCGCGGCGACGGTACTTTGGAAAACGAGCAAAGCAATTTACCGCAAAGGATTCGGGTGCACACTCCTCGCCGAACAAACGGAAACGGAAGTTCGCAGCCAGAGGATGATCAGGCCTGTCCATCAAAAGAAGGCAGATTCCATACCCTGGCCTTCCGGCGATCTGGTATCGGGAAACCTACTCCCGCGAATAGACCATGCGTTGCTGGAACAACATATCGACAACGCATTCGGGTCTCCGGATCCGGAAAAACCGTTGAACACGCACGCGGTGCTGGTTCTTTATGACGGCAACCTGGTGGCTGAGAGGTACGCCGAAGGTTTCGACCACCACACGCCAATGATGGGCTGGTCGATGACCAAAAGCATTATCAACGCGCTCGTGGGCATTCTGGTCAAAGAAGGAAAACTTGAATTACATAAGCCGGCACCGGTTGCCGAGTGGGCAAATGACGAGCGTAATGGGATTACACTCAACCATTTGCTTCAGGCCAGCAGTGGCCTCGAATGGCAGGAAAGCTACTTTGTACCAACGTCGGACTTCCACAAGATGTTTACAAGGAGCGATGACAAGGGCGGGTACGCTGCCTCCCGAAAACTGGAATACGAACCGGGTATTTATTTCGAATACTCGAGTGGCACAACAAACATTCTGTCGCGGATGATTCGCCAGGTTACAGGTGACTCCGCATATCATCGTTTTCCATATGAAAAACTTTTCCACCGGATTGGTATGCTGAATACTACTCTTGAGCCGGATGCCTCGGGTACGTTCGTTGGTTCATCTTATGGATTTGCGTCGGCGCGCGACTGGGCCCGGTTCGGACTTTTATATCTGAATGACGGTGTCTGGGAAGGTGAACGTATTCTGCCTGAGGGCTGGGTGTCCTATTCAACTACACCGGCCCCGGCCGCACCACTTCAGGAGTATGGCGCTCATATCTGGTTAAACGCGGGCAAGAAGGACGACGCTAATTCAGTAAAATATCCGGGACTTCCGAAGGATGCCTTCGTCTTTGATGGTTTTGAAGAAAACTCCGTAACCATTATTCCTTCGCGAAAGGCGGTAATCGTACGCCTGGGAGTTACTCACCACGGAAACTTCGACCACGCGGGGTTGGTGCAAGGTGTATTGTCGGCGTTACCTATTTCCGATAGTGTCGCGTTATCCAAATAGCGCAATCATACCCGATCAGCTTCGTACTCAATTCCGCAGATTTTCCGGATCGCGTCGAGTGTCTCCATCAATTCGAGAGTATCCTGGTGAGTCATCACAGGACTTTCTGTTACGCCGTGCAGCAGGCAGTCAGTTACGTGCTGGGCTTCGAATTGATATCCGAATCCATCTTCGCGGTAAACGTCCTGTTCCTCGGGTTTTCCGTCCTTACCAGTAATCAGAAAAATGGTGGAAGACGGATTGTGAAACCGGTTCCGTATTTCAATCCGCCCCAATGTTCCTGCGATCACCGCACGAACCGGAGTGTCTACGGCAAACGTGCTGGTCAGTGATGAAATTACATTGCCCGGGTGGACCAGGCTCATACATATTTGTTCATCCACGCCAGTGGGATAAGCAGTGACGGAAGCTGCAATGCCCGTGGGTTTACCAAAAAGTGATTGGGCGAAGAAAACGGGATAGATGCCGATATCAAGCAACGCGCCACCTCCCAGCAACGGATCGTATAGGCGCTGAGGTGCCGGTTCCGGAGCCTTGAACCCAAAGTCAGCCTGGAACCAGCGTACCTCCCCAATCACGCCTCCGTCAAGAAGTTCTATGATCTTCTTGTATTGGGGAAGGAATTTGCTCCAGAAGGCCTCCATAAGAAAAATATTATTCTCCCGCGCATACGAAATCATTTCCGAAGCCTGACGTGAATTAAGGGCAAAGGCCTTTTCACATAGTACTGCTTTTCTGAATTTCAGGCAGAGCATCACATGTTGATAATGAAAACCATGTGGTGTGGCGACGTAGATCACATCAACCGAAGACTTCGCCAGGCTTTCGTAATCCGTATAAATCTGGGCGGCGCCGAACTGTTCTGCAAAGTCCTTTGCTCGTTGTTCATCCCGCGATGCCACGGCAACGAGTTCCGCTTCCTTCACCGTTCGGAGGTCGGCGGCAAACTTTTTAGCAATGTTTCCACATCCCAGAATCCCCCAGCGGATTTTTTCAGCCATAAAAATATTCTTTTGTCTTAATGTTGGTAAAATAAGCATATTTGAAAGTATGCGGAAGAAGAATCCATACTTCCAGTTCAAACGCTTTTCCGTGGACCACGCGGGATCGGCGATGAAGGTAGGCACTGATGGTGTGTTGATCGGATGCTGGGCCGACGTCGCCGGTTCAAAGACGCTTCTGGACATCGGTACCGGTTCAGGAGTAATCGCGCTCATTCTGGCCCAACGAACCGCTGACGACGCTATCATCCATGGCGTGGAAATAGAACCTGAAGCAGCGGAACAGGCCAGGCTCAATGTGGCAGCTTCACCCTGGCCAGATAAAATAGAGGTTTTTCCTGTCCGGATTCAGGAGTTTCGTCCTGACCTTAAGTTTGATCACATCGTTACTAATCCACCTTTCTTTGTGAATAGTTTCCTCCCACCCGACAAGCGGCGTAAGGAGGCTCGACACGCAGCTTCATTATCGTTCACCGATCTGATAGCCGCAGTTGTCAATCTGTTGGATCCCGCTGGAAAATTCAGTCTGATCATCCCGCCTGTGGAAGGTGCTGTTTTGCGTGAGTATGCGTTGCAGAAAGGTCTGTATTGTTCACGTCTATGGGAATTCCGGCCGCGGCCCGAAAAGAAAATCGAGCGATGGCTAATGGAGTTTTCTTTTCAGGAACAGGAAACAGCAAAGGGCGAAGTGGTCATGTACGCCGATGGCAACGAATGGAGTGAATCATTTAAAGCGTTGTCACGGGATTTTTACATAAAACTCTAGCCCGGATAATTAAGGTCCCTCCTATTCTTTCCATCTGATAATCAATACGTTGAATAAAATATTTTGCATGTTTAAACATGTAACATGAAATTTGTCTATACTTGTGGCACAAACTGTACACAACACACCTATGAAAAAAATCCACTTATTCCTCGCATTGATGATCAGCGGGTCAACCGCAGTCTTCTCACAAGCAACCTGGACAATTGACAATGTCCACTCCAAAATCGGATTCAGCGTAACTCACATGGCCGTTGCTGAAACGGAAGGAAAGTTCAATGAATATCAAGGGGCAGTCGTCAGCAAGTCAGAAAACTTCGACGGCGCTGAAGTGACTTTTACAGCAAAAGTTTCTTCGATCGATACCGACAACGAAAGGCGCGATGGCCATTTGAAGTCAGCGGATTTCTTCGACGCTGAAAAGCATCCGGAGATCCACTTCAAAGGCAATCTCGTGAAGAACGGCACCAAGTACAAATTAAAAGGTAACCTTACCATGAAGGGCGTGACCAAGCCTGTAGAATTCGATGTAACGGGTGGCCAAACCGTCGATACTGGTCGGGGTACTAAGTCAGGATTTAAGTTCACTGGCACGATCAACCGTCAGGACTATGGACTTACCTGGAGCAATAAAACCCCCGGTGGCGAAATGGTCGTAGGCGATGAAGTTGAATTAGTGGTGAAAGTAGAACTAGACAAGAAAGCGTAATATTTTGAAGAGCAGAAGGCCCTGCCTTCTGCTCTTTTTTGTGAATAACCGAATGAAACTCGAAGAAGAGATAAGTCAAACAAGGTTCACGTCTGCTCATCAGAAGGCTGTCATAAATCTGATTTTTACTTCCAGCTGGCTTCTCAACAAGCAACAGGAATTTTTCAGACCATTCGAAATTACTCCCCAGCAATTCAATATCCTTCGCATCGTCAAAGGCTCGCCGCAAGGAATTTCAGGAACGGCAATCAAGTCGCGAATGCTGGACAAAAACTCAGACATTTCGCGGCTCCTGGACCGCCTGACGATAAAAGGGTGGATTGAAAAAAAGGTTTGTCCGGCTGACAAGCGTTCCAGTGAAATCTTCATCACAACGGAAGGCCTATCCATTCTCGAGAAACTGCAACCGTATCAGCGGGAGTTCGAGCACATCATGGCGCTTTCACCGGAAGAAGCCACCCTGCTCAGTGATCTTCTCGACCGGGCAAGAGGGTAAAATTCCTACACTTTATCCCAAATAACACCAAACTTCCGCGAGAAATCGCAGGCAGCAGATTTGTATCTATTCAGCAAAGAACCGTGTATGAAGATCGTGGTGTTTGCAATTCTCCTTCTGATGCCTTGCTTCGGCACCAGCTCACAGGCAACGTCAGTATCCGCCGACTCAATGTCATTAAATTCCCATTCAATTCGACTGATCGCCCATGTAAAGGATATGGATCAGGATTACGTCCTTATCGAAGTTGAAGAAATCATTTCGTACACCAACGGAATCTACATTACTCCCGCGTCGGGTGATGAAATACTGGTGCGTCTGCCGGGCCGTGAAACGCCAAAAAAAGAAAGCCGTATAGAGGTAGATCTCCAGGAAAAAATTGATGTGGGTGCGATGCCCACCGGCTACATAATGACAAGCTTCCGAACCATCGAGTAAATATTTTCGGAGTTACTTTCCTCCCGACACGTCCAGAATCGATCCGGTACAATAAGACGCTTCTTCGGATAGAATCCATAAAACAGCCCGTGCAATTTCCACCGGTTCGCCGCCTCTTTGCATCGGAATCCCCTCTTTTACCTTATCAACCCGGTCTGGGTCGCCGCCTGAAGCGTGAATATCGGTATAGACCATTCCGGGTCGCACTGCGTTCACACGTATACCATCAGCGGCAAGCTCTTTGGCGAGCCCTAGCGTAAACACTTCCAACGCGCCTTTGGACGCTGCATAATCAACATAGTGAAACGGGCCGCCCTGCTTCACTGCCGTAGATGAAATATTGACAATGTTGCCACCAGCCCCTCCGTTACTCAGCGCCATCCTTCTGATTGCTTCCCGCGCGCAGAGGAACGGGGCAATGGCGTTAACCGCAAAAATCCTGTTAAGGCGTTCTCCGGTTGTATGTCGAACTTCTGATTGCCGATCCAGGATTCCTGTGTTGTTTACCAGGGCAGTAAGCTTGCCAAGCTTTGCATCCACTTCTTTAAACATTCGAACGATTTCGGTTTCACGGGCGAGATCAGCCTTTACGGCAATGGCCTCGCCCCCTTTCGCCACAATCTCATTTATAACTTTGGTCGCCGCGTCATCGCGCTGCACGAAGTTGATGGCAACCGAATAACCCCGGTCTGCAGCGAGGGTCGCGATCGCCGCTCCTATTCCGCGACTTCCACCCGTTACGAGCAAAATCTTCTTCATCAGATCGCAGCCAATTCCACTCTCACAAAATCCATAAGTTCCTTGATGTATGATGAACTGAAATCGAATTTGATGTTTGCGGCCGCGTATATTTCGGGGATTGGCTTCAGGTAGCCAAGTTTGAGTGCATTCTGATAACCCTGCAGACCAAGCTGAGGATCTTTCCTGTAATTGCGCCACACCGCAATGGCACCAAGTTGCGCCATACCATATTCGATGTAATAGAAGGGCACTTCATACAGGTGCAGCTGCTTTTGCCACAGATAGTTTTTCGCTTCCTGAAGGCCAGACCAATCGGTGACGGTGTCCGAGAACTCGTTAAAGATCCGGTTCCACGCCTGCATACGTTCCTCGTCAGTGTGTCCGGGATTCTCATAAATCCAGTGCTGGAACTTGTCAATGGTAGCTACCCACGGCAGGGTTTCGATAATATCTTCGAGGTGTTCTCTCTTGGCGCGTCTGAGTTCTTCTTCGTCGGTAAAGAAAATATTCCAGTAATCCATAGAAATCAACTCCATCGACATTGACGCAAGTTCGGCGACTTCGGAAGGCGTCGATTTAAAGTCGTTTAACTCCAGATCGCGCGTCAGGAAATTGTGAATAGCATGACCGCCTTCATGCATGATGGTAACCATATCGCGTAATGTGGATGTGGCATTCATGAAAATGAAGGGGACGCCAATTTCTGCGAGCGGATAGTTATAACCTCCGGGCGCCTTTCCTTTGCGGCTCTCAAGGTCGAGATGGCCCATCTCCCGCATGATGGCCAGACATTGTCCGAGGTAGGGATCAAGTTTTGAAAATACTTCAATCGTCTTTTCCGCCAATTGTTTTCCATCTGAAAAAGGCTTGAGTGCATCCCGGCCTTCCGGATCCACGGCCTTATCCCAGGGACGGAGAGAATCTACTTTAAGTGCGTCTTTTCGTTCTGTGGAAAGGTCGTTAAGCATGGGAACAACCTCACGTTCAACAGCCCGGTGAAACTCAAAGCAATCCTGGGGGGTGTAATCAAACCGTCCGAGCGCGCGGAACATATAGTCACGGAAATTTTCGAAGTCGGCATTTGCGGCCACCTGATGCCGGAGACCGATCAGTTTGCTGAACAGCGCGTCGAGCTGGTCTTTATCCTGTAACCGGCGAGCAGTGATTTTTTCATAAACGGATTGGCGGAGGTCCCTGTCAGTGGACATCAGAAGTACCGATGCCTGAGGCAGTGTCAGTTCCTTACCGTCGTGTTCGATGGTCATTGCTCCGGATACCTGCGCGTATTTCTGTGTCTCGGTATTGAGCTCAGTAAACAACGGAACGTTTTCCTCCCGGAAGATTTCGATTTCCTTCCTGAGGTTCCTGATCATTATGTCGAAACCGGTTATCGTTTCCAGTTCATGCAGATATGGAGAGGCCGCGGCTTTTCTATTCAAGCCGTCGACGACGGGTGAGATCTTTGGTTGGATCTGTTGAACAAAATCCTGGTAAGACTGAAGGTATTCTTTGTTCTCGGTGTAACACGTCATTCGGATGTACCGCCAGGCGAGATCCTCGCTGATAACAGATTCCAGCTCACTACGGTCGGAGAACCACTGTTTGAGTTGCTCCACCGAATCAACGGGACGCGCCATTAATTCGTTGAAGAAGTATTCAAGCGTTTCCCACGTAGTTACTTTGAAATCTTCGGGCAGGAATTTCCTGACCGGACGCGTAATTCTCTCTGCAGTTTCCATAGGGTCTTTTTTTCGAGGGTAAAATTAGGACGATTTCCCTTTTCCACCAGAAAAACAAAACCAATTGGAACCGCTCAGAGAATTGTTATAAACCGACGTGAATCAATATCGACAACGCCTTCAATAAAATCATTCCATTCCAGAATCGTCGGCGTACGAATTTCAAAAAGGTTGAGCAGTTCCTGCACAATCTCCGACTCCAGGTTTAATGCCTTAATGATGTTAGTTACGAAATTGCGCTCGGTCGGAGTTACTTTCCCATCGGCGTATACGATCTGCATCACATCGTACAGCAGATTCATTCGGTTTCCCATTGAGTCGGGAATAAAGAATTTATGCGCTGAGGTGTCTTCCAAAAGTTCAGCAATTTGCCAGTCCTTTAAACCCCGGCGTGCGCCGATGGTATAAATCAGCATCTTTTCTTCCGGGTCAAGGTCGCCGTCGGTAGAAGCGAGGGCAATCAGATTACGAATGTAGTTGCGCTTGTAACTGATTCGTTGGTGTTCAAAAAAGCTTGTCATGTTGGTTTGAAGGTCTGCTTGTTATTAACGGTATCCCTACCCTGTCAAAAAAAAGCCCAGTTCGTGACAACGTGAGAATATCACGGCGAACGACACTTAAACCAAATCTTATTTCTTATGCAGGGCGTATTGTGCCCATTTATTCGGCGAGTCGGCCAAATCATATAAAAGTATTCTAAGATCGAGAAACTCCTCGCGCCAAATTGGGAAATATTACGTGGATTGGGAAAGCGCCTTGAGACGCCTGAGCAAAGGCGGGTGAGAATAATGAAAGAACACGTACAAAGGATGCGGATACAAGTTACTGAGGCTGTCAACTGACAATTTCTTCAATGCCGTTGACAAGGCCTCACCGCTGAAGGTTGATTTGGCATAAGCATCAGCTTCAAACTCGTTTTTGCGGCTGAGCATGGACATGAACAAGCCGGTTACTGCAGAAATAGGTGAAAACAGTATTCCAAATGCCACAAGGTTCAGCGGAATAGATAATTCCTGACCGCCTAGCGCCAGGGAGACGTTTTCGTTAAAGACCATTCGTGAAAGCACGAACAACGTAAACACTACCTGAACAATGGCCAACACATAACTCTGAACGATATGTTTCTTTTTAAAGTGGCCAACTTCATGTGCCAGCACGGCAACCAGTTCGTCAACTGTATGATTATTTATTAGCGTGTCGTAAAGAACGATTTTTTTCTTCTTTCCGATACCTGAAAAAAATGCATTCGCCTTGCTTGATCTCTTCGACCCATCGATGACAAAGATGTTGTCGAGCGGAAAGTCAACCTTTCGGGCAAATGCCTCTATTTCGTGTTTCAGCGGACCATCAGGCAGCGGAGTGAGTTTGTTGAAAAGTGGGAGGATCAAAGATGTGTAAAACATGTTCATGAGTAGGACAAACGCACTGGCAATAAGGGCAAACCAGATCCAGAAATCTTGTCCGAGAACCTGTATGAGATACATCAGGACTGAAAGCAGCGCCCCTCCTATCAGGGCACCCAACACATACCCTTTTAACTTATCGGCAAAGAACGTGCGCAGGGATGTCTTGTTGAAACCGTATTTCTCTTCAATAACGAATATGCGATACAATTGCAAAGGCGTCGTAAGCACGTCGCTTGCAAACATCAGAATCCCGAAAAAGGCCAAAGCCCGCACGATCGATGAATCGAACACGCCACCAAGCCAGTTGTCTATCCAGCCGAAACCTCCGAACCACAGCATGGCCAAAGACAGAATAACGCTAAATGCTGACGTGAGAAAAGAAAACCGGGTTAGTTCCTGGTGGTAGTCAAGTGACCGAAAATACTTTTGTCGGTCATAAAACGCCGCAATATCGTCTGGGAGGTGGTCTTTCCGCGCCTTTAGGTTTAGAATATCAAGCACCTGATCGAACACGTAGCCAAGTATCGTGATGATTATAATGACATAAAGAATGGTTTGAGGCTCCATAAAACTGTTCCAATAGTAACAAATAAAGGCCATTCGCCGAAAAAGAGTTCTTGACTAATATTGCTTTGGCCTAAGCAAGTTGCTCCACCTATTGAAACAAAGCGGAATTCCCGTACCTAATTCAAGACGGCGGAAGACTATATCATGGTTAACGGAACGCCATTCGTGGTGGAGGTCATAGGTGCCTTAGCTGGTCTGTAGAGGACTTTCACCTCTTAGATAAATGACGGGTAGTGCGCAAACAAAAAGAGGCTGCGTAAACAGCCTCTTGTATCAGTTACCCGAAGGTCCGGGTTGGATCATCTTCAAGATTTTCCTTATCGTCGCCCCCGAGGCTATAGTGATCGTTTTCTTCATCACCCTGCCCCAGTGCATCTACCCGTTCCTCATCACCGGTGGGAACATCAAGATCGCTTGCAGCGAAATCGACAGGCCACACGCGGTGTTTAAGTTGTTCATCGTCGCCGCCGTCAAGGCTAAGGTCGCGAGGCCCCAATGCTTCATAATCTTCGCTGGTAAGATCAGATTTTAAAGCAGGTCCCGCTTTCGAATTTTGTGCGGGCGGAAACTCATTCGACTGATCTCGTTCGTCGTGTTCACTTCGCCCCGCTGTTCTTGCAGCAGGCGATTTGTTGGTCCGATCCGGATCAAGAGGAACCCTTTCAATTTCGTTTTTTCGGTTCATAATATCCTCGGTAGACGGATATTCACCTGGCAGAGGTTTATTTTCGACGGTCTTATTAGCCGTGTTTCGGTCTCCATCCTTCGATTTATCTGTATTTTCGCGGTTTTTCATATCTATGCGTTTAATTCAACTTCACTACTCCGCCACGTATCAGAATAAAATAGCGTGGTATCCCTTATTCAAAAAAACCGATGCCAGTTTTGCGTTCTTGCAACGTTATGGCTGAACGTTGCTTAAAATTTCCCAATTTTTAACGTGACGTTATACGACCAGTTACTGAGTTCATCATCGCCCAGCCCTCTTGCATTGCTGCCAAACGTATTTCGATATGAGACGCCGGGACTGAGACGGAGCCACCTCAGTAAATTTATCTCCAGCTGCGCACCGGGTTCAATTACCGGAAAGAAATCTTCATCGTGATCGATGTCTTCAAAATGATCCCAATGGTCCCAATCAGAATGGCGATACCTTTCGTACTGCAGGGTGAAACCTGCTCCTCCAAACAAAGTAAGATTTAAATGTATTACCTTGTTTGACCAGAACACATACTCCGTCATGAGGCCGAACTGACCGTATTGCCAGCTCATTCTGCCCTGAGGATTCATGCTGTATTCCTGAGGAACTGCTATGTAGTTAGTACTCGCAGCGGCACCGAGGCCAAGAAGCAGGCGTCGTTTGATAAACCACCCGCCATATACTTCAGCCAGGTTCGCATATTCGCCGTTGATGGTTGTAAACTTGTTGGATATTGCTGCATATCCCCCCGAAGGGCGGGGACTTCGGAAAAGTGTTTGAATCTCCTGACTGAATCCATCAAAGGAAGCGAAGAGGGTCAGGACCAGGGTTGATGTAAAGAATAGCTTTTTCATGCCGGATTAATTGATTTTCCTTCAGGACAACCAATACCGTTGACACCCCTATTCGGCCGAAACTTTTTTCTTATTCATCGAGCAATTTCCGAATCGCGTCCTGGCAGTCCGCGAATTTGAATTCCCCCAGGTGTTTTTCCATCATCGCGCGAATCTCCGGCAGATTAAGATTGCCTATACTGCCTTCGTGTGAGTGCACCACGTTTCTTTCAGGTGAATATTTCCCGTTCTCAATATCACTTCCAACCTGCCGGTATGCGTCTCGAAACGGAACTCCCTGCAGAACGAGTCTGTTCACCTCTTCCACGCTGAAGATATACTTATACTTTTCGTCCTGAAGAATATCCTGCCGGACCGATATGTTGGAAACCATAAGATGAACCATTCGAAGACAATCTTTCAATGACTGGATTGCCGGGAAAAGCGTTTCTTTTAACAGCTGCATCTCGCGATGATAGCCGGAAGGAAGGTTTGCCGTTATCATGGCAATGTCGTTGGGCAGTGCCATCAACTGATTACAACGACCACGAACAAGTTCGAACACATCCGGATTTTTTTTGTGCGGCATAATGCTGGAGCCCGTTGTGAGTTCGTCCGGGAAACTAATGAATGCAAAATGCTGATTCAGGAAAATACAAGCATCCATGGAAAGCTTGGCAAGCGTTGACGCAATGTTAGCGAGGGCACTGGCCACTATACGTTCGGTTTTGCCACGGCCCATCTGGGCGTATACCACATTATAGTTAAGGTCTTCAAAACCCAGCAACCTGGTGGTCATTGTTCGGTTGAGTGGAAAGGAAGAACCATACCCCGCGGCTGACCCCAATGGATTCTTGTTTACAACCCGGTAGGCTGCATGCAGGGTGATAATATCATCTACCAGGCTTTCCGCATAAGCGCCAAACCAAAGACCAAAGGATGAAGGCATCGCCAGCTGGAAGTGCGTATATCCGGGCAGGAGGTTGTCTTTGAATTTTTCGCTTTGACCAAGTAAAAGGTTGAACAAGCTATTCACTTCGAGTACTACCTGTTCGATTTCATGACGCAGATAAAGTTTCAGGTCAACAAGAACCTGGTCGTTGCGCGATCGTCCGCTGTGGATCTTCTTGCCAACATCTCCAAGTTCTTTAGTAAGTTCCATTTCCACCTGCGAATGGATATCCTCAACACCGGGTTCGACGCGAAACTCACCCGACACGATACGTTGATATATCTTTTTTAACGCTGACTGCAACACATCCAGTTCGGCCTTTTCGATTAGACCAATTGATTGTAACATGGTTATATGTGCCAGCGAACCCAACACGTCGAACGGCGCGAGAAACATGTCCATCTCCTGATCACGGCCGATAGTAAATTTCTCTACTTCCTGCAACGATGTTTTGTCTTTCTGCCAGAGTTTCATTGTTCAAAGATTTAGATTAAGAGAGTACCATTCCAGAACACATAACAATCGCAAAGGCTCAGCCCTGCTATTTCATGATACGATCAAGGATACTAATATACGTCTCGATTCCCTGTCGGATTTCATCGACCCAGATGAATTCGTCCGCCGTATGCGAACGCGCCGAGTCGCCCGGCCCCATTTTAATACTCGGCACTGGGATTAACGCCTGATCTGAGGTTGTTGGCGAACCGTAGCAAGTGATGCCAAGCGTTTTGGCAGCCTCTACCAGAACGTGATCTTCCGGTATTCCCGAAGGCCGCATACGGATCGAGCGCGGATTCACCTGACACTTCACATGTTTTCTCACAACCTCGAGAATTTCTTCAAGCGAGTACGCATCTGTAGCCCGCACGTCCACGGTAAAGGAGCATTCTGCAGGAACAACGTTGTGTTGCTTTCCCGCATTGATGATGGTAACTGTCATCTTTACGGGGCCGAGAGTATTCGAAACCTTTTCAAACTGATAGCCGCGAAACCATTCAATATCATCGATAGCCTCATAAATGGCATTAATACCCTCCTCACGCGCCGCATGACCGGCCTTGCCCCGTGCGACGCAATCCAGTACCATAAGCCCCTTCTCCGCAGTAGCCATCTGGCAAAGTGTGGGTTCGCCCACGATCGCGAATGAAATCTCCGGCAAATTATTCAAGATACTTTCAATTCCGCCTGTACCGGATATTTCCTCTTCCGCTGTTGCGGATAACACTAAGTTATACTTCAGGTTCCTGAGTTCATAATAATGGATGAAGGCACTTATCAACGATACCAGTGGCCCTCCCGCATCGTTACTACCCAGTCCGAAGAGTTTACCATCTATAACTTCGGCACTGAACGGATCGCGTGTATACTGTGGGTTAGGCTTTACGGTATCGTGGTGCGAGTTAAGGAGTATTGTTGGTTTCGCGGGGTCAAAGTATTTGTTCGTAATCCACAGGTTGTTGACCTGACGTTTAACTGGAAGGCCTTTCTTTTGCAGCGTATCTTCGATCATAGAGGCAACCGCGTGCTCTTCGCGGCTGAATGACGGAATGGCAATCATTCGTTTGAGTAAATCCACCGCGAAAGAGACTAAATCAGATTCCATTCGGTCTTGTTCCCGTTATTAATTATTGTGTTATAAGGGTGCCCCGGGTTTGCATCCCCGTGTTATTGAGGAGGTCCACAGCATCACCGATCAAGACCTCTTTCACTCCTGCGTCGATGGCATTGTAGGCGTTTTCAAGTTTCGGAAGTATTCCGTCAGCAAACACACCCTTGGAAAGCAAATCCGAATACTCCTGCCGGCGCAGGTTAGTGATTACCGAATCGTCGGCATTCACATCCATCAATACACCTTTTTTCTCGAAACAGAATATCAGCCTTACGTCGAAATGTTTGCTCATGGCCACAGCTACCACCGAAGCGATGGTATCCGCATTGGTATTTAACATTGATCCATCAGCATGGGTCAGGGGGGCGAATACAGGAACCAGATTTTGCGACAGGAGCAAGTATAACAATGTGCTATTCACACTTTCTGGGGTGATGTCGCCAACGTAGCCATAGTCAATTTCTTTAACAGGACGTTTCGTTGCCTTAATGATATTCCCATCGGCACCGGTAAGCCCTATCGCGTGACAATCCAGATTTTGCAGTGACGCCACAAGTTGTTTGTTCACCAGACCACCATACACCATCGTCACGACATTCAGTGTTTCTTCATCGGTGATCCGGCGGCCATTCACATACTTCGACTCAATACCAAGTTTATCCCCAATTCGCGTGGCCAGTTTGCCTCCGCCGTGGATCAGTATCTTCGGTTCCCTGATCGATGTGAAATCTTCGAGAAACTTCATCAGCGACAAAGGATTGTCCAGTACGTTGCCGCCGATCTTGATAATGAATAACCTGTTCATCGGATTTATTTAACTGGCGGTTAGAAGTTCATGTAGTACAGCCTGAGCAGCCCAAACCCGGTTCGATGCCTGTTGAGTAACAATACTGTTCGGGCCGTCAAGAATCTCATCACTCAACTCAACATTCCGTCTTACGGGAAGACAGTGCATGACACGCGCGTTATTTGTAAGCTTAAGCTGTTCATTTGTCAGCATCCATTCCGGATCATTGCAATAGATCCGGCCATAGTCAGTATATGTACTCCAGTTCTTAACGTAAATGAAATCGGCATCCTTCAGCGCCTCCTCCTGATTATGCGTAATTGTAGCCCCGCGGGTGAACTTCGAGTCGAGTTCATAATCTTCGGGATGCGTGATCAGGAAATCAGCCTGTCCCCATGCATTCACCCATTCCGAAAAACTATTTGCCACACATTGCGGCAGCGCTTTTACGTGAGGGGCCCACGTAAGAACGATTTTTGGTTTGCGTTTTTCCCGGAATGTTTCAGTTATCGTGATAATATCCGTCAGACTTTGCAGGGGATGAAGCGTAGCGCTTTCCAGACTAACGATAGGGATACCTGCATACTTCACAAACTGATTGATGTATAGCTCGCTGTAATCGTCGTCCTTGTTTTTCAAACCAGGAAACGTACGGATACCCAGCACGTCAAAATAGTTTCCGAGGATGGGGGCAGCCTCCTTGACGTGTTCTGCAGTCGTCCCGCTCATGATTGCCTCTTCTTCAAATTCAAGCGTCCACCCTTCAGCACCAACATTGAATACGATCGTTTCCATGCCGAGGTTTGCAGCGGCGACCTGCGAACTTAGGCGCGTCCGCATACTTGGATTCAAGAACAATAATCCAAGGCGTTTATTTTTTCCAAGCGTATTCTTATTGAACGGGTCGTTCTTAAACTCGAGGGCTTTTCCCACCAATGACGGAATATCGGCAACATCGCCGACGGAAATAAACTTCTTCATTTCAGTTCTTCTTTGAGTGCATCCAGAAAAATAGCAGCCTCCTCAATGGTAACCGCCAGGGAAGGAAGTAATCGTATCGTATTTGGTTTTGCTTCGCCGGTGAAAATGCCGTGTTTGAAAAGCAAATCATTTCTTACGTCTTTCTTCGCCTCAGGCAAATCAAATCCAATCATCAATCCTCGACCTCTGACTTTTTCGATTCCGCGAAGGCCAATAAGGCTTCCCATGATAAACGACCCTACCTTCGTGGCATTTGCCATAAGCGATTCCTTTTCAATAATTTCAAGTACTGCGAGCGCCGCCACATCAGCGAGGTAGTTTCCGCCAAAGGTTGTCCCCAGCATGCCACTCCAGGGCTTTATATCCGGATGGATCAATACTCCGCCAATAGGGAAACCGTTGCCCATACCCTTGGCCATCGTAATGAGATGCGGTCTTACCGACGTGTACTGGTGTGCGAAAAATTTTCCGGTACGCCCATAGCCGGATTGAATCTCGTCGAGTATTAAGAGGGATCCGTTTTCCTCACACCGTTCCTGAACAAACTCGAGAAACCTGTCGTCGGGCAATTGAATTCCACCCACACCCTGGATCCCTTCAACGATTACCGCGGCCACTGTATCGTCAAGCACATCGTCGAGAGCACCATGTTGGTTCAGCGGAATGAATTCGATATCATGTCCGGCATTGAAGGATGCCACTATCTTCGGGTTATCGGTAGCCGCAACGGCGCCGGATGTCCTCCCATGAAACGCCTTTTTGAACGCGACGATTTTTTTCCGACCCGTGACAAACGATGCCAGCTTCAGCGCATTTTCATTTGCTTCCGCCCCGGAGTTGCAAAGAAACAACTGGTGGTCCGGGTAACCAGACATCTCGCCCAGTTTTTCAGCCAGTTCTACCTGAAGCGGGTTCTGTACACTATTCGAGTAAAAACCTATTCGGCTAAGTTGATCCGACAAACGTTTCACGTAATGCGGATGCGAATGGCCGATAGATATCACGGCGTGCCCACCGTACAAGTCAAGATACTTTCTCCCCTTGTCGTCCCAGATCCAGGATCCCTGCGCTTTAACCGGGTTGATGTCGAAGAGTGGATAAACGTCGAATAGCTTCATGACAGGAACGCGGTTTTAAAAGACAATAGATTTCAATTTGAGTCCGGCGCTTTCTTCTAAACCGAACATGAGGTTCATATTTTGAACGGCCTGACCCGAAGCACCTTTGAGCAGGTTATCAATAGCGGTATGAACAACAAGCTTATCGCCCTCCTTTTCAATTCCGATAAGACACTTGTTGGTATTGACCACCTGTTTGAGATCGATCGTTTTATCAGACACAATGGTAAAGGGTTGATTTTCGTAAAAAGATTTGTACAACGCTTTCGCATCTTCCAGGGAACCGTCATAAGAAACACACGCGCTCACAAAAATCCCGCGTGGAAAGTCTCCTCGCCATGGGATGAAATTAACTACACCGTCAAACGAAGGCTGAAGTTGTTTCAGCGACTGATTGATTTCTTTGAGATGCTGGTGGGTGAGCGTTTTATATGCCGAGACGTTATTCGCGCGCCACGTGAAGTGAGTTGTGCTTTGCAGTTTCTGGCCCGCGCCTGTGGATCCTGTTATCCCCGTAAGGTAAACATCTCCGAGTTTCCCTTCGGCCGCAAGTGGTAGCAGTCCAAGCTGGATGCCCGTAGCAAAGCATCCGGGATTGGCGATGTTTCGCGCCTTCTTTATAGCGGCCTTGTTGGTCTCGGGTAAGCCATAGACGAATGTACGGTTCCCAACCGATTCGCCCAGGCGAAAATCCTGACTTAGATCGATCACGCTAACGCTATCCGGCAACGCGGTTTCTTCAACGAACTTTTTACTCTCACCATGGCCGAGACATAAGAATACAACGTCGACGTTGTGATCCATACTGTCGGTAAAGGTCAGGGTGGAGTCACCAATGAGATCAGGATGCGCTGCATACAACGGGTTTCCGGCGTTGCTGCGGCTATGAACAAATACAAGCTCAACATCCGGGTGATTCAACAATAGACGAATGGTTTCTCCACCGGTGTATCCGGCTCCACCAATTATACCTGCTTTAATTTTTTTTGCCATTTTCGAAAGGTTAAGCACACGCAGAAACACGTGTGAGATTCGATTTGAGAAAGCATGGAATTCTATAGACCATCGGGCTCACCGCCGACCTGATTGTAGATCATGGTCTGGTTGCCGAAAATCTTCGAAAATCCTTTCACATCATCGCCCGACCAGCCCAGGTTCATTTCACCGTACTTGCCAAACTTCGACGACATCAGGTCAAAGGGCGACTCGATTCCCAGCACCTGGAAACGATACGGATACAACTGGATGTGAACTTCTCCGGACACATTCTTCTGAGTGCTGGTCAGGAAAGCTTCCATGTCGCGCATCACCGGATCGAGGTACTGTCCTTCATGTAGCCAGTTGCCATAAAATTGCGCCAGTTGATCTTTCCATGAAAGCTGCCATTTGGTAAGCACGTGCTTCTCGAGTGTGTGATGCCCTTTGATGATAAGCATAGGTGCCGCTGCTTCGAAACCGACGCGGCCTTTGATTCCAATAATCGTATCGCCCACATGTATGTCGCGTCCGATACCATACGGGCCAGCGATAGCCTGTAGTTCCTGGATTGCCTCGGTCGGGTGGCTGAACTTGCGGTCGTTGATTGCAACAAGCTCGCCCTTTTCAAAAGTCAGCTTAACGATCTCGTCTCCTGTTTTGGTCACCTTCGTTGGCCACGCCTCTTCGGGAAGCATACCAAGTGAACTGAGGGTCTCCTTACCTCCGACGGAAGTACCCCAGATGCCTTTGTTGATGGAGTACATCGATTTCGTGAAATCCATCTCGACTCCCTTCGCACGGAGGTATTCAATTTCTGCTTCACGCGAAAGCTTCATCTCGCGAATGGGGGTAATGATTTCAATTCCCGGGACGAGGATATTAAGGATCATGTCGAATCTTACCTGGTCATTGCCCGCACCGGTACTGCCATGGGCAACCGCGTCGGCCTTGATTTCACGCGCATAATTCGCGGTCGCCAGGGCCTGAGACATGCGCTCAGCGCTCACGCTAAGTGGATAGGTATTGTTCTTCAGTACATTTCCATAGATGAGGAAACGAAGAACCGTATCATAATAATTTCTGGTTTCGTCTACAGTTTTATGAGACGCAACCCCGAGGTATTTAGCGCGTTTCTCAATCTCACTGATCTCCTGCTTATCAAATCCTCCGGTATTTACGGTAAGGGTATGAACTTCAAACCCTTTTTCCTCACTTAGGTATTTCACGCAGTAAGAGGTATCCAACCCCCCACTGAACGCCAGGACTACTTTTTTCTTCATTTGATCAGGAACGTAACGACAGGTCCGTAGACCTGGCCCACGTACGATGGTTAAAATTAGGTATTAAAGATATCGTGCGAATATAAGGCTACCAGAAGAATAAGCTAAACATAGACTTCTTCTTTTCTGAATTGCCGTTGCCATCGTCCTTCTTGCGGGATTTCTTCAGCAGGACGAATTGTTTGAAGCGGACCCAGCGTTCGAAGAGTTTGAAGTTGCCTTTGAACTGACGGTGTCTGTGTGGTGCAACCAGCTCGCCCTGGGGAGTCACGGCGAGTGCTTTTGCTTTCTCCCGCTCCCGCGCTTCACGCAGCTTTGCTTCGGCTTCCTCGGGATCAAAGAGCATGGCGGTACACATACAGTTCTTGCGACCTTTGGCCACGAGAATATCGTAGTTGATACAGCTCTGGCATCCCTTCCAGAATTCTTCGTCGGTGGTGAGCTCTGAATACGTTACCGGCTCGTAACCGAGTTCCGAGTTGATTTTCATCACAGCCAGGCCTGTGGTAAGGCCGAATATCTTGGCGTGCGGATATTTTTCCCTTGAGAGGTTGAAAATCTTATGCTTGATTTCGGTAGCAATTCCCGTCTTGCGAAATGGCGGCGACACAATCAACCCGGAGTTTGCCACGTACTTGTCGTGTTGCCAAGCTTCGATATAGCAAAAGCCTACCCAGGTTCCGTCGGGAGTAACCGCAATGACTGCCTTGCCCTCTTCGATCTTCCTGATAAGGTATTCCGGGGATCGCTTGGCTATACCGGTACCCCGAGCCTTTGCCGACTCCTCCATTTCCTGGGTGATAACCGAAGCGTAATGCTTATCATCAGCTGTTGCCAGCCTAACAATAATATTATGTTGATTTTGCAATGTAAATCAGAAGTTAAAAGGGTAATAAATTGAAAACTGATAGATGGCGTATCCGCAATATCCTGGTATCACGGGCTCGCTGAATGCTGGGATGAAAGTATCAGATACGCACGAAGCGTACAGGTCGGGGGCGCCTGGTCACCATGCAGGCAATGGCTAAGAACGAGGTCGTTCTGAGGGAGGAGAAAGCTGCCGTAGCTGCTTTAAAAATGGTGAACAATGTTTTCAATTTCTTTCTTAGTTGTTTAAAAGTTAAACCTAAAGGAAAGTCATTCAGTTACTTTTTAGTTTGCTAATTGCTACTACTAAATGCAAAATTAAACGATAAAGTTTTCTCTTTGGCAACTATTGCCGGCAAGAATTGGATTTTTTTTTCAACCTAACGAAAGTTTGTCTTCCGATTTACCAGCGGAAACCCCGAAATCCTGCCGATCATTATACTATAAAAAATCGCACCAACTTTTTGCTGGAACAAAAAAAGCAGCCACTCAGGCTGCTCCAGGCAGATTTTATCCGCCAATACCCAGAAGATGGTTGCCCATTTCAAGGCTCCGGATTTCCTGGACGGCACCCCCGGCAATCCCTCTGACGTCACCATATAGAGATGAAAGGTTCTCCATGGCTTTCAGGAGTCGTTTTTCGCGCCGAGCCCAATGGCTGACGAATAGCGTCTTCTCTCTGACCAGGTCCTCCTGCATCTCCTGATAGGCATCGAATGCGGCCTCAACTTTCTGACGGAACTCCACGCCCGTTACATAAGTGTAGACCATTTGCATCTTTTCGCCGCAGTTCTCCTGCGAAGCCAGTATTTCACCAAGGCGCGACAGGTTAGCGCGGAACAGGTGGGCCAGCGCTTTGAACTCCGGATAACTGCATACCCAGATACCGTCAATCTCTGCAAACCGGGTCGTGCCTTCGGGTAAGGCTTCCGTTACGAGCACACCAATGTCGGCCTGCTTCAGGCGCATATCTTCCTTCAGCTTCGGAATCCATTCATGGCTGAAATGCCTCGTTCGTTTGCTTTCGTACATGATTCTTCCGCAGATGCGGTCGAAGGGATCTTTAACCACATGCAGACAGTCTCCTCCGCGTTTGCCCTTCGCAATCTCTTCAACGCCATCACGTGGGAAACTGCTCCTGAGAAACTCCTCAAGTGCCAATTCCTGCACTTCGCCCTGAAGTTGCATACTCCCTTGTTCGGATTTCCGTTTCATTTCGTTGATCAGCTTGCCCTGATCTTCCAGCTTCTTTTGTAACTCGAGACTCTTCATGCGTTCCTCTTCCCTGGCCTTTTCGGTTTCTTCAGAGATACGCTTTCTAACGACGAGATCCATGC
Source organism: Bacteroidota bacterium (assembly GCA_023417785.1). Classification (GTDB taxonomy): domain Bacteria; phylum Bacteroidota; class Bacteroidia; order Cytophagales; family Cyclobacteriaceae; genus Ohtaekwangia. Next base: position 89,618 of record JAEZEH010000062.1, read on the forward strand.
GCTCCTGTTCAAGTTCGATCCTTCGTTCACGCTCACGTACCTCCAGCAGAGCCTTGTCCAGAGCGGTTTTCTCTGCCTGTTCGCGAATGAGCTTCTCACGTTCCAGCAGTCGCTTTTTCATTTCAAGTTCGATGCGCTCTTCCCTGTCGCTAACTTCAGCCTCTTTACGACGCAAATTGATGGACTCTTCCTCGAGTGTCTTCAGCCGTTGATTTTTGAGGAAGGCTTCGTGTTTCAACGATTCGAGCTGCCGGGCGAATTTTTCGGCTTCCCGGGCTTTGATGCGTTCCTCCAATCTTGCCGACGTATCCTTCAATTGTCGCTCAAAATCGCGCTGCATCTGCATACGGAGGTCATGCCCGATGGCGTCTTCCGGTGAGAAGCTTTCACCACAATGCGGGCACTTGATCATCAGTTGGTTTTTTGCGAGTGTCGTCATAGCCTGTTATTATGAGTCCAAGATCCGCCAGACGCAGTGACATCTAGTGTCAGGATTCTGAAATCAAAAAAAATGTTACTTTGGAGGGTATGGAAAAGAAGAAAAAGGCGACTGAATCGATAATTCCCCAGGCAAGACTGCTGAAGCTGTTCCAGATCATTGCTGTGCTCAAGTCAGGCCATTTCACCATCAAGCAACTTGCCGCGCGGTTTGATTCCAGTGAACGGACAATCTATCGGTACATCTCGTTGTTGGAGGAGGCTAATTTTCTGATTGAGCAGGACTTCCAGAACCGTTATTTTATTGCCACTTCGGAAGACGATCCTTCGCAGGCACAGTTCACCATAGAGGAAACCAAGTTGATAAAGAAACTGATTCAGGGCGGGACGGGAGACAATCCTTTAAAAAATACATTGCTAAAGAAGCTTGCGTTGAATTCAGAGATGGACGCTATGCCGAGACTGTTTGTGAAGGCGCGGCAAGGCAAGTTTGTGGAGCAACTCGCCGAAGCCATAAGAAATAAAAAACAGGTTGTTTTGAAGAATTACCATTCCGCCCACAGCAATGAAATCCGGGACCGGTTGGTGGAGCCCATTCATTTTGGAGATAACTACTTTTCCGTTATGGCGCTCGACACGCAGGACCAGGTTTGCAAACAGTTCAAGCTTGATCGAATCGGCGAAGTTGTGGAATTGCAAGTGGGTTTTGCTTATGAAAACCTGCACCGAAATACCACCACAGACATATTTCATTTCGGTGGCGATTCACAGCACTGGGTGTCCCTGAAGCTTAGTATGCGGGCATTCTTACTGATTCGGGAAGAGTTTCCGCTATCGATTCCATTTATTGAAAAGAAGGACGACCACTACTTTTTCCATGCGCCCGTGGCAAGTTACGAAGGCATAGCGCGATTCGTTCTGGGCTTAATCGACGAAGTCAAGGTTATCGGACCAGAGGATTTTGCCTCCTTTATATCCAGGAAACTTGAAGCATCCTGGAAGCTATGACGCTTTGGCCATCGAACGGAGCGCTTCCTCAAGCTGTTTTTCTTCCGTTGCGAGACGGGAATTGACATCACTGCCCGTTTCAATAAATTGCTCCAGATTCTGAAAGAACCTGAGCCGGTACTTCCAGATTATCTTACTTCCGATGGCCTCTTTAATCTCGCGGAGGGTATATTTATCATTAATCCAATAGAGATCCCAGTGACCCTGAGCTGTGGAACTTTCCAGATAGCCGGGCATCATATCCAGTTTACTGTTCTCAAGTTTTTTCCTCACATCCTCACGGAAATCATTCCTCCCGGTAATATATAATGTTGTCCAATTCATACTTTCCAAACTATAGCAGATAATATTGATGATGAAGCCGAAAAAAAATTGGTCTATTCAGACCACTACGGTAGAAAATAATCTTTCAACAAGAAACGGGTAATGTATGGCAGTTATCATAAGCTTCATGCTGGCATTTACGCAGGCCGTGCTGCAAAGTTACAGGGAGAAATGGATTTTAACTTTGTGTTAAGAAGCGTTATAACGGGCTTTCCGTCTCATGTGAGAAAGACGTCGGAATTGAGTCTTCTGATGATTTGTTGACTAGCTGAAATACATTGAGCCCCACATAATTCCGGGCGAAGTATACAAGCACACCTAAATCGATATCGACGGGTTGCGACAGGATGTATCCCAGCCACCAGTTCACACACTGGCGTGTCCAACCTGTAACTGCGATATGTTTAATTCCCCGAAGCACAACTTGTCAAATGAAAAGATAGTGCCAGCAGTATTTACTATGATGTTCCATATCTGACTGCTCAAATGTGGGGTAAGAGGGGGCAAAGTGTTGTACCCGGTTCATCAATCTGTGATCGCCACCGTTGCCAGCAGACCTAACGCCGGCAATCCACGGCATTAGTTTTTTGAGTGGTAAGAGTTCTGAAACGTATTGGACGTACTTTTCAAACGATTGAAGGTATGATAAATCTTCCGGGACCGCCGTCACTTGAAGTCCATTGAGAAAACAACTGGCATCGAAAATCGAAGACCAGAACAGGTATTAAACTTGAAACAGAAAAACCCATCAAAATGGCATTAATAGGATATCATGCTTCACACGAACAGTTTAAACCAAGTGAACTAATCAACTGGGTTGTTCTCGCCGAACAGAATGGATTTCAGGCCGTAAACTGTTCGGATCATTTTTATCCATGGAGTGAGCGCCAGGGACAAAGCGGGTTTTCATTCGCGTGGCTGGGAGCCGCGATGCAGGCCACGACAATGCCATTCGGGGTCGTATGCACCCCGGGGTATCGATACCATCCTGCGATCGTCGCGCAGGCAGTAGCCACGCTTGGCGAAATGTTTCCCGAAAGATTCTGGATTTCGCTGGGAAGTGGTGAAGCGTTGAATGAACGCATTACCGGAATGAAATGGCCTGCGAAACAGGAGCGGAATGAACGACTGAAGGAGTGCACACAAATTATTAAACAACTCCTCAATGGTGACACCGTTACCCATCACGGCTATACCACCACCGAAGAAGCCCGGCTCTACACACTGCCGGAACACAAGCCTCTTCTTCTCGGCGCAGCGGTGACAAGCGAAACAGCAGCATGGCTTGGTGCCTGGGCCGATGGTCTCATTACGGTGAATAAGCCTTACGCGGAGCTTAAAGAACTTGTCGAAGCATTCCGGAATAATGGTGGCAAGGGGAAACCAATGTTTCTCAAGGTGCAGCTTTCCTATGATGAGACCGAGGAAGCCGCGCAACAAGGCGCGTGGGACCAATGGCGGACAAATATCTTTTCAGGAACGGTGTTGGGTGAACTCTGGAAAGTCCAACAATTTGACGCGATCGGAGAACACATCCAGCCAAACGAACTGAATACGTCGGTTCGGATATCGGCCGATCCTGATGTGCACGTTGACTGGATCCGGCAGGATGTTGAACTAGGTTTCGAACGGATCATCTTACACAACGTAAACCGAAACCAGGAGAAATTCATAGTTGATTTTGGAAGGAAAGTATTACCAAAAATCCAGATCAAGCCATAGCAATACGCCTGACCTTACGTTAACTTCACCTAAAAAACTACAACATGCTAAACAGCAACAGACGAGTCGTCGTCGCAGGAGGAGTACGTATTCCATTCGTGCGCTCCTTTCGTGAATATTCTCAAGTCACCAATCAGGAAATGTTGACGGAATGCATTGAAGGGCTCGTACGCAAATTCCGGTTGAATGGACAAGTTTTGGGTGACGTGGGGTTGGGCGCAGTCATGAAGAGCTCAGTGGAGTGGAACCTTGCGCGCGAGGTTGTACTGGGCACAGGTCTGGACCCCGCAACGCCGGCATTCAACGTGCAACGTGCCTGTGGCACAAGCATGGAGGCCATAAACATTATCGCTGCCAAGATAGCAACGGGCCAGATAGAGTCCGGGATGGGCGCAGGCAGTGATTCAAACAGTGACCTTCCCGTAATGGTAAAACGGAGCCTGGCGTGGAAACTCATCAACATCAATCAGGCGCGCAGTTTCGGTGAACGATTGGCCGCCATTCTGAAAATCAGGCCTGGCGATATCTTTCCGGAATATCCTGGGATAACTGAACCACGAACGGGACTTTCGATGGGGCAGCATACCGAAAAAATGGTTAAGGAATGGTCGATAACGCGAGAGGAGCAGGATCTGCTTGCTTATGAAAGCCACCAGAAGGCGGTGAAAGCTTATGAAAAGGGATTTTATAGTGATCTCATTATTCCGTTTCGGAATGCAAAGGCCGACACAATTGTGCGCGCTGACACCTCGTTAGAGAAACTTGCACGACTTCGCACTGTCTTCGACACATCACCAGCCGGGACATTGACAGCCGGAAACAGCACCGCGCTCACCGACGGAGCTGCAGCGGTGTTTCTGTGCTCTGAGGAATATGCATCGCAGAATAACATTCCTGTCGAGTCGTATGTTCAGGATGCAGCGGCGGCTTCAGTTGACTTTGTACACGGCGCTGGTCTATTGATGGCGCCGACTCGTGCCGTGGCTCAATTGCTCATTCGAAATAAGCTAACATTACAAGATTTCGATTTTTACGAAATTCACGAAGCTTTCGCTGGACAGGTACTCTGCACGTTGCGTGCCTGGGAAAGCGACGAGTATTGCCGGAATGAACTGGGACTCGAAAAGGCATTGGGATCACTGGACCGGAACCGATTGAACGTAATGGGTGGTAGCCTGGCAGTGGGACATCCATTTGGTGCGACGGGGGCTCGTATTGTCGGAACACTATCTAAACTATTGCGCGAAAAAGGTAGCGGTCGCGGATTGATTTCAATTTGTACCGCCGGAGGTATGGGAGTAGCCGCGATATTGCAACGAGAATAAGTGGATCAGATTGCTCTTGGCTTTTCGCAACGGCTCCAGTACTCGAAAATGATTCGTAACGTATCTTCTAGGTCGTCGAGATTCTGGCCTTTTATGAAAAAACCATGAACGGACATATCAAAAGCGTCTCGCACAACTTGCGTCATCGCCGAGGTTGAAAAGAAAACAAACGGCACCGCTTTCCTCTTCAATTCGGGATCTGCATCGATTTGCCTTTTCAATTCCAATCCATTAACCACTGGCATGTTCACATCTGACAAAATGAGGAAGGGTCTCTCTTTTGCGGTTCTGAGGTACTCCAACGCGTTCCTGGCATCAGTAAAAAAAACAATCGGAACGGCTACGCCGATTTTTTCACAAACTCTCCTCAGAATGTAGTGATCATCGTCGTCGTCATCTACAATCACTATTGATCCGGTGATTTCCATTTCAGAATAAGCATGCATTCGTCGGATCAGGAGTCGTCTCCGGTAAGAACCGCTACCGGAAAATCCAAGAGCAATTCGTGAAGCGAAACCCGTTCGTCGGAAACATTAATCAGTTTGTTGGTAAAAATATTTCTCCATTGTCTCGGAGAACTAGCCGGCAAAGAAATGAAATTCCGATCTAAATCTACGCCTTTCACAACATTTTTTACGGTGACCCCCAAAGGCACGACAACCAAACACCAAATACGGCCGTGGTTTCGCGCGTAGCCAAACACCCCGCTACCTTCACCCAGGTCCACTAATGGGATATAGGTGCCTTTATTAAACAACTCCTCCTGTTCACGTCGATACCCAAGAGTACGCCAGACAGCGAAGAGCTTCAATATGCCGGTTTCGCGATACTGCTCCAGCATCTTTGAGACACCGGCGAAATCATCTGCGTGTTCTTTCAACCCGCGTAACAGTTGTATTCTCTTCTCATAGTCAACAGGGCGTCTATTATCAGGATCGACAAAGCTCAAATCCCACAATTCACACCCCTGATAAATATCGGGTATCCCCGGCGATGTCATTTTTACAACGGCTTGGCTAACAGAATGGATGTTAGCCTGATTTATAAGGTTTACTATAAAAGGTTGGAACGAGTCAAGAAACTCCGAACCAGACTGCAGAATCGCATCTACAAAACCTCCGCATGCCTCTTCATATGCTTCGTTGGGTGACTCCCAGCTACTATACATTTTACCTTCGCGCAATGCCTTGACGAGATATTCCTTCAACCGTCCCAGCCAGTCATCGTCCACTTTGAGGTTTTCAGGAAAACCACCTACAATCGACTGATAAATAAAATATTCATCATTCACAGCAGGGGCTTCCAGGTCGTTAATCACTACCTTATACCTGCGGTTTACCTCCATCCATTGGCGAACGTGCCGGATCCACTCGTCGGGCATTTCACTAAGAAGATTGAGCCGCATACGGGCGTCTTCGCCGCGCTTTGTATCGTGTGTAGCCGTAGCGTTGAGTGAGAGCGGATTTGAAATGGCACGCTGGACCATTTTCTCATGGAAGTCACGAACCGAAGTACCGAGAACGTCGGGTGCATCGCCTACTTCGTCGTGGGATATCAACGGATTGTAAACATAAAAAGTAGTATCCTCCACACCCTTCGCGGTCAACGGCCCGGTGAATTGCATCAGCCTCTTCAGGAACTTCAAAAACTTTTCGTTCGATCCTGGTTCGTCGCCGTGCGTACAAAACCGCTCCAGGTAACTCAACTCCTCTTCGTATCCTCCTTCAAGTTGCCGTGCACGGTGAAACGCTTCTTCAATGAGTCGCAGTTCCCATCCCCAGAGAGGTAATTCACTTGGATAGACACGATACACCGGAAGTGACAGCATAAACATAGCCAGCGCTTTTTCCATCCGTTGTGCGTCGAACCCGTTGAGAAGTCCCAACTCAATGAAATAATGCATCAGATTATCCATCTCACCCGCCAAATGATTTTGCAGGATAAGTTTCTTGTTTGTCAACACCAGTTCACCGTATCGAAGGATTTCCGGAACGAGGGTACGGTAAAACGCGGCAAGCCTGGCCGAGCCTTTTGAATCGGTAAAGAGCTTATTTGTGGCCGAAAGAAATTCATAGCCACTAGTCCCCTGAATTGGCCATTCCTGAGGAAGTAATTCCGACGATTCAAGAATCTTCTCAGCAATTATGTAACAGTCATCTCCCAGTAATTCACGAAGACGCCCGAGATATTTCGCCGGATCGTTCAACCCATCGATGTGATCAATCCGCACACCGTGGATGAGTTTGTCATTATACATTTTACTGATCATCCGATGATATTCATCAAACACTTCATCATCTTCCATCCTAAGGCAAATCAGCGAATTCACAGTAAAAAATCGACGGTAGTTGATCTTTTTCTCAGTTTGTTTCCAGAATGTAAGGCAGTAAAACTGAAGGTCTGCAACCTGACTCAGTTTTTCCTTGTCAGCGTTTATTGCCGTAATCGCCGATTCAATGCGATCACTATTCTCCCGGAAAAAAATTTTGAATTGTTCCTCCCGGATACGATGCCACTCGTCCAATGTAGCAGGCCGGACAAAATGATTTTGTAACAGCAAAAGCTCGTTCCGAAGCTTCTCGTCATCCTTCAGTTCCGCAGCAATGAAAGCAATGGTTCTTGGAGAAACCGGGTAATGATCATCGTAGTAGCTCAGCTTAATTCCATCCGCGGACAACGTAAGCTTAAGGTCACCATCAGCTATGCAAGCATCCCGTTCCTTCCCGAGGAATGGCGCCATAACCTTTGCATTCAACTCCGGATCGGGATGGTTCCAGTTGATGTCGAAGAAATTATAATAAGGTGACACGGGTCCCCGTTCGAAAACGTCCATGAGTTTCCTGTTGTGGGTACTAAACGCCATATGGTTTGGCACTATGTCCTGGAGCCAGGTCATACCCTTTTCGAGGAGAATCCGGCGCAGATCCTGCATGTCCTTTCGATCCCCGACCTCGGGATTGATCCGGTTTGGATCGGTAACGTCATAGCCATGCGTACTTCCCGGAGTGGCACTTCCAATTGGCGCGGCGTAAATGGTACTAATTCCAAGCTCGTGAAGGTAATCGACAACAGACTTTAGTTCGTCAAGTGTAAAATCACGATGTAATTGTACACGGTATGTCGATGAAGGGATGTGCATAAGTTGGAATCGATTAATATTCGAAGATCACGGCCGAATGTCCGTGCATAAGGATTTCGTTGTTCGTATTAAAATCTGAAAAAGTCACCTCTCCGGGACCCAGCCAGTTCAATGAAGCCGAATCAAATATCTTGCGGCTAGGCATGGCGGCGGCGGATGGAAGTTTAAAGGGTGCTGTAGAAGGATCGTAATTCAGAACCACAAGGATGCGATCGGTTCCAAATATGCGTTCAAAAGCAATCACCTTGTTTATACCAGGTTCGAAAACTCGCATGGTATCCTGCGACTGACCCTGATATACCATTCGCTTTTTCCGAAATGCGATCAGATACTTGTATAGCTCAAAGAGACGATTCTGATACTTGTCGCGGCTCTCCCAGGACAATACACACTGCTGAAAGGTATCTTCACTCTGCGGATCCGGTATCGGTCCTTCCCAGTTGAAGTAAGCGAACTCGTTTCGCCGTCCGGAGCGCACCATTTCTACCAGGGCTTCATCGGTATGACTGATGAAATACTGAAAAGGTTTTTTTTCAGCGTACTCCTCTCCCATAAAGAGCATCGGAACTTGCGGCGCCAGTAGAACGGTAGCTGCAACTAGTTTCAGCGCTTCGAAACTTAGTGTGTTGGTAAGTCTGTCCCCCATCAGGCGATTCCCAATCTGATCATGATTCTGTGAGAAAACCACAAACTGTCCAAAAGCATTTTCCACTGCCGGTACGCCAAAGTGTTTCTTGCGATGAACTGAATACTCACCGGTGTAAACATAGGATTGCTGCAAAGATTTGGCGAGATGGCCCGCATCACCGAAGTCTTCGTAGTAGCCATCACGTTCATTCGTGATCAATGCATGCAAGGCATGATGAAACTCGTCGATCCATTGACCGTCGAGGTTGTATCCGCCGCGTTGCTTTGACGATATATATCGCGGATTATTCAAATCGAATTCCGCGATGAGCACTTTTTCTCTACCCGTTTCTGTTTGCAGCGATTCAACTTTGCGCGCAAGTTCGGCAATAAAAGGGTCGGCACTGAAATCCCATATCGCATGTACCGCATCTAGACGCAGACCATCAATCCGGTATTCATCGAGCCACATAAGTGCATTCTGCCAATAGAAATGGCGTACGCCATCGCAGTACGCATCATCAAAATTGATGGCTTTGCCCCAGAAGGTTTTGTAACGATCCGTGAAGTACGGTGCGTATTCCGCGAAGTAATTGCCCTCGGGCCCCTGATGATTATACACTACATCAAGGATTATGGCAATACCCTTTTGGTGAGCCGCATTGACGAGTTCCTTTAACATTTCGGGTCCTCCGTATGTATTTTGAACAGCAAACGGATAAACACCATCGTAACCCCAGTTTCGTCCGCCGGGAAATTGTGCGACGGGCATTAACTCGATAGCATTTATACCGAGCTCACGAAGGTAGTCGAGCTTGTCAATCACACCCTGAAAATCTCCGGATTCGGAAAAGGTTCCTACGTGCAGTTCGTAGATCACCATATCCTTCAGCGCAATACCTTTCCACTGATGATCCTGCCAATCGAAGTCTTCGTCTATCACTTCGGAAGGTCCATGCACTCCTTCCGGCTGGAACCGGGAGGCGGGATCGGGATATTCCTCCTGATCGTCCAATCGGAATTTGTATCCGACACCAGGTGATACACCCTGAATTGTCCTGCTCCAAAAACCGCGCTCATCGGGTTGGAGATCATAATGCTTTTCGCCACCGGCCGAAACCAGCACAAGTGAAACACGATTTTTATTTGGTGCCCAGACGGTAAAGGTGCAGGCCTTATCTGACTGATACGTCGGGCCAATCCTTGGGTAGATATAACTCATCAATGATATTTTGAATCAACATGAAATTTATTATGCCATCTCCAGCGAGCATCAATTCCTGGATGTTCGCCGAATACGGTAGCCTGATCAGACAGATGTTCTCTTGTTGAAAACGGTAACCTGGAGACATAGGACGGCTTGTCATTTCGCTGAGCAAGCAGACGCATTCACGCTCGTTTCCTTCAAAGTTTCCAATAAAAGAATGCATGAATCATACTCACTTTATGTACGTCAACAATAGTATCATGACTGATAATAAATTATGACAAACTGGGAAGTCTTGGCAAAAGCTAATAACACTACCTCCGGGAAAACTAAGTTACCGTCGAACATGATGAGGCTTTTGTTTTGTCGGTTGGATACGCACAACGTTACTCACGATAGTGTTCGCACCGCCGGAAAAGAATCCACCCGAGCGCAGGCCGGTCCTGGGGACCTTCTTCCCCAATTCAACGGATACGTTGCCCAACTGCGCTATGAGACAAATGAACCGGATCGATTGATAGGTATGGCCTCGCACTTATCGGATGCTTTCGACAAACGGCTTATTCCTACCCCATACATCGAGCTCTTTTCGGGAGATGTGACTTGCCAGACTCATTATGATCAAGACACGTCTTAATACAACGCCTGGGATACTGGCCTTCAGACGGGAATCGCTTTGATCTGATTACCGCAGCCATGTCATCATCCGTCTGGGAAAGACGAAGCCAAGATCGTCCTTACCAAACAAGAGATCAGCGTAACCAAAATAGCAATGTTAATCCCCGACATCTGCTATCAAGTATGATATCTTCGGACGAGGTCACGGGGTCTTATAATGAACACCGAGGAATATGAACGGGTTTGCGCCTGGATAAGTGAATCAGATCCCTTCCGTCGCGCATGCCCGTGGCGAGCCAAATCGGGTTCGTCCAACGTTGTCAGTATGCATCATTTTGAGCTCAGACCTTCCAGAATTTCAGCCCACCTGCCTGAATTTTGACCGCAAGCCTTGAACAATCCGTCATCTGACGCAATCTCGACCTTTGAAAACGGATACGGCACAAGGTTTTTTTACTCTGGCCTGAACAAAATATGATTTTCCATTGAACTACAACTTATATCCGGGCAAGCCGTATCCCCTTGGTGCCATATGGGACGGAAACGGAGTCAACTTTGCCCTGTATGCAGATAACGCCACTGCGGTGGACCTATGCCTGTTCTCTTCCCCCGATGATGAAAAAGAATTCGCAAGATTCCGGCTCACCGAACGTACGCATCACGTCTGGCATGCCTATCTCGACGGTGGAGCTCCCGGTTTGCTCTATGGCTACCGCGTCCATGGTCCGTATGAACCACATAATGGTCACCGCTATAATCCGAATAAGTTGCTTATCGATCCCTACGCAAAGGCAATTTCCGGGACAATCGCATGGAGTGATGCTTTATTCGGATATAAGATTGGTGATCCGGAAGAAGACCTGAGCTACAGCGAAATTGATAGCGCCCCTTATCTTCCCAAGTGTGCCGTAATTGATGAGAACTTTGATTGGGAGGGCGATACTCCTATTCAATTACCCTATCACAAGTCCATCATCTATGAAGCCCATGTAAAAGGTTTCACCAAACTCCATCCGGATATTCCTGAGAATATACGGGGTACCTACGCGGGATTGGCACATCCGGTAACGATCCAATACCTGAAAGAACTCGGCGTCACAGCTGTAGAACTCATGCCGGTACACCATTTCATTTCAGACCGTCACTTGCAGGATCGCGGGCTTACCAACTACTGGGGATACAATACCATTGGCTTCTTCGCCCCGGATGTACGTTATAGTAGCTCGGGTGTGCGCGGAGAACAGGTCACGGAGTTTAAAAATATGGTGAAGTCGCTTCATCAGGCGGGGATTGAAGTAATCCTGGACGTGGTCTACAATCACACCGGCGAAGGCAATCATCTTGGGCCGACGGTCTCATTCCGGGGGATTGACAACGCAGCGTATTACCGACTCACCGAAGACAGACGATACTACATGGACTATACCGGAACCGGTAATACACTCAATGCTAACCTTCCGAACGTACTTCGCTTGTTAATGGATAGCCTTCGTTACTGGATTCTGGAGATGCACGTTGATGGATTCCGTTTCGATCTTGCATCCACACTTGCGCGCGAATTGCATGAAGTAGACCGTCTTAGTGCCTTCTTCGATATCATTCACCAGGATCCCGTTATATCCCGCGTAAAGCTAATCGCCGAACCCTGGGACATAGGCGAGGGCGGATATCAGGTGGGAAAATTTCCACAAGGTTGGGCTGAGTGGAATGGCCTGTATCGGGATTGCATCCGCGATTTCTGGCGAGGTGCCGACAGCATGCTGGGTGAGTTCGCAGCCCGTTTCACGGGAAGCCCGGACTTGTATCAGGGTGACTATCGTCGCCCTACAGCCAGCATAAATTTTATCACCGCTCATGATGGATTCACGCTTAATGATCTGGTTTCCTACAATAACAAGCATAACAAGGCCAATGGTGAGAACAACCAGGATGGTGAGAATCATAACCGGTCATGGAACTGCGGCCATGAAGGTCCATCGCGGGATCCCGCTATTGTTCAACTTCGGCAACAACAAAAAAGAAATTTCATGACCACTCTGATGTTATCGCAGGGTGTTCCCATGCTGGTAGCAGGAGACGAAATCAGCAGAACGCAAAAAGGTAACAATAACGCGTATTGTCAGGACAATGAAATTTCATGGCTGAATTGGAAAAAGGCCGACAAGGAATTGTTGGGATTTACCAGGCAACTCGTTCACTTTCGCAGAAAGCATCCCGCCTTCCGTAGACGGCGCTGGTTTCAGGGCCAGCCTATTAAGGGCATCGAAGAAATTGCCTGGTTTCTTCACGATGGAAATGAAATGACAGAAGAACACTGGAATAGTCATTTTGCAAAAACCCTCGGCGTTTTTCTTTTTGGAAAAGGAATTCACGCATTAGGACCAAAGGGTGAGCAGATCACCGACGACAGTTTTTACCTGATCTTCAATGCGCACCACGAAGCGTTGACATTTGTATTACCGCCGGAAAAGTTTGGTAAGGAATGGATCAAGATCATCGATACCACGACAAGCAAAATAGAACCACAGGGCACGTACCAGGCACAGGAGGAAATCGTGGTTGCCGGCAGATCGATCGTATTGCTATACCATACAGTTGATTAATGAAAGCCAAAAAAGGGAAATCCGACGATTCAAAGGATAGAGCGGCAGGCGTATTACTACATGTCTCCTCTCTCCCCGGAAATTTCGGCACCGGAGACCTCGGGCCTGAAGCATACCGGTTCGCAGATGCCTTGCAACGCTCCGGCCAAAAATACTGGCAATTGCTGCCGTTAAATCCCACGGAAAGTGAAAAAGGATTTTCACCATACAGCTCAAATTCCAGTATAGCGGGGAATACATTGTTCATTTCCCCGCAACGTTTGGCCGAACAGGGTTTGATCGACAACAAGGTACTTGAGAAATATCGACTGCCTTCAAGCGAGACCGCTGACTTTATCCGAGCCGGCGAAGCCCGAAGCGAAATCTTTGATGAGGCCTTTTTGCAATTTCGAAGAGGCCGGTCAAAAAGACGGAAAGAAGACTTCGAGATTTTTTGCCGACGGGAGAAGTGGTGGCTGGATGACTTTGCACTATTCGTTCATTTAAAACAAAGTCACAATGGCAAGCCCTGGTACGAATGGGGTGACCCGTATCGGAACCGTGACCGACGCGCCCTGAACAAAATCCGGCGGATGAATGACCAAGCGCTGCTCCGGACAAAGTGGCTCCAATTCGTCTTCTTTGACCAATGGCATGAACTGAGACGCTACTGCAACGACAAGGGTATCCGTTTATTTGGTGACCTTCCTTTCTATATTAGCTACGACTCGGTTGATGTATGGGCCTACCCCGAGATCTTCAGCCTCGATCGCAAAGCAAGGCCGGTCTTCGTCGCCGGAGTTCCACCGGATTATTTCAACGACGATGGCCAGTTGTGGGGCATGCCCGTATTCAAATGGGACGTTTTACGGAAGTCAAACTACGAATGGTGGATAAACCGTCTTTCGAAAAACATGGAGTTCTTCGATCTTCTGCGATTAGATCACTTTCGTGCGTTCGCCGACTATTGGGCCGTACCATCATCGGATAAAACGGCACGTAACGGATCGTGGAAGAAGGGCCCCGGTGCTCACTTCTTTTCAGTGGTAAACAGAAAGCTTGGAATGCTGCCTTTTGTGGCTGAAGACCTCGGCGACATCAATGATAAAGTAAGAAACCTGCGCACCCAGTTTCATTTTCCCGGAATGAAGGTGCTGCATTTTGCTTTTGGCGGAAACATGGCGGAATCCGAATACATTCCGCACAATCATTCCGAGAATTTCGTGGTTTACACCGGTACTCATGACAACAACACCACCCGGGGCTGGTTCAGAAAAGATCTTGGCGAGACGGAGAAACGGAATCTGCAAAAATACCTTGGACTGGCCAGACTGACTTCTGAGAACGTAGCTGCTGCACTGATACGTCTGGCATATTCATCGGTTTCACGAATTGCTATCATCCCCGCACAGGATATACTAAGTCTTGATGAACGGGCACGGTTCAATGCACCTGCTACAATAGAGAATAACTGGGTCTGGCGCATGTTACCCGGCGCATTTACCAGTGATCATGAGCAATGGCTCCGTGCTCACGTCGAGGCCTACGGTCGATAGCCGACATCCATGTCGTTTCTGTTTGCTAAAGCGGATAACCATTGTATATTTAGTAAAAAATGATCAGCAACCGTAATCATTCCCGGGCTCCTCATGGTTAAGAAAGATATTCTTGTCGTTGATGATGACTCTATAGCGAACTTTCTGATTGAAAGAATAGTGCAGTCCACCGGCCTCGCGGGTAACATATCAAAAGCCCTGAATGGTCGTGAAGCGTTAACTTACCTGAAGCCCAACGGCGCCCCCAAGAAAAAGCCACAGGTCATTCTTCTCGATCTCAACATGCCACTGATGAACGGATTCGAATTCATCAAAGCGTATCAGGAACTTGACATCGAAGGAAAGGAAGACATCCTGATCATTCTTGTTACGTCGTCTGACAACCCTTCCGATATTGAAAAGGCGAAAGAACTTGGAATTAAATATTACCTGACCAAACCTCTTTCGGCCGACACCATCAAAAGCATCCTGATGAGTGAGTTCGAAAATTGATTCGTTTTATCTCCTGTGACTTAATTCCAAACTCGCGTTGCCTCCCTCTTCCCCTCTCCTTTTGTTGACTCTCAAAAACTCTTTGAAAGAAACGGAAAATGAAAGTACTGTCTTGAACACATCAGGCGCGGCATGAATAACGCCTTAGTTTTCAGCCAAAGGAATCTTTCTTAAAATTGACTGGGCTTCCGCTCGGCTCGATAACGAATTGTCGGGAATGCGTGAGTAGTTCGTTCACCATTTCAACAAATCCTTCAAACGAATCGGGTTTGGAAACAACTGCTTTCACACCCATCGCCAGGCAATCCACCACAAATGATTTGTCGTTATAAGTCGAATAGATGATTAATGGAATTTCGTTGAAATGGGAAGATTCCCTGATCCGTGAAGCAGTTTCCTTACCGCTCAACATTGGCATATTCTGGTCGAGGACAATCAGGTTGGGGGCATCATAGGTAATCAGGTGATTAAGAACCTCCTGCCCGTTTGCAACACTGATTAGTTCGTATTCCCCAACGGGCAAATCGGAAAAAACTTCCTCAAAAAGTAATCGATCGTCCACATCATCATCTGCCAGAAGTATTCGCTTCGTCATAAAATGCATCCTCACGTTTTTTCGCCTGCTGTAAAACCGGGAGGACTATCGTAAAAGTCGCGCCCTCTCCTGCAACACTGTTGGCCGTAATAATCCCCGAGTGTTTTTCCACAATCTTCTTCACAATTGCCAGACCAATACCGGTTCCCTCATAACGATCCTTTGAATGCAAGCGGTGAAACAGTGCGAAAATATTCTCTGTGAACTTCTCTTCAAATCCAATACCATTGTCTTTGACAGAGATCCTGCAATACCCGCCCTCTTTACTTTTTCGACTTGTGAACGATCTTTTATCAACGATCTCGCTGGTAATAGTGATGACGGGCGGCACATCAGGTTTCGAAAACTTCAGTGAATTGCTGATCAGATTCTGGAACACCTGCCTGATCTGACCGCGAATTACCTCCAGCTGGTGGGTGCTATCAACGCTGATGGTTGCATTCCGTTCCCGAATGATAATTTCCAGATCCTCCAAAATGTCGCTCACGATATCCTCAAGATCAACAATTTCAAAGTGGTTGTCGTCGGCTGAAAGTCGGGAGAAATTCAACACATTAGTGATAATGGATTTCATTCGTCCTGAAGATTGCATGATTTTCTCCAGATATGTTTTCGCATCATCCGGTAACGCAGCAATATGTTTATCGCGGACCAGCTTGGAAAACATATGAATCTTCCGCAATGGCTCCTGCAAATCATGAGACGCCACCGAAGCGAATTGTTGTAAGTCGTGATTGCTGGATTCCAACGCTTCGTTGATCCGTTGAAGCTCTTCCGTGCGCTCCTTTACCTTCCGCTCCAACGTCTCATTGAGTACTTTCTGTGCGTTGATGTCTATAATGGTTATAACCCAGCTGAGCAGCTCCTTCCCCTTTTCGAGCCTGGGCTTTGCCCGGAACAGCGACCACTGGTAACCCCCTGAATGGTGCTGCATCCTGATCTCCTTTTCAAACCCTTTTCTGGTATTAATAGCTTTTTTCCAATGAGTGAGCAAAAGACCAAGGTCTTCCCCAGGTATCACCGAATGCCATCCGTCGCCAAGAGCGTGTTTGACACTGAGCCCGGTATATTCAGTAAATTCCCGATTGATAAAGTTAACAGTCATGTCCGCGTCTGCGGTCAATACAATCAGTGGCATCGACTCGGCGAGAAACTCCCGCTGTTGAATATTGCTACTGATCTCTGCTTCAGCTCTCCTCAGATCGGTCAGATCCATCATCGAACCCAGCATACGATACGGCGTTCCATATTCGTCTTGAATGACATACCCGCGGTCGAGGATGTGAGCATACGTGCCATCGTTCTTCCGGAAGCGATACTCCAAACTCCATTGAGTCTGACTGGAGTTAATGACGCGTTGTATGCTCGACTGTGCTGCCTCCCGATCGTCGGGATGGATGTTCCGCACCCAGAAGCCCCGCGAAGACGTATCCTCATCTGCTGCGTAACCAAATATTTTATGCAACCCCTCGCCCCACCAAACCTTGCTGTCCACCAGATTCCAGTCCCAAATCGCGTCGTTAGTCGCCTGTGAAACCATGCGGAACCGTTCTTCACTTAACGAGAGCTCTCGTGTTCGCTCCTTAACTTTTAGTTCAAGGTCCGTGTTTAGTCGTTTTAGTGTATCCTTGGCTGAAACAAGTTCAATATAGTTTTTCTTAAGGCGCTGTTCTGCAAGCTTTTTATCAGTGATGTTGGTGAAAGTGGCTACCAGACCATCGGTCATTTTCACTGCAGAAACTTCGTACCAGGCCGCCGAATTCTCAAAATACAGATCGGTATGTAACGCGCGGTCATCAGTTACCACCTGAATATATTTCTCGAACATTCCATTCATTGCCATCAAGGGAATGTCGCGTTTTATCGATTTACCAATAAGCGCGTCATTCCCGAATTGCAAAAATCCACCGGCAGCGTGATTTGCAGCCAGAATAGAAAAGTCGGTAATACTAAAGTTCTTATCGCGAACAGCCTGGAAAGCAAAAATGGCGCTCTGGCTCGAGTTGAAAACCCCTCTGATGATATTGTTCAGGTTCGTGACAATCGTTATGTCTACGAAAGTAATAATCACACCCTCGTTCTCGTTATTGCGTGTGACATAAGGAAGAACACGCATCAACAGATTCTTTCCATTTACCAGTTGGACTTCGCGTTCAAGCGTGTCGTTTGTCTCAATAACATGCTGGATATCCGAAATGAGGTTTCCGTACTTGATGTTTGTTGAAATGTGTGTGATCGGCCTGCCGAGATCAGACTCAATGAAGTTAATCATTCTCGCCGAAGCCGGATTGAACTTTCTGATTCTGAGATCCGCGGTCAAAAAGATCTGACCGATATCGGTACTGCGGAAATAGTTGTTCAGGTCGTCGTTGAGTTCAAGCAGTTCCTTGATCTTCAGTTGATGCTCCGTGTTTAAGGTATGTAGTTCTTCGTTCAATGATTGAAGCTCCTCATTCGAACTCTGAAGTTCCTCGTTCGCTGACAGCAATTCCTCATTACTGGATTGAAGTTCCTCGTTAACCGTTTCGAGATCCTCCACGACAATCTGCAGATTGTTTTTGGCCTCAATCAACTCATTTTCCAGCGTCCGCACATATTCAACACCCTCACCCCCCGGCACATATGGATGCGGGCCAATGTTCTCTTCCACCTTGTAAAGATTACTGAACACAAGCAGAGCACATCCTGACACTTCGCTGGAGGGCCTGATCAGTATGTCAATATTATAGTTACCTTCATCATTCTGATATCTCACGTTTTTAAGAACCACATTTTCGTGACTTTTCCATGCCCTGTTAACGGCAGAGTTCAGAATTACTGAAATACTTTGGGGAACCATCCGGAGGACGTTCAGACGCAACGTCTTTTTGGGAAGCACCAGGATCCGTTCATAATTTCCAATGGCCTCCCTGATATCAAAGTGCTGATCAACGTATAGCGCTGCAAAGACCATCTCTTCCGTCAGTGCCTTGCGGAAGTCCTCCCACAAATAGGCTTGCATGCTGGTCTCCCCGTTCTGCTTCTTGTGCGGGATCTTTCCGGGTGTCGCGGTCCGGCCAGACAACTCCAGGTGACCCCCGACGCTTAATTTCGTTTCTCCTACTTTCTTATAAATCTTCCATTTGGTATGAACTTCCAACACAGCGTCCTTTACGAATGTTGGGTTCTCGCTCGACCCGAAAAACATATACCCACCGCGCTTCACCGCAAACAACAGCAACGAATACACCCGTTGCTGCAAAACGGGATTCATGTAAATAAGCATATTCCGGCAGCTGACAAGGTCGTTCTTAATGAAAGGTGGATCCTTTATAATGTTGTGATTGGCAAAAACGATCTGCTTGCGAATCTTTGGAATAATCGCAAATGATTTTCCGGAGCGAATGAAATACTTACCGAGAATTTCCGGGTCAAGGTCTTTCTCTATACTCTCAGGATAGAGGCCGCGACTGGCAATTTCAATATTAGAGGCTTCGATATCGGTTGCGAAAATCTTTACATCCAGTAGCTTATTCTGCTTTTCAAGGATTTCGTTGATGATGATCGCAATAGAATATGCCTCTTCTCCGGTGCTACAGGCCGCGACCCAAACCTTTAGTGTATCGCCAAAATCTTTCTCGTCAACGATCTCCGGAATAACGTTTCGCTGGAGATATTCAAAGGCGCCCTGATCACGGAAGAATTTTGTTACCCCTATAAGGAAATCGTGTCCAAGCTGTTTACATTCCTCCGGGTCTGTTTCAAGATGGCGAACATAGGATCTGATATCTCTAAAATTCCCGCGCAGCATTCGCCGTTGAATCCGTCGAATGATGGTCGGAGTCTTATAATAATTGAAATCAAATCCTGCCACGCGGTGAATCAAAAGAAAAACCTTCTGAAGCAATTCGTCATCCACGGTTTTCTCCAGCTGAATGTCGGCGACTTTTGGTTCGGAATAGTTCATTACCTCTTCATACATTTCGGCGGGGGCGAGCACAAAATCAACATTACCGGAATTGATGGCGCTGTTGGGCATGCCGTCAAACTTCGCCGTTTGAGGGTCTTGTACGATTACCAGTCCCCCTTGCCTCTTTATTTCCTCAATGCCCTTTGTGCCATCAGTGCCTGTCCCGGAAAGGATTACTGCAATAGCATTTTCCTTTTTTTCCTTAGCAAGTGAATACAGGAACACATCGATAGCGTTGTTGGGTGCCTTCAGCGATCCTTTTTCTTCGAGGAAAATTTTGTCGCCGCGGATGGTAATGAGTTTATTGTTGGGGATCACATAAACACAACTCTTTTCAATCGCAGTATTATTCTCCGCCTCAAATACCCTCATATGTGTGTGCCGCGACACCAGTTCCACCAGCAGACTTTTGTAGTCAGGTGAAAGGTGCTGTATGATGACATATGAAACATTCTGATGTTCGGGCGTATTGTCAAAGAACTCATGAATCGCCTCAAGCCCACCCGCTGAGGCCCCTATCGCTACTATATGATGTCTTCCGGAATCCATAAAAATCACGGCATGCTAACTCAAAAATTCATAAATAAAACCGGGCAGATTTTCGGCGGCGGCCACCTCGTCGGGGTGCCAGGGCAATGAAGTTCCCAGTACCTGTTCCTGCCATCTTTTGAACGAGTTTCTCGGATGGTAGTTCCCCGACCCTTCTTCAAACTGTATCCGCTCTTCAGGGTTACCGCCCCAGTTGATAGTTTTCACGACCTCCTGTCGAAACAGAATCAAATAATCATCGCGGTTCGCGTCAATCGGGATAACCAGTATTCCGCTGGCTATCTCTTTAAAATCGCGGCTTTGATCGTATTCGGCGGGAAGACTGTCAGTATAGAATACCTTTCTTAACTGTCGCGCATGCAGCCACAAAACCAATTCATCCAGCTGTTCTTCATTTGGAATAGTACCCTTCACGTACTTTTTTCCTCCCAGGATTACAACCGCGCCCTGCGCACTGAACAACGACAGCAGATCAGGATTCCCATTAAGCAGAGTCGAATGCAGATTGTCGTTACCATGGTGATACGCCTGCTCCATCATATTCTTGTATTGTTCCTTTGTCAGCAGGCTGAACTGATGAAGGTCATTCCTTCCAATACTCGTAATTCGCGCCGAAATAATATTCGCCAGCATCTCGAACACTGCCAGCATCTCGAAACTCAGCTCTTTCGGAGTTCGATGATGGCAGGCGATCAATCCCCACAAGGAATCTCCGCACAGAATCCGCGTTGACATCGAAGACATTATTCCCATATTCCTGAGATATTTAAGATGCACCGCTGCAACACTCCTCAGGTTACAATCCGACAGATCCAGGAAGGATTGGATCAGCGGATTGATAACCGGATAAAGTTTCACAGGCTTATAGTCACGTGTGGGGATAAAACGGAACGCATTGTGCTGGTATAGCATTCTGGCTTGCCGGGGCACGTCCGACGCAGGAAAAGTATAACCCTTATAGGATTCCATGCCTTCTTCCATTTCCTCGGCAATCACCGTTCCGTTCCACGCGCGATCAAAACAGTATATTATTACCTTATCGAACCGGGAGATGCGCTTCAACTGAACAGCACAAACCTCGGCAACGGCCTGAACAGTTGAAGCATCCTGACTCAGACTCATTCCGTATTTTATTTCCTGGTAAACACTCAAAAATGGGAGTTGTTTACTTTCTTCATAAGGCGTTAAATCAATTTCAACCATCAGATAGTCCGCCTTCTTATGCACAAGGGTGAGAAATGAACGACCGTTGATCCGCCAAACGGAAGGAATTTTATCTTTGGTCTCCGGTAACGATTCGTTGAAATGCTGATTGGTAAAAGGATTCAAAAACTCCTCGAGCTTTCTGTTGATAAGATCCACGAATGGAACACCAAATAATTCGGAAGCGTTTTCGCTCAGCTGAATTATAGTACCGTCGGACTGGCGGATGACCAGTAGAGCCCCGTACGGCTGGATGAGATTGATTAACCGGATGGGTAAACTTCCGCAAAATTCGGAATCATAGCTCGGCCTGTTCATGTTCACTCAACCAGTAATAAAATGTTCGAAATGTCTGAAGTGCTCCTGTTATCACTTCCGTTTCCTGCTCAGAAGAATATGGTTCCTGAAGAACCCGCTTGAAAGAACTCCACATCGTATCAACGTCATCGCCATAGCTTAGAAAAAAAGTAAAGCCCGCATCCACGTCGAGTTTTCGCGAAATCAGTTGTGCTATAATTCGACCGCCAAGGGTGGATCCTTCCAGAACATACAGCACACCAAGGGCCGAATGAAATGAAGTCACTTCCGGAAGGCGGGCGCAAAGAACAGGTTGTTGATAATCCGGGACGTGAAACGCAATGTCGTCAAGAATTCTCGCGGCCTTGCGCCGGTTGAAAAAGTCCGCTGCGGACTGGTTCTCGAAAACACACGCCAACTTATTTTCCACTGCTGAATAGTAACCATATAGCACCGAAAGCAGCGCCACATAATCAGGAACGTGGGCTATGGCCGATATCCGGTCAAGCAATTTCTTCTCCAGCAACGCATGGTCTTTTCGCGTTTGCTCCTTCAATTGAATGTCTAGCATCTCAAAACTCAACCTTAATTCTCAGGTACCCAATATGATCAATTCCTCTTAGTACACAAATAGCCGGTTTTGACGAATGCGATTTTTCTTCGGAACTGATTTCAAAAATTTTTTAGGATGGATAGGAAAAAATAGGTGCCATTGGTTTTGCTGCCAGCTCTCCACATTGCCACAAGAACCGCGTTCTCAGGAGGACAGCGGGATTGCAATAGATGCCGCATACAGGTAGGTAAGCGGGCTCAATTGTAAATAGTAATACCGTAAAAACTATCAAAACAAGACTTATGCAATACGGTCGGGGAACGTGAAATGAGCGACTCGCAACCATTCCAAGTCCCCGTCACACACACATAGGTCCTTCACCCGCTGCGACGCTTATTGGAGATAATGACTGTCGCTGAATTGGTGACCATCGGATAGAGTGGGCGGATAAGCTCAGGGACTCTCCAAAAATTGGCTGGATTCCCGGGCACTGTTTATCCTGCCGCCTCCGGGTGGTCACACCCGAGAGCCATCAGTACGGATCGCGTTACCTAAGTTGGTTGGGTTCCTTCTTTATCCTTCAGCATCCGGGTGGTCACACCCGGGAGGCCAGGCGGATTGGGTTGGTTCCTGAGCACGTCAACTCTCTCAAGCCCTGACAAACAGGCAACAGGCATCAGGCAACAAGCAACAGGCAACAAGCAACAGGCAACAGGCAACAGGCAACAGGTAAACCGGCAACAGGCAACCGGTCTAGCTTTTTCGAAGCGCCTCATCAAGACGCTGACGCACGAAAGCTTCCTCCTCCGTGGTAAGGTCGCGAGCCGTTTTCCTCGCATCGGCGCTGGTTTTGGCCAACTGTTCCGTCTCATGAACCGCAAACCGAAACTCCTCAACCTTGAGCAGGTTATCGTAAGGACCACGAGGCGATATCAGTTTCACAAGAACCGGAACGGTTTCAAGAACGATAAGCAATAGCATAATGAAGAAGCTTGCCATCCAGATAGGGCTACTGGTTGCCTTCACGCGGGCAAGGGCCTCCATTCTGGCGGCGAGTCCGTTTCGCTTGGTAAACTGAAGATTATGAAGCTCTGCCTGGCGAAGTGAATCGTTCACCTGAATATTTCGCTGAAGCTCTGCAATGGCACCGCTATTCTGGTTCCGAACTGCCTCTGTTTCGGCTTCAGCCTTTTCAGCGTCTTGTTTCTTCAACTGATATATCGGGCCGAGATTTTTTACGCGGCTTCCGCCCGTGCCATCCGCCTCCTCCCTGGCAACGCGCAATAGTTCGTCCCGTTTCTGCTCTTTGTCACGTATGGCGTTCTCAAGAATTGTGATTTCGTTTTGCAGCACAGTTTCCCGGCCCTGGTACCTTTTCCGAACTTCCTCCTCCTGGCTCGCAAACGCCTGCTGTTCCATTATCACTAACTCAGGTTCGATTTCCTTTTGAAAAATCCGCAGCTCGAGGGGCTTTGCGATTACTATTGAAATGACAATTGCTATGAGGACCCGGGGTAGTGCACTAAGTATCTCCCTGCCGGCACTTCCTTCCTTTCGCATACTGGAAACGATATAACGGTCCAGATTAAAAATCATTAACCCCCAGGCAGCGCCAAGTCCTAGGGATACCGCATAACTGTCGAAAACTGTAAAAAAAGCAAACGAGGCCGACAGGAACGCGAACAAACCTGTGAAGAACACGGCAGCCCCTAACCCGGTATATTTGCTTCGCTCGGAAGGACATTGATCAAAAAGGTTCCGGTTCACTCCGGAACAAAAAATAAAAAAATCACCCAGACGCTCCATAATAAAGCAAAACAGATTTACAAGCCTAAGTTATGCCAAACATTTATTCCGGGAATTTGCGACCCGGTGCGCCGGAAACCCGCTCCGTAATTTTATCAGTGTACAGATCTGAACAAGGCACTGTTCAGTAGTGTGACTGGCGATGGCATTTGATTTGAAGTTGAATCGGTATGGCAGCATGTGATCCAATTCAGTTCAGCGGAATTACCCCTGAAATCTTTAACAAAATATCCGCGCAACTCGCCGGAAAGGGTTTCAACCTCTCCGGCCCCCGTGGCACCGTAAGCGGACCGTTCGGAATAGTAATTGAATATGACTGGAATGAAGCGTCGGGCGAAATCCGGCTTCAGGTGATTGAAAAAAGCTTCTTTGTGCCCTGTTCGCAGATCAAGGAACAGATAAACACGGCTTTTCAGAAATACGTGAAATCCGCCTGATGACTAAATTTCCGCCAGAACTTTCATTTTCGCCGTCATGTTGAGCAGTTTGTTAACTTTGTCTTAATCCTCGGATCGCCAACATGAAAAATCCCTTCCGGCTTCTGCTTATATGCATTGCGTTAACAGCTTGTGAAAAGGAAGAAGATCCGGATTCCAATATTGATGATTGTCTGACCACTAAAACGTCGAGCAATGGCTTGCCTGTTGCTGACCGGTATATAATTTCCTTACCTGCGGAAGACGAGAGTCGGAGCGGCCGCAAAAGTGAGAAGGCCCTGAAACTATTGTCCGATCACAGCCTCGACGAAGGTCGTATTCTTAATCATTTCCAGGGCGCGTACTCGAATTATGTGATGGCTTTATCCGCTGAAGAGGCAAAACAGCTCGCCCGTGATCAGTCCGTCCTCTTCATTGAGCAAGACAGGGTGGTCTCAATGTGCGCCTGTTTCACGGTTGTCCAACCTGATCTGATTACCTGGAACGTTGACAAAGTTGGCTATGGCGACGGCACAGGTAAAACGGCATGGCTACTGGATACAGGTATTGATCTGGAACATCCCGATTTAAACGTCGACGTTGCGCGAAGCCGGTCATTCGTTACTGACAGCCCCACGGCTCAGGACGAAAACGGACACGGAACTCACGTCGCCGGAGTAGTCGGAGCGTTAAATAACCGTATCGGAACTTTGGGCGTAGCGAGTGGTGCAAAACTTGTCGGACTTAAGGTACTCGACAATGAAGGGAATGGATTTGTCTCTTATGTTCTCGACGCCCTGGCTTATGTCGCGAAAAATGCCAAGGCGGGCGAAGTCGTGAACATCAGCCTTAGCGTTGAAGACTTGTCAGACATTCTGGACACCGAAATCGAAGCGATTGCAGCGAAAGGGATCTACGTAACTATCGCGGCCGGAAACGAAGCTGAGGAGGCTAATAAGTATTCTCCGGGGCGGACGAACGGAAAGAACATCTATACAGTGAGTGCCGTCGATAGCCTGGATCAGTTCGCGTCCTTTTCGAATTACGGGAATGATGTGATTGACTATGCTGCACCCGGCGTTCGCGTTCTGTCTACCTATATGGATGGACAATATGCTATCATGAGCGGCACTTCAATGGCCTCCCCTCATGTGGCCGGCTTACTTCTGATAAATAAAGGCAAGATTAATTCCAGGGGATTTGCATTGAACGATCCCGACGGAGTCGGCGACCCTATAGCGCGTAAATAAACGCGACTCGCGTGATCAGTTCCCGTCAGCACTACCGGGCAATCTTTGAGAATGTTTTATGTACGAGAACGATTCTGGAAGGTGACGCCACTATTGTGCGCCGCGTTGAAAACGGTTGGACTGATGAATGAGCTTTGGCAACTCAGTCTGCCACAGATGGATCTCCGGCAGAATAAAAAATACCGTAAAAGCAGGTTAGGAAAGTAGGTTAGGAAAAAAGTCGGCAACGGCTAAACAAAATCCGGTAACCGGATCAGTTCAGATTTATATACTTAAAGCTCTGCGCTAATTCAATAGTGAGTACCCTGTCAACGCGGACCAGTTTTTCCTGCAAATGCCCTAGACGGGATTCGAGGATTTCGATTCGTTTGCTCAGATTGAAAATCAATTTTACTTGTTCGGGGGTCAAACCATCTAAGTTCATATCAGTGTCTTTTGATGTATACAAATTTAGCAGGGCCCAATACCGGTGCATACTAGACAGTTTGTATAAACTTACATGACTACGTTTTTCAATTAACCTCTGACCTGAAGGTAAAAAGGGTATCCATTGGTATTGAAATAGTGCAAAAATGGATCGCTGGGGCAGCCCAACAGGAGAATGCCTGTCTGTCAGAAATTCCATTCAGCGAAAATTTCAACCGGTTTTACGAAAAATATCAGAAAATCCGTCATCCCGCTTTTATATGCGTTACAAAAAAATCGAAGGCGCTGAAAAACTACAGATGTTCATTCAGCCGATGCTTGCACAGTCAACCGACCGCCCGGCTTTCGACGATCCGGAATGGATTTTCGAAATAAAGTGGGACGGCTACAGGGCCATCGCCGAGATAAATGGAGCTGACCGAAAGTTGTACTCCCGAAACGGACTCTCTTTCGCAGTTGCATACAAAAAAGTTTTCGACGCCCTGGCAACCATTCCCCATCGCGCCGTACTTGATGGTGAGATCGTGGTTATTGATAAGGAAGGCCGGCCCAGCTTTCAGAACCTGCAGAATTACTCGAGCCACACGCGGCTGGCCATACACTATTATGTGTTTGATTGCCTTTCTCTTGACGGCCGCGACCTCACATCACTGCCGCTTTTAGAACGAAAGAAACTTTTAAAGGAGATAATTCCCGAGAGCGAATACATTCGTTACTGCGACCATATTTCCGGTGAGGGAATAGCTTTTTTTCACGCAGTCCAGGAAAAGAATCTGGAAGGCATAATTGCCAAGAAGTCGGAATCGCCATACGCCATAGGCAAACGGACCCCCTACTGGCTGAAGATCCGGAATATCAAACAGGACGAGGCAGTAATCGTAGGATATACTGCTCCCAAAGGAAGTCGCGAAGGATTTGGTTCGCTGCTGCTGGCTCAATATCAAAAAAAGAAACTCACCTATATCGGCAACGTTGGTACTGGCTTCAACACCGCCTCCCTACGCGAATTGATTCGAAAGTTACAACCCCTGAGTCGATCAACGTCACCCCTGGATGTGCCGGTTAAAGTTCCCGGCGATACGACCTGGGTTGAGCCTCAATTTGTTTGCAATGTTAAATACACTGAAATGACAACGGACGGAATATTGCGTCATCCGGTTTTTCTTGGACTACGCGTCGATAAGGAGCCCAGACAGGTCGTGGCTGCGCCACCGAAAAAAAAGAATTCCGGCCGGAAGTCGAAAGCCTGAGAAGTTAGTCAGACCAATCCAGGGCCATTCAATACCGCCAAAAAAAATCAAGTGGAACTTTTGACAGGGGATAGCACCGGGCGGCCACCAAGAATTCATACTGGAGAAATTTCGAAAGAAAAATTACACAGGCATTCTCATCTCTTTGAAGCGCGTTTTTAAAATTAAATATCGCCCTATTATTGGTGTCTGATATATTATTCATCTAGCGAGTAAGAGAACCATGGACGAAGCCGAGAATATAGTATTATACAACACACGTATTTACGAAGAAGAGAATCTTGATCCGGGAGAGTTTTTACAAAAAGTGAGTCGGGTAAAACGCATCCGTACTTCACGCGATCTTATGTTTACGTTCTTTCCCACAACACAGCGGGAGATGGACCGCAACCGTAAACTTTGGGAATTCTGCAACGGGAACACTAATTCACTCAACTACGAGAACCATAAATATTTTATCGTCATGTTCCCCCGATGGCTGTATCTGTTTCTGCGGTACACGCCCTGGGAAAATGTTCTGAACGCCATGACCGTTGCACTTACCGGGCTATATGCCGGCGATCCGGACCAGCGCGCGAACATGGAGAGTAAGCTTGACAAGGCTCTTTACCTTCGCGTAAAAGAGAATTTCTATGAACACTTTAGTGATTTTGAAGACTTCACCTTTATCGTTGCGCAGGACTGGAAACTCGCGGACGACATAAATGATGACTATTTTGATAAAAGAAAGAAGTTTATTACCCGGTTCGACTATTTTTTCCGGGATCACTGTGGGAATGCTTTGATTCTTCCGTTCGTGTACCCGATTTATGATCCGCGCTTCGGCCAGAAATCGGCTTTCTGTAAAACCAACTTTGAGATCAGGCTGGTGAACTCTTATTTCACCAAGAGCGATTGGAAAAGAATCGTTCAGGGAGAATCGTCTGATGAACTGATTCGTATTGACAGCGAGGAGGAGCCGTGGGTCAATTTCGTACGAAACTTTCAGCGCGCCAACCGAATCTGATGCCATTTTTTGAACTCTGTTTATTGAACCCGGGAGTACATCTTCCGGGTTTTGTTTTTTTAGCTTTCGATAGTGAGGCCTTATCCCAATACGTTCCGATTCTATGAGAGCGTCATCCTTTTTCATAATTTTATAAAATGGCTTCGAAATGCCAGGACCAACTACGCTAAATCACATGCAGTTTGACGTAACATGCCATGACTTTGAATCTCTAACGCCCGGGGATGTTTACAATATGCTAAGGCTCCGGAGCGAAGTGTTTGTGGTGGAACAGAAATGTGTGTTTCTCGACGCCGACGACAGGGATCAGAATTGTCAACACGTATTGGTCAGGTTGGATGGAGAACTCGTTAGCTGTAGCAGATTGGTACCACCGGGCCTGGTTTATGAAGAGATGTCAATAGGCAGGGTCGTTACCCATCCTTCTGTTCGCGGCTGCGGAGTCGGAAAACTCCTGATGGAAAAAAGTCTCTTTTACCTTCACGCGAAATTTGGTTCGGGCCCGGTGAGAATTGGCGCGCAGTATTATCTCAAACGCTTCTACGAAACCTTTGGATTCGTGCAGTGCAGTGACATTTATGATGAAGATGGAATCGATCATATCCACATGTTGAAGTCATAAAATCGGTTTTAGATCACTGGCGACGCCCTTTAAAGATGGCACGTCCTTTTAACCCGATCCTCTACCTGGCTCGTGTGAGACGAGTGGAAAATTTATGATTGTAACAGAGGAACAGAAGAAGGAAGCCCATTCCTTTTATAAGGAAGCATTGGAAGGATTAAATGAATGCGGTGCCCCGTATATGCTGGGGGGTGCGTTTGCCCTATTCCATCACACGGGAATTTACAGGGACACCAAGGATCTTGATGTCTTCTGTCGGTCGGGTGATTATCCGAAAATCATGAAGTATTTTTCATCCAGGGGCTATCGCACTGAACTGACAGACGTGCGGTGGCTCGCCAAGATATACAAGGGCGATTACTTCATCGACGTGATCTTTGACACAGTAAATAATATATGCACGGTAGACGATACCTGGTTTAACCACGCCCCTCAGGGCGAGTTCGCGGGGATGCCCGTGCTGTTCCTGCCCGCGGAGGAACTGATCTGGTGCAAGATATATGTCCAGAATCGCGAACGTTTCGATGGTGCGGATGTAAATCATATCATCCTGAAAACCGGAAAAACGCTTAATTGGAAACGTCTTTTGGGAAGGCTCGAACAACACTGGCACCTCTTGCTCGCGCAAATACTTATGTTTCAGTTTGTGTACCCTTCAGACTTCGCCGATATCATTCCTAAGTGGTTGTTCGACGAACTCGTTCGTCGCGCCCAGGAACAGTACGATCTGCCTCCGTCAGTCGCGAAGATCTGTCGCGGCCCCATCATTGATCAGACGCAATACCACGTGGATATCAAGGAATGGGATTATAAAGTGCAAACCATGAGAAGCGTTTGAAATTATGAGTGAACCAAAAACAATTTCACGAATTGCAGCCGTTGGCGACATCCACATTCGTGAAAACGAAAAAGGAAAGTGGGTTGAATATTTTAAGGAAGTCTCAGGCAAGGCGGATGTGCTGGTGATCTGCGGCGATCTTACTGACACGGGTGACGAGGTGGAGGCTCAGGTACTGGCCGAAGAGCTAAAAGCCTGTACCATTCCCGTGGTGGCTGTCCTTGGAAATCACGATTTTGAAAAAGGACGCCATAAGTTGATCAGGCAGATCATGATCAGCAACAATGTGCACGTGCTCGACGGCGAGTCAGTAGTAATCGGAGATGTAGGCTTTGCAGGCGTAAAAGGATTTGGCGGAGGGTTCGATAATCATATGCTATCTATGTTCGGCGAAGGAGCCATGAAAGCTTTTGTTCAGGAAGCTGTAGACGAAGCACTTCATCTGGAACGGGCGCTTGCCCGACTTGACTCGGAACATGACGGGTTGAAAAAAATCGCAGTATTGCATTACTCTCCGATAAAAGATACTGTAGTGGGTGAACCTGAAGTAATCTGGCCGTTCCTGGGCTCATCGCGCCTGGCCGAACCACTCAATCGCAAACAGGTTCTCGCGGCGTTTCACGGTCATGCACACGTTGGAACGCTTGAAGGACAGACTTCGGCAGGTATAAAGGTCTTTAATGTTTCAAAACCGATTTTACAGCGTGCGGGATACGAATGCCCTTTCTATGTTTTCGATGTGACCGACGCGGGATCAGAACAAGTTTCTAAACAAGATGTACGCTAATTTTTCGCCGCCGGAAGGGCCAAAAACCTTGCAATTATCATACATCACCAGGCAATCTCTCAGCATTGATAAATCACTTTAATATTACATAAGAGTTACCTGCTGGTAGTAGTATTCTCTATAAACCATTCCAGAATAGGCATTTATCAGAGCGGCACGCGATTGCGATGCAATCAAATTCCACACCTTTCCCTATACACTTACGTGGACACAAATTACGCGTGCAAACCGAATATCTTTGCACTAAGAACACCACACTATGCCCCGCATTGCCAACCTTTGGATTATTGACGACGATCCTATGACGTCCTTTTATATCAAGAGGCTGGCGGAACTCGGCGAACTGGCGAGCATCATATCGATTTTCGACCGGGCTCAGGGCGCGGCCGAATACCTCCTCCACCATAAGAAAACTCCGGAGCATCTTCCCGATTTCATTCTGCTCGACATCTATATGCCGGAACTCGATGGCTGGGGATTTCTCAGCCAGTTTGAAGAAGTGAGGCCCGCGCTTATGAAGAAGCCGGAGATATGTATAGTAACGTCTTCAGATCATAAGCAGGATCGCGAAAGGGCTGAAGCCCTCCCCTTTGTGAAAGCTTACCTTCAGAAACCTCTGACGCTCCAGGTGCTGAAAGACGTCATCCAGTAGCCCTCCCGTTAAGTTGCCGTCAGACTATGCCTCTTTTGTCGACTAACTGATCAACCTGAATGTTATACTTGTCAAGGAGACTTCGGATCTGCGTAAGTGCTTCACTTCTGTCGTACCTTGCATTGAGACTTTTTACCATGATCAACAAAGTATCAAGTGTTCTTTCGTCTTCAAGATTGTCGGAAGGATACAAAGGCACTAATGCCTGGAAACCGGCCTTCTCCATCAGTTCAAGCAGTTGCGCAACGATTTCAGTTTCAATGGTATGTTGTTCCATAGAATTTTTTATTAAGGTGACTCACTCTCCATATCCGCCTTTGACTTTTCCTTTACGCTAACGGTGTTGCCTTCTTCGGTGAACCCGTACGACCGAACCACGGAATCGTCGGCGAAATGGATCCAGTACAGTCCGGATTTTTGATCCTGCCAGATGATGCGTCTTCGCCAACCTGAGAATAACTCGTTGTTTTCAAGTTCATTTACCAGTTCTGCCGGAATGTCATTGATGGTCACCTTCCGGAAATGTGGCGGCGGATTGTCGAAACCTGCGTCATCATACAATGAGCTGTCAGTACCAGCCTCGGGCAGTCCCTGGATGAATCGTATGGTATCGTCCTCCTGGGCCTCAGAAACTATGGAGACCAGAAATAAGCAAATAAGCAGGCTGTACCGCATGTCATTGTGTGTAAAGGTTTGTTAGTGCGGAACAATATTATGCCTGAAAGATCATGGGACACCCTGTACAAGCAACATCTTCGTATAGGAAGCGCGTTGCCGGATGTTTTTGGCCTGTGCATAATCGTCGGATACCCACCACGCTTTCGCCTTTTCCACGGAAGGGAACTCAAGAATGACGATGCGCTCGGGCGACCATTCGCCCTCGAGTGTTTCAGTCGTGCCCCCTCTTACGAGAAATTGTCCCCCAAAAGGAACAAGTGATGCCGGAGTGAGTTTCTTATACTCCTCATAAAGAACCGGATCGGTGATTTTAATCTCCACAATAATAAAAGCTTTCATCGGAATCGATTGAACAGTATAACGCTATTAAGATTCGGTACTGGCCCCCGGCACAATCTCGGCGGTTTCCCGTCCCGGGTGTACTTTAAAAGTAAATAAATACCCAATTAACCGGAACAATCAACGTCAAGTGGATCAGGCAGCGGTTGCTGGAATGAAAATTTTTAGAGAGGTGATGGCAGCTGCACCTTGCAACTGCCTGAATACTGAAACTAAAAATTAAACAAGAAGCTATGAAAAAGTTATTTGTAATACTGCTGGCAAGTATGACACTCGCGGCTTGCGGAGATGGATCGAGCAGCTCTGAAGCAAACCGTGATGAAACTGAGAACTACGACAATACTACTCCAAGTGTATCGCCGGATCTGGAAAGCGACACGACAAGTAGCGATTACATGCAGAGCGACACTACCGCTACCGGAACTGACATGGGTACGGGCACTGGCACAACGGGTACGACAGGCGAGACGGGCACAATGGATGACGATGCTTCGGGCACCACTGCTCCCCCGCCCAGCCGATAAAGTTTCGTAGCAATTAAATTTTCGCCTAAATGGGCTGCCTTGAAATAAGGCAGCCCATTTTTTTGGTGCGGGCCGGCAAATTCCGCGGACGGGATTTCATTTCTTTAACCGAAATGTTTCCCTAATATTATGCACTAAACCGGGCGCTTATGAACAGAAGAAATTTCGTTCGACATGCAGCGTTGTCTGCTGCCGCTTTCACCGTTGGTACCCACGCATCATTTGCATCGACGTTCAAAGAGAATCCGCTCCCACGGTGGCGTGGATTTAATTTGCTTGATTTCTTCTCACCCGATCCGCGTAATCCACGGCTTGCTACATCAGATGAAAACCTGAAGTGGATAAGTGATTGGGGCTTTGATTTTGTCCGCGTGCCGATGGCCTACCCGTATTACCTCGACATCGATCACAGCAAGAATATCACTGCGGATGATGTGTATAAGATCAATGAACGTGCAGTTGACAAAATTGATCGCCTCGTTACCACTGCTCATAAGTACAACCTGCATGTAAGCCTGAACCTTCATCGCGCTCCCGGCTACTGTATAAACGCTGGTTTCTACGAGCCGTTTAACCTGTGGAAGGATGACGCTGCACAACGCGCATTCTACTACCATTGGGCAATGTGGGCGAAACGCTATAGTGGGATATCTCCAAAAAAGATCAGCTTTGATCTGGTGAACGAACCCGCCATGCGCGAAGATATGAATGACCAGCATTCGAAGTCTACGACTGTGCCTGGTAACATTTACCGCAAGGTTGCCAAAGGTGCCCTCGATGCCATAAAACGTGAAAAAAAGGATGCTCTCGTTATTGCCGATGGAAACGATGT
This sequence comes from Bacteroidota bacterium, assembly GCA_023417785.1. Taxonomy (GTDB): domain Bacteria; phylum Bacteroidota; class Bacteroidia; order Cytophagales; family Cyclobacteriaceae; genus Ohtaekwangia. The sequence continues at coordinate 123,228 of JAEZEH010000062.1, forward strand.
CGGTAATTCCGTTATCCACGAAATCAAGGATCTTCCCATCGCGCAAAGTTGCCGGGGATATTTCCCGCACGCCATTTCACATTACAAAGCCCCTTGGGCTAATAAGGATCCTGAAAACCTTCCCCGACCGTCATGGCCTGGAGAAATGAACGGAAAGCACTTCAACCGCGCATCCCTCGAATCATATTATCAACCCTGGATCGACCTGACAAAAGAAGGCGTTGGTGTGCATTGCGGGGAGTGCGGGTGCTGGAACAAAACACCTCACGACGTGTTCCTCGCATGGTTCGGGGATTTACTTGACGTTCTGAAGTCCAATAAGATTGGGTTCGCAATCTGGGAATTCGCTGGCGATTTTGGTGTGCTTAATTCCGGACGAACCGACATTGCGTATGAGGACTGGCATGGGTATAAACTCGACCGTAAATTTCTGGACTTGCTAATGAAGTCTTAGTCAATTACCCTGGACTCGCCGGCGTACTCGTCGGCGTATTCTTTTTGTTTTGATACTATTTATCTATTTTATCGGCGTTAACGGGCACCAGCAAGGTGAGGGCTCGTTCAGTCCTATTTTCTTCCAGGCAATTGATGAAGCAACCCAACACGACCAAACGAATCCTTCTTGTAGACGATGACCTGGACGACCGGGAGCTGTTTGTAGAGGCGTTTTTGCTACTGGAGAATAGCGCCGGCGTGGATACATTGGAAGGTTCCGAATACCTGATAGAACATCTTGAGCGGTCTGATCCCTTGCCCCACTTCATCTTCCTGGATTTGAACATGCCCAGGAAAACCGGAAAGCAATGCCTCAAAGAGATCCGGCAAAGCCACCGGTTCAGGGAAATCAAGGTGGTTATTTACAGTACTTCCATTAACCCGAGAGACGTCGCGGAAACGTATCGGGATGGCGCCTACTGTTTCATTCAAAAGCCCAATTCTTTCGCTGAGCTAAAAAGGTTGCTACAAAAGGTGATAACTTCTGAGATTCCCAGTCATAGTCTCAATGAAGGATATATATTCTCCAGTGGCAAAAGTGAGCCATAATCCCGGTCAATACCAATCCGGCTTCCCGGTGTTTAAGTGTTAATCCCTTCGGGCTTCTGCATAAAACTCAATCATCTGGACTTAAATCAGTCTGCACTACGACCGCCGAGCCCGTCTTTTAATTTGATGATCGCATCAGGGCGACCAGTGTCGTGATTTCGCGGTCAGCGACTAAGCGGCAGACCAGGTACGCCTATAAGATCAATTGTCCGCGTTACCGGTCCAACATTTCTTTTTTTCATCCCCCTTTGGGTATCACTTTTCTCTATACTTTTGCATCCTGATAAAAATGTATCCATGACCATCGAGGAGAAAGTCGCCGCCGTTGAAGAGGTCATGAGTTCCCTTGATGCAGCTGTTCAGTCCTTCCAGATTTGGTCGGGTCTCGGGTGCAAAACCGGATGTGGGAAATGTTGTACCAAGGCGGATATTGAAGCCACCGTTCTGGAATTTCTTCCTCTGGCTAAATACCTTTATTCCACGGGCGAGGCCGAAACCTGGCTCGAGAAACTTTCCGGCAACTCCTCGGAATGGTGTGCATTACTCGATCAGGCTGCCCTGGCCGGTATGTGCACCAATTACAAGTACAGAGGCCTGATCTGCCGTTTATTCGGCTACTCTGCCCGCGTAAACAAATATAGCCAGAGAGAATTGGTCACTTGTCGGACGATCAAATCCGAACAGTCAGAAAAATACCTTTCAGCCAATAATTTGCTTGTCGACAATCCCGTTCCGGTGACGAGTCAGTATTATATGCAGCTACATGCAATTGACTTTGAAATGGCACGAGAATTTTTCCCGATCAATGAAGCGATTAAACGCGCTCTTCAGGTTATCTTGCAATACTATGCTTACCGGTCCTGACATATTGAAATGGGCTTGCGCGATTGGTTTTGTGGCCGTCACGAGTTTTTCATTATCAGCTCAGGACCCTGACACGGTTAGAACCGGGTTGATGCCTACGTACTGGACTAAGCAACGAATTGTGCCTAAAGTCGGTGGAAGCCTCCAGGAACGGGCATTACTTGAAGTCGGTGTTCAATGGCACAATATCTACAGGCATCCGCTGAGTCTGGCTTCTAAAGGCCCCTATGCCACCATAGACCTCCTTCTTGATGACCGGAATTTCCTTATTGGACCTAAATTAGGGTACGAATTTACCGCAGGCGTTTTTGGTCTGGCCTTCGATGTTACGTATTTCTATGATAAAGATTACGACCACGAGGGCAATGACCGCCGCGCATTTGTCGCTACTCCAAAAGGCGGGTTAACACTACTTGGATTTCTGGATTTCTTTTATGGCTATCAGATTCCGCTTTCAGAACAACGGATCACAAGCCTCAGCCGGCATCGCTTTTCAGTTGTTTTCAACCTGAATAAGGATTACTTCAATATCAAAAAAGCTCAACGAAAACCCTGACCAAACCAGCTTTCTCAGCAGCTGGGAATACTGAAAGTAGCTGAAAGGCCGGGGCTGGCTCTTCGGACAAGGAAATTGGAAAACTGCGATTAACCAGCGTGAAAAGGATGAAGAGGGCAACCAGGATGCCGAGTGTAAGTGTGATGGTTCGTATTGGTATAGCCTTTCTCACGATGCCTGTTGTTACTAAGGGCGTGCCACTTCAAAAAAGCGCCAAATTGCCTCCCCTATGCAATGTTTTCCGGAAACGCATGTTCACATTCGAACAGATTCTGGCCTGATTGTGAACATTTTGGCGGCTTTGTTACGTTGGTATGAAACCCCCGGAACGCTTCGGGATCCACTTTTTTGAAAATGGTTACTTTGCGTATGGACTCTGTAATGGAAAGGTTAATGCATAAATTTACATTGAACGTGTTTCTGTTGGCACTCGGCATTTCAGCCTGGGCCCAAACGCCAAAAACTTCTCCCGCCAACAACATTCAATGGCTGACCTTCGAAGAAGCTGTTGAAAGATCAAAAACTGAGAAGAGGAAGATTCTTATAGATGTGTATACCGATTGGTGCGGATACTGTAAAGTGATGGACAACAACACCTTTACCGATGCACGTATCGCAGCGTTGCTGAATGAAAAATTTTACGCCGTAAAGCTCAATGCCGAACAGAAGGAACCGATTTCTTTTCGCGGAACGACCTTCAAGCACGTTCCATCCGGAAGAGGCGGGTACCACGAACTTGCCGCCTCGTTGCTTCAAAACCAGCTGAGCTATCCCAATTTTGTGTTTCTAACTGATGATTTCAAGATTATTCCGGTAATTCCGGAGAAGCCATCACTGCCGGGCTATCGAAAACCCGAGGAATTCCATTTTTATCTCAAGTATGTTGCAGATGAACTCTTCCTGGAAATGGCAGTAACGGATTACCAAAAGATATACCGTTCCCCCTACAAACTTTGAGAATCAACACATGCCCGAAAGACAATTCCGGGCTGCCCGGGTTTTTAATGATCTTCCTGGTCTTTTTTAGCCTTCAGAAAGTCGAGATATCCTAACGCGCTGACGAAACCGATCAGGGCCGCCACAATGATGATGAAGGTGTTTGCTCCGTCGCCTATGTATTGCTCAAACATGGTTTTAGAATTTTCAACGTAAATCTATAGGTTTGCGACGGAATTGGAAAATGAATTTGGTTAAAAACAGCGCATCAACCTGAAAATGCAAAAGCTACTTCTGCTGAGTAACTCCACTATGCCGGGTACGGCTTTTTTCACCTGGCCGCGGCCGCATGTCAAACGCTTCCTCGGCGAAAAACCGAGAAATCTGGTTTTTATCCCGTATGCCGCTGTTTCCTTTGACTTTGATGAATACGAAGATATTGTAAGAAAGGTGTTCAACGAAATGAACTACTCCATATTCAGTATCCATCGGCTCTCAAGCAAGGTAAAGGCAATCGAAGAGGCCGAAGGAATTGTGGTAGGTGGCGGCAACTCCTTCGCTTTACTGAGCCGGCTGCACGATGCCGGTTTGTTCGAGTTGATTCAGGACACTGCCGAGGCGGGAACGCCCTATATCGGATGGAGCGCCGGGGCCAATCTGGCATGCCCTACAATCATGACAACCAACGATATGCCTATCGTTCAGCCTCCGGGGCTTGACGCCTTCAATCTGATACCGTTTCAGATCAATCCCCACTATCACGAACTCCGTTTCGAAAACCAGGGCGGCGAAACACGAAAAGAACGACTAAATGAATTCCTCGTGCTAAACCCCGATAAGTCGGTGATCGGCCTGCCTGAGGGAATGCTCCTGCATTATGAAAATCAATCACTCGCATTGATGGGAGAAGGCACCGCGAAACTCTATCAGGCCGGTAAGGCAGCCGTTGAAGTGAAAGCCGGGGCTGACATCAATCACCTGATCGCAAAAAAAGACAAGTGATCATACCGCCCTGCGGTGTATGATCTTTTTCCGGCTAAGGAAAACATAGTTGAGGATCCCCAGCGTGAACATAATGCCCAGTACGGCGGCAATGATTACCAGGCGCGTGTTGCGAAGTTCGAGTGTCTTGATCGCGTCCTCCTGCTTCAATACTTCATACTTTCGTTCGATATCTTCGAAAGATAAACGCAATTCCATCTGGGCGATTTTTCGCGTGCTCTCTTCACCAAACACGAGTTCCCGGGCTTCATCATATCTGAGCCGCGTTTCAAAGGCTTCTTTCCACCGATTCTGATTCGCCTGATTTTCGGCCCGGGCCTTGTATATGCCGGGAAGGAATGAGTATGCCTGATTCGTCTGGCAAAGACGCAACGCTTCATCAAGATACATCGTCGCATCCTTTGTTTTTTTCAACCGTGTATAGGTAACACCAAGATTTGTCAGTGCATTGAGTAAACCGGTTTGATTGTTCTGATGTTGCTCAATCTGCAGCGCCTTGTTGTAGTATTCCAACGCCTCTGCGTATTGGTTTCGTTTAAAATAGAGGTTACCGATGTTGGTGAGCGGATCGGCAAACCGTCCCCCCTTCTCTTCACTTAGATTGAACGCCTGTGTATAATACTCAAGGGCTTTCTCATACATCTGCATTTCACTGTGAAGGTTACCAAGGTTGTTCAGCGATCCGATGATCTTCTCCGTATCGTTAATCTCAACAAAAACCTTGTACGATTCTTCCATATATTTCATGGATTGATCATAATCTTTTTTGATGGAATACACATTGGCGATGTTATTCTTGGTCCCTGAAATCCCTTCACGATTGCCCAGGGTTTCATAGATGCGAAGCGCGTGGATATAGTATTCCAGGGCTTTATCCATTGCACCTTGCGTGCGGTAGGCAACACCGAGGTTGTTGTACGCGGCGGCGAGACCTTTCTGATCGCCGACCTCGGTTGCGTAGTTCAGTGCTTCACGGGCGTACCCTACCGCTTTCACGGGATCACCATTGAATTCAGTCCGGAATAATTCATTGAGCGCTTTCACGCGATGTTCATTTCTGGCCGTGTCCAGCACCGATTGAATGCTGTCACCGCGCTGCGCCGTGAGCGCCACCGGAATCAGGGTCAGCAATATCGCTGAGAAACGTAAGAGTGGGGTCATAAGCGATTGGTTTGCGAACTAAAATTACAATAATTCAGCTTGAATCAACGGATTGCCATTTGCGTAATATTGTAAACGAAGCCCCGCCGTTTCAGTATTTTACAGTAAAAAATATGATCCGTGTCCTTTCCCTAAGTATCCTCGGTCTTTTTCTTACCCATCAGATATCCGCCCAAACCCACGACGAGGCCGAAATCCGCAAAGTGATTGAACAGATTTTTACTGGAATGGAGAAGAGCGACAGCGCGATGGTGAGAAACGCGTTTACAAAAGAAATTACTATGGCTACCGTTGCGAAAAACAAAAACAACGAACCTGCTCTTCACCGCGAATCATCATTAGATGGATTCCTTACAGCAGTTGCATCCCCGAAGCAGCAGCCCTGGCATGAAGAATTCTGGAATCTTAACATCAGAATTGATGGCGATTTAGCCTCCGCATGGTGTGATTATGCATTCTATCTTGGCAAGACTTTCAGCCATTGCGGCGTCGACGCGTTCCAGCTTTTCAGGACCCCCGATGGCTGGAAAATATTTCATCTTGCCGACACACGCCGGAAAGAACCCTGCGACATTCCCGCGGACATTAAAGCGAAATACCAATAGGGCATATCATAGAAGTGCAACCCCCTTATCAGATCGGAAGCAAGCTGAATTGAGGGGGTAAAACTTCGGTATTACTTTTTAACGGGTAATGCGGGGATATCGCCAATGGCATTACTGGAATTTACCGACAATGGAATATGCTGCCCGCGGGCCGAAGTTTATCTCGACCCCTGGAAACCCGTTCCGCGTGCGCTGATTACTCACGGGCATTCCGATCACGCCCGCTGGGGAAGTGAGGCATACCTTTGCACCGAGGCGGCGGCACCCGTCATCCGGCATCGCCTGCAACTTGTCGATAATCTTCAAACAATCCGATTCGGGGATACGCTCAACATCAATGGGGTGAATTTCTCTTTTCATCCAGCAGGGCACATTCCGGGCTCGGCGCAAATCCGCGTTGAGTACCAGGGGGAAGTATGGGTTTTCTCCGGCGACTACAAACTCGAGCACGACAACCTTGCCGAACCTTTTGAGCCGGTGAAATGCCATGCATTCATAACTGAATCAACGTTCGGGTTACCCGTTTACCAGTGGAAAAAACAAAGCGACGTTTTCGATGAGATCAATTCCTGGTGGAGAAAAAATCAATCTGATGGGAAAGTCTCGATAATCGCGGGATATACGCTGGGTAAAAGCCAGCGCATCCTGCGGAATGTTGATCACACGATTGGGAAGATCTTTGTCCATGGTGCTGTAGATACCATAAACCAGGTATTGATCAGTCAGGGTATTGAACTTCCTGAAACCTTCCGCGTAACCCCCGAGACCACGCGAAAAGATTACGAAGGTGCTCTGGTGATTTGCCCGCCTTCGGCAACTGGCTCCCCATGGATGAATCGATTTACACCGTATTCTGTCGGAATCGCTTCGGGCTGGATGAAACTTCGCGGGCCGCGCCGGCGAAGGGGAGCTGACCGCGGCTTTGTGCTTTCCGATCACGCAGACTGGAATGATCTTAATACGGCCGTTAAAGCTACCGGTGCCCAAACCGTTTTTGTTACCCATGGGTATACTGAAATCTTCGCACAGTGGCTTTCTGAAAACGGGTTCGAAGCAAAAGAAGTAAAAACCCAATACGAGGGCGAGCTCGGAGAGATAATCGAAAGTACCACGGAGTGATCCTTAAAAACGATGAAGCGTTTCGCACAGCTATTCACTGAACTCGATCAAACCACGAAAACGCTCACCAAGATCAAGGCGTTGGTGAGCTACTTTCAGGTGGTGCCTGACGAAGACAAGCTGTGGGCAATCGCGCTGTTGTCGCACCGGCGACCGAAACGCACCGTAAACACAACGTTGCTTAGTCTCTGGGCCACCGAACGAAGTGGACTACCGGTATGGCTATTCGACGAATCGCGTCACGTGGTGGGCGACCTGGCCGAAACGATTACGTTGATGCTGCCACCGCCACGGGAAACGTCGGACCATTCGCTGCGTTACTGGATCACCTTTATTCGTGGTCTTGAACCTGTAGCTGCTGAGGAAAAAAAAGAACGCATTCTGTGGGCATGGAACCGTCTCGATGAAATGGAACGTTTTGTCTTTAATAAATTGATCACCGGTGGTTTTCGTATCGGTGTTTCGCAGAGCCTGATGGTGAAGGCACTGGCCCAATACTCCGGTATAGCTCAGAGTAGTGTCGCCCATAAATTAATGGGCAACTGGTCGCCGGAAGACGATGATTTCAACACGCTCCTGCATTCGGAAGAACAGACTGACATTTCAAAGCCCTATCCTTTTTATCTCGCATATGCACTGGAGGATGAAGTAACGTCACTGGGGGAACCCGCTGAATGGTATGCGGAACGCAAATGGGATGGCATCCGTGGACAGATCATCGTTCGTGATGGTGAACTGTTTGTATGGTCGCGAGGTGAAGAACTGGTAACAGACAAATATCCGGAGTACGAAGTCATGAAGAGTCTGCTCCCTGACGGGACCGTCATCGATGGTGAAATCATGCCGTTCAGGGAGGGTCAGCCGTTAAGCTTTAATCATCTCCAGACCCGTATAGGAAGAAAAACGCTTTCGCGGAAACTGCTTCACGATGTACCGGTGGCCTTCATTGCTTACGACGTACTCGAATGGAATGGCGAGGATATTCGTCAGCAGCCCATGACTGAACGAAGACAAATTCTTGAGCAGATCTGCAGCAATAAGGGTTCGGTGTTAATTCTTTCTCAACTGGTTCCCTTTTCCACATGGGAGGAACTCGCCTATGAACGAACGCGTTCGCGGGAGCTGTTGAGTGAAGGTATCATGCTGAAGCGGAAGGACTCTCCTTATCGTGATGGCCGGCGTCGCGGCGACTGGTGGAAATGGAAAATCGATCCGCATACCGTGGATGCGGTTATGATTTACGCCCAGCGCGGTAGTGGCCGACGCGCGAATCTGTACACGGACTACACCTTTGCTATCTGGGACAACGGGCACCTCGTACCGTTTACGAAAGCTTACAGCGGATTAACGGATGAAGAGTTCCGTGAAGTGGATCGTTGGATCAAACAGAATACGCTGGAGCGATTCGGACCAGTGCGAAGCGTGAAGCCCCTTCTGGTATTCGAAATCGCTTTCGAGGGTATAGCACGGTCTACACGCCACAAGTCGGGCATCGCCTTGCGGTTCCCCCGAATCAAACGATGGCGCAAAGACAAGAAGGTGGACGAAGCGGATAGGCTGGAGAATCTCGTCAAACTTATTGATTTCTGATTTCTGGTTTCAGATTGGGGCAGCGCGTCTCAGAAGTCGGTTCGCCTACTGAGCTAAAGCTCTCATGTGGCCGTGGATGAATGTGATTCGCCAGGCTCAGGACTAAAGTCCTTTCAACGTCTTTTCATTTCCCGCCGGCTAAAGCCGCCGGTTACTAATATCCGCTGTCCCGTGGGCAGCCCCGACACCGGAACGCCCTTACAAACTACTTACTCTGTACTCTGTACCATATACTCTGTACTATTTTCTCTGCACTACCTCTCCGCCTTCAAATTCACATTCTTCACATACGTCTCGAGCCAGCGGTCCATTTCCCAAAGCATGTGCAGAACAGATTCCCTGGCCCGGTAGCCGTGGCTTTCGTAGGGCAGCACCACATAGCGTGCAGTCCCGCCGTGGCCTTTGATGGCATTGTAAAAACGCTCCGTCTGGATCGGGAATGTGCCCGAATTGTTATCAGCCTCTCCATGAATGAACAGGATTGGTTCGTTGACCTTATGGGCAAACGAGAACGGCGACATTTGATAGTACGTTTCAGGTGCTTCCCAGTAGGTACGTTCCTCAGCCTGGAATCCAAAAGGAGTCAACGTTCTGTTATAGGCTCCGCTTCGCGCGATACCAGCCCTGAACAAATCTGAGTGCGCTAACAAATTGGCTGTCATAAAGGCACCGTATGAATGTCCGCCGGCAGCCACACGCGCGGGATCTACCACGCCGAGGGAAGCACCATAATCGATCGCTGCTTTGGCACTGGCTACGAGCTGTTCGATGTACGTATCATTGGGTTCGGCATCGCCTTCACCAACTACCGGGATAGACGCATTGTTGAGGATCGCATAGCCACGCACCGCCCAGAAGATGGGTGAGTGTGAACTGATTCTTGTAAACGTGTATGGCGAACCCTTCACCTGGCCGGCGTTTCCCTTCGACTTGAATTCTTCCGGATAAGCCCAGAAAAATGTAGGCAATGGACCGTCTTCTTTTTTGTATCCTGGCGGAAGGTAAAGGTCTGCGGTAAGATCCACCCCATCGTCGCGTTTGTACTTCAGCATCTCCTTTTTGACATCCTTGATGTGTGGATACGGATGCGAAAATTCCGTTAGCTGCGTTATCGCCTTGCTTCCAATCCTACGCAGATAAAAATTAGGGTTGTGATCCTGCGATTCACGCGATGTTACAAAGACGCCCTTTTTGGCGTCGAGCAGTGAAACGACGTACTCATAGTACGGCGCTTCGCATTGCCACATCCTGGTCTTTTTGCCAGTTGCGAGATCCATTTTGTCGAGGAATGGCATGTCACCCTTCGGAGAAGAACCGTCGCCGCGGAAGAAAACTTTGTTGTCGCGGGTGACGAGCATAACGTACCGACCAAATTGATTCATTTCGGTTAGTACACTACCCGGATCGTTGTATGCATCTTCTGTCGAGCGTTCGATGACCGTTTTTTTGGCTTTCGTTAAAGGATTGATTTGATATACCCTTTCTTTCCTGTCACTCCACCAGAACTCGTAAAACCAGGCGAGATCATTTTTCGCCCACAATACGCCGCGGTATCTCAGCGGCAACTCAGCTAATGGATCGGGTTGACCAGTGAATGGCGCTGCGAGTTCGAAGACTTTATCACGAATGTCTGCCTGGGCTTTTGGATCGCCGCCATCCTGTGCCTCAACCCAATAAAGCGTCGAAGGCTTGTCGGCTCTCCAGCTATGGCCACGGGGACCGGTCTGAACTGCGTTGAAACCATTTGGAATGTTATCGATCAGGGGAAGATCCACGATGTTTTTCACAACGTTCCCGTCCTGACGGATCACATCTACCTTCTGGGGAAACCGGTAATATGGAACAAGATATGAATAGGGCCGGCGAATCGCTTTTCGGAGAATCATCGTTCCATCAGGTGACGGACTGAAATCAACATGAAGTGCATTCTTGCTTACGACGGTTTCTTCACCCGACAAGTTCTTCAACACGAGGTCGGAAGAGCAATAGAAGTCAAATAACGTTTCGTCATAAGGGTTCTTCAACAAATCCTGGTATGTACGACTTGGCGCTTTCCTGCCCAGATTTTCTTCGATTACAGGGCCAGCCGGAACGCGGTTTTGCCTCGGCACGTCTCCCCTTTCGGCCGGAACCGCCGCAAACAGAATGTGCTCTGAGTCCGGCATCCAGTTATAGGATCCGCGAAACGTGTCGTTCACTTTCCGGTTGGTGATTCGCTTTGCCGTGAACGTGTTCATATCCACTACCCACAGTTGAATCTCATCCGGATTGTTCTGCAGAAAGGCAACCTTCCGGCTATCCGGCGAGAAGTATATGTTGCTGACAAGAAGTTCTGATGGAAGTCCTGAAACGGTAAACTCTTTTTTGTCGGCGATGCGCTGAACCCGCAACCCAATGTAATACGACGCGCGGCTCGGACCAAAGTTATCCGGGTTGATGCGGAGGCCGGCGATCCGAAGTTCGGGCCGCGACAATTCCTCTATCGATGGGAAGTCGGACCGCTCCAGAAGCAACATCCATGTTTTATCGTGACTAATGGAGATCGCCGGCGTTAGCGGTGCCTCCGCGATACGTGCAATATCATCCGGTGGGCGCTGATACGTCAGGTTTTCCTGTGCCAGCAAGGTGATTCCAAGAGAAGAGAAGAGGACGATAAGTATCCGTTTCATGTTAGTCGTCAGGTTAATGAGATTTCAATATGAATCCAAAAAATCAATAATTCAAAAAGATGTTTGTGAGTGGCGCATTCCCTTTTACTAAGGTATTTCCTACCTTTAATCTATGCGTATGCTGGCGTTCACCGGATTGATGATGGCTGCTTCCTTTGTTTATGGACAGGCACAAGTAGATGAAATCCGCATGAGCATTTATTTCGACGGCGGGAGTTATTACATTGATGAAGAGCAAGCCGTGAAATTATATGAGTGGCTCGACTCCATCCCGAATCTGCTTGAAAAGTATTCCATACAGTTAATCAGTCACACTGACCCGATTGGCGGAAAGTCATATAATGAATGGTTGTCGGAGATGCGCAGTGAAGCCGTACAGCAGCTCCTTATGCAGAAACCCATCCCGGAGCACAAGATCACTAAAAGGGACTGGGGCCTTGAGAATCCGGTGTATTCAAATACGAGCTATTCTGGGATGCGGATGAACCGCCGCGTCGATGTGATATTGTATCCCATCATTCTTTAGACCGCTCGATTCCGGACACCAGTATTCACAATCGGACGTCTAAATTCCTGTCAAAATCGCTTTTTGTGATGCCAATACGCTTTCCCGGCCTTGGCACTATTGTTGGAAAAACCCGATCAACTCAGTAACTATGATAAAACTACGCGACATCGATAAGTATGTTGATTCCCGTTTTCAACGCACCTTTATTTTGAAAGGCGTCAATCTTGACGTACAACAGGGCGAATTTCTTACCATTATGGGCCCCAGTGGGGCCGGAAAATCCACGCTGATGAACATCGTCGGAATGCTGGATGAGCCATCTGCGGGCGAATACTATTTCTTTGACGAACCGGTTCACCGCATGAAGGAAAAGCAGAAGTCCGAAATGCATAAGAATTACATCGGCTTTATTTTCCAGGCTTACCATCTTATCGACGAGCTGACGGTCTACGAGAACATCGAGACACCGCTTCTGTACAAAGGTGTGAGCGGGAGCCAACGCAAAAGTATGGTTGCCGAAATGTTAGATCGGTTTAGCATGGTGGCCAAGAAAGACCTTTTTCCGGAACAGCTGAGCGGGGGTCAGCAACAGCTTGTTGGCATCGCGCGCGCGATAGTAGGTCAGCCGAAATTACTTCTGGCCGATGAACCGACCGGTAACCTGCACTCGGACCAGGGGCGGCAGATTATGGAAATATTTCAGAAGCTTAATTCGGAGGGGATCACGATTATCCAGGTGACCCATTCAGAAGAAAACGCGCGTTACGGCAAGCGCATTGTTCGCGTCGCCGACGGCGCAGTGGTCGAAGATACATTGGTTACAGCAACCGTTTAAGAGAAAATCAGGATGAAAAAAAGCATAGTCGTTGTGCTGGGTCTGATGATGACCGGCTCAACCATGGTCGTTTGTGCTCAGGAAGAACGGGCCTCAGAGGAACTTACATACGCGCAGGCGGTAAGGGTCGCCCTCAAGAATAACGTGACGTTGAACCAGGAGAAGAATAACCTATTTTCGTCACAGGTTCAAAAAAACCAATCAATAGCGGCATTTTTGCCGGCAGTACAGATCAGAGGATCGGCTGTTCATACAGATGGCCAGCAGCCGAATCCAGACGGAGGTGAATTGCTTGACCTAAGTGTCGACAATGTGAATGCGTCTGTCGAGGCTGGCCTCACACTGTTCAATGGATTCAATCGCATCAACACGTACAGACAGGGCACGAACTTGTTTAGGGCGCAAATGGCAAATGTGAGACGTACGGAGCAGGATGTTGTTTCGAATGTTTCAACGCAGTACATGCAGGTAATGCTGGATCAGGAGTTGCTGCGAATTGCCGAAGAGACCTACAACGCTCAAAAAGCTTTACTCGATCGCCTTAAGGAACAGGTGCGACTCGGAGCACGGGCAGAATCGGACCTATACACACAGGAAGCTCAGGTAAGCAATCTTGAAGTCACAGCATTGCAGGCGAAGATCGCGCTTGAAAATGATAAGGCCCTTCTCGCCCAAACGCTTCAACTCGACCCGGCAATTCAGTTTGCTGTGCAGCTACCAGATCGCCCGGTTGCCCTTGATCTCACCGAAATCAGCTTGGACAGTTTGTACCAAGTGGCGCTAAAGAATCGCGAAGACCTCCGCCGGGCCGAGTTCCAGGCGGAAGCAAACATGCACGCTTACCGGGCCTCTATAAGCGGATACCTGCCGTCCCTGACGCTTTTCGCATCCTACGGATCGCAGTACATCTCCACATTAAAGGAGGTGCCCGGTTACGGAAGCTTTGGTAACCAGCTCGCGAATGTGTTTCCCAGTACATCTTACGGTGTTAACGTAACAATTCCGCTGTTTGATCGATTAGTAACTAGAAGCACCCGGGTATCAAATAAAGTAACCTACGAAAACGCGGTGCTCCTGAAGGAAAACTTGGAAAAAAGTATCAAAATCGATGTCAGACGTACTTACAATAACTACCTCACCGCTATTCAATCCTACCGGGCGAGCCAAGTTCAGTTTCGCGCCGGAGAGCTCGCATTAAAAACCCAGGAGGAAAGTCTGATTTTGGGTGTGGTAAGCCCTGTCGACCTTGCTCTGGCAACCCAAACGTATGTGCAGGGCGCGGCGTCCAAGGCTCAGGCTGAAATAACTCTGATGTTCCAGAGGATATTGTTGGAGTATGCATTGGGGACCTTGAATGTCGGCGGGATGAAAGATTAGAGGCAACATCCAATTGGGGGATCAAACGTCGCTGAAATGAATACCACAAATCAGGCATATACAGGTACAGGGAGATTATCAAAGTGCATTATTCACGTTGATGTTCCAGCGGCTGCTGATTGACTATGCTATTGGTACGCTTAGATTCGAAGATATTCCATAAATTTCATCAGCATTGCTTTAGAAAACACCCGGCCATCCGCCGGGTGTTTTCTTAGTTGGCCGCTTCAAAACATCAGGCGTCTATATATTTTTTTTATTCCTGGGAATAGTGTCGCGCATTCTTACACCAAGATCGAAACCGCCGGCAGGAAACTCACTTCACAGTAAAAATAAGGGGAAAAGGACCAGCAAAAACAGTCTAAACTCTTATCGGTTCATTTGACACTTCGCCGGCACTCATGTCAACTCAACGTGCTAGCGGGTAGCATTGGCGTTGCATCAACTTTATTTGCGCCCGGTAGCGAGTGGTTTTCATTCCTCGAACGTCCCAAGTATCCTACACACGCCAGAAGCACGAGATGGATACACGCCACGCTGCCACTTCTTGAAGGATTTTTGTCAAAAAAAAAAGGAATATTAAAATGACCCAGTGAAAGAAGCCCTCGCCCCCCTTTGTCTATGCTTTAACCTGACCTGTTCTTTTTCTAGCCGAAAACGTATACGACTTCCTAACTCTGTAGAAATGAAAAGATCCTTTACGCTGCTGTTCTGTCTTTGTCTTGTCTTCCTATTTTTTTCCACGACGCTGAAAGCTCAGCAAACCTTTAAGACGACCAGTGAGAGTGTGATTGGTTTGCTTGAATACCTTCCGCAAGGTTATAATTCGAACTCGAACAAGTATCCTCTTGTCATTTTCCTTCACGGCGTTGGCGAACGCGGCGCGAATTCAACAGATCGGGCAACACTCGAGGGCACCATTAATCTGGTTGCAAAGCTGGGCCCCCCGCTTCATGCCAAGAATGGTCACAATTTTCCATTCGTATTGATCTCGCCTCAGCTCAAAAATAATTACGGCTCTTTCCCGATGTGGTACATCATGGAAGTAATCGACTGGGCCAAGAAAACCCATCGGATCGACGAAAAGCGCATTCACATCACGGGTTTGAGCATGGGTGGTGGCGGTGCCTGGACTGCGATCCAGGACTATCCCCGACTTTTTGCTTCAGCCGCACCTGTGTGCGGAGGATTTAATTCTACAGCAAAAGCAAGTGCTATCGCCGCCGAGAATCTGCCTGTCTGGGCATTTCACGGCGACGCGGATACAACAGTGCCTCTCAGCCGGACTTCCGTTATGGTTAACGCAATCAATGCTTGTAGTCCTACACCAAACCCAAAAGCGAAGTTGACCGTGTATCCCGGTGTAAAGCACGACGCCTGGGGCCGTGCATACCGACCAGACAATACCTATCACAATCCCAATGTTTTCGACTGGATGATGTCGCAGGTGAATACAAAGAACGGCGGGAATTCCATTCCAACGGCCAACGCCGGTGCTGACAAAACATACAGTGGCGTTTCGAGCATTACGCTATCTGGCTCCGGAACTGACCCTGATGGCAGCATTGCATCATATAGCTGGTCCAAGATGAGCGGCCCGGCGGCAACTTTCAGCAACGCGTCTGCGGCATCCACATCGGTATCAGTAACCGCCGGAACCTATATGTTCCGACTCACCGTAAAAGATAATTTCGGAAACACCGACACTGATTATGTCAGGATCGTAGTTTCTTCCTCGACGACGAATAAACCACCAACAGCCAATGCAGGCGCCGATGTGACGGTGAAACTGCCCACCTCTTCTGTTAAACTGACTGGTTCCGGCAGCGACGCTGATGGAACGATCGCTTCCTATGCATGGACCAAGGTGAGCGGTGGTACGGCTTCGTTAGCGAACGCGAACACCAATACATTGAATGCATCGGGACTGGTGGAAGGAATTTATGTCTTTCGTCTGACCGTTAAAGACAATGCTGGCGCCTCGCACTATGACGAGGTAAAGGTTACCGTGACGAAAACAAACCAGGCTCCAACTGCAAATGCAGGTGCGGACGTGGCCATAACCCTACCTACATCATCGGTGAAACTGACAGGGTCAGGTACAGACAACGATGGCACAATCGCATCATATGCCTGGACCAAAGTCAGTGGAGGTACGGCTTCTTTATTAAATGCTAACACAAATACACTGACTGCATCAAGTTTGGTGGCTGGGACTTATATCTTCCGATTGACCGTGAAAGACAATTCCGGCGCGTCAGCGTATGATGACGTAAAGGTCGTCGTCAACACCTCCTCTACCAACCAAAAGCCAAATGTGACCGCCGGCAATGACATAAACCTTGTTGCGCCAGCGCACAGCGCATATGTATACGGAAAAGCCTCAGACCCGGATGGAACGATTAGCTCGTACGCCTGGACGAAAGTGAGCGGCGGGGCTGCCACTATGAGCTCTACCAACAAATCGACACTCATTGTTTCCGGTCTTACAGTGGGAACGTATGTTTTCCGTTTGACTGTGAAAGATAATAGTGGAAACGTAGCCTATGACGATGCCCAAATTACGGTGACATCTTCAAGCAACCCGACTCCGAGTCCGAGTCCGGCTCCAAGCCCGTCTCCGACCAACCAGACTCCGACCGTAAATGGTGGCCCTGATATCATGCTTATTGTTCCTGCGAGCACTGCACGCCTTTATGGCAAAGCCACGGATTCAGACGGAAGCATTGCCTCGTACGCCTGGACAAAGGTGAGTGGTGGTGTGGCTAACCTCAGCAATGCCAATACCCCCGATCTCATTGCCTGGGGGCTCAAAGAAGGCACATACATATTCCGGTTGACGGCAAAAGACAACAAGGGTGCTTCCGCCTATGACGATGTTAAAGTGGTCGTTACCAAAACTACTTCCGGCACATCAGTTCCCGTATCGGGCAATAAACCGCCGGTGGTGAACGCAGGATCTGATGTCACGCTATTACTGCCAGGCACCACAGCCAGGCTTTACGGAAAAGCGACTGATCCCGAAGGAGGTTCAATGACGTATCAGTGGACCAAGGTATCCGGCCCGGCGGGAAACCTCAGCGATGCGAAGACCGTCAATCTGGTTGCATGGAAGCTGGTTGCCGGAACTTACGTGTTCCGCCTGACAGCAAAAGATCAATACGGTGCTACCGCTTATGATGACGTGCGAGTAGTCGTTAAGTAACGTAATTTAACACGAATTCAAAAAGGACCAGGCACAAGGCCTGGTCCTTTTTTGTTTAAATAACTTAATTCAGCTTTCGGATTTCAGTTTTTTCAACATGCGCGTTAGTCGGCGTATTGATGCGCTGCGTCCCGTCAAACGGTATCACAAAGCAACAATTCGGATTTCGGATTCTGTATCAATTTGAAACATTTGAACCAATAAATCTGAAATCTTTGACAATGTCGTCGGGACTAAAGAAAAACCCAGCCCCATTGCCTATAGAAATCAAAGATATTCAGTTTTCTGGTAGTCTCTAACCGATAAGAGTGTGCGCCTATGCCAGATCCGAATTTTGATCTGAACCGGCGCTCAATTTCCCGCGCTTCATCGTGGCGATAGGTCAGTTCGCAGATCTTCCATCGAATGTAATAATGGTCTTTATTGCTTTCGTTGAAGTGGCGGGGATTCGTGATGAAGTGATAGAGAATATTTTTTGTTTCGTCGCTCGTGATGTTGTGCAGAAAACTATTCATCACCTTTTGCTCTGCTGAGTATCCGGCAACAAAAACGGGTACGTAATTATCGACGGTTAGGTCGTCTTTCGACAACGAAAGTTGCAGGAAGATGCCACCGATTCTTCTTACCAGATAAGGATGGCCCGGATACTTCTGCCAAAGCATCAATGCCTGCATAAGACAAATATCGTATCGCTTGCGAAAATAGGCGCTCTCCACCGTTTCGAACTCAGCCGTTCTGACGATTTCATCGAAAGTAATGAACGATGGAATTTCTTCCGTTTGACCGACCTCGTATGCCCGGTCCAATATCTCCATGCGGCGTTCAATTGCCGGGTGCGAACTCATTGAGTCAAGATTGAACAGGAATTCATTCTCAAGTTTCTTTGAGAATACTTTTAGCCGGGGGTTGAGCCAGTGCTCAGCGAATGGATAATCCTGAGCATCAAGGGCGGCCAACGCCTCCTCCTCAAACGGATACTTCGGTTTATTACCATCTTCAAGCATTTTAAGGGTACGCGATGCATCCTGTCCGTTGTAGCCGGCGTTCCGGTAAAAAATCAGACCCAGTGAATCCGCTTGAAATTCGGATTGACGATTCCGCTCGTAGTAGGCGTAATTCAACTCCCTGAATAGTTGCAGGTCACGGACGCCGGCCCGACCATCAGTAACCGCTTCCATGCGGGATTTTTGCTTCCTGACAAAGCTATTTTCAGCGAGCCATTCCATTCTCGAAACTGAATGGGAAAGCTCATCGTGGGCTATCTCGTGCGCTAGCGTAAAAGCAAGAAGGCTTTCACTGTCGATTCTTGCCAGAAGACCAATGTTGACCATAAAAATCCCCCCGCCAAGACAAAATGCATTGACACCCGGGTCTCTCACGATGAAGACGACACGGTTTTTTTCCGATAATTGATTATGATCTTCAATTCGTTTAACTATAGAATCGACAAATGACTGAAGGGAATCGTCGCTGATGAGTGCCGAATTTTCGACTAGGTTGCGGACATGTCGTTTTCGGGCCAGATTGAGTTCGGCGACTTTGCCCGGTACGGAACTCTTGTATCGAGCCCATAATTCGTAGTCAAAAGCTTTTTCAACCACTTTCGTGATGTTGCCGGCCCGGTAAATCTTGCGAGGCTGATAATCGGAAGTTTGGCAGATTGCGTCCTGGGAAATATTTATGAACGCCGCCAGAAATGTTAGGATAACTGTTGTACGCATTGTACAAAAGTAAGCGTACGGCAAGCACAAACCATTTGAATTCAAAAATTTCCTGGTCGAGTGATTCTTGGCGTCTTGATTATGAGAACGATGTCGAAGTTCCTGGCAGAGTCCCATCCCAATTTTGGAATCTGAATACAATACTGAACCACAATCTGAAATCTGAGATCAGAAATCTGAAATTTTCCTATCTTTGCGGCCCTGCTCGGGTGAGCGGGGCTTCCCTGAGGTCAGGGACGACAGATTTTAAACCAAATTGTGGTAACTGGCCCGGTTGCCGCATGTAAAACAGGGCAAATTTAATGGCAAAACAATTCAAACCGGGAGAAAGACCCAGAAAAACGGTCGAACCTGCAGCTAAGACTGCTAAAGGTAAAGGTCCCGCAAAAATTGAGGTTGACGAAGATGATCCGTTAAAAGACATCCGTTCTGCCCAGAAAGAAGACATTTCAGGCGAAGCAATTCCGGTTTCGGAATTGAAAAAAGCGCGTTACGAGAAGCAGGTTCCTGGCGAATTTGATTTTGAAGCGTTTGCGAGCAAAGGCTTCGGCGAAGGCTACAGCAAAGATCAGCGCAGCGAAATGGAGCAAATGTACTCCGGAACCGTAACAACCGTCGAAACCGGCGAAGTTGTTCAGGGAACCGTAGTAGGTATCAACGATCGCGACGTGATCCTCAACATTGGCTTCAAGTCCGACGGGCTTGTTCCGCTGGCAGAATTCAAGGATATGCAGGATCTGAAGATCGGCGATAGTGTCGATATCTTCATCGAAGAGCGTGAAGATTCCATGGGTCAGCTGGTTCTCAGCCGCAGAAAAGCAAAGCTTGTAAAAGGATGGGAATACGTTCAGAAAGCACTGGACAACGATGAGGTGATCGAAGGTTTTGTAAAACGCAGAACCAAAGGTGGACTTATCGTGGATGTCTTCGGAATCGAAGCGTTCCTTCCCGGCTCACAGATCGATGTGAAGCCTATCCGCGACTTCGATATCTATGTAAATAAGAACATCGAAGTTAAAGTAGTTAAGATCAACTACACCAACGACAACGTTGTTGTTTCCCATAAGGTACTTATCGAGAAAGACCTCGAGCAACAGAAAGCCGCTATCCTTACCAACCTTGAGAAAGGTCAGGTACTAGAAGGCGTGATCAAGAACATGACCAACTTCGGTGTATTCATCGACCTTGGTGGTGTTGACGGATTGCTCCACATCACGGATATCAGCTGGGGTCGCATCAACCATCCTGAAGAAGTTCTCAAACTTGATCAGACCGTTAAGGTGGTTGTACTTGACTTCGACGAAGACAAGAAGCGTATTTCCCTCGGCATGAAGCAGCTTACGCCTCATCCATGGGATGCACTTTCACAGGACATCCAGGTTGGATCGAAGGTTAAAGGCAGAATCGTTAATGTAGCCGACTACGGCGCATTCCTCGAACTGCAACCCGGCGTTGAAGGTCTTATTCACGTTAGCGAAATGAGCTGGTCACAACACCTGCGCAATCCTCAGGACTTCATGAAAGTGGGCGACGAGGTTGAAGCTGTTGTACTGACTCTTGATCGCGACGAGCGTAAGATGTCTCTCGGTATCAAACAACTTACAGAAGATCCCTGGACACGTCAGGATGTTCTCAGCAAGTACGCTGTGGGAACAAGACACAAAGGTATCGTACGCAACCTGACCAACTTCGGATTGTTCATTGAACTTGAAGAAGGTATCGACGGCCTGGTGCACGTATCCGATTTGAGCTGGACCAAAAAGATCAAGCATCCTTCAGAATTTGTGAAGGTTGGTGAAACGATGGATGTTCAGGTTCTTGAACTTGACGCCTCAAACCGCCGACTTGCGCTTAGCCATAAGCACATGGAGGAGAATCCCTGGGATACTTTCGAGACGGTGTTTACCATCGGATCGGTTCACAAGTCGAACATCATCAACAAGAACGACAAAGGTGCGATCCTTGAATTGCCTTATGGCATTGAAGGATTCGTAGCGGCGAAGAACCTTGCGAAAGAAGATGGTTCGAAAGCAGAAGTCGGCGATTCGCTGGATTTCAAAGTACTGGAGTTTTCCAAAGATGACCGTCGGATCGTTTTGTCACACAAGGCGACGTGGTCAGCTGAAGAAGAGCAGAAAGCAGCTCCTGCTGCGAAAGGCGGAGCCAAAGGCAAGCCTCAGCAGAAGGGTACTACGATCCAGTCTATCAATCAGCAAAATGAAAAGTCCACGCTTGGCGATCTTGAAGCACTTAGTGCGCTGAAAGAGAAAATGCAGGGCGGTGGAGAAACGAAGGGCGAATAGTCCTTATAAACTTCGGAAAAGGTGGACGTCAAATGCCACCTTTTCTTTTTGTTTCCGTTGTATTCAGGAGCCTTTTTTATACTTTTGAACTCGATTTCAGATTTGGGAGCCAGGTTCAAAAGCTTGTACGGCGGTCCATGTTGAATGCAATTCCGGTGTATATTTCGGAAGACACTCAGGTGGATTGAAATCTGAATTTTGAAATTATTCTGGTCCCGTGGCCGAGTGGCTAGGCAGAGCTCTGCAAAAGCTTGTACAGCGGTTCGAATCCGCTCGGGACCTCTCGTAAATGAAAGGTTGTCTTTCAAAAGGCAACCTTTTTTTGTTTAATAACTCATATAGATTCGAACGGTTCGAAACTGGAATTGGCGTAGTGAATGAAAGTTCACGACGGGATGTGCGTCGCCGCGGGTACGAGTATCCGCTCGGGAAAATGCCTGTTCAGGATACTGGATGGGCTTTTTTATGTCAAGTGGTCAAGGTAGAGGTCAAGATAAAGGCTCTTTTTTGATTGCTGTCAAAAACATCTTCCCTCCTTCTTTCAGATATTAATCAGCGCACTGGGAACGTTCAACTTTTGCAAATAATTTCCATCTTGGTAGTGCTCATCGCGACCCTCCAGATCAAATCCCATCAAGGTAGTGCACGCAGATAGCTCGCCTCAACCTCCTGGTGAAAAATCAATTTCTTACCATCCGGAAAAAGCAACTCCATTACACATTCCTGCTTTTCCTGATCCTTAACAAACACAGGAACAAAAGCATTGCCTTCAACCATACCCGATTGGTCCCTGTATTTCTTCATCCAGTATTGGAACTTACTGTACGCAATATCCTTTTCCCGGCAAAACTCCTGTTGCCTTTTCCCGCTCTTTTTCGAAACCTCGATCAGCGAAAACATTAGTCGTTGAAGGGTGAGATCATTTGATTCCATAACTTTAATTTCTTCTCAAAGCCACTGGAGTCATGGACGCGAGTAAATACGTACTCTACGGGACGATACACCGCAAGTCAATATACGTCCTGATGTACGCCTGTCGAATTGCGACACTGAGCTCAACCGTTACGTGTTTTTAACAGCGCTCAATTTTGTAAGCCAAATTTCTCCACGTAGTTTTCTATTCTTTTGTTCCGGGAACTGATAAAATCCATGACGGCATTCCTATAAGTTAAATAATCGCCGATGCTCGAGAATGCTGGCTTTGCCTTGAAGTTGTTGAACGGCAAGTAAAACTTGATGTGATAATTTTCGTCGACCAGATCATCAAGCAAAAAAAACTTAACATAGCAGGCAAAATCGCCGAACAAATCAAAGAAGTGTCGATATCTAAGTAGCGTTTGGTAAAGCGGACTATCTTGTTGTAAGTAAAATAACCTTATACACTCCAAGGTCAAATCAAATCGATCATCAATCAAACTATTACATCCCCTTTCACCATTGATCGTCATCTTGCCGTTGATCTTATTATTAGGGAAAATAGTATATGCGCCGATTGTGCAACCTGCTTCAAATAATTCATTCACTTCGGCAGGAATTTGTTCCGTCAACGACAACTTTCTTTTGTGTTTTCTATATGAGTGAGTTATTGTGTCACTGCCTAAGAAAAACTCCCCTAGATCTGAAGTATGATATAGGTATGCGCCTCTCTTTTTGATGCTCAGATCAAACACCTTCCCATTTGGTAAGGGTCTGCTCCACAAAAAACGATGGTAAGAACGAAGTGTCGGACTTGTGCTGTCGGGATCGCCTCCTTGCGCATCAGAGTGAACATTGAAGGTAGTATCAATTACAAATTGTTCAGGCATGAATTATATTCTTTGTCGCTTTCTCAGTTAATGGTGTTCTTCCGAATAGTCGGCAACGTTCGATCCATCGTAGTACGTCCGGCAGGTTTGTCGTTCGTAAATTTAATTCTTTTCCTCTGACCTGTCAACGTTTTCAATATCGCTATAGGTCCATAAATAATTTTAAGACCCGAGAAGATCTATGGACTACAAAATCGTAAACCAATTTTTGAATTCTGAAAATAATCCCTTTATTTAATTCAAAGTTCGGCACTCTTGTTGCCAATTTTTACGCATCTCTTGTTGCCATTTTCCCGGCACTCTTGTTGCCAAAAACTCGGCATTCCTGGTTGCCGAAAGTTCGGCATTGTTGCTTACCGATTACATATAGGGACCTTGTAAGGACTTCGTAGTGTCTCCGACAGCACCTTGTAGTTACAGGTGCATCAAAGCAGAGATAAAGCAGAGATAAAGCAGTTGGGGTAGCCCTAAGTGGGATATCATTGCTTTAAGATAGTTTCGATATTCCTTTAGATATAAAGACACTAACAAGACCTTACAAAGACCTTACAAAGACCTTATAAGCTCCTCATATATTTTCCCCCTACCCGACATTGTCCGCGAGATCCGTCCCGAAAAAAAAATTAGGATTTTTTTTGATTATACAGGTAGGTAGTGGGCTGTTCATGTGTCATATGGTATTCACTTAACCACAGAACAACATGGCAACTTTCATTCTGCAAATTAAAAAGGCACTGCCAAATCATCGTCCGGGTCAAAGGGGAGGCCTTCTAAAAAAACAGCTAAGAACGATCCGCACTTGCGTGCACGGAGAAATTCCCGATTCATCGGGACAGGCTCTCGCCGCGACGCACTGGCAACTTCGGCTCTGGATTCGCGGTCGTTTTTATTAAAAAAACAAAATTAAAGAAACCTCCTCAATCCAGAGGCGCCAGGGCATTGCGCGCTGGGCCGAAGGATCCCGACGAGGACCAAGAAGCTATCGGGATCCTCGCAGAACCATTGTACGAGTCGTTAATACGGAATGGAGGTTCTTCATCCTCTTCGACGGCATCGTCGTTGAAAACGTGCACTGATGGCTCACGTCAAACCAGTGTGCACGGAGAGATCCGTCGCCGCCTACGCACTGGCAACTTCGGCTCTGGATTCGAGTTGGCTTTTAAAGTAAAAAAAAATATTCTAGATTATCTCTTCTTAGCACGTTAGCACCCAAAAACATGGATAAACAACATGAGGAACGCAATTTGAAATCCAGACTTGTCATGATGTTATTGGCTATTGTTCTTTCCCTGATGTTCTTCAGGAATTCGGACGCATTCAAAGCCGTCATAAGTTCATCGCTCGACTGACTTAATTCGCAATGGGTATCCTGAAACGACTGTTTATCTTCATCGGCATTTTGATAGTCTGCTCGACTATCTCTTATGGGCTTCTTTTTTTTATATTCCCCGATGCTTTGAACAAACACGAACGGTTCGAAGCTGCAATGCGTACGAATTTTGCATTCGTACTCTCGACGCAAATAGCTCTACTGCTAGGTCTCATCGTCGCGATAAAACTTCAGCCTCACCTGACTTCCAGGAAGAATCCGGAGCGAACAATTCCGGTATTAAACTTCAGAGGTTTTTTCGCCGGATCAGTTTATGGCCTGGTGATCATATCCATTACGGCCATCGCGCTGGTGCTATTAGGACAAGTGCGCTTTCACTACGACCAATTTTCTTTTCACCTTGTTCAATATGCATTGCTTTTATTGATTGCCGCGTACTCAGAAGAACTGTTATGCCGCGGGTACATTTTCAGGATGCTAAACCAACAAATTGACAAATTCCCGGCGTTACTCATCTCATCAACTTTTTTTGTTTTGTTGCACGGACTAAATGCGTCATTAACACTCACAGGGGTCGCCAATCTCTTTCTTTCAGGTGTGCTGTTCACAGTAGTGTACACGGCAAGCAAGAACGATCTGTCCGTCCCCACCGGCTTACATTTTATGTGGAATTTTCTCCAGGGGCCAATCCTTGGTTTTCGCGTTAGCGGCCTCGGGATAGATGGCGTGTTTAAGGTAACCGAAAGGTCCTCTATATTGTCAGGCGGTGGATTCGGTTTGGAAGGGTCGTTGGTGACAACAGCGTTTTTGTTGATAGCAGTCGTAGGTACATTGTGGGTTCAGCGGCACAGTCATCGGAAATTTTCAAGCGCAGCTGCATCTGAACGTTCAGCTTTGTAATTACGATAGCTCGACTCCAGCCCTACTCCCCAAACACCTCCCTGTACTTGTTTTCAATCGCCTCAAGCTCATCCTCACTCAACGCATCGAACTCTTTTGATCTTGCGCGTTCGGAAAGCTTGCCGTTTCCCTGTTCGAGAAAGCGTATGAGCAGGGCAACGGTTTTGTCGGGCATTTCGAAATGATCATCGAGGAAGGTTTTTAGCAAGTCGTATCGTTCGAGGTACGCTACCTCCTGGGGAATTGTCTGCTCAATGGTTTGCTCTACGCAACTGCAAAGAAACTCTACCTGGCGTGTGGCGTCGAAGTAACGATAGAGGTCTATTGTGTCGTTCAGCACTTCTACGTTATTATCCCGCGTCGGCTTCCAATCGACCAACTCCAGCCGTGGCGCGGAATAATGCTCCAGTACTTTGCGATATTCATCCAGCCTTTCGAGAATGATGGCGGAAACCGGAAAAATGATTCCTTTGGTGGTATATTCTTTCCGCAGCAGCACATGATGGATCAGGTATCGGTGGATCCGTCCGTTGCCATCGACGAAAGGATGGATAAAGACAAAGCCAAACGCAATCATTGTGGCTGCAACTACGGCGTCGAACACACGGTCCTCTTCGAGTTTCTGGTTAGTCGCTATCAGGCCGTCGAGGAGTGAATGCAAGTCTTTCCAGCGCGCTGATATATGATCGGGAATTGGGGTGCCGTGCCTTCGATCATGTTCGCCCACAAATCCCTCCTGCTCCCTGAACCCTATGGTCGTAAACCTTGGATTATCGATTACAATCTGCTGAAGGCGAATCAGCTCTTCTTTGGAGACAGGACGTTGTCCGGCTTGTCCGATGGCGCGACCCCAGCGCTGCGCGCGATTCTGTGGCGGCTTCTCTCCTTCGATAGCGTACGAAGCTTTCGAGTCCTTCAATAAAAGGAATGCCGCCGCACGAGCCATAACATCGGGATGGATTTTTCCAACGATGGACTTAATCTTTGCAGGATAGTCCTTTTTGATAAACGCTTCGATCAGTGGTGTTTTTCTTACCAGCGGGCAAAACCCCCTCGTCCCCGGGAGGTTGTTACGGATGCGATGCCGTCGCGAAGGCTCGGGTGTCGTTCCATATTGCATCGTGGTGTCCAGAAGGTCGACGTAGTTGCTGGTATTCAGATCCGGCAATGGAAGCATGCCATCACCCTGGCCGGGAGACAGGCTCATAAGCCACTCGTAAAGAAACCAAATCCGCCGACTGTACTGTCCCGTCGGTTCACTGGCAACAAGGTCCGTGATTTCCGTCGGACCGGTATGCTCAAACAGTTTCCTGATCACAGCCAGGTCGACGCCTTCGTACTTGAGCGCAAAGGTGAGCTGACCTTTTAAAGTATCATCTGGTAAGTAGGATATGGCGCGTACAATCCACTGATCGGTTGCATAAGACGAGTATTTCCTGCTTACTAGCGCCAGTCGATCGGGAAGGGGTACTTCCAACCGATAAAGCTTTATGAGTGCACCATACCCTGCCAGATAGCCCGGTTCCGGAGCATCCCTTCCCCTAAAACTACTTATATCGGACAAATATTGATTACTTTTCAATACCTAAACTTGAAAATGATTACAAAAGGTAGACATAAAATAGTTACGGGACCCGAATTTTGATTACGATTATTCCGAAATCTGTCAAGTATGGACTTTTAGCGATACTCGTCTGGATATAAAAATCAGAAGTCGCCGGAGGCAGGGTGGCCTCTTCCGTACTAATTATGCCCAATACTTTTCCGGAAGACCACTCCGCATTCCGAGACGGCCACAACAGACTGCTTTCACTTCGATCCGTACCGCGTGTTGCGCGCTAGTTTCTCCACTTGCCATCCAACTTCCGCAACAGCACAATTTGCCCCGTATGATAGGCGTCGTGAAACACCAGATCGAGTACCTGCGCACCTATTGGCTCCACCGGAGCGGGCTTGTCGACGTCGGCATCGCCGAGATTCGCTAACAGCTCAGCAATCCTTCTGTGAACGTTTCCGAGTCGCGCGACCTGCGCATCCCAGGATTCGTCCGTATATTTTGCAGGGACTTCTTCGAACGTTTCTTCATTCGTTTCATACACGGGACTGAACTCCTTTTGTTGGAGCCGATGGAGGAAACGGTCCTTGTAGTAAAGGATATGATTAACGAGTTCGCGAACCGAATGCAGATCGGGAGCCGCCTTGTACTGCGCTTCCGGGGCCGTCAATCCGTCAAGTGCATCTCTAAGTGGCGGGTACCACCCTTCCTGGTCGTAGGCCGTGGCCCAGCAATTAAGTAAGATTTCCCTTTTTCCAGGGGATTTTGCAACTGTTGTCATAACGCGGTATTTAGAATGAAAAAGATTACCTTCACCGTTGAATAGTGAATATACAGTAAAATAACAACTTTACTACTAAAATACGCTTAAATGGTTAAGTCCAGTAAGGTATCCACGATGTCAGTTTGCGGGGGTGCGCTCCCGCTGGATTTCCTGAATACGGTCAGCCAGTGGACACCGTCGCGAGGGGACGACTACTTTGAAAACGACGCGGATTTTCTGTTGTGGACCCAAAAACTGGCATTCATGGAACGGCAGGACTTCGAAATGTTTTCCCGTTACGTGAAAAAGCAATCCTCTAAAGCCAATATTCTAAAATCCGTACGCGCCCTGCGGCAAACGCTTTTTCATTTGTTCCAGCCAATAGCCAGCGGTCAACGAATCGCTCCAGAGTCACTCGAAGCATTCAGCGCTTGGGCCGGGAAAGCGCATGCCCGTATAATGTTCACGCATTTGGAAGCGGGAATCAAAACCCGGTTTTCGGATGCGAAACCCGACGTGCTCCCGCTTTATTATATTGTACTTGAGACTGAAAAGATGATCCTCGATTCCGCATCGTGGACCCGCATCAGGATGTGTGCTGCCTGCGGTTGGTTTTTCTTCGACACGAGTAAAGGGGGCCGGCGCCGCTGGTGCGACATGGCAGTCTGTGGTAGCCGGGATAAGGCGCTACGGTATTATCACAATACCAAAAGCTAAAACTTTGTTGAATATCGCCACGTCAGTGAAACCGAATGACTTCTAACCTCCGTAACTTCAGTGATTGACCTTGCACACGATTTGATATGAGATGGTGAGATTTGCATTGAACAAAAACACCGGAGAGACGAGGTCTTCCGGTGTCTTCGAACGGATTGGTAAACCCAAACTTTAGATTAAGCATGAATTTCCTCCTCGCTGGTCACGAGAGGCTTTCCGGCATTGGCCCAATCACTGATTCCGCCGGAATAATTCTTAACGTTGGTGAATCCATTTTTCACAAGCAACGAGTAGCCTATCGACGAACGGTCCCCGGCCTGGCAATGAACAACTACGGGGCTATCCTTGCGTATCTTATCCAGGTTCTGCTCAAGCGTTCCGATAAAAACATTCTCTGCACCCGAAATATGACCCGAGTTGTATTCTGTGGCACCACGAAGGTCAACCACCTGCGCTCCATCCCTGGCAAGTTTTTTCAATTCTTCAGCAGACACCACATCAGCTTTAAGCAGCTCTCCGCCTAAGGCCGTCCATTCCCCTACATAGGGCACATATCCAAAAATGTTATCCATTCCAATTCGCATGAGTTTGCGCATCAAATCATCAAGCGTATTCTCTTCGGCAACCAGGATGAATGGTTCATCGTAAGAAACGAACCATCCCATCCATGTGGAAAACGAGTTGTTCCCCTGAATGTTTACGCTCCCAGGAATGAATCCTTTTGCGAACTCGGTTTTTAAACGTGTGTCGATCACTTTGACTCCTTTTTCCATCGAAGACTTTAATTCATTGGCGTTAAGCCTGCGGGGCTTCGGGACCTCAGTTAACAAAGGTCTGTCAACCTTGTTGAGTTTCTTCATCATCGCAAAGTAGCGCGGAGGTTCGGGTTGGTCTTCCAGAAGATATTTCACAAAGCCCTTTTCGTCATCGTTGTACTGAAGCGCCCAGTTCCGTATCTTTTCGTACCCAACGGTAGAGCTAGGCACCGCACCCAGGGCCTTTCCGCAAGCAGAACCCGCACCGTGTCCGGGCCATACCTGAATATAATCCGGCAACCCGGCAAAGCGTATGATGGATTTGTACATTTCCTTTGCGCCAGGTTCCTGAGTTCCTTTCAGACCCGCGGCCTTTTCAAGTAAGTCGGGTCTGCCAATGTCGCCCACGAAAACGAAATCACCGGTAAACAACATCACCGGTTCATTGCTGGCGGGAACGTCAGTCAATAAAAAGCTGATGCTTTCAGGCGTATGGCCCGGTGTGTGCAAAACTTCGATCTTGAGATTTCCAACGTAAAACTCGTCACCGCCCTTCAACCCTTTATGCGGAAACTGGTATTGCCAGTCCGGCCCGCCCTCGTCCGACAAATACATTTTCGCTCCGGTTAACGCAGCCAGTTCCCGTGAGCCGGACAAGAAGTCAGCATGAATGTGGGTTTCCGCCACATGCGTTATCCTCATGCCATTTTGTTTCGCGATTTCAATATAGGTATCAACATCCCGCTTGGGATCGATCACTAACGATTCGCCGGTTTTCTGACATCCGATGAAATAGCTTGCCTGGGCGAGGCTCTTGTCGTACACGTGTTGAAAATACATAGCTTGTTCTATTTGATTTTAAGATACAAATTTCGTTCGCATTCTTCGAAACTTCAGTGACTTGGGTTACAGAAGACAGCTTTCATTATTCTTTCAATGGGCCGGCAATCCATTCTACATAAAACACACCATCATTGTCGTTGGTTCTTGGACTTAGCTGACAAAGAAACACATGTAACTCACACGCAAGACGCGAAACAGGCACGTAATGTGCTTGATCTCAGGTATTCCGAACATTTATATGTGACCCGGATTACACACAATGCAGATATCAAAGATTACTATGCGCATTATTACATGATACTATGAACAGGAAACAAATTATAATTACCGCCTTGGTGCTCGTCACGGCCGCCACGATGGTCGCTTTTCAAATGCACAACGTTAGCCCGGAGATGGCCGTCGCGCCCGATACACATCTTGTTGACCAAAAGAACCAACCGGTAGATCTGGCGTCATTCAGGGGGAAGGTTGTATTCATCAACAACTGGGCAAGCTGGTGTCCGCCTTGTATTGCCGAAATGCCATCAATTCAGGAACTTAAGAAAAAAATGGAAGGGGCTGAGATCGAGTTTGTGCTGGTATCTTTCGACAGAAAGAAAGAAAAGGCAACACGCTTCATGGACAAACGTGGCTTCGACTTCGCGATATACTATCCTGGCGAACGCTATCCTTATTTTACCCCGGCAATTCCAGCTACCTTCGTGCTCGACAAGGAAGGTAAGGTAGTATTCAAACATGAAGGTATGGCTGATTACAGCGGCGATGAAATCGTAGCGCAACTCAAGGCACTCGCGGAATGATCGATCAGCCAGAATTCAAAGAAAAGAAGGACGCAAATATTAAGAAGATGTGATCAACGCCCCGGCGCATCGGGCTTACCCTTGATTTCCTTATCACCCGAAAACGAATTCAGGAGCAACACACCCATCAACGCTCCATAGATGGAACTGTTCACCGGCGATGAAGTAATAGCGCACGTTCCGGAGTTACATCCAATAAAAAACCAGTAGCCGAAACCTGCCCCCGCGCCGAGCGCAATCGCGATAATCCACTTCACGTATTTCATCTTTCACATTTTTTTGAGAAAGACAAAAATACCAGATTAATGGTGGAAAAGTATGTAACTCCGGTCACATAACCCGAGGGCTCGTTTGCTGAATCGACGAAAGACGCAAAGCACTTACCATCGGCCGGTAACCTCCCTAAAATTTTCGACACTAACAGGAAACCACCCGGTTTGTATGAATTGCTGATGTTAACCCAGAAATTATGAAAGTCCTGTTTACACTGATTTTATGTATCCTTGTGAGTGGAATCGCCTCGTCTCAAAGTTTAGAGAAACGTGTACTCAATAAATCGAAACAACGGGCCAACCGAAAGCTCGATCGGACAATAGACAAAGGCCTCGATGAAGTCGAAAAAGGAATTGACCAGGGCGTGAGTGGCGACAGCAAAAAGAAAAAGGAACCTGCACCTCCAAAAGAGACCCCCAATCAGAGCAGCACGGCGCCTGCTGAAGTAAAAACGGTTTCCAGCACGCCAACGGAATCTCCGACAAAGTTTGAAGCATTTACCAGGTTTGATTTTGTTCCGGGGTCGGCCATTTTTTTCTTCGATGATTTCGCTACAGATCATGTTGGCGATTTTCCCGCGAAATGGAACACGAATGGTTCCGGTGAAGTCGTAGTGACCAACAAAGACTCGGAGAAATGGTTTGAAATGAAACTGTCATCGGTCTACATACCCGAATTCAGTCAAAAACTACCCGAAGACTATACACTGGAATTCGATTTCACGACTACCGGGCTTGATAAAAAAACAAGTTCTACAGCATACATTGTCATTACCCTCGACGATAATAACTTATTTAAACATGGCCGTAACTTTGCCAGAGTAAGTATTCCACTTTCACAGTTCGGATCGCCAACAAGGGTGCTGAATACCGTAAATGGCGCAACGGTGATCAACAACGACCTCCGTCCAGACCTTCGTA
Organism: Bacteroidota bacterium; assembly: GCA_023417785.1. Taxonomy (GTDB): domain Bacteria; phylum Bacteroidota; class Bacteroidia; order Cytophagales; family Cyclobacteriaceae; genus Ohtaekwangia. The sequence continues at coordinate 155,384 of JAEZEH010000062.1, forward strand.
AGAGAGTCCTGGAGGGTATGCACGTATCCATCGCTGTAACCGGAAAACGTTTCAGGATGTGGGCCGATGAAGAGAAGATTCTTGACCTGCCTACCTTTATTCCCAAAGGGAATATTCACGCTATAAAGTTCGAGCTGAAGGGGTTCGCGGATGACTACAAAACAGCTCGCGTATTTATGAACAAAATAAAGTTGGCAGCTGGTGGTTTGGACCTGCGAAGTAAACTCATCAGCGAAGGCAAGCTTTCAACAACGGCGATAACCTTCGACGTAAACTCGGACAAACTTAAACCGGAGTCGATGGGCATCATTAAAGAGATTTCCGGCGTGCTTTCCGCCAACCCAGATGTGCGCATCAAAATAATAGGGCATACTGATTCCGACGGGGACGAGTCTCAGAACCTTGCTTTGTCCAAAAAAAGGGCAGCCGCGGTAAAAACTGCGCTGGAAAATACCTTTGGAGTTTCGGGCGGACGAATAGAAACAGATGGTGAAGGCGAGTCGCGACCGGCTGGCCCGAATGACACGGCCGAAGGAAAAGCCGCGAACCGAAGAGTGGAGTTCATCAAGTTGTAACATGCATTGATCCCGAGATGGCCGCATGGGTTGGTCTATGGAATGTTCAGTTATTTCGGTATCTTGAACATCCGGTAAGCCAAAAATCTATGCGATTCCTTTCCTTGTGCTTCTTTTGCATGTTCTGGGCAATGTGCGTCAGCGCGTTCGACACCATTCCCGACCCGGCATGGCATGTCTCCAAAGCGGAAAAACTATTAGCAGAGAAATCTTACGACAGCGCGCTGTTCCATTTTACAACAGGCGCTAAACTTTACTCCGTTTCCAACGACGAAGCTACACTACGGGCGATCACCGGAGCCGGGCAATGCCTGATTCGTTTGAGGAAGATTGACGAGGGCATCGCATTGCTGACGCCTTACCAAAAACACGCGGAGCAGATTGATTCAATCCATCAGGTGCGTGAGGATTACTACGACGTTATGAGTAAACTCCATTATTACGCCGGCGATGCTTTTACGTCGTTGAAGTATCACAGACACGTCCTGGAAATAAATAACGCCCGCGGAAACACCCCGGCCGAAAAACAGATTGATCTGATTCGTATTATAGGTGTCTTGCTCGGCAACTCAGGACAGCTGAAAGGTGCCATCGATTACTACCGCCAGTACGCGGAACTGACTAGCCTTCACTATGGCCCGACGCATCTCTTCATGAGCGATGCATACAACTACCTTGGCGTTATGTATCGGCACCTTGGCGAATATGACCTCGCCCTGGATTACTACATGAAAGCCATTGAAATTGCCGAGGCATATTCGGTCGAAGAGAGAACCACGATATCTCCCAGGTTCATATCCCTTGCACCAGTGTACAATAATGTCGGAACCGTGCATCACAACCGTGGTGATCATGACAATGCACTGGCGTTCACATTTAAAGCCCTTTATCTGTATGAAAATGATAAATCTGCCAGCAAATCATCCCTGGCCGCAATCCTGAGCAGTCTGGGAACAACTTACACCGAGCTGGACCGGCATCGTGAGGCACTTTTGTATAAGCAAAAGGCGATGGACATGTTTATCGCGGAATACGGCAATCAACACGGTCGCATTGCCACGGAAATGAAGAGCATCGGGGATACCCACTTCGCACTTAAAGTTTTTTCGACGGCCGAAGAATACTATCAACGTTCATTGGATATGAACCTTGCCGTTCACGGATCATTTCACCCGAACACGGCTGAGGCATATGCGAAACTGGCCTCAACCGAGAAAATCAAAGGAAACTTCGACCAGGCCCTGAAACTCATTCAGAAGAGTATTCATTGTCTGGTTAATAACTTCAGCAGTGACGACATATTTGCCAATCCGGATATCGATGCGTTATGCAACGTAAAGGCTCACCTCATCGACAAGCTATCGACCAAAGCAGACCTGATGGTCGAATTATTCGAAAAGACAAAAGACGTTAAACTAATCCACGGCGCGCAAAACACCTATGCGCTCGCGGTTCGCTTCTCTGAAGTGGTTCGGAATGACCTGCTGGATGTGCGTTCCAAAGCATATCTGGCTGAACACAGTAAATCCCTTTTTGAAAAAAGCATTCGCGCTGCCCTGCTGTTGCATGAGCTGACCGACGACCCCGGTTATATTGCGTTTGCCTTCGACATCATGGAGAAAAACAAGTCGCGACTTCTGCTGGAGTCTGTGCAAAAGTCCAAGGTAAAAAGCACCGGAGCACTTGATGGGGACCTATTCAATAAGGAAAACGGATTACAAAGTCAGATAGCCTTCTTCGAGGAAAATATTCTTGATGAACAAGTGAAAGAAATGCGTGACAGTGCAAAAATAAAACAATATGAAAGAAGTCTTTTTCAGGCGCGCCGTGAACTGGAATCTTTCAAGCGTACACTTGAAAAGGAAAACCCGAGGTATTATCAAACCAAATACAACAATCGTGAGATCACTTTGCCGAAACTTCGGCAACGACTCAGTGAAAATGAACTACTCGTCGAGTATTTCGCAGGCGCAGACGCATTGTACATATTCTATGCTACCCGCGAAGAGTCAGGCATCCTCACGGAAACACCGAATATCCTTGCCGACGTCACCCACCTGTTGAATGGTGTCCGGGACCGGAACACGCAAATTTTTACCGACCTGTCGCATACCTTATATTCCAAAATATTGGGACAGATAATCGACCTGACCGGTCCCAGAGAAACCATCATCGTGGTACCCGACGGCGTCCTGGCCTATCTTCCGTTCGAGCTACTGCTAACAGCGCCAGCGGGGACCAAAAAAAACCGGGACTTCGATTATGCGATACGAAAGTATAATTTCAGTTACCAGTTGTCTGCAGCTTTAATGGAGAATCATTTTCCCGACCGTATTCGCAAGGACCTCACCCCTTTCGCGGGTTTCGCTCCGCAATTCTCCGGCGAGGTGGTAGCAAGTCGTGGTCTTCCCGGCAACATCCCTTACGCGCAACGCGAGGTAAAAGAAATAGCCATGACCTTTCCCGGAACAATATATGTAGGCGAAGAGGCTACGGAGTTTAACTTCAGGCAACATGCGGGCAATGCTGAACTTCTTCATCTTGCGACTCATGCTTCGCTCGACGAAAACGCAAACTTGTCGCGTCTGTATTTCGCTGCGGCTGACACCACAGACGATGGACTCCTTCATGTATACGAGATTTATAATCTTGATTTGAATGCAAAGCTGGTGACATTAAGCGCCTGCAATACCGGAGCCGGTGCCTATAAAGAAGGTGAGGGTGTGATGAGCCTATCGCGGGCCTTCGCATATGCCGGTTGTGAAAGTATGCTTACCAGTTTGTGGCCATCTCAGGATCAAACCACCGCCGATATCATGGCAGCGTTTTACAGGAATCTCGCCAATGGGGCATCCAAAGACGAGGCGCTGCGGCAGGCAAAACTGGACTTTCTTTTGAAAGCCGACAACATCAAAAGCGATCCATTCTACTGGGCAGGATTTGTTCTGATCGGTGATACCGATCCTGTTAGTGAAGCTTCATTCGTAAGCGCAGCTTTTATCAGTACTTCCGGCGTTGCAGTTCTGGTATTATCTGTTTTTGCTATCCTTCGATTGAGACGGCGGAAGGTCGCCCTGAAACCGGTTCATTGAAGTTCGTCAAGAAGCTGCTCAGCCTTGCCGGAAAAATCGTGATTGGGGTCTTGTGCAATCGCCTCCAGCCGCGCCCTGGCTGAAGCAAAGTCTTCCTTCAATATATCGGCAAGCGCAAGGTACCAGTTCACATGATCGGAATACGTCCCGCCGCGGGTTTGGAGTTGCTCGAAAACTGAAATTGCGTCAGACGCCTTCTCGTCGCCCAGATATGAAATACCGAGATAAAACATCGCTTCATCACGCTGCGGATAGGCTTGAAGATATTTCAGAAAGTGCGGAATCGCATCCCGGTACTCCTGCTGATTATACCTTTCCATGGCCATAGCCAGGGCAGCTTCTGAGTCGTCGCCGTCACGAACCGACAGCACATCTTCGTAGGGAACGAAGTACGCTGTAAATAATTCCTTCTGACTGACATCTCCGGGGCGGTTAATAAACACAAATGTGGTCAATAGCACAGCCGTAACAACAGCTGCAATCATGTACTTCTTCCAGGGATTAATACCTGCTACCGGAACAGCGTTCTCTTCATCGCTGAGTTCCCTTTCCCACAACGCAACTTGCTCGCTAAGCTCGAGTGAGTCCGCATTTCTGATGCCGTTGATGATCGCGACATAATCGTCAACTTTTTCGGCGAACTTGAGGTCAGTTGTGACACGTAAATCAAATGCTTTTAATTCAGCCTCCGAAAGCTCACCGTTAATACGTCTTTCAATCAAATCAATATCTGCTTCTTCCTGATCCATTACTTGTTTTTCAGATTTGTATTCAATGCCTTTCGTATTTTTATCAGACACTCGCACTTCCGCTTCTTGGCCACCAGTGCAGATTTGTATCCGAGGTTTTCCGCAATGGCTTCCATGGTATAATTTTCAAAATAATATTTCATCAGAATACTCCGACATGGTTCGCCTACCTTCCTAAGAATCGAGTGAACCAGCATTTGCCGATGTGCGCTTTCATGACCCTCGTTGGCGACATCCACACCGAGAAATACCTCGGGCACGTCGTCGAGAGGATCATCCTGCTGCTTTCGGGCCGAGACATATTTGTTCAACAGGTTCTTTCCTATTCCAAAAAGATAGGTCCGGATAGCGCTGTTTTCACCCGTAAATTTTCCTGCTTTCACATTATTATACAGAATAACAAAGGCTTGCTGGTAAATGTCAGCAATATCGTCTTCGGAACAAGAGTAACGCCACAGTGCCCATTTAGTGAAGGCGTTACGGTTTGCCCGATACAGTTCCTTCAAGAAAAGTCTGTCACCCTGCTTTATCTTTTCAAGGTCCCTCACATCAACTAAAGCATCCACTGGTAGTCATTTAGTGCTCATTTCTTTGGTATGGTTACCGGCAAATGGAACAAATTGATCCACGGGCAAAAAAATATTTTACCCACAGAAGTAACCCTTTTAAAATTAACGACACAAAAGTACGGAAACAAATGTCGAATGGTTTGAATGGCCGTTTCCACCGATGCATTGATCTAATTAACTTTGAATGAAACGCCTCCTACCCTTACTGTTTCCGTTATTCATTGCCTTTATCTGTATTACCTGTCGGGAAACGGATGGTATCCACCCAAATCTCCCCCCGATTGCCAACGCGGGAGATGATCAGGAGGTAATCGCAAACCAACAAGCTTCACTTGATGCCAGCGGATCAACGGATCCGGATGGCGATCCCCTTTCGTTTGTGTGGGAGTGGATCTCCCGACCGCAGGGAAGCCAGGCTGTGATTGTGCCATTCGATTCAGTTAAGCCTGGTTTTGTTCCGGACGTACCCGGAATTTATTCAGCACGGGTAGTGGTGTCAGACAACGTCGATACCGATGCGGATACCATCACGGTTGTAGCGACCACACCGAATGGTACGCCCGTGGCCAATGCGGGCCAGAACGAAGCCGTTGATCTCGGGACGCAATTTGCCCTTATGGGAACAGGCACTGATCCTGACGGCGATCCGCTGACCTACACATGGACACTTGTATCCCAACCCCAGGGGAGCACCGCAACAATAGCATCTCCGGAAAATCAGAATACCGTCATCGTCATTGATGTTCACGGAACATACCAGGTACGGCTCACCGTCTCTGACGGCACACTTTCAGGCAATGACGAGATCACGATCACCACAAACCCCGTTATTATCACGGATATCAACCCCACCACCGGTCCTCACGGCATAACCCTCAAAGTCAACGGAAGAAACTTTGCAACATCGGCAAACGAAAATTCAGTACGTATAAATGGCGCGCTGGCCGCAATCACCGCTTCAAGCCACACCTCGGTAGATGTAACGGTTCCCTTAGGCGCCGGAACTGGCCCGGTAACCGCAACGGTAAACGGTGTTACTGCAACGGGACCGATATTCACCTATATCCTATCCTCTGTCGTCAGCACATTCAGTCAGTTTCAGGCTCCCTTTGGTACTGCCGTTGACGCTAATGGCAACCTTTACATTTCAGACATCAACAATCACATTATCCGGCGACTTACGCCAGCGGGGGTACTAACCACCTTCGCCGGCGATGGCCTCGCGGGTTATGCCGACGCAAACAGTCCATTACAGGCGCGGTTCAACAGACCCGCCGGACTCGCGATTCATAACGGTAACTTATACATCGCCGACAATGGCAATCATTGTATTCGCCGACTCACATTAGCCACGGGTGTAATAACGACCTATGCAGGATTCCCTCAGGCGGGCTATGCGGATGGTCCGGCACTTCAGTCGCAGTTTAACGGACCGATCGGTCTCGCGGGCGATGCGCAGGGTAACCTCTACGTTGGCGACACCAACAATTCAAGGGTAAGGTTAATCGCCACCAACGCAACAGTCAGTACCGTTGCAGGAAATGGTCAACTTGGATTTGCCGATGGCGTGGGCATCGCCGCCATGTTCAACGGAATAACTGGGATGGCTGTTGATGGAAATGGTATCCTCTACGTTGCCGATGCGCTGAATCACCGCATACGAAGGATTGATGGCCAGGGGGCGGTAACAACATTCGCTGGCAACGGTACAGCTGGCCTCGTTAACAATACAGGCACTTCCGCAAGGTTCAACGGACCCTATGATGTAGCAACAGACGCATCAAACAACGTGTACGTCGCCGACGTAGGGAATCACGCTATACGAAGAATCACACCGCAACGGGTTGTCACCACAATCGGTGGGAATGGAAGTGCTGGAATGATAGACGGAACCGGAGCGGCATCACGTTTCAATCAGCCAACATCACTCGTTGTCTTATCCGACGGAACAATCTACGTTGCAGATTTCGGCAACAACCGGATCAGAAGAATAATTTTCGAATAACGACACACATGAGAAGATATTTACCCGGTATTCTGATCCTTATGCAGCTTTGCAATTCATCATTGCTGCATGGACAAGACCTTGAACATATCGGTTCGGCAAAACCCATAGACTTCTCAGGGGCGCTGTCGCTCCGATTAAATTCATATTCCAGCAATCGGGATAATGCACTTCGGGATCCGTTCTTCTGGACCATAACCGGTTCGCCAACGCTTTCGCTATACGGTGTTACGTTACCGTTTTACTTTTCCTTCAGTCAGAAGCAAACCGATTACCGTCAACCTTTCAATCAGTTTGGGCTTAGCCCCCACTACAAATGGCTTCGTCTGCATCTTGGCTATCGAAACATTTCGTTCAGTGACTTTACGCTTTCGAATCACACCTTTCGGGGAGTTGGTATTGAGGCAGAGCCATCGATTTTCAGATTTGGATTTATGTACGGGCGGTTTCTGAAAGCTATTGATCAACCACGCGATACCCTTTCGGGGGAAATTATTATTCCCACGTTTGCGCGTAAAGGGATTGCAGCAAAAATCGGAGTCGGTACCCAAAACAATTACGTCGACCTGATCTTCTTCAAAGGGAAAGACGACTCAACTTCCGTTTCTTCGGGTTGGGGTGAGGCCGGAATACGTCCCGCAGAAAATCTTGTTTACGGCATCAAAGCACGCCAGGCATTTCTGAAAATATTCACCTTTGATCTCGATTATGGATTTAGCGTTTACACCAGTGATGTGACCGCAGCCACCGTAAGCCCCGACGAATACAAAGTTCCGGCTTTGGTTACGGCATTTCTCACACCCCGCACATCCACCAGTTTCCTAATGGCGGGGAAGGCAAGCCTTGCCGTGCGATTGAAAATGCTTTCGCTTCGTCTGCAATACACGCGGGTTGAACCCGATTACCAGTCCATGGGGTCATACTTTCTCAACAACGATTATGAAAACATCACCATAGCTCCCGCTTGGTCGATGATGAAGAACAAGATTCGTGTTTCAGGAAGCCTGGGTTTTCAGCGGAACAATATCTTCGGCGACAAGCTCAACAGCACGAATCGTCGCATAAATTCCGTCAATGTGACGATCATGCCGGAGCCGCGACTCAGCATCACGACGTTTTATACCAACTACCGCATCAATCAGGAACGGAATATCCGTTTATCGATGGATACTCTTCGGCTCGAACAATTCTCCGACAACCTGAACGTGATGGCCAATCTGATGCGTGGAACAAAACAGATTCGTCACAATTTCACCGCCGGCGTCAACTACCAGGTGTTGCGCGACGACAGTAACATCAGTGAGACAAACAACAACACAACGTCGATGAACCCCAGCCTCGGTTACCGCTATCAAAACATGGTTAATCATTTTGGCGCGAATGTCAACATCACATTGAATCAATTCAATACCGACGTCAGTGAGACCATGCGGATGGGATACACGATTGGCGCCAACAAATCAGTGCTCGACGACGATCTTCGCTTCAACGCCTCAGCCACCTATTTTACGGTGAACACCGATGGGTCGGCGCAGAGCAATGCCCTTTCCATTAATGCGCGAATCGGGTATTCTATCAAAGAGAAGCATTCCCTTGATCTGAGCACGTCAATTGTCAGCAGGAAGCTCGCAGCCTCCGAAGACCCGGCCATGCGCGATGTACTGGCCAATTTTGGATACACTTACAATTTCGGAAGAAACAGCCGGTAACGACTATGACAAAAACATTCCAATCTTCTATGAACATCCTGAAACGGTATACAACGTTGATAGCGTTGATGTTGATGTCCTTAACCGTCTGGGGCCAGTTTCCAATCGACGTTCAGGTCAACATTGCACCTCCGTACCCGATTCGGTTGTCGGATTTCACTTCCGTTGAAAGCAACGTACTGGTTACGCTTAATAACACCTCGCAGCAAACATACGGGGTGGCACTGGTTGGAACATTACGAAACGAAGACACGGGTGCCTCTATAACCTCGGACATCAACCGCCTTCGCGGAGTATGCACAACGATCCCTATGGGTGTCACCACACTGACAGGCACTGATCTACGGGCGATGTTCAACCCCGACAACATGGTCTTTCGCGGCCTGTCCCGCGAGACGATTCGCGGCGATGAAGCCCTTCCCGAGGGCCGGTATACGTTGTGTATCCGGGCGATGGATTGTAACGATGTTGGAAAGTATCTTTCGGACACACCCGCCGAACCCTTTGGTTGTGCCGCCTTTGAGGTGAATTATGTCGACCCACCAGTTATCATTTCCACGGAATGTGATCAATTAATATCTCACGAAACCATTCAGATGAACATCATCTGGACACAGGTGATGCCTACCCGCCCCGGTGCGATCATTGACTATACAATCCGCATGGTTGAGGTTGAGCCTCCTACACGGAATCCGTTCGATGCATTGCAGAGCTCCCCTCCCGTCTTCATCAAGGAGGTCGCCGGAACAACGGTGTACAACCTTATTATCCCCGAAGATGTTATTCTTGAACGCGGTCGGAAATACGCGATACAGATTACTGCAAGTAATCCCGATCGCGAGATCGCTTTTCGAAACGAAGGCCGGAGTGAGGCATGTACGTTTGTCTTTGGAACACCCTTGCCTTCGGCGGGAGGTTTCACGATCGAACCATCGTATCCCCTCGATGCTGATGTGATCCCCTTCAGCTACTTTCCCGTCATTGTTCGCTACACGCCCTACAGTGATCAATACACCCGGTTCGGCTATCAGTTTAACATTTCCGGTACCAATGGATACAACGATTATAAGAATGACCAGCTGAACTGGCCACGCGGACCACTCGCGGCCCAGCGCACAGCCACGGGGTTCGGCGATCTCACGCAGGAACAGGCACAATATATCGCCCTCAATAAAAATCAAACCGAGACAAGCGTTTCATTCGAAAGGGGTAACACGTACACCTGGAACGCGTCTATCGAAATGGACCGCGGCAGCACGACGCTTCCGGTCAACATACCCGCGACCACTTTTCAGGTAGGTATGTCGCCATCCATTCTAAAACTCCCCGCCAACGCGGATACCGTTCCTCCGGGGGATATCAAATTCAAGTGGCAAACCGGAGCGGAACCCCGAAAAGTGATTCCCGACTTCACCATCGTGCAGGCCCGTGGTGGCGGAACAACATTTTTCAATGGGATAGTCGACGAACGATGGGTCATCGAAGTCAGTAAGGAAGAGTCGTTCACAAGCATCGTCGAAACCATCGGTGGCCGGCTCGGTTACACCGCGGACCTCAATTCCGATCCCCAGGTTATAAAAGATGAACTCTACAAGGATCTGGAGGAGCAATTCAACATCACAGAAGAAGGGAAATATTACTGGCGTGTAAAATGGATGAAATCCCCGGATAACATCAGCAACCACATCGCGTACGCCACGAGCCCCGTATGGACGTTTATCATCAGCAACAGCGCGCCTTCGACGCCCGTTGTGATGCGTGAAACGGAAGAAGATCCGGGTGCGTGTATCAGTACGTGTCTCGCAGACCCCATCACCGACCGTACTGCAACGGCTGGGGTAGCAGTCGGTGGCGACATACAGGTTGGCAAGTTCACGCTTAATGTTCGGAGCATTACCAGCAGCGGCGGCAATCGTTACACGGGGGAAGGGGTCGTTAATGTCCCATTCCTCAACAACATCAAAATACTGGTTGAGTTTTCCAATGTCCAGGTAAATGCCGGCGGAAAGGTGTTTGCCGGTACGGTAAAGGCCAAGGCGGATCGCGAGTTTGTCACTGAAGACATTACTACGCGCGCAGGCCAGGTGTTAGGTATGAGTGAGTCGGAAGCGAGGGCGCTGAATGGATTCCTCAGTGACGGTGAACGCCTGGTTAGTGCCTTCACTGGCTCGCGCGAAATCGGAATGCCAATCGGGATCGACCGCGAAATTGATGGCCACCGATATGTAATCGGCATAATGAACTTTGAATTTACGCCTGAACGCGCCACCGCCGACGCATTGATGAGTCTTGATCTGCCCGAGATCGGCGATCGCGTGCTGGCGTTGGGAATTAAAGATCTATGCATCACGCCCGGCGGACTTGGTGATGAAGGCCGGTTATATCTTGCCCGCGACTGGGTAGTTGTCCAGGAAGGTGAAACCCGTTTTGCCTTCAAGGGCGCGGAGTCGGCAGACACAACGCAGGCGACATACGTTTCATGGGATTGCCGTGGATTCAAATGCCTCCAGGTTCGCGGCGAGGTTACATTCCCGCGCAGCATGCTCGTACCGGACAATCCTGACGGGACCATTGGCGAAGGAAATGTAAAAGGATTGTTTGGCGTAAAGGCGTGTCGTGGCAACAACTGGATCGCACATATTACGTTCGATCCCTTCCAGGTGAATGGCCTTGCGGGTTGGGGCTGGAATACCAGCAACGCCTACCTCGACTTTTCAGATATTGAAAACCCGCCGGGATTCACCCTGCCACGAGGTTACGGTAATCCTGCCATGACCGATCCACGCATGATTAATACATGGACGGGATTTTACATGGAACGTATCGAAGTTAAACTTCCTCCCGAATTTGCCAGCGAGGTTTCACCCGATGGACGTACATCATTCGGCGCCTTTGAAACGATCATCGACGGCACCGGCCTTACCACGTCGATAAGGGCAGTTAATATTCTTGAAGTGTCGGAAGGGAATTTCGAAGGATGGGGATTTGCCATTGACACACTGAACTTTGACCTGGTAAGCAACACGTTTACCGAGGCAGGCATGGCGGGGCGTCTGGGTATGCCGATATTCGAAGAGGGTGACCACCTGAAGTATAGCATGGCACTCGGGTTCGACGACGGTTCCGATGAGTTCAGTTATCAGTTCAGAGTTTACACCCGTGATACACTGAACATCCCCATGTGGGGCGCCGCGCAAATGTTCTTCAAACCAAACTCGTCCGTAGAGATTGGTCTCAATGATCCGGTGAAGGGCGACCACGTTACGGCTATCCTTCACGGTGGCGTTCACCTTATAGGCGACTTTGGCGCGATCGCTGACGTCGCCTTCAAAGGAATGAACTTCGAAGGTTTGTACCTTAGTACATTTGCCGATCCCGAAGGACGATACATCAAAGCGGATAGTTTTTATATTGCACATGCCAGTCCGCAGAAATCAGCATCCGGTTTCCCGGTCAACATTTCCAATATCAATCTGAATATCAACACCCCAACCCGGCCCGGCATCGAGTTTGATCTTCAGCTGCTGTTTTCCGAAGGCAGCACATCCATCGGCGCGGACGCAACGTTCGGGGTATTCGCTACATTCAACAAAGTCGGCGACCGGTTCGAGGTTGGCTTCGGTGGTGTGGATGTAGGCCGGATCGGAATTGACGTCTCGGTTAGCGTAATGAAACTGCGGGGTGAACTTGAATTCTACACAGATGATCCTGTATATGGAAATGGTACCCGCGGGAACATCCGGGTGGAACTGCCCATGGACATATCAGGAGAACTGACCGCATATTTCGGCACTGTTGGAAACGGTTCCCTTGGTAGATTCGGAACCCGCGACTATTACGCGTACTGGCTCGTCGACGGTATGATTACATTTCCGGGGCTGCCGATATTTTCGGGGTTTGCCATTTATGGATTCGGTGGCGGTGCCTATCACCATATGACTATGGCGTCGGATCTGCCGAATCCGCAGAACACGCAATCCGGTTCGGGTCGAACTGCGATCCGTTACGTTCCAAACTTTGATACAGCCCTGGGGTTGAAATTCGCGGCGGTGTTCGGCACCCACCCGTCAAGCGAGGCATTCAACATGGACGTACGACTTCAGGCGGAGTTCAATAATTCATTCGGATTGAATTTCATCAGCGTTGGCGGTGATGGCTACTTTATGGCTTCGCTCACTGAACGCGGAGATGCGAAGGTTTGGGCGAACATCAACATCATATTTGACAATCGTCCCGCGGAAGGCCCCAAGTTCACCGGAAACTTCGACGTGTTTGTGCGTGTAGGTGATTACCTCTACGGTGCGCAGGCCGGAAACAAGTTCGTGGGCATGGAATTCTACGTCGATAAAGACACCTGGCATTTCTATATGGGTACGCCGGAAAACCGGAGCGGTCTGGTCGCCGATGTCCGCGTGATCCAGGCGCGGCTTACCTCCTACCTCATGATCGGTCATGGTATACCCGTAGCGTTGCCGCCACTGCCTCCACGAATCATGGCGGTTCTTGGCGGATCAGGTGGGCGACTTGAAGGTGAATCGGAAACCGCGGCAAAGGCGACATCCCGTGCCCGCACCGATGCCGACGACGCAGCATACCGTTCAGGTGAAGGGTTTGCCTTCGGAACAGCGCTGGCCCTCGATGTGAATCTGGACTTCGCGATCTTCTACGCTTCCCTCGGTCTGGATCTCGGCTTTGATCTGAACTTCTCTAAACCCCGACCCGGTTCCGTCTTTTGTGTCGAAACCGGTGCGCCGCCGCGAGGTATCGACGGGTGGTATATTCAGGGCCAGGCGTTCGCAGGATTGTATGGCGAGATGGGGGTTCAGGTCGACCTGTTCTTTATCAAAGGAAAGTATCCGTTCATTCAACTGGGTGCTGCTGCCATGATGCAAGCTAACTTCCCGGATCCCTCGGGATTTCGCGGCCGGGCCGGACTCATGTACTCCATACTCGGAGGAATGGTTGAAGGCCGATGCAATTTTGAAGTGGAGGTCGGACAAAAATGTACGTTCGTGATTCCGAATCCGCTAAGCGGAATGAATATCATCGCCGACATGATGCCCGAGAACGGAACACGTGAACAAAGTTGCTTCAGCAGCCCCGCCGTGTCGTTTAACGTTCCTGTTGAAAAGTATCTGGAGTTCCCGATGGAAGCTGCGGATGGAACACAAGTGACGAGGACATTCTTCCCGTACGTTGACGTGTTTGAATTCCGGAGAAATGGTTCACGCCAGAATGTTGCGGGAACCCATTCATTCGAAAGCAACAACACCGTACTGAAGTTCCGACTGGACGAAATGCTCGAAGGCAACACAGATTATGATGTTCGAATCGTGATCAAAGCCCGCGAACATTTTCCTAACGGGACAACACAAGTTGTAAAGAACAGCGACGGAAGCGTATGGAGTGAAGAACGCTCCGTGCGATTCACAACGGGTCCAATACCTGATTTCATTCCGTTGGATCAGATTGTTTACACCTATCCGGTGGAGGGACAGTATTATCACCTCAAGGACGAAGGGGCGCCAACGAAGCAAGTGGGCTCGATCAGGCCAACGCGCAGTGGCGTGATTCAGCTCGAAAATCCCGTAGACCGCATCTTTGCCCGCGAGATCGATGGAAGTAAGTACAAATACCTTGTGCGTTACGTTCCTGTTGGCGGCGGCGAAAAAACAGAGCGGGAGCTCACGTACACCTCCGGCCGCGTCATGACATTACCTCTTCCGGAGATGGATAATGAAACCATGTACGGCGTTCAAATCGTTCGGAAACTCATCCCCGCACCTGTGGCACCCCAGGAAAGAATCCTGGCTGCCGCACGACAACCCGAATCGCGCTTCTCGGCGTCGCTATCCCAGGTCGCCCTGAGGAAGACATTTAGTGGTGGAAGTAACGCGGCCATCAGATCATCAGCTCAGAAGCTCCTTCCGGGTGAAACCGTAGAACTTAATGAAAAACTCCTCTACAAATTTTATTTCCGCACCAGCAGATACAATACGCTGGCGGAGAAACTCACTGCCGCGGATGTTACCGCGCAGTATGTCAATGCCCTGATCGCTGAAGGCTTCACCCTGAAGATGGTTCTGCCCGAACCTTTCGATCAATTCGAGGCTAACGGACTTTTCAAAAACGGAAGAATGGTGATGAAGCCACTCCTTAATGTTTCCGATCCCTGGGTTTATGACTACCATACGCGAATTGTGAAACCAGCAATCTACGACGTACACAGAACGTTTGGGCCGATTGCCTCCGCGGCAAGCGGAAACCGGTTCTCGGTAGTAAGTCTGAACCGACATGGAAAAGGGCTCCCACCAACGCAAACAGTAACCGTATCCAATTCATCCCGGCTGACGGGGCCTATACAGACCTGGCAGGTCGAACGTGAGGCGAGATCGAATCCGGAGTATGCCCAGGCCACGTCTCCTGCCTCATCCGCCCCAAAAACCACCGGATCAATTCTGGCGATGAACGTGGTAAGCGGATCAACCACATCGTTCAATATGGCAAGCCCTGTGACGATGTCAATACCCAACTTTGTATTGACCTACTCTACGAGTGGCTACGTATGGGGCGACTTCATGGATCTGCAACGTTCGGTGGCACGAGGTATGAGCTGGACCCCCGTTCCACTAATCCCGACAACATTCCCGATCCGAAATGCCGTAAACCGGAATACTTCTCTTGCACCAAAAGTGGGCACGCTGCTTCGCAATAATGCAATTCATTATCGCTACGTTCGGGGAACGTATGGGGTGCAGATACAATATCAGTGGCCAGGCGGTAACAACTCGTACAGAAACGGCACTAAGGTTACAAAGACATTTACATACTGACGTGATGAAAAAAATACTTTCCCTTTTGGTGCTGATTTCGACCGCGATTGCCGCCTTCGGTCAGAATAGTTCCGACAGCCTTCGCACGCAGAATGCCTATGAGGCGGACTTGATGGTGCGCGCAGTCTGGCGCGGCGACAGCGTAGTACTGCGGTGGGCCCCCGAAACGCCTGGCGCGTGGCAGGAAGCAAACAAATCGGGCTACGTGATTTTCCGCGCTACCCTCGACGAAACCGGTGCCTTTGACCCCGCCACCTTTCAAAAAATAACTGCCGAACCACTGAAGCCATGGCCATTAGAAAGCTGGGCAGCAATTGCGGGTGAAAAAAGTAACGATGACTTTGCGCGAATCGCCGCCCAGGCCCTTTACGGCAAAAACTTCTCACCCGTGAATGGCTTCATTGCCAAGGCAGATGAGTTCGCCACGCGCTTTTCATTCGCCATGCTTGCGGCGGATCTTTCGCCACGGACCGCACATGCCCTCGGACTGCGTTTCAGCGATCGCGATGTTGAAAAAGGCAAATCATATTTATACAGGATCGTTCACAACGAAGAGAATAGTGGGTATACGATTAATCCCGGTGTAGCTGTGGTTCACACCGCTACGCCTGAACCCGTTCCCGTTGCTGTAATTGATCATGTAAATGAACGGGAGAACCTGATTGAAATCTACTGGAACAGGCAGATCCATAGTGCATACTTCTCGGCTTATTACATCGAACGCTCCGAGGACAATGGAAAATCTTTCAATCGGTTGAACGCAACGCCATACTTACACGCTGTATCAGAAAGGATCCCGATGTCTGTAGACCATTTCGTGTATCTCGATTCAGTCAATGCCAACTATCGTGCATATCAGTACCGCGTTGTAGGGATCACACCTTTTGGAGAAGTCGCGGCCCCCTCACAACCGCTAAGCGCCATGGGCAGGGATCGCACGCCACCGATGCAGCCACAGAATGTCCAGGCTAAACACGTCGGCGGGACGTCGATACGAATCACATGGGAGTATCCCAAACAATCCAAAGAGATTCGTGGATTTCTGATTGGACGTGGTAACAACCCTACCAAAACATTCACACCGCTGACGGACGATCCGCTGCCGGCAAAAACCAGAGAGTTCATTGACAATGGTGCCGACCCTATGGCCAGTAACTTTTATGTCGTTGCCGCAGTCGATACCGCCGGAAATGCATCCGTCTCATTGGCGCAGTACGCAATGATCATTGACAGCATTCCGCCTGCCCCTCCCGTTGGCTTAACCGGTAAGATAGATACAACAGGAGTCGTAACTGTTTCATGGAAACACGGGAATGAACCCGACATCGATGGCTACCTCGTGTTTTATGCGAACAGTCCCGACCATGAATTCTCGCAGCTCACACACGGGCCCCTGCGCGATACTGTATTCCAGGATACAATTACCCTGAAGACACTGACGAAGAAAATTTACTACCGTGTCGTTGCCCTGGACTACAACGCAAACTATTCGGGGTTTTCCAAAATACTGGAACTTGAACGTCCTGATGTTGTTCCGCCCAGCGCTGCGGTAATGGATTACTACAAGATCACTGAAGGGGGTATTGAGCTTCGGTGGGTACCAAGTTCGAGCGAAGACCTCGCCCGCACCGTGCTCTACCGGCTTGACGAAGGGAAACAATGGCGCGAAATCAGTACGTTTGCCGCGACGGACAAACGAAACTCGTATGTCGATACCACTGCTCTCGTTGCCGGAAGACTTTACGGATACAGTCTGGTCAGCCTTGACGAAGCGGGCTTGCAATCGAAAAGATCTGTACCCATTAAAATCAAGTGGGTTGATCTGAAAGCACGGCTACCGGTTAACAATATTTTCGCGAAGGCCGACCCCGGGAAGAAGAACATCCTCGTTGAATGGAATTACCCGGTAAAAGGCGAATACCGTTTCATTGTATACCGCGCGGTAAATGGGTCGGCGTTCAATTCTTACCGATCGATTCAGGGTAACCTTAGTTCATTCGCCGATCCGGATGTTAAACCGGGAAGTACCTACGAGTACAGCGTGGGAGTTGTATACAAAGACGGGAAAAAGGCTCCCTTTGGAAAGGTTATCAAGACCACCTTTTAGAAACGACCCCAAAGGGATTCCATACCGTGTTTAGCTTGCATGGCGATAGGCGAGTTTCATAAAGCGCTTAACCTCCTCGTTCACGTCCTCTTTCTCAAACATCCTGAAATGGTGATTGAACTGTTGTTCTCCGGGAACCTGTGCAATTTTCTGAAAACAAAGATTGTCGTGATAGGGTTGGTCGAAGTGAAACACCACATGAACGAAGTTCTTTCCTAACTGCGTAACATACGCAATGCGCTTGCGCGAGGTGGCGACACCGATCATGGTCTTTGCCGGAATGAATGTCACCTCACCAATGGCGTGGAATTGTTCTACAAAGAAATTAAACAGTTCCACCGTTTTGGGAGACTTGCCACGAAGGAAATCGGCAATGGTCCGGTCCTGGTTTCGTTCAATCACGCGTTGGTATTTACGATCCATTGAATAGGTTATCGCTTTTGTATGGCGATCCATCGGTCGATCTTGTTTTCCAGAATACTCAGCGGAAGGTTACCACTATTCAGAATCTGATCATGGAATTCCGCTACATCGAATTCTGCCCCGAGCGCAGCTTCGGCTTTTTGTCGGAGCTCCCGTATCTTCAACTGACCAATCTTATAGGATAGCGCCTGGCCCGGAATGGCCATATACCTTTCGATCTCGGCGGTGACGCTGCGTTCATCTTCGGCTTCGTGTTCGAGTGAATATTTAATAGCCTGCTCGCGCGTCCAGCCCTTGCTGTGTATACCTACGTCCACAACAAGTCGGATGGCGCGATGCATTTCAGCACTCAACATGCCAAAATACTGATACGGATCTTCGTACAATCCCAATTCCTTTCCAAGAGATTCGGTGTAAAGTGCCCAACCCTCCGAGTAAGCGCTGTATCCCGACGTTTTGCGGAATGTTGGCAAATCCCCATTCTCACGCTGCAGGGAAATCTGATAATGGTGCCCGGGAATTGCTTCGTGGAGGAAGAGATCTTCATCCGAAAGGGTATTGTATTTTTTAACATCAGGAATCGGCACATAAAAAATTCCAGGACGTGTTCCATCAAGAGAACCACCCGTGTAGCTTGCACTGGCCGATGCCTCGCGAAATGCCTCGGTGCGGCGAACTTCAAAGGCAGTTTTCGGAACCCTCTTGAAAAGCTTCGAAAGGTTGGGCTTCATCTTTTCATGAATCCGGTTGAAGTTGCCGATCACTTCTTCGGGTTTCGTAAAAGGCATTAATTCATTTTTCTCTCTGAGATGCACAAAGAATTCAGGTAGCGTTCCCTTGAACCCAACCTGTTCCTTCACGGCTTCCATCTCAGTGGTAATCCGCGCCACCTCGCGTTCACCGATGTTGAATATTTCATCCGCAGAAAGTTGGGTCGTAGTATAGAAAGTAATCATCAGGTCATAATACTCAGTACCATTCGGGATTTCGGAAATCCCGGACGTTTCCCGGCACGCAGGATAATATTCCTTCTTCAGGAAATTCACGGTCTTTTCGTATCTCGGAATTATTTTCAGCCCCACCATATCAGTGTAGGCGATCGTGAGGCGCTCACGTTCTTTTTCAGAAAAGCTTTCGGGAAAATTCAGAACGGGTTGATAAAACAAGTGCTCTGTTACAGGCCCGCGCGCAAAAGGTTCCAACTGAGCGATGGTTCTTTCGGCCAGTATCTTTGGTATCACATACCCCTGCGCCATCCCTTTCCGCATATTGGCGATGGCGGTATCGGTCCACGCCAGATAATACTCAAGGCGCGAGAACCAGTTGTCGTAGTCCTCGACGGTTTTGAATGGTTGCGCACTCTTTCCGCTGGCCATCACGCCCATTGTCAATGGCAGCGACCAGAATTGATTAAGCGGCGTAAGGTGTTCATTAAACCCAAGCCGTCTGAGATTAACGTTGCAGGTCCAGTTAAGCACTTCATAACTCAACTTGTCATTTTCAGAAAAACCCGCCGTATCGTAGCTGCCAAGTCGATCTTGATACGCAGCATAAAACTGGCGAAGCGTATCGCGGAAAGCTACCGTGATGTCGTTGTGCAGTTGATTGTTGTAGCGATTGTCGCCGGCATAAGTGCCCTCAAAGGGATAAAGCCGTAGACGTTCTTCGTAATACTGATCGAGCAGTTCATTAAAAGTAACCGATGGTGTGGTTTCGTCTCTGCTGGTGACCACGGAAGTACAGGCAGCGATGCTCAAAGCAATGAGGAACAGCGCAGCAAAACGTTGACGCATAGGGGTAGGGTTATACCAATTCAGGTTATGTCCGGTTTGATCGCATTACCGGAACCGGGCCATCAAAGGTATCAAAAGGCCAGAAAGGAAAAAAGTCAGGTCGCCTTGGTTTGACCATTTCCGGTCTCCTGGAACCATTTATCATGTTTTTGGAGATCGATTCCAAAATACGGCTCAAACGCCGTAATTTGGTGGTTTGAAACTCATCGACCTATGCATTACTCACTTAGATATGCCCTGACGGGTATGCTTTTTCTGGCCATAGTCGCGGCCGTTCCGCCCCGGAAGAAGCCCAAATTCATTGACCCGGCCAATCTGGACAAGTCCATCAAGCCCGGCGACAACTTTTACCTTTACGCGAATGGAGGCTGGCTGAAGAATAATCCAATCCCGCCTTCCAAAACGAGTTGGAGCAGCTTCGGCACGCTCCGCGAAGAAAGCTCACGCAGACTGAAATCTTTGCTGGAAGAGACCGTTAAAAACGGAGGGAAAAATCCGAAATTTCAAAAAATCGGCGACTTCTATACGAGCGGAATGGACAGTGTCGCCATTCAGACCCTTGGCTATAAGCCCGTGATGCCGCATCTTGAAAGGATAGCAAAGATTCAGGCCATCCCCGACGTATTGAATGAAATTGTGACACTCAGGACCAGAGGTATCGCCAGTCCACTCTTTGGTTTTTATATCGGCCAGGACAGGAAACGTTCAGACCAGTACATCCCTTCGTTTTCGCAAGGTGGCACCACCCTGCCCGATCGCGATTATTATCTGAAGTTTGATACACGCAGCGTAAAGATTCGTACCGAATACCAGAATTATCTGAACAGGATTTTCCAGCTTACCGGTAGTTCCGAAGCGGAATCGAATCAGAAAGCCGCTGCAATTATGCGCATTGAAACAGCCCTGGCAAAGATCCAAATGCCACGGGTTGAATTACGTGATCCCCAAAAGACGTACAACAAATTTTCGCTGAAGGATTTCTCAAATACGACGCCGTCTGTTGACTGGTCTGACATGCTCACCAAATTAAAGATAACAGGAGCAGATAGCATAGTGGTGAATAACCCAACGTTCTTTAAGGCGGCGGATGCCCTGCTAACAGCCGTGCCCGTTGAAGACTGGAAAACGTACCTGCAGTGGAATATCCTGAAAGCTGCAGCACCCCACCTGAGTAACGACTTCGTGCAGGCGAATTTTGAATTCAACAGAGTTCTTTCCGGTCAGAAGCAGCTGACACCCCGTTGGCAGCGTATGAGCAACACGATCGATAATAACCTTGGCGAGTTGCTCGGAGAACTATATGTAGATCGATACTTCAAACCGGAAGCCAAAGAGCGGATGATCGAACTGGTGAACAACCTGGAGACAACGCTTGAGGGAAGAATTCAGAATCTCGACTGGATGAGTGCCGAAACCAAAGAGCGTGCTTTGGAAAAACTCAAAGCTTTCGCCAAGAAGATCGGATACCCTGACAAGTGGCGCGACTACAGTTCCATCACCATCGACAAAAACGATTATCTGGGGAACATCCAGCGGTCGAATGAATGGGCGTACAACGAGATGATCAACCGCTTCGGCAAGCCGATTGATAAAACGCTCTGGGGAATGACACCGTCGACCGTGAACGCTTACTATAATCCGGTAAACAATGAAATCGCTTTCCCCGCAGGAATTCTGCAGTTTCCATTCTTTGATAACGCCGCTGATGACGCCATTAACTATGGAGGAATCGGCGCAGTTATCGGTCATGAAATGATCCACGGCTTCGACGACAGTGGCCGCCAATACGCCCATGATGGCAACCTGAAAGACTGGTGGACGAAAGAAGACGCGGACCGTTTCAAGGCGAAAGCCGATATGGTTGTCGAACAGTTCAATGGTTTCACCGTGTTGGATAGCCTCCACGTTAACGGCAGACTGACCCTCGGGGAAAATATCGCCGACTTCGGCGGACTGTCAATCGCATACGAAGCCTTCACCAAGACCAAACAGTTCAAAGAAGGTAAACTTATCGACGGCTTTACGCCCGCCCAGCGTTTCTTCCTGAACTGGGCCCAGGTATGGCGTGTCAACATGCTCCCTGAATCACAGGCACAGCAAGTGTTGACTGATCCGCACTCACCCGGTATGTACAGGACCAACGGGCCGCTGATGAGTATGGATGCATTCTACAAAGCCTTCAATGTGAAAGAAGGCGATAAGATGTATCTTCCTAAAGACAAGCGCATAAGAATCTGGTAGTAAATACCCGAAGTAGAAAATAGAAAGCCAGCCGGAGTCGGTTGGCTTTTTTTCTTTACCGACCCCTCGCACAGTTCGGCCCAATAAATGAATAGCTAATATGTTTCGGCATAGGGTACACAATGTTTCCGGAAAGGGTGTTCCCGCCGAATGCAGACTTCCATCTCTTTCCCAACAAGAAGGAAATCGATACCTTGGATGAAACTCCAATCACAGACACGATGAAAATCCAACGGTTTTTATTTCTCATTGTTTTGCTACTCACCGCGGAGGTCGCCTTTGCTCAGACGGAAACGTTGAGCCGCATCAGCGTAAAGGGAAATAAATTCGTAACGTCAGATGGAAAGCCAATGGTCTTTCGCGGCTTAAATACCAGCGACCCCGATAAACTGGAGGCGGCAGGACATTGGAATGAAACCTATTTCCGTGAAATGAAAAACTGGGGCGCGAACATCGTACGGTTTCCCGTTCACCCGACCGCATGGCGTAAACGGGGCCAGCAAGAGTACCTGAAACTTCTCGACAAGGGTGTCGCCCTGGCAGCGGCTAACGGAATGTACGTAATCATCGACTGGCACACCATCGGAAACCTCAAAACGGAGATGTATCAAAACCCCATGTACGAGACCACACGGAAAGAAACGTACGAATTCTGGCGCACCATGGCCAAACATTATAAGGATAACACCACCGTTGCATTCTTTGAATTATTCAACGAACCAACTGTGATTGGCGGGGAACTGGGGACCTGCACGTGGGCGGAATGGAAAGCGATGATGGAAGAAATCATTCTCAT
>JAEZEH010000089.1 GCA_023417785.1 Bacteroidota bacterium
CTGCATCTCGGAAAAGGTTGTACCGGCTTCTCACAAAATACTTCGAGAGTTTCTGTTTTGTTCGGGGATGGTTCTTCCCGCGAATTTGATTTCGTCGCTGCGGCCGATGGCGTGCATTCAGTTTTCCGTCAGAACCTTGTTGCGGATAGTAAGCCCCGATATGCGGGATACACCTGCTGGCGGGGACTGACGGACCAACTTCCTCCCGGATTCGACGGCTACGAAGCCTTTGAAACATGGGGTTCCGGAAAACGATTTGGTGTGGTTCCCCTTTCCAGAAATCGCATCTATTGGTACGCTACTGTAAATGCGCCGCAGGGCGATGCAAACTTCGGGCAATATGGTGTTTCGGAGTTAGTCAGAATGTTTCACGAATTCCATGCTCCCGTTCCCGGAATAATCTCGTCTACCCAAAGTCAGTCGATCGTTCACAACGATATTATTGATGTCAAACCGATCACGAAGTTCGCTTTTGATCGAATCGTGCTCTCAGGCGACGCGGCCCACGCGACTACGCCAAATATGGGTCAGGGGGCTTGTATGGCTATTGAAGACGCTGTGGTGTTGGCCAATTGTATTTCGGGGAATGACGATGTTCAGAATGCCTTCCGTCGTTATGAACGCCTCCGCATCGAACGAACCACACGGATTGTCAACAGTTCATATACATTAGGCAAGATAGGTCAATGGGGAAATCCGCTGCTTGTAACGTTACGAAACTCCGCAATGCGGTTCACACCCCAGCGGGTTTCTGATAAGCAACTCGAGTTCCTTTTCAACGTCCACCTCGCCGACAATGTTTGAGGTAATCCGGTACGAAAGACGAAGTAATCTTCTTCTAACCTACGGTACAATTATTTTGTTCGTTGTGCTTGGGTATTTGGTGCGAAGCGCGAAATATGAGTTCGGACCCGAGTTGCAGATCAAGTTGAGTTACGTCTCGTTTGTGCTGATTACCCTATTCTGGGAAGGCCTTCGGATCATAAACAACTACCTTAACCGGGTAATGCCGTTCGAAAGTGGAATGGCTTCAAGAGTAATTGTTCAGTTACTGCTAGGGGCTGTTGTCGGACTTCTAATCCGGTATTTTATCTATCGGTTTGGTGAGCCTTATCTCCCGTTTGAGCTTGATGAGTTGTTTGCGGCAGCCACGTGGGTGATATACGCTTTTTTACCCTGTTTGGTAAATCTTGGTTTTTTTACCGTCCATCTGTTCGATCGTTGGAAAAAATCTTTGGTTCTGGCCGAAAAGCTGGAGCGGGAAAAAACCCAGGTGCAATTCGATAATCTGAAAAATCAACTTAACCCGCACTTTCTTTTCAATGCCTTGACTTCTCTTAATAGTCTGATTTTCACGGATCCTAAACTTGCTTCGGATTTCCTGCAGCAACTATCTAAAGTCTTTCGCTATGTCTTGCAGAGTAGGGAAAAAACAACCGTGAGTGTAGCTGTAGAACTGAATTTTATTGGTCACTATGTCGATTTGCTAAAGACTCGCTTCTGTAACTCGCTCTTCATTACTTTTGACATCGACGACGGTGAACTGGAAAACGGGATTGTACCGGTTACGCTGCAAATATTAATCGAGAATGCGATTAAGCACAACGTGATAGACGAATCGAAACCGCTTTATATTACCGTCACAGTTAAAGATGGGTACGTGGAGGTTGGAAATAATGTCCAACGCAGAAAACGGGTGGAAGAATCGAATCGACAGGGACTGGAGAATCTGAAAGGGCTGTACGGGTTTCTCACGCAAACACCTTTACTGATTGTGGAGAACGATCAAACGTTCCTCGTAAAAGTTCCCTTGATAAATCGTTAGTTATGCATTTCAGAGAGGCCAATTCAAACGACGTGACGAAAATTGTTAACCTTTACCAGCGGGTTGCGGACAAGTCTGGCGGGATTGCAAGACTCGCCCATGAGATTACGCAATCGTATGTGAGTGAATTCGTTAGGAATAGTCTGGAACGCGGTCTGATCATTGTGTGTGAGCATCCGGAAAATCCTGGTCAGCTTATTGCCGGGATTCACGCTTTCAAACCAGGAATATCCGTATTTGATCACGTTCTCTCAAACCTTACTTTAGTAGTCGATCCCGACTTCCAGAATCGGAAAATAGGGAGAACACTAATGACCATTTTTCTCGAAGACATTGCCCGAACCAGACCAGATATAGGTAAGGTGGAGCTCATTGTACGAGAATCTAACGCTCAGGCTATTGTATTGTATCAGTCTTTGGGGTTCAGGATTGAGGGGCGTCTCGAAATGCGGATACGGACCCCTTCAAGACAATACGAGGCCGATATACCGATGGGTTGGCAAAGCCCGTCTTATGAATTTTGACGAACCAGCTATGCGTATATTAATTATCGAAGACGAACTCCTGGTGGCTAGAGATATCCAGCATCACATAGCCAAACTTGAACCGGAAGCCAGAGTCGTCGGTGTCGTGACTTCCGTGGAAAGTGCAAACCACTGGTTTACAGAGAACGATACGCCTGATCTCATTCTTTCCGATATCCAGCTCTCCGATGGGATAGCTTTCGATATTTTTGAATCCCGCAATATAAGTTGTCCTATCATTTTCACTACTGCATATGATGACTATGCGATCCGCGCATTCAAACTAAATAGTATTGACTACCTCCTTAAGCCTATCGATCCCGTTGAGCTGACGAAGGCATTAACCAAGTATAAGACGCTCAAGTCGGGATCCCACATTGAAGCCCGGCTGAATGACTTTTTTCAGCGGTGGAACTTGCCAGAACCGAAATACAAGGAACGGTTTCTCGTAACACATGGAAATTCGCTGATGCCGGTTCTTTCGGATGAAATCGCATTCTTTCACAAAGAACAACTCATCTTCCTTCATAATACCCTTAACGAAAAGTTTCTGTGTGAATACATTGCCCTTGACGAAGTTGAAGAGCTACTTGATCCAAAGTATTTCTATCGGGTAAACCGTCAATATATTGTGCACGTCCAGGCAGTAGGGAAAGTGAAGACCACACACAAAGGACTCACGGTTTCATTGAAGCCTCCCTTCAAAGTCGATATCGACATCAGCAGAGAGAAGGCCGCGAGTTTCAAAGAATGGCTCGGCTGAATTAGAGGTCCCACGGGATATCTTCGGGGAATTCTTCTTCGTAGTACATGCCGATGTTGTGTTTTGCGAGTGTTTCCCTGGCTTCGGTTAATACAGCCTCGTGTGCTTTCCGTTCCCGGACTTTGCGGATAATGATGTAGCGGATTCTTTCCGGGAACTGTTCTGCGAGGTCAAGATAAATAGACAGGTCCTTTTGGGTATTGTCACCGATCAGGATATATTTTTTATTAGGAAAGAGTTCCATAATCTTGTTGAGCATGTTCATCTTGTGTGCATGCTTCTTTCCGCGAATTCGCCTGCCGACCACATGGCCGAGATGAATAAACTGTTTCAGGAAGAGTGGCCCCGGGGGGAATTCATTGATTGTTAGAAACCGATAGAGCATCGGATACAGGTTTTGTTCGCTGTTGCTCAGGTAAAAACAGTTTGTTCCTGAAAGTGCAAAACGCTTGATTAGGTTCTGCATGTTCTTGACGGCTTTTCTCTTTTCAACCGAAGTAAAAAGCAGCGTACGAAACTGCTTGAACTTGTTTCCGATAAAGGAATGGATTAAGGTATCGTCCAAATCCGAGATTACAACAGTAGTAGATTCCACGGGTTGAATCTGATTCGGATACAGATCCTCAGTCAATTCAACCTCGTCTCCCGAGGGAAGAAGTCGTATCTCCTGTAACCTGGTTTGTTTTTCCAGAAAATCCACCTCACACCAAAATGACCCGGAAATATCTGTCTTGGCTTTCACCATTCCATGATCAAACCGCATTTCGAATTCTGTATGAGCAAGACCAGTGGTTTGATATAGACCAACGATAGTTTTAAAGTTTTTGAACCAGCTATACTTTTTGAAACTCAGGTCCCGCACCGGCGAATGTGCAAGCTTGCCGAAAAAGACGTTGTGAGTTCCGTTGGAAAGGCCATAGAAGCTGAGTAGAATAATGTTGGTTTTCGCCATCAGGTAACGACTACTTTAATAGCTGAAGAAATAATGTTTATTTTAAGTTCAGATACCTCGCCGATGTATTCCCCATCTATCTGGAGATGAGCTTTCGGTGATATATTTATGAATGCCTCCTTGCAGCTGATCACATCCGAAAACATTTCCTTGTCAACAAACACATTGATGGCCGTAAGTCCGGACTTGATAGCCGATTCGAGGTCAATGCTTTGCACGTTGCAAATTTCGAACCGCCCGTCAGACGGTGAGCCTTCTGAAATCTGAACGCCGGTTCCGTACTTGTGAGCGTTGGCGATTACCAGCATATATCCTTCTTTGTGAAGGGTACCTTCAGACGTTGTAATTTTAAATTTCAATAAATCGCTCTCCCGTATGGAGCTGATCAGATGTTTGGCATAGCCTAACATTCCTTTATCGCCTGCTTCTTCATAATTTTTTACAAGAAGCGCATTGGTACCCAAATCACTCAGGTGCATACAGATGTGTTCATCATTTATCCGCATCACATCCAGAGGCATGGTGATCCTGGAGTTCATTATGGCGCGCAAAGCCTCTTCTCTGTTTTTTGGAATCGCCAGGGCGGTTGCCAGCCCGTTGGCAGATCCGAGAGGCAGGATTGCCATTGGCAGGTCCATGCCTATAAGATTTCGACCAACCAATTGAACAGTGCCATCACCGCCGCATGCCGTTACCCGGTCTGGTGCACATGCACGAATTTTCTCCTGAAGCAATTTATCATCGTCTTCTCCTGTAGTGAAGTGGATTTCGTGTTCCAGACCTGCTTCTTTCGAGAGTTCTTGTATAAGCGGAATGACCTCCTCAGCACTCGTTTTCCCTGAGGTTGGATTCATTACATACAAGATTCTCATAAATGTTATGTTTCCGGCGTTACTAAAAATCAAGTGCCATTTACAGACAGCCGGTAGTCATAGCGATCCGGCGAGAAATTAAAACAAAACCCCGGTGGTTTGCCGGGGTTTTGTTGGTGATTGATGTATCTTTTAAACTTCAAGGGAGTCGTAGACAACCACTTTGGTCCACAGGTGGCTGCATTCTTCCACAAATTTCGTGTGCAACGGGTGGACCTGATATACGTTCTGGCCGTCGACATCATCAAAAAACATCAGCTCCGAAACCTGGTAACTATTGTCTACCACATCGCGTTTCTCGGTACTGGCCGGTACGCCGATATGGAGCTTTTTTACCGTTTCAATTTTCCGGAGGGTTTTGAGGCCTTCAATCAACTTGTTCCGATCGTCCATTGAATCGGGGTTTTTCAGCCAGAAGAAAACATGGTGTGTCAGTTGTTTTTTGTCTTTGTTATCCATAGTCGAAAAAGGGAATGCAGGCAAAGCAGCCGCTCCGGCGGTCACCGCCGCCGAGGTTAACAGGAACTTACGCCTTGATGATCTTTTCATACGTTAAGCTTTACGAAAAGATAGGCTTTTTGAATCGGGCTGACAAACCATTCTTTGGTGAACGGCCCCTTGAAATATTCGTTTGGCTTATATCGTAATTTCAATCCGGTTTCCATCCGGGTCGAGAACAACGCTTTCGAAGTAGCCGTCGCCGGTGACCCGCGCCTCGCCGGCAATGGTAAAACCATCCTGTCGAAGTCGTTCAGTAAGCGCAACGACGTCCTGTTCGGATCCAACTGAAACAGCGAGGTGTGCCAGGCCGGTGCGTTCGGAAGGCGTGCCAGGTTGAAGGCCCGGTTTACACATCAGTTCGAGTCGCGCGCCATCGCCAAATGAAAGAAAGTAGCTTTCGAAAGATTTAACCGGGTTGTGATATTTTGAGCCCGACACTGCCCCAAAGTATTTCTCATAGAATGATCTGAGATTATCCAGGTCGCTCGTCCAGATGGCCAGGTGTTCAATCTTCATTCGGCTTAACGTTTAAACGGAAGTATTTTTTTATCATGGACACAATTGTTGTTGCCAGGATTGCGCCAAGTGTGGCGAGGAACATATCCTTTTGGGCATCCCACACGTCGCCCTGCGTTCCGAGATACGCATCGCCCTGAGCGGGAAAGAAAATATCGGCGACTCCCCATTCAACCAGTTCGTACAGACCACTTACTGATAGCGTTATTTCGATGGGAAGCGCCCATGCCACCCACACAGGAAATCTGAGCCAGTTGAGAAACACTTCCCGCATTGGATAGGCGAGAAGAAATCCAAAGCTGAAATGCACGATTCGATCATACGGATTTCTCGCTGAGCCAAGTGTTTCCTGTAGCCAGAAGCCAAAAGGGTTTTCCGCATACGTGTACTTGGAACCATACACATGCAGGCACAGGTAAATACATATCAGCAGGTAACTCAGGTCGCTAAACTGATAGTACCGGTACGTTATGATGAGCAGAGCCAGAAAGGCAAAGACAAGTGCATTTTCGAGAAGCCAGTTGCCGATATCGGAAGTCCCGAGCAGCGTCGATATCCATAATGAAAAGAATACGACGATGAACGCCTGAAGCCATCGGTTTTTGGTCAGCATATTTCTGCTGACGGAAATTGCGTTGGTAAATGCCATAAATGAGGTTAGTGGAGTTACCAAAATACAAATTCGCGAATCAATTTATTTTAAATAAGATGGCAGGGGAATGCCGGGTGTAAGTAATTCATCGGCAATAGCAGTTTTTCGTTCGACCTTCAGCGGGACGACACCTGCCCATACAGGGAGAGCATAATCGGCGTCGTCATCTTTAGGGCCGCCATTGCGGATTTTTGCCGATGCTTCATCAATTTTGAATTTCAGCACCATCGTAGCTTTCCATTCCCTGGCATCCGGTTTTCTGACATCGTTCCAACGTCCGGGCTGGACCTTCTCGGTAAACGCTTCCAACGCAAGATATTTTTCCCGTTCATCGGAAACGACTTCCGGTGTGCTGAAGACGACAACAGACCGGTAGTTCATGGAATGGTGAAAAGCCGATCTGGCAAGTACCAGTCCATCCGCGAGGGTAGCACTCAGGCAAACGTCACACGATGACGATTCGAGATGGCGCATATAACCACTACCCACTGAACCATGGATATAGATATATTCGCCAATCCGGCAATGGCCCGTCGGGATCAGGAAAGGCTTATCATTTCTGACGAATGCAAGATCAAGGAATAACGCTTCGTCAAGAATACCAAAAATAACTTCTTTGTCGTAGGTCCCACGTTTGGGAAGTCTTGTGATTTTTGTGTTCGGGGTAACTTCAAGCTTATCCATCTTTTTTTATGCTTAGAATAATCTTACCAAACTGATCCCCGGCTTCCATGATTTTAAAACCCTGGTGAATTTCTTCGAGGGGAAGGACACGATCGATCACAGGTTTCAGGCTTCTGCTTTCAACGAAGTCGAGCATGGAAAGGAATTCATCCCTGGTTCCCATCGTCGTGCCGAATACCGATAATTGTTTCCAGTATAGAGTCCGGGTTGACACATCGGAAATATTTCCGGCGGTTCTGCCGAAGTTCACAATCCTCCCGCCGGGCAACGCGAGGTCTATAAGCTTGCTGAATCCGGGGCCGCCGGCGCTGTCAATAATTATATCAAAACCTCCGGACGATTTTTTCGCCTTTTCCGCCCAAAGCGGATCCTTATAGTTGAAACCGTCTACCGCGCCCAGTCCTTTGGCTTTTTCAATCTTTTCATCTGAACCTGATGTAACATAGACACGGGCCTGATAGGCGTTGGCAAATTGCAGCAGCCACAACGCGACGCCTCCACCTATTCCCGTGATCAGCACCTTTTCTTTCGCCCGTAGTCTTGCCTTTGAAAACAATGCGCGGTAAGCGGTAAGCCCTGACAACGGTACAGCTGCAGCTTCCGCAAATGAAAGGTGAGGCGGCTTTTCGAACACATACTGTTTCTGAAC
The DNA here is from genome assembly GCA_023417785.1 of Bacteroidota bacterium. Lineage (GTDB taxonomy): Bacteria > Bacteroidota > Bacteroidia > Cytophagales > Cyclobacteriaceae > Ohtaekwangia. The sequence continues at coordinate 7,939 of JAEZEH010000089.1, forward strand.
CACTATGTAATCACTGAACGTACCATTGTCGGGAAATCCAAGAATCTTGAAAGAGTCTCCCTGGACGATGGGATTTGTTCCCCAATTGAGGCTGGGATTGATAACCACTTCCGCGCCGATCAACAGAGGGTTCGCGTCTTCTCCAACAGCTTCAACTATTCCGGCTCCGTCCGAACCAAGAACAATCCCGTGCTGAAAGGACTGTGTCTGTTCCCCGACCAACCACAGGTCGCGATGATTGATCGCCGCGTTGTGAAGACGAATTAAAACCTGGTCCTTCACAGGAACCGATTTTTTGATCGTGTCAACCATAAGCGGTTGCTCCGGGCTTTTGTAGAATACGGCTCTCATGTTAAATCATGCGATTAGAAGCAACCCAAAAATCGGGCTGTGAGGTCAATGGAGTTTATCAAATAAGAAGACAGTCCTTATTTTTTTTGAATGATGTAGTTCCAGCCATGAAGGTCAGGATCTTTTCCCAGGCGGATGTTATTGAGTTTTTCCTTCACCTTGAGCTGAAAGCTGTTCTTTCCAGGTTCAGGAATCTGGAGATCGTTTCCGCCGATATTGATTACGGCAATTGGTGCCACGACGGCCGCGGTACCCGAACCAAAAGCTTCGGTCACATCACCGGATTTGAAACCCTTTTCAATTTCCTCAACACTTACTTTGCGTTCTTCAACCTCTACGCCCAATTCCCGCGCCAGGGTTAGGAGGGTATCCCGGGTAACGCCATCAAGAATTGCTGTAGTCAGCTGCGGTGTGACCAGCTTGCCATTGATAACGAAAAACACATTCATCATTCCAACTTCATCGATGTACTTATGTTCCTTGTGATCGGTCCATAATACCTGATCAAAACCCTGCTCGCGGGCGAGTTGAGTAGGATAGAACGCTCCGCCATAATTGCCTGCACATTTTGCGAATCCGGTTCCGCCTTCAGCAGTGCGCACGTAAGTATTTTCTACTTTTAAACGATACGGTTTGGCTTGATAAGCCGCGACCGGACTATTCATTACAATGAATTTGAAATGGTCGGCAACCTTCACGCCAAGTCGCGGCTCGAAGGCGAACACAAGGGGCCGGATATAAAGCGACGAACCTTCGGCGGTTGGTATCCAATCCTGGTCAAGCTCGACTAATGCGTGGAGTGACTGCAAAAACATTTCTTCGGGAATAAGAGGCATACACATCCGGTCCATCGAGCGATTGAGACGTGCGTGGTGTTTATGCGGCCTGAAAATATTTATGTTGCCATCGTTCATCCAAAAGGCTTTCATGCCTTCAAATACCGACTGCCCGTAGTGCAGAGAAAGCATGGCAGGGCTGATAGAAATGTCGGCGAAGGGTACGATCTGCGGATCCTGCCATTTACCGTTCTTGAAATCGGCCACCACCATGTGGTCGGCTATATATTTCCCAAATTCGAGATCGTTGAAGTCAGTTTCCGAAATTCTTGATTTTGTTACCCGTTGAACAGGGATAGTGGTCGTTGCAGTACTCATGTCTCGTTATTAATTGAAGGCCTGAATTTCTTAATTATCCGGTTAAATAAGGATAAAAATGGTATTAGTGGTGCCAGAATTACTTATTATTCAAATTAACCGTGATTTTTTGATAAACCTCGCAAAGGACATCAAAGCCGGTCTGGACATCGGCGGTTGAGGTTTGCCAGTTTGAAATAGCAGCTCTTATTGCCGCGACTCCTTTGTAAGTCGTGGGGGTAAAGAAGACTCTTCCATCGTCGCGCACGAGATCGAGGAAGTTCCGGACCTCATGGGATGATGCAAGCGATTGAAATGTAAAACAAACCACATTCATGCGTACTGGCGCAAGTAGCCTGAAGTGTTCCGAAGCCTCGATAAGCGCACCCAGGTACGCCGCCGCATCGCAGTTTCGCTCCACGATATCACGGTGTCCATGCGCTCCGTATGCCATGAGGCTAAACCACGCCGGCAACGCGCGGAAACGGCGTGAGTTTTCCGGAGTGAGGTGCATGTTATCCGGGGAATGAGACGGGTCGCCAAGGTACGAGGCATTGTTTTGAAAAACTTTTATCTGCAGGTCACGGTGTCGTGTGAAATGCATTGCGGCATCATAAGGAACGTTCAGCCACTTGTGGGCGTCGATCGTTACAGAGTCTGCCAGGGCAATTCCGTTCACAAGGTGTTTGAACCGTTCCGACAGTGCAGCGAATCCGCCGAAAGCCGCATCGACATGGAGGTAGAAGTCATATTTTTTTCTGAGATCAGCCAACGCCTGAATATCATCGAAGTCTACAGTGTTGACGGTGCCGGCATTTGCCACCACGATAACAGGCCGGCCTTCCCTGGCCAGACATTCCTCCAGTTTTCCGACATCAATGGCTTCGCGGTCGGGCAGGCAATCAGCCTGAAGCAACGCGTTTCTTCCCAGACCGCACATGCTCATGGCCTTGAGAATACTGGAATGTGGCGCCCCACTGATTACAGTAACCGGAACGGAATCCGACATTCCATCTTGACCAATATCCCGGCCCGATTTCTCGCCCACCCACTGTCTTCCGACAGCGATACCCATAAAGTTCGACATGGTAGCTCCCGTAACAAAAGTACCCGAAAAGGGATCGCCAAGTCCGAATAGTTCGAGCATGTAACCGATGGTCTGGCGTTCGAGGAGGTGCGCGACAGAATCATTGCTCCCTGACATCACCTGATCATAAACACTTACCAGCCAGTCACCTGCCACTGCTGCAGGCGTCGACCCGCCGGTGACAAAACCAAAGTAACGTGGACCTGCGCTGTTTGCCATTCGTGCGGCATAACGATCCGAAAAAAGTTCGAGTACTTTAAGTGCCCCGAGCCCCTTGCCGGGAAGAGAGCCCTGCAATGATTCGGTTACCGCAAGAGAGGGTGCGAGTACGTCCTGATTGTCGTAATACGTTTGAGCGATCTTCTGAACTTTGGAAAGAATCCTGGCTATTTCGTCGCGGTCGTCTCTGAGTGTTGGGTACATTATGTTCAATCGGATATTCTATTAAGATACTAGGGTTCCGTTTTCAGCAGGGGAGACTGCGCTCGTTTCACCTGCCTGTAGCCCCGGTTTACGAGGTAAATTCCGGTAACTGTAATTATGAAGGCGATCAATATCCTTCCGTTTAATTTTTCGGCGAGCACCAGCCAACCAAGTAATACGGCTACGAGCGGATTGATGTACGCGTAGAGTGAGACGATAGTCATGGGAAGTTTCCGTAGTGCGTAAGAGTACGACACATACGCAACAATAGAACCGAATACTACAAGGTAAATGAAAGGGTAAATTGCTTCCGCCGTCCACGTTATTGTATTGTAATCGTCGAACAATGCGCTCAGTGGAAACAGCCATAGTCCGCCAAAGAACATCTGAAGGCCGGCATTCATAAACAGGTTTGTGCTGTTGTTTTTCTTTTTGATCCAGATACTTCCACCTGCCCAGGCCACGACTGCCAGAAAGGTGAATAGTATTCCGGTGATATATTCCGGTTTCGAGAATTCGCGGATGTGTTCACTAAAGACGAGCACTATGCCGGCAAGCCCGAGAACGACGCCGCTGACGACAACGGCGTTTGGTCTTTCTTCCCGATGGATGGCGATATTGATCAGAATAACGAGCACTGGCATCAGGGAACAAATGATGGCGGCGATCCCACTGGGTATGAACATCTCTGCCCAGGCAACCAGCCCATTACCGAGGGTGATCATGAAGAAACCCGCCACGGCCTGTCGGAATAAATGTTCTTTTGTGACGGACGTATCTTTGCCTATCATAAAAGTAAACGCAATGAGAATGCCCCCGGCAATCGCCTGCCGCAGTGCCGTAAAAAGGAATGGCGGGAAATTCAGGACCGCAATGCGCAACGCCAGATAGGTAGTACCCCAAATGATACAAATGGCAGCCAGAGCAAAATATGCGGGAAGTAAATCTCGTTTCACAATAGGGTTAATTATGTCCGGCAAATGCGCAGACGCGTACAAAACTTCCCTTTATTACGGAATTATAACAGTTTCAGTTTTTGTTATTTTAACCAGATCAGTTGTTAGAAAGGCAGGGGTACTGAAAGGGCTGGAATCAGCCTCGTGAAGCCGGCCGAAATTTTGTTTATCAAAGGGTGAAGGTGGCGATTGATGATTTTTCTACCATCGATCTCAACTACGGGCGTGAGTTCACCCATGGTACCGGTCGCGAAGACTTCGTCAGCGGTGAAGAACTCAGTGACGGAAAGGTTTTTTTCTTCCACATCTAAATCCATGTCCCGACATAAATTTATCACCAGCCCGCGGGTGATTCCGTGGAGGCACGCATCGGCATAGGGGGTATACACCCTACCGTCTTTGATCATGAATAAATTCGTGTCGTTGAGTTCGGCGACAAACCCATTATGATCCAGCATGATCGCAGCATCAACACCGGCAACGTTGGCCTGGATTTTCGCGAGAATATTATTCAGCAAATTATTATGATGAATCTTGGAGTCGAGAAACTGGGGGCTGTTTCGTCGTTGGGAAGACGTAATCACACGTATGCCGGAAGTATTGTCGTAAACCAGGGGTTTCCACTCAGGGAGCACGATCAGGCAGGGACCCTTCGTGTTGAGTCGCGGGTCCATTCCTGATGTTATTTTTTCGCCGCGCGTGAGGGTAACACGGATATGCACTCCGTTGCGCATGCCGTTCTCCTTAAGGGTCATGAAGATGGCCGTTTTAATTTCATCCTGCGAGGGAATATCGGTGAATGCAAGCGCATGAGCAGAGGCTTTCAGACGTTCAAGATGTTTGTCGAGGCAAAAGATACCGCTATCGTAAACCCGTAGCCCTTCCCACACGGCGTCGCCACCCTGGACTACACTGTCGAATACCGAAATCTTTGCTTCGTTGCGAGGCAGGACACAGTTGCCAACATAAATTTTTATTTCATCGTTTTTTGGGTTGTAGCGCTGCAGCATAGTCTGTCAGATATCAAAGTTTTGCGTCTAAGGTTGGATGACATAAGGTACCAGTTTTTCATAATAATCAAGCGCTTCCTCATATAATTCTGTAAGACCTTCAGGCAAGACCCGGGTAACCTTTTCCTGTTTCTTAAATGAATCAGAACTGTGAACGGTTGCATACCAGTACTTCGCCCACACGCCATCAAAAGGCTTTGGTCCAGGATTCCATCTAAGCATTTGAGAATGGAAAGGCAGACCGATATGTTGACACAAATTTCCGAGAACCTGCTGCGGATTTTCCAGCAGGACAGACGAGTCGATCACCACGGGAGTCTTGCCGTTGGCCATTTGCCGCGTGAACAACTCATACTGAAACTTTAAACCGATATCGCGCATAACCGGCATCTGAATGACCTTCGTGTAGCTCGCGATAATATGATGTGGATTTCTGATCAGAAAGATATTCGTGGTCTCGAAGGGAAAACCGCTTTCCAAGACTTCGAGATGATGCGCCATGTTTTTAATAAAGAGCACCGGCGCGGCAGCGGTATTCGCAATTTGCTCGAAGACGTCCTCCTCTTTTTGCGGTTGGGATGCAAGAACATCTTCTTTCCCCGGGTGGTCCACGCCTGTCTTTCTGAGATACACCGCATAAAACGGTTCATCGAAGACTATGGTGTCTGGTCGCTGAGCAAAGGAATACATCAGCGCTGTGGAGATATTACGGGGTCCGGAGATGAGTTGAATGACTTTCATAAGTTAAATAGGAAAATCAATATCGAAAGGTTTTTTGTATTAACAAATGTAATCGGGTAGAGGGATAGAGAGTGATGTAATCCTCCATTATTTGGTTCAAGATTACCAAGGTGGATGGGGAATACTTTTAACTTGTATGATAAGCGGCTGTTCAAGCAAAACCGGGGCGACAGGGCATTTTGGTCTGAGTTTGTTATTGTTCATTGTTTTGCGTATTTCGTGGGGAGCGTGTTCTACATTGGCCGTTGAGTGGCTAGATTCTTCTGTAAAGTACTTCGTGCTGCATTTTCGGTTTTTGGCAACCAATTTTTTATAATGACTTAGAGATTATCATGAGAGATAATCCTATTTGGTTAGTTTAAAAACTTAGTTATGAAATCGATATATTCATTACATAATATAATGAGCGAGGTAGGCCATGCGTTGGCGGAACTTCGACTTCAGAAGGGATATGATAGTATTAAAGACTTTACCCAGGACCATGATCTGCCGATGATTCAGTATTGGCGCATAGAAAAGGGCAAGGCCAACCTGACGTTGAAAAGTTTGCACAGATTGCTGACTATCCACAATATCAGTATCGGGGATTTTTTCTGCTACTTAAATACGGGCAGATCCAACGGGTAACTGCAGAAACCCATTTTAAAGGCAGCTTAACAATGAGCATTAGTCTGCTGTAGACCGACCGTTACAAGAACGGAACTGATGGCATGTTGTTTTTATTCTCGTTTAAAATCGATAGCGAAACAGGCAGGTATGGATAATGATTTGAGGCCTCTCTCCGGTGGTGATCTTAAACTGACCGAAGAGACGATTGAAAAAACATATGAATCGCAAGAGATTCTTAAGATTTTAATCGAAAGTAAGGAGACAGGGAAAGCCGTCGGAATAAGCAGCCCACTGATGGGTGAGGGATTCTTTACTACTGCAGTCGAGGATATAATTCTTGTTGAGGGGGAAACCATTATTTCCTTAACTCCATACGATAGTACAGGGTTTATGCTCCCTCAGAGTAAACTGAAGTTAGGTCAAATTACGGCTGTTTGTCCTTTCAGATCGAAATTCAAAAATCCCATTCTCAAAAATCTCAATCGTGGAAAGAGCTGGTTTTTTTGACTGGAATCCCTGACAGTTGAGACAGTCGGCGGAAAATCGTATTTTCGGGTTCCAGGAAAATGAGCGACACCATAACCCGCCCCGACTACAAGTATCATGAAGTTGCCGAACGAATCGAGCAACTTATTTCAAAACATGTTCTGAAAGTTGGCGATAAGCTCCTTTCGGTAAGAGCATTAAGTAAAGAACAGGGGATCAGTTTAAGCACCGCATTTCAGGCGTACTATTACCTGGAAAGTAAGGGCTTGATCGAGGCTCGCCCGCAGTCTGGCTACTACGTTAAATACTCCCCCCATCACAGTCTGGATTTACCACGCACATGTGAGACACCCGATGATGCCGTGCCAGTGAGCATCAACGAAATGATAAACAGTGTTTACCTCGACCTTCGTTCGCCGAATCTGATGAACTTTTCTCTCGCGGCGCCCCCCGAGTCGGTCCTTCCTACGGCCAAATTGAATAAAGCGCTGATGCATGTTCTTCGGAAATCACCAACGAGTTGCCTGCATTATGAGCACGTTCAGGGCAACGTGGACCTGCGTCGCCAGGTGGCCAGGCAGGCGTTCAATTGGGGCGGTGTAGTTTCGGAAGACGATATCGTTGTCACTGCTGGTGCAGTAGAAGCGCTTTCTCTCTGTGTTCGCGCCGTGACAAAACCAGGCGATGCTGTTGCCATCGAAAGTCCTACCTATTATGCGATCTTCCAGTTAATGGAAAGTCACGGTCTTAAGGTGGTGGAGGTGCCGACTGATCCTGTCGATGGAGCGGATCTCGATTACCTTGAACAGGCAATTAACCGCTTCAATATCAAGGCCTGTCTCTTTGTTAACAATTTCAACAGTCCCCTCGGAAGTTGTATGCCCGATGCCAACAAACAACGGCTGGTTCATATGCTGGCAAAACAAAATATACCACTGATAGAGGACGATATCTATGGGGAATTGTACTTTGGAAAAACACGACCAAAAACATGTAAGACGTACGACAGGAAGGGACTTGTACTACACTGCTCTTCAGTGTCGAAATCCCTGGCCCCGGGGTATCGGATTGGGTGGGCAATTCCAGGTAAATTCAAGGATGAAATCATTGCACTGAAGCGGATGCATACTGTATCTACGAATACATTAAGTCAGGCAGCGATCGCTGAGTTTCTGCGTAACGGCCGCTACGAATTGCACCTGAGAAATCTTCGGAGGACGTTGCATACGCATTCACTCCGTTACATCCAGGCCATTTCTGAATACTTTCCCGAGGACACACGAGTTACGCGGCCGGAAGGCGGATTTGTTCTTTGGATTGAACTAAATAGAAAAATCAATACATTCAAACTTCATAAACGCGCGCTGAAATATAATATTGGCATTGCTCCCGGACAGATTTTTTCTTCCCAGGGCAGATTTGAAAATTTCTTTCGAATGAGTTTTGGTGAACCGTGGAGTGAAAAGGTTGAAGACGGCATTCGTACGATCGCGCGGCTTATCAGGGAATACAAATGAAGTTGAGGTTGGTCAACAGATCAATAAAGCCATTTGAAACATTGTTATGACGGCGAACGAAAGTTCGTCGCAAATCCATACTTTCTGCAATTAAAACCTTACGATCTATGAACCCTCAATCCCGCCGAACTTTTCTTTCATCGATGGCCTTTGGTGCTTCAATGATGACGTTACCGACTTTTGGAAATGCAGATCCTCAGAAGCCAACTCAGGCGCGCAAGCTGGGCGTGACATTGGTGGGGTTAGGAAATTACAGCGAGAATCAACTGGCACCGGCCCTTCAGGAAACACGCCATTGCGAGCTTAGAGGAATTGTGACCGGGACACCTGACAAAATCGGGAAATGGAAGGATCGGTATAAGATCGCAGACAAAAATGTTTACAACTACGAAAACTTTGATAAGATCGCTGATAACGACGACATAGATATAGTGTACGTTGTTCTGCCTAACGCAATGCATCATGAGTATGTCCTTCGGGCGGCAAAGGCGGGGAAACATGTCATCTGTGAAAAGCCTGTAGCAGTTTCTGTAAAGGAAGCTGAAGAAATGGTCGCAGCATGTAAAAAAGCAGGGGTGAGGTTCTTCGTTGGTTACCGGTTGCATTTTGAACCGTTCACACAAGAAGCCATGCGCGTGGGCCAGAACAAAGAATTCGGGAAAGTAAAGATCGTTCAGAGTGAGATGGGATTCCGCATCGGTGATCCGAATCAATGGCGTCTGAAAAAAGCACTGGCTGGTGGCGGAGCGATGATGGATGTCGGTATATACGCCATTCAGGGAGCGCGTTACAGCATTGGCACCGAACCCTTGTATGTAACTGCCCAGGAATATAAAACCGACAAGGATAAGTTTCGCGAGGTAGATGAGACGATTTCCTGGCAAATGGAATTTCCGGATGGCGAAGTGGCGTTGTGTTCGACAACCTATGCATCAAGTATTGAACGTCTGATGATAAGTGCCGAAAATGGATGGTTGGAGCTTCGTCCCGCCTTTGGATACGGACCAATCAAAGGCAAAACCAACAAAGGTGATCTCACGCTGCCTGTGGTTAACCACCAGGCTATGCAACTCGATGGAATGTCGCTATGTATAAATGAAAACCGACAGTCTACCGCGGAAGGCGACGAAGGTGTTCGCGACATGAGAGTTATCGAAGCTATTTACCAATCTGTGGCGGCAGGCGGAAAGCGCACGCCTGTGTCACGCTGAGATCAACATCTGATAATTGTATTGATTTTTTTGTGCACTGATGGTTTTTATCATTATAAAGATTCTCGGCTGCCTTTATATTGCCCACACATTGTTTCCGGACAATGATTTGCTAAAACGAAAACCTGTCAAGAATGATGAAAATAAAGGTACTATGCGTGATTGGTCTCCTCGGTACATGTCTGATCAGCCACGCGCAAAATGAAAGACTTCGTATCAATGATCAGGAGTATTTGGAGATGACTGGACTCAATGTCATGCTTGCGCATGATTTCTATCCCGAGAGCCATCAGGGTGGCGTAGGTATAATTCAGAATGGGCTTCGCGTGGCGACAAACGGTGATCTCAGACTCGAGCCTGCCCCCGGGCAATGGCAACCTGTCCCTAAAGTCGGGACGCGAATGGTGAATCGCGGGAAGCAGGAGATCTCTATCCGCATGGAGTATCCTGATGAATCAAAAGATCGCAAAGGGTTTAACCCCATCATATATCCGGATCTCCGGTTTGCGTATACCCTTAAGGTTATTCCGGACGGTAAGGCGTTCCGGATCGTAGTAGACCTCGATAAACCCCTCCCGGCCGAATGGATAGGCAAGGTGGGGTTTAACTTTGAATTGTTTCCCGGATTTCTGTTTGGTAAATCATATTACATCGATAACCGTTTCGGGATATTTCCACAGCAACCTAATGGACCAATGTACAAGGACCCTGATGGAGAGTGGCAGATTGAACCATTGGCCGAAGGAAAGAAGCTGGTGATCGCGCCCGAGTCTGACCGGCAGCGTATGACCATCGAAACGGCAAAAGGCGAGACGCTTCAATTAATAGATGGGAGAGGTAGACACAGCAACGGATGGTTCGTCGTTCGTTCATTGGTTCCCGCGGGAGCAACAATCAATGCAATTGAATGGATTGTAACACCCCATGCGATTCCCGGCTGGCAACAAGAACCCGTCGTGCAGGTTTCGCAGGTTGGTTACCACCCAAAGCAACAGAAAATTGCAAACATTGAGATCGATTTAAAAGACGATCGCAGGCTTCCCGTTGTATTGTATAGGGTGACAGAAACAGGACCGGAAAAAGTGTTGGAGGCCGCGCCTAAAGACTGGGGAAAGTTTCTCCGTTACCGGTATCTGCAGTTTGACTTTTCGCACATTACGTCTCCGGGAATGTATATGGTTGAATACGGCGACTACACATCGGAGCCCTTTCAAATCAGCGCAGACATATTCAAACGGCATGTATGGCAACCCACAATAGAATATTTCCTGCCTGTTCAAATGTGCCATATGCGCGTGAATGAGCGATATCGGGTGTGGCATGGGGCGTGTCATTTGGACGACGCAAGAATGGCTCCGTTGAACCACAATCATTTCGATGGATACGTGCAGGGGGCAACGGCGCTCCAGGACAAATTCAAAACGGGTGATGTCATTCCCGGTATGGATCAGGGGGGATGGCATGACGCCGGCGATTTCGATCTTCGCATTGAATCACAGGCTTCAACTATTCATAATCTGTCGCTGCTTTACGAGATGTTCCGTCCTGAATACGACAACACTACCATAGATCAGAAGAATAAATTGGTGGAGATTCAGATTCCTGATGGAAAGAACGATTTCCTTCAGCAGATCGAACACGGTGCACTCCCTATCGTGGCAGGCTATAATGCCCTTGGGCGTCTTTACCGCGGGGTAATTTGTCCGACATTGCGTCAGTACGTCCTGCTGGGAGACCCTGTGACCATGACGGATAACGTGCCCTTCACGGGAACCGAAAACGCCGGGACGCCTCCTGTAGGACTGCCGGGATCGGCCGATGACCGTTGGCTTTTTACCGAAGATAATCCTTATCGCGAGCTGCAAACCGCAGCGGCGCTGGCCGCAACCGCCAGAGTCATGAAGGAATTCAACCCAACGCTTTCGCGGGAATGCCTTCGGATTGCAACCGAGTTATACGATCGCACAAAGGAGAAGGATCCGCTGCAACGGCTCGGGGTTGCCGTGGAATTGCTGAGGGCCACGTCAGACAAGAAATACGCCGATTGGATAATTGGTCAACAACAGGCAATCATATCGCGGGCGGATCAGACGGCGGCGGTCGTTGCACCGGTTATGGCAACTTTGAATAACAAAAAGTTTTCGGAAGCCCTCAGGAAAGCCGTAAAGACGTACCATGACACGGTGGCAAACCAGGAAAAGGAGAATCCTTATGGCGTCCCTTATAAACCGGATATCTGGGGTGCGGGTTGGGGAATCCAAAGCATTGGTGTAAAGCACTACTTCCTTCATCGGTATTTCCCGGACCTGTTTCCCGAAAGCTATATGTTGCACGCCATCAATTTTATTCTTGGAGTACACCCCGGAACGAATACGTCATCATTTGCGTCGGGAGTAGGATCTAAATCACTTACAACTGCCTATGGCCTGAACCGTGCAGACTGGTCCTATATCCCCGGCGGAATCGGATCAGGAACAGCGCTGATCCGACCCGACTATCCGGAACTGCTAACGTGGCCGTTTTTATGGCAGCAAACCGAATATGTTCTTGGCGGTGGAACGACTGATTATCTTTTTCTGATCATCGCGGCTGACCACCTTTTAAACGGCAGGTAGCCATCGAGGGCAGATTATTTGGTTGCCAACGCTCGTGGAATCCGGATGCCGCAAACGATGTAACTCGCCAGTAGAAAACATACATTACATCGCACGCAATGGGGCAGTATGTATATTAACTTTGTGACTGAATGCTTGAATCATTCTGCTTGTTATGAATCACGTACAGATTTTAGGTCTCGTCGCAGGATCATTGACTACTGCTGCCTTTTTGCCGCAGGTTATCAAGACCTGGAAAACCAAATCCGCCAAAGACCTTTCACTGGGTATGTTCTCACTCTTTTGCCTGGGCGTTGCACTTTGGCTGGTCTACGGCTTCATTGTGCGTGATATTCCCGTTATTGCGGCCAATCTTGTTACGCTTATGCTTGCCTCAACCCTGCTTGTGTTTAAAATGCGCTTCCGGAATCAATAGTCTCGCGCCGTTTGTTCATGATTTTCCTTTAAATGTGGATTTTATCCTTATGAAATTTCATCTACAGTTTTTTTGCATCAACAGCTGATCCATGGCGTACGGGCGGCGTTAGGTGGCTTTGAGTTGCATAAAACCTCCATCCTGGCATAATAAAGCCGCTAACTTTCGTTTTATCATGTCGTTTTGACGCTAATCCTTTGCTGGTATGTGGATTGTTATCATTAAGACGAGAAGGAGATTTGTGTTATGAAAAAGAAAAGCAACAACAACCAGAGTTTAGATTTAGTGACTACGGTTGATGTGTTAAACACATTGAGCGGAGGGATTACCGAACCACAACAAAATAGCTACGAATCTGAGTTCGGACGCGAGCTGCATTTTCGTGTCGCTGGTATCGGTAAACACGCTATGAATGTCGAGATACATAATAACCACTTAACCATATATTACTACATCAATATTGCTTCCTACGATAAGCTGGTACAGGTGCCTCAAATCGTGTATAACCGTGCAGTCCCGTACTATATTGATATAAGTAAAATCCATGCGACTTTCGAAGGCGACGAGCTGGTGGTTCATATGCCATTCAATAAACTTTCGAATGGCTATCACCGGAAGGTCAGGATAAATGAAAACTAAACTTGAAGAAAAAAGGCCTGTCCAGGACAGGCCTTTTTCTTTAATCAACAATCGCGGAATAGGTAAGGATTTTGAATCGTTCGCCAATATCCCAGGCTGACGTTTCATAGACGTTAGTGTACAACAATCCGATGAGCTTCTCTGAAGGATCCGCCCAGTAATGGGTGCTGAATGCTCCGCCCCACTGGAAGGTTCCGACAGATTGAATTGACTGATGGTCATTCGCGGGGGTCTCAAGGCCGAAGGCCAGTCCGAATTCCGGTGTCCCTTCTGCGGATAGTTGGTCCGTTAGTATAAGCTCTACCGTTTTCCGGCTTAGTAATCGTGTCCCATTAAACTCACCGTTATTAAGAAATAATTGCAGGAATTTTGCATAGTCAACTACCGTGGAGGAAAGCCCTGCACCTCCGGAGTAATATGTGCCTTTAAGCTTCGGATAATCAGGATTCACGCCGTCATATGCTTTACCCTGGAGTTTGGCGAGCGCATTGTCCCGTCCGCTGTATAGCGGAACAAGTCTGTTATGTTTGTCACCCGGCAGATAAAAATACGTATCCTTCATTTCCAACGGTTCGAATATACGTTTTTGAAAAAAGTCACTCAGCGTCATCCCGGACCAGATCTCTATCAGGTAACCTATTAAGTCGCTGTTCAAACCGTATGTCCATTTCTCTCCGGGATGATGGCGAAGCGGCATCCCACCAAGTAGCTTCATTTTCGAGGCCAGTACATCGCGCTCATTGCCAATGCCACTCGGGATACCCGCCTTTGCGTATATCGCCTTGAATGGTGTGCTGCCAATAGCCGCATAGTCGATGCCGGAGGTATGTGTAAGGAGATGGCGGATGGTTATTTCTCCACGGGCCGGCTCAGTCGAATAAGACGAATCCTTTTCGTTAAATGAAGTTAAGACTTTTGGGTTTTTGAATTCAGGAATGAACCTGGAGACGGGATCATCAAGCAGGAACTTACCCTCTTCAAACAACATCATTGCAGCCAGACTGGTAATGGCTTTTGTTTGAGACGCAATGCGAAAGATGTTATCCCTTTTGAGGACGGTTTTCTGATCCTTGTCACTGTATCCGAAAGCTTTGTAGTAAACTATTTTGCCATTCCGGATAATCAAAGCCGTAGCACCCGGAATTTTTTCCCGCTTAATGTAGTCCTCAATGGTTTTGTCGATAAGGGAAAGACGCTGCGGTGATAGGCCTTCTTTTGAAGGGTCGGGAGCTTCTGAGAAATCCTGAGCGCCCTTTTGAGCGGTGGCTGCAACAGCGATCAGCAGGATTACGATTGAGAGGATTATTCGCATACGATGGGGGGTTAAAATAAAAGCCCTCGTAAGAGGGCTTGAATAATTAAGTACTATTTTGATTAAGTTACACCTTTACGTGGCTCCAGTTTTCACCGGTCTTGATGCGGTGAATCTGCATATCAGAAACCTTAAAAAGCTTGGCAAGTGCCTTGAGCGTAGGTTGTTTTTTTGATTTGAAAAGTGCAAGCTTGATTTTCTTCACTTTATCCGCGGTGAGTTTAGGCCCTTCATCAGGATTCATGCGAACCAGCACATTAGGATCTTTTTTCGCGTGTTCGATCTGTTCTTCGTGTTTCACCCACTTCAGATTCGAAGCTTTGTTGTTATGTTTCTTATGGTCGAGGTGGATAACAAAAGCATTCTTTGCACTTCCCTGGCGGCAAAAATATTCTGCAACCAATCGGTGTATGTAATAGTTCTGGCGTGTCTCCTCCCGACCGATGGTGATGCTTGGATAGCCCTGAGTAAGCCGGGGCTTCAGGATGTAACCATCGTCCATTTTTTCCTTGAAACTGATGATGCGTCCCTTGTCAGACACAGCATAACGTTTGGTAGTTGTTCCTTTCTTGAGATCGAGTTCCTTCCATTTCTCGTTTGCGAGGAATTTTACTTTAGATGCTTTAGATGTTGCCATATTGTTTTAAAAAAAGGTAAGGTTAAGAGGTCTGTGAGGGAGTTTTGTTTGAGGTTATTGAGTTCAGCGATGGCGCTGTATTGTATTCTTCATAGAAATATTTTCGTGAGGGGTTACTAATTCCAATTTCACAACCTGAGCCGCTACCAAGCATCATAAAATCACCCTCCATTGCCTCACACCACAACCTGCGTTGTATGCTTATAAGAAAAAGGGACTGTTTCAACATATCAATTAAGCTCTAACGATATAATCCTCAATCGCCCCCTTTTTTCAGGACGCCTCGGAGCAGGATTACGTGTCAAAGAATAAAGTAAGGACAAAATTACGTAACGGCCAAGCATTTGCGCAAAAAGCTGCTGGTTTGCATGTTAAATAGGTTCCTTTGTCAGCTAACTTGAGGGGTATGGGCCGTTTTTTCAGGCGGCCAGCCCCTTTTGCCGGATCTACGCGTGCAAACCGCATAGCGCAGAGGTTGCTTCGTCATGAATACCAGGCGAATTATGCCCGACGTTTTGCCAGCGCCGAAATTACCATCGAAACTCCGCTGAGTACCGCGCCATACGGAACGAAAATAAATCGTGCCGGGATGAATCCGGTGTACGTTCCTGCCATAACTAATAGCGCGGTGGCGGTAAGTGCCGCACCAGACCAAAGAAGTGTGTTTTGCGAAGCGTTGCTTTGGTTTATCCTCAATTGCCTTTGAAGGGCGTTGTCGACGAGTCGCATTATAATTCGAATCTCGTCCTCCGGTACCTTATGTGATTCGAGTTCCTGGCGTACCTTGATAATTTCAATTTCGCCGGCTTGAATTCGGTTGAGGTAATGGTCAATAATTTTTGCTCTGCTCATGCACGAAAATGTTTGGTTGGAGAGGCGTTTCCGAAGCCAATCTATTGCGGTAATACGATGGCCTCTTCAACGCACCACCATATAGAAATTCCCCTCTAGTTCGATATAAGCCTTATTATAACAGTAATACCAACGCAGTCCATCCTTATCGATCTCACAACTTGTAAAATATCCTAAATCAAAACCCCGAAGCTTTAGCTCGGTAGCGTGAATAGGTTTTTTGTCGGTCACCGGGAATTCGCACAGGATACGCCAGTTCTTCCGAAGAATGGCATTAATACGCTTCACATAAGCGTACTCTTCCGGACGAACACGGTGAAAATAGGTGCTTCGGCATTGGTCTGAACAGAACTTCTTGTCGGCGCGCCCGCGGATACTGGTACCGCACTCGGGGCAGTTTTTTTCAATAGTTATCATAATACACAACGGTTTAAAAAGGCTAACTGTTAACATACGTTTACATACGTCTATAAACGTTTGATATACGACTAATGAAATTTGCTGAGTTCATATTTGAATCATCAGTCGCGACTTAAACTAACTAAAAATATCAAAACAAAACAACACGAAATACCATGGCTACTCTAAGAAATAGCGTGCAGTTAATTGGCCGCCTCGGCAAAGATCCGGAGATAAAAACGTTTGAAAAAAGCAGAAGAAAACTTGCTACAGTCGTCCTTGCGACAAATGAAACCTATACAAATCAAAAGGGCGAAAAAGTGAAGGATACGCAGTGGCATAATCTTGTGGTTTGGGGCCCGCTTGTGAACATCGTATCGAACTACCTCAAGAAGGGCAGTGAAATTGCCATCGAAGGAAAGCTTGTCCATCGATCGTACGAAACGTCAAATGGCGAAAAGCGCTACATCACCGAGATCAATGTTAACGATCTGGTCATGCTTGGCGGAAAGAATTAGCCATTCAAAATGCTGTTTTTCGAAGATACAACTCCGCATTTGCAAACCTGAATCGTGCGTCTGGCTTCAATGTTCGCATAGGAAAATGTAATACTAATCAAATCAGGAAGTAGCGTGGCCCGCGCCTTTTGAGATGCGCAAAGTGCCAGACTACCCGTTGTGTTTTACTCTGGAACATATATGCGCTTTCCTTCTGCTGACGAGCAGATGGTATGGATACTAAGTGTGAGCATCGGCGAGTTTTATCAGTTCGCTGCCTCCATAAGTCTGAAATCAAGGGTGAATGGGTAGCGCTTCGCCTGGTCGGGAATGACGTCGGTGTTTCGTCCCGCTAGCCGGACATCCGGCGTTTTCCCTGTCAGGTGGATCATATTGAAAAAATCTGGAGGCGGGTCGGTTTACATTGACTGCGCATTGCGAGGTGGAAACATTTTGTCCAAGCCGCGCTGAATAGGCATTGGAGTGTGTCAATCCGTCGTGAAAATTGAATGACGCCAGGTGTGAATGGCAATCGCAGCCACTAGCGGAATGAAAGGCCCTGTGTTGAGCCACCGGTCCCCGGCTGATTCAACGGTCATTCGGCGGTCGTTCATTGAAGCCAGGTTGCAACGGAAGCTGTCTTTGCTGCAGGAGAGTGCTGCAGGAGAGCCCTGGCTGGCTGTGTGCCGGGGAAGAACAACGTCGATTAAAATCGGAACAAGTATCGTATAAAGTTTTTTCGGGGTAACTACGCCAGTGGGTCCGGGAGTGGGCCCCTGGCTAGCTCCCCTTATCTTTGAAACGGGGGTTAGGGTACGGACAGATTGACCGGCTCCGCGATCGAAATGTTCATCGGGAACCCTTTCCTGGCTTTTGCGATCACTGCCCGATCTCCAGCCTTGCCGGGGTCAAGCGCCCGATAGTCGTCAGGACTTATTCCAGCCCGATCAACATAAATTTCATAATACGCCGCCTGGACTTCATCAAGTACGTTCATAAAAGTACCATGCGATGTCCCTCGATCCGTTTTAATAGAAACGATTGCGACCTCCGGATGCTCAGACCAATCCGGATCAAAACCGTTGTTAAGGATAAACTGTTTAACCGATTTCCGGAAGCCTGACAGGCTATTCACTCTTTCGCCTTCCACCAGCAATTCATCCGTTGAATTGATTTGGATCTTGAATAGGTTTCTCTCATGAACCGGGCGATCAACGGGAACGTCAAGCCATTCGGGCAGCGTCAGGGACAGGCCCTTCTCGTTACTGATCACCGTCGTCATAAGAAAAAAACTGAGCAAGAGGAATGCAATGTCGGCTACCGAACTGGTATTTAGCTCTGCGGGCCTGCGTTTGGCTGAAGGTACCATTGGATGATGTTTCGTTTCTAATTCTGTCACAATCAAAAAGTCACGGGGCCGTTTATCAAATTGTAGGTCCGGCCGATACCGAATAGGCAATTAAGGTTTAACTTTAACGCTGATGACTTTTTTATATCCATCATTTTTCTGGGCACTTGGGGTACTTGCCATTCCTATCATCATTCACCTCTTCAATTTCCGTAAGACCAGGCGCGTCTACTTTTCGAACAATCGCTTTCTCAAGAAGGTCAAGGAGAATACAACGGCAAAGCGAAAACTGAAACACTATTTGATTCTGGCGTCGCGACTGCTTTTTCTGTTTTTTCTGGTACTCGCGTTTTGCCAACCCATTCTTCCTGCACGCGAAGAGCAGGTGAATCATCAGAACATCGTTTTCTATCTCGATAATTCACAAAGCATGTCGGCACCCATCAGAGACCGCACACGCGGGCTGGATGCAGGAATATCGTTCGTGTCCCAAATCGTGGAAACATTTCCCGTCGACGCGAGGTATAAACTCATTACAAATGACTTTGCGCCTTACTCCAATACGTTCAAAACAAAGACCGAGATTCAGGAGCTGCTTCCGCAGGTTCGGCTATCGCCTGTGAGTCGTACTGCAGACGAGGTGAAGAAACGCATCCTCAGGGATCCGGGCACAAGGGAACAGGAAATCTTCTGGATTTCAGATTTCCAGAAAAGTACCTTAGGTGCCCCCAACCCACTGGATACTGATTCTGCGTTCAGCTGGCATATTGTCCCCATTACATTCGATGAGCTCGCCAATGTTTTTGTCGATACCGTTTATCTCGATAATCCGTTGGCCTCCAGCGGCGAGAGAAACGTACTTCGAGCCAAAGTCAGGAATGATGGTAAACAGAATGTTGAACAGCTCAATGTAAAACTTAATCTCAATGGTATCCAGGCAGGGGCCACGACCATCGCCGTGCCGGCTGGGGGGATAAGCGAAGCAGCCTTCGATTTGACCACACGACTCGGCGGGCTCAATCGCGCCAGCCTGACCTTTAATGACTTCCCTGTAAGTTTTGATAATGAATTTTTTTTCAGCCTCAATTACCGTGACAAGATCCGGGTAATCGAAATAAAAAATTCGGATAAGATTACACCGATCGAGAAAGTATATGGCAATCAGGAGATATTTTCTTTCGGTAGTTCACCCGTATCAAACTTCAATTACAGTACGCTTGCCGAGGCCGATCTGGTGGTCATCAACAGCCTCGACAACATTGATGAGCCGCTCCAGTTTGCGCTTCGCGATTACCTGAACCGTAATGGGGTTGTGTTCTTGATTCCTGGAAAAGAGCCCGATGAGGCAAGTATGAAATCATTTCTTCAACTCCCCGTATTCAGCCGTGTCTCGTCACGGGCAATGCAAGACCTGGAACGACCCGAGTATTCGAATCCTTTCTTTGAAAACGTATTTGAGGAACGATCCAATTCGATGGTTATGCCAAAGGCACTTCCCGTAGTCGATTGGGGTACAGACCGTTCTGCGATCCTGCAATTCAAAAATGATAAACCGTTTCTGAGCCGATTTTCTGGCCAGGGGACTCTTTTTGTGATGGCGTCACCGCTGGAGCCATCGTACACCGATTTTTATAATCATGCGTTATTCGTTCCCGTGATGTACAGGGTGGCTACAACCAGTAAACGCAGCGAACAAAAGCTCTATTACCAACTGAGGGAAAACCTGCTAACCTTGCGTGTCGACTCGCTCACCGATGACGAACAAATCAAACTGATCAGCGACGAGGAAATTATTCCCGGTCAGCGCCGCGTAGGTCAGCAAGTCGTTCTCGACATTCCCCGGCATACCGTGAAATCCGGCTTTTACAATGTGGTTGCTGCCAGCGATACCATCGATCTGCTGGCTTTCAACCCCGATCGTCAGGAGTCCCTGATGGCTCAGCTTGGTGAAAATGAAATAGTGTCTTTCTTTGGTGGTAGCAACATTCGTTTTTTCGAATCCTCAGACACGGATTCTTTTGGTAACGAAATAAAGGAGCGATATTTGGGTACCCCACTGTGGAAATATGCGATTATGCTGGCTTTGCTGTTTCTTGCGGCCGAAGTTTTATTAATCCGGTTTCTTAAGTAAACGGGTGGCTCATATCCAACGGTAACCTATGTCGAATGCAGCCGGAGCGCTAAACAACCTTAAAGACAGTGGAAAAGCGTTTTTCTTTCCCTGGATTTCTCACATCAAAGCCTATTTTCTTGTAAACTCGCACCGGTTTGACTGGTTTCCGTCTCAATTGTTAACCTGTTTGAATGAAAGTATTAATCCAAGGCGCGCGAATTGTTAGTCCCGGGTCTTCCTGGAACGGTCGGGAAATCAATGTACTGATCAACAACGGCCAGATTCAGGACATCGGTGAAAAGAATTTCTCCAACGATAAGCTGATTAAGGCCCGGGGTATGGTTCTTTCCCAGGGTTGGTTCGATCTGGGCGCGTCAATTCCGGATCCGGGGCTGGAGCATAAAGAAGATCTTCGAAGCGGGGCCGAGGCGGCGATGCAGGGCGGGTTCACAGAGTTGGCCATACTTCCCAACACGTCACCCGCGATTCAGACAAAAAATGAAATCAGCTATGTTACCGGTGGCAACCCGAACCGACTGGTTCAGATTCATGCGTTGGCAGCGGTGACAAGACACAACAAGGGTGAAGAACTGACGGAAATGATCGACCTGCATCACGCAGGAGCCGTAGGGTTTACCGACGGATTAAAGACGATCTGGCACACGGACATCGTCCTGAAATCACTTCAATATCTTCAGAAGTTTGGAGGCTTGCTGATCGATCATCCGGAAGATATCTGGCTCAACATGTTTGGTCAGATGCATGAAGGGGTGAACAGCACGATGCTTGGGCTGAAAGGTCTTCCCCGTATTGCCGAAGATATCATTGTGAACCGGAATCTGGAACTGCTAAATTATGCAGGAGGGCGTCTTCATTTCGCGCGGATGTCTTCCGGCAAAGCCTTTGATTTGATTCGCGCGGCTAAAAAGAAATTAAACGTCACCTGCGATATCACAGCTTATCAGCCACTTTTTGACGACAGCTCTCTTCAAAGTTTTGATCCGAACTTCAAGGTCAATCCACCATTCCGGGAAAAAGCCGACAACGACGCAATCGTCAAGGCATTGAAGGATGGAACCATCGATGTGATTTGTTCAGGACACCTTCCGCAGGATGAAGAGTCTAAAAATACGGAATTCGACGCGGCTGACGTTGGAATAACGAATCTCCAGACTTTCGGGGCAAATCTCTCAGCCTTGTCGAAGGGGGTTGATCTCGAATTACTTATCGCGAAAGTGACGGAGGCGCCGAGGAAGTTACTGGGGCTGACATCGCATCAGATAGAAGCAGGTGAGCCAGCGAATCTTACGTTATTTCATCCGGAGGCGAAATGGCGTCTTGATGAAAAGAGCAATTGCTCACGGTCGCGCAATTCGCCATGGTGGGGTAAAGAGTTGGAAGGCAAGGCTCTAGCGGTGTTCAATAACGGCAAACACTGGATTGATCCGTCATTATGAAGGGGTCGCCACTCTTGAGGGTATCCATAAGGAATGGATTGGTCGCAGGACTGCTGGCTACGATCGTGCTGGTTATTCTTTATTATGTCGGCCGACATCCATTCCTTATCGCTCCCTTTTTCGATTTCAGGATTCTGCTTTTTGGTATTTTCATTTTCTTTACCTTGAAGGAGTTCAGGGATTATCATCAGCAGGGATTGTTGTATTTCTGGCAAGGACTGTTCTCAAGTTTTGTTGTGGTGGTGGTGGCGTCGACTGTAGCGGGTTTGGGATTGTGGGTATTCGGAACATTGGAATCCAATTTCGTTTCGGACTACGTTCGTGAGATGACGGTGTACCTGCAGAAGTTCACGGACGAGGATCTTGCACGGGCCAGAATTGGAAAAGAGACCTATGAGCGTAATTTGGCCCAACTCCCTGCGACCAACATTTCGACTTTAGTGATAACCCATTTTGCCCAGGGCATGATGATCGGCTTTTTCATTAGTCTAATCTTATCAGTTATTTTAAGAAAAACTAACCAACCACAGTAACTTATGGAACAAGATCAAACCACAACAGTAACACCACGTTCGGCAGGAGTACGCTATGGCCTCATCGGCGCCGTTGTATCAATTGCCTGGTTTCTCGTAATGTCCGTGACAGGCATGAACATGCAGGGCCCGTCTCAGTACGTCTCATGGATCTTTGTTATCGTACTTGTCGTGCTGGCTCACAAGTATTTCAAAGATAATGGCGATGGCTATATGAGCTATGGGCAGGGTGTCGGAATTGCTTTCTGGTATGGCCTTGTTTCGGGTGCTATCGGCTCGGTTTTCACGTACATCTATATCAAATTCGTCGACGCTGGCTTTATTGACGCCATAAAGGATCAACAGCTTGAAGCTTTTGAGAAACAGGGAATGTCTGATGCCCAGATTGAGCAGGCAATGCAGTTCAGCAGTATGTTCATGAAACCTGAAATGATGCTCGTAATGGGTCTTATAGGTGGTATCATTGTTTCTGTGATAGTCGGGCTTATAGTCACTATCTTTACGCAAAAGAAAAGCCCTGATATGGCGATATAAACGGATGCTTGCAACGCCTGATATCTCAATAATAATACCTGCAAAGGACGAAGAAGAATCGATCCCCGAACTTTGTCAATGGATAAGCCGTGTGATGAAAGCACACGGCTTTTCCTATGAGGTGATAATTATTGATGATGGCAGTACTGATTCTACATGGAAACATATCCAGCAGATCAGCGAGCAGGATGAGCGCTTCAAGGGCATCCGTTTCAATCGCAACTTTGGCAAGTCGGCTGCGTTGCAAACAGGCTTTCGCGCGTCGCGTGGCAAAGTGGTTATCACTATGGACGCCGACCTGCAGGATAGTCCTGATGAAATTCCGGAACTGTACCGGATGATTTTCACCGAACGATACCACCTGGTGTCGGGATGGAAAAAGGTGCGCCACGACCCGGTCACGAAAACTATTCCGTCTAAATTTTTTAACCGGATTACGCGACTGATCTCCGGCATAAAACTGCATGATTTCAATTGTGGGTTGAAAGCATATCAGGACATAGTGGTTAAAAATATCAACGTTTACGGTGAAATGCATCGATACATTCCGGTAATCGCAAAATGGGCCGGGTTCACCCGAATTGGTGAAAAGGTTGTTCAGCATAATCAACGCAAGTACGGACGAACGAAATTTGGTTTGTCGCGCATGACCGGCCTCCTCGATGTATTGTCCATTACCTTCGTGGGACGTTTCGGACGTAAACCAATGCACCTTTTTGGTTCGTTGGGAGTAATGTCTTTCCTGGTAGGATTTATTTTTACCGTGAAGCTTTTTTACGAGAAGATAAAATCGCTTTACTTCGATCAGATCCCAATGAAGCGCGACATCACGGAACAACCCTTGTTTTATCTCGCGCTCGTCGCCGTAATTATTGGTGTTCAACTTTTTCTGACCGGGTTTCTCGCTGAACTCTTTGCTATTCAAACTGTAGCAAGACGCGATTATCTGATAATCGACCGCGTCGGGTTCGATCAGCAAAAAAATCTTCGCGGCCTCGACGTTGCGTGATCACCATGAACCAGCCTCGGTTTTCCGTTATTATTCCCGTTTACAACCGACCTCAGGAACTGGACGAGCTGCTTGAAAGCCTCCATCATCAATCCCATAAGAATTTTGAGGTCGTTGTCGTTGAGGATGGATCTACTGTGAGAAGTGACGCTGTCGTGGAACGCTACGCGGATCGACTTAAGATCAAGTATTTCTTCAAACAAAACTCGGGACCCGGACCCAGCCGGAATTTCGGGTTCAGTCACGCTGCCGGTGAGTATTTTGTAGTGTTCGATTCGGACTGTATTATTCCGCCTGAGTATTTCGCGCAGGTTGAACGTTCACTTGAGATTAATAAATGGGATGCGTGGGGCGGACCGGACCGGGCTCATGAAAGTTTTACCACCCTGCAACGAGCGATGGGTTACACCATGTCCTCGGTTCTCACAACGGGTGGTATACGTGGTGGTAAAAAAAGACTGGGCTGGTTTCAGCCGCGGAGTTTCAACATGGGGATTTCACGAGCGGTCTACGAGAAAACACAGGGATTCCGGTTTGATCGGTTCGCCGAAGACATCGAGTTCTCCATCAGGATGCGTAACAGCGGTTTCAAAGTCGGCCTCATTCCCGAAGCCTATGTCTTTCACAAACGCAGAACATCCTTCGGTGGCTTTTACGACCAGGTCTTCAATTTCGGCCGCGGACGCGTTCTGGTTGGAAAGGCTTTCCCGGAAGAAGTGAAGGCCACTCATTGGTTCCCTGCACTTTTTGTAATCAGTGTTTCCTCTTTGCTCATCCTGCCCTTTCTTTATGTGCCCCTGTTCTTTCTTGGACTGGGCATACTTGCATTCTATCTCATTGCAATTTTTTTTCATTCATGGTTGAGTAACAATAGCCTGAAGGTTGCCATCCTGTCTGTTCCTTCGGCGTGGCTTCAGCTATGGGGTTATGGACTTGGTTTCCTGCGGGAACGGTTTGCCTCGGCAGAGACTGATAATCAAGAGAATAAGCCAACCTGATTTTTTGGGTATTTCCCTTTTTTTGGATAATATTGTTTACTCCTGACCTGTACCTATGAAAACGTTACTCCAAATTGCGCTCGTCGCGGCGCTCACGATGTGTGTTACCGTACTATCCGCACAGTCACATGACAATCTTGATCCCGGCTATTATCTCGTTGTTGGCGCCTATGCACCTTCCCAGGAAAGTCTTGCAAAGTCTTTCACAGTCAGTATTGAAAAAGATGGTTATCAGCCAAAGTATGGCTATCATGAAAGGAGTAAACTTCTCCTGGTTTACCTGTCATATTTTGACAATCTCAAGGGTTCACTGGTAGAAATGAACAAGGTTCGAAAGAACAGCAAATTCTCAGATGCATGGGTACGCGTTGTCTCAGGCGATATTGTGAAACGGGAATCTCCCAATGAACCTGTTGCGAATTCAGCCGAGTCAAATGGTTCACCTGAGACCAGTAATAATGAAGCAGCGCAGAAGGAGACGGTATCTTCTGATTCAGTAACCTCGCCATCGGTCGCAGATTCAATTGTCGTAACGGATAATGATGAAATCGTGCAACACGAGAAGATGACGCTTGGAAACACCGAAGTTTTTCTAAGCTTATATCATGCGAGAAACAATCGCATCGTCGATGGTACGGTCAAGGTCGTCGATACGGAACGCTCCAGGGACCTTACGGATGTTAAAGGGAATGAGTACTTGTTGCTTCCCGATCCGAAAAGTCAGTCAGGCCAGCTAACGCTAATTTGTGAAGCGTTCGGTTATCGGAAACTCCAATATGAACTCAACTATCCGGTTCCTCTGGCCGACACAGTAAAGCCTTATATCGATTTGATGGGGACAACTATCGTGGTGAATTTTGACTTGGTGCGGTATTACAAAGGCGACATTGCTACGTTGTACAACGTTTATTTCTACAACGACGCCAGCATAATGTTACCTGAATCACGTTATGAACTGAACAGCCTGCTTCAGCTTATGCAGGAAGGTCCTGACTATAAGATTCGTCTCCATGGCCACACAAACGGCAACTATAACGGCAAGATCATTCACATGGGTCCGGAGAAGAATTATTTCTCGTTAGAAGGTTCGGCTACATCTGTCGGTTCCGCCAGGGATTTGTCCAGACATCGCGCGGAGATCATTCGCGATTATCTCGTTGCCAATGGCATTTCCTCTGATCGGATCGAAATCAAAGCATGGGGTGGAAAGCGTCCCCTGTTCGATAGGAACGGCGTGAACGCCAAGAAGAATGTCCGCGTTGAGGTTGAGATCCTGGAAGGCCAGCCTATTTAAACTGGTGCCTCCTTAGTTTTTCTCCCAGACGTCTTCGAAGTCGGAGATTTTCTCAAAAAGCGAGTGGGCGAAGCTGCACACCGCGGTAATACGAACGTTGTTCTCGCGCGCCCACTCAACAGCACGAGTTAGCATTTGTTTTCCGGCACCTTTGCCGCGCAAAGCATCGTCAACTTCGGTGTGATCGATCGTAATGTGCCCATCTGAATATCGGGAATACGCCATTTCGCCCAATCTTTTCCCATCTTCTTCGATATAGAACGCACCTTTACTTCTGACTTCCTTATGCAGAATTTCCATAATCCAATATTACTCGGCAAAACCGGATTTTTGAACATAAAGTTCTGTTGATTTTTCACGTCGCTGAAGAGGATTAACAAGCTGTTAACCCCTGGCCGTATTGAAATCCCCCATCTTTAGAATAAAAAAATGAAAATCGTATTCCTTTTTCTGTTACTGGTCGGCGGAAAGTTTATTTCCAGCGAAGCGCAGATCCGGTTGCCTTCCCTCAGCCCAATCGGAGAAATTAAGCAACAGGTCGGGTACACCAATTTTGATATCCGGTATGGCAGACCATCCGTGCGCGGGCGAACCATAATGGGTGGATTGGTACCTTTTGGTCAGCTTTGGCGGACAGGCGGGGGCCCGGCTACCCTCATTTCCTTTGATCGCGATGTTTCTATGGCTGGAAAAAATATTAAGTCGGGCAGTTATATACTCGTTACGATCCCAAACGAAAAGACCTGGACGGTCATGCTGAACAGTGACACGTCCCGACTCTATGTCGAGGAAAAGGATTACGACGTAGCGAATGAAGCGGTACGGTTTTCCGCCAAGGCAACCTCATATCCTTACCTTGAAACGTTAACGATTATTCCCGAAATCGTCGGGAATAGTTTGCATCTCATTCTGGCATGGGAGAACACGGCGGTTCAATTTGAGATAAAAACATTGACTAGGGACCATATTGAACAGGAAGTTTCCGTTCTAGCCGATGAAAGCAAAGATCACGAAAGTATGGGCGCAGCAGCGTATTACTTTTTGAGGACTGGTCAGCAATTTGCCCGTGGGCTCAGGTTGGTGGATCATGCCCTTCGCCTCAAAAAAGAATTCTGGTATTTTGAAACGCGGATGAATTTGCTTGTCGCGCGTGGTCAGTACTCCGAGGCGCGAAAAACACTCAATGAAGCGGTTAAGTTTCTTGAGGAAACGAAGGCGGATTACTGGCAGGATCGCATTGCCTTTTTGCGAGCGCAGGCCGCAGCATGGCAGCAGGAATAAAAGAAGTTCACAATTGCTTGTGAACTTCCGCCTGATCTGCTCCGCTTTTAAGCTTGAAATTCGAGAATTTCAACTACCGGATTCATACTAACTTTTGCCGTAACAGAGTTTGAGATCAGGCAATTAGCTTCTGCCTTATGAAGCACCCGGAGTGCTTTCTCGCGCTGTTCCGGATCGGTTATTTCAACTACGGGATCAAGAACTACTTCGGTCATTCGGAATTTTCCGTCCACCTGTTCGAGTTTTCCGGTAGAAGCACATTTGAATGAAACAAAGTCAAGTTTGGAATTCTCGGCAATGGCCAGAAAGGTGGTCATAAGACAGCTGCTTATCGCTGCTGTGTACAGGTGCTCCGGTGACCAGATTCCCGCCATGCCTTTTGGAAACTGTGGTGGCGTCGCGACTTCAAGGCACCCGCCTTGTAAAGTGGCGCCACTTAGTTCGGGCGAGCACATGATGCCTTTGCGGTCTGCGGTCCATGTTACCGTTACGTTATACTGATGAAGGTCCATATGATAGTAATTTGTCATGTAAATGTTTGAAACTCCCGCCATTGCAAACCCGGGTATATCCGAGTGATTCCAGCAATACCTTGGCGGAGGCACTATCCATACCTGAAGTGCAACAGGTGATGATAGGTTGATGCTTGTTGGGTAGCCGATACAGATTTTTCAGCAGTTTGTCGAGAGGGATATTAATAGCACCCTCGACGTGACCGGCGAGAAATTCGGCCTGCGTTCTGACATCAATGATTATACCCCCTTCTTCCTGGAATCGCTCAAGATCTGTTTCTGAGCATTCCTTGTAATAAATTTTAATCGACTCCATCGTGTTTAATATCATGGTCTTCCCGCATGGTGGATATCCCCATTGGATCATATAGCGGGCAGAAGCCGAAAAAACTCGTTACTCCCAGTAATATTCCCCCAGCGGCTAAAATGAAAGATGTGGTGCCGGTTACAATTCCGGTAAGCGAAAGCGCCACGAATACAGCTGCCGTTATCATCCTGATAATCCGGTCAGCGGAACCCATATTCTTTTTCATTTTTTTGTAAAGGTATCAGCCACCCTGGCGGGAATCTGTAACTAAAATCACCCAGCCGGAAGATTCTTTTTGGCGATTTTCATGGCCAATGTTGACAAATCACATGTAAGGTGTCCAGGTGAGGTCGGAAAACGCCGGGTTAGACTGCCTTAGGGCGAACAGGATAGGATTACAGAAGCCTCAAAAAAGGCAACGTCCGCATACGAAGCGTGCTTCAGGGCTCGATAAAGAATAACCGCAGGCGCTCGTACGGCATTTGAACCTCGAGATAGACCGGTGCATCGCTGATGCTGTGGTAATTCAGTTCAACAATACTGGTGCGGGAATTTTGCGGGCTTGGATACACCCTGCCGATGCAGTCGACGTTCACAATCTCAGTTTTTACGGCGTCTTCTTCCGCGATCGTCAGTTCGATGAATTTGGGCATGGTATCTTTCTTCAGACCGGAAGATGCATCACCGGCGGCGGATTACCAAGTGTTTGACTGCTGCCATTGGCAACTAATGGCGAATGTACCAGTTCTTGCTATTTTTACCCTTGTGATTCGCCTGCCGTACCTGTTTAGCATTCTGTTGATCGGCCTTCTGGCGAATCACAACGGGCCGGCCTATGGCCAAAAAGTCCTGATTGCCGCTGCATCCGATCTTAAGTTTGCCCTGGATTCGATAATTACTATTTATAAACAAACTCATCCCGCGGCCACCGTTCAGGTAACCTACGGATCTTCAGGGAAGCTCTACGAACAAATAAGGCGGGGGGCTCCATTCAATATCTTTTTCTCTGCTGACCTTGTTTATCCTGAGCAGTTGCAGCAGCAGAATCATTGCACTGGCGAGGTTGTCCGGTACGGCGAAGGTCAACTGGTGGTATGGTCGAACCGGATGGATACTGCCGAAAAGGGCATCGCGATTCTGGCTGATCCCAAAATCCGGAAAGTTGCCATAGCCAATCCGTTGCACGCACCTTACGGTAAACGCGCTACCGAATCGTTGATTCATTTCAAACTGTACGATACCGTAAAACCCAAGCTGGTATACGGCGAAAACATCTCACAAGCAGCGCAGTTTATTACCACAGGCGCCGCCGATGCCGGAGTGATTGCCTTGTCTATCGCACTTTCTCCTGCAATGAAACGGTATGACGGAAGCTACTTTTTGATCCCCAAGGATAGTCACCAACCCCTTGAGCAAGGCTTTGTGATCCTTCGTAACGCCAGGGAAAACAATGCCGTGAAGGACTTCGCATCTTTTTTTAGCCAGGAGGGCTCACGGAAAATTTTAATGTACTTTGGTTTCCTGAACACCCTTTGAGATAATGCTGGAACCGGGGCCGTTTTTGTTGACCTTTCTACTCGCAGCGGTAACTACCGTATTGCTCGTGATATTCAGTCTGCCACTGGCCTGGTGGTTGGCCATCTCGTCGTTTCGTCTGAAATTTCTTATAGAAGCCCTGGTCAGCGTCCCACTCATACTGCCGCCGTCGGTGATAGGTTTCTATCTATTGATGGCTTTCAGTCCGGGCAACCCCCTCGGTAAATTTCTTGATCAGTATTTTGATTTACGACTGGTTTTTACCTTCGAAGGACTGATCGTTGCATCGATTATATACAGCCTGCCTTTTATGATTCAGCCGCTGCTCACCGGGTTTCGTATGTTGCCGTCAACCTTGACCGAAGTGTCATATACCTTGGGGAAGAGCAGGTGGACTACATTGCTTAAGGTACAATTGCCGAACATGAAGGCGTCGTTCCTGACCGGATGTATTCTAACTTTTGCACATACCGTTGGCGAATTTGGCGTGGTGCTCATGGTCGGTGGAAATATTCCCGGCGAAACGCGCGTGGTTTCCGTCGCGATATACGACGCCGTGGAGGCGATGGATTACGGCAAGGCGAATACATACAGTGTAATTCTTTTACTTTTTTCGTTTATTCTGCTTGTTTCGGTTTATCTGATCAATCAACGTCTTCTGAACAAAAGCAGCATATGACGAATATTTTTCTTCGCAGAAGATTGTCTGGTGCTACGGGAACAATTCCCCTCGACATAAACATATCGGTCGAACGAGGAGATATGGTTACCTTATATGGTCCGTCCGGCGCAGGTAAAACCAGTGTTCTCCGGATGATTGCCGGGCTTCTTCAACCTGATGATGGAAGTATCTCGATAAATGGCGACATCTGGTATGATCCCGGAAAAAAGATTAACCTTCCCCCTCAACGGCGAAGCGTTGGTATTGTGTTTCAGGATTACGCTTTGTTTCCGAATATGTCGGTCTTAGAGAACATCCGGTATGGCCTCGCCCCCGGACAATCCCTTTCCGTCGCAGATGAGTTAATTGAGTTGATGGAATTACATGCGTTACGCGACAGGAGGCCCCACGTATTGAGTGGCGGCCAGAAACAACGTGTCGCACTCGCGCGGGCCATAGCAAGGAAACCTACATTGTTGCTGTTAGATGAGCCCCTGGCCGCACTGGATACAGAATTACGCCTGCGAATGCAGCAATACATTCTGGAGGCTCATCAACGCTACGGTTTTACCACCGTTCTGGTAAGTCATGATATCATTGAGGTTTGCCGGCTCAGTACGAAGGTATTCGTTCTGGAGGATGGGAAAATCATCCGTACAGGCAGGCCAGAGTCTGTTATTCCACTTCAAGCTATCCGCGACATGATTCAGGGCATGGGCGAGGATGAAAAAAGGGTTTAGCGAGCAACTACGCTTACTGCTGGTATCCGATTTTAGACGTTCGTTTTAAAAACGGTGAAGCATGTCTGACCTGCAGGATCAGAAAATTGAATTTCTGGGCGAGAAAGAAATTGGGATAAAACAGAATCAAACTATTCTGGATGCGGCTCTGGAGGCCGGTCTTCCACACTTTCATGCATGTGGCGGAAACGCCGAATGTTCAACCTGCCGGATAATGGTGGTCGAAGGCATGGAAGGCCTCACGCCGGTGAATGAAGCTGAAGCCAGTCTGCGCGAGTTAGTTCCGTTTCCGCCGAAGATCCGGCTGGCCTGTCAGACCGGGGTTAACCGCGGCCCCGTCAAAATAAAACGAATCATTCTGGATCAGACTGACCTGGCCAATCCGATAAAGAAAAAAATTACCGATGAGCATTGTAAACTCGGTGAGAAACGCGAACTGGTTCTTTTTTTTCTCGATATACGCAATTTCACTCCATTCGTAGAAACGTATCTTCCTTATGACGTGATCCATGTGATGCGCGGATCATATATTATTTTTAACGACATCATTAAAAGACATCAGGGAATAATTATTGATACGTCGGGTGACGGATTTTATGCTGTATTCGGGATGAACTGCAACACCAACACTGCAGCCGCACAGGCGATTGATGCAGGCTATGAGATCATTGAGGAGTTTGGTAAATTCAATGAGACGTACCTGGATTCGTACTTCGGAATGCGGTTGGATATTGGCATCGGCGTACACTGCGGTCAGGTGATCGTGGGTGAGGTGTTGGTAGGACAAAAAAGCCACTTGAGCGTGATGGGGCTTGCCGTTAACATCGCGGCACGCATTCAAAACAGCACCAAAAAGCTCAATAACAGTTTCATCGCTTCGGATGAAGTCGTGCAGCTGTCAGGTCGGGGAGATGAGGGCGAAAAACGCATTGTAAAAATGAAGGGCGTAAACCACGTATATAAAGTGCGCCTGATTGGTACCCCTTACGAATCACTTGTCTCAATACATCCAAAAAAATAGCTATAAGAAATCTGGGTTGGAACTAAACCACTAATTTGCTTGTAGATCCAAAGTAATGTTGACCTTATGATGATACGGCGGTTATTTTTATGCCTGTTTTTTATTCTGAATATCGCGTCGGTTGCGTGTGCGCAAAAGGGCTCCGAACTTTCGCCGGATGAATTTTTAAAAATTCTTGACTCGGAGAATACGCCTCAGTTACTGGATGTGAGGACCCAGGGCGAATTCCGAAAGGGATATATCGAAGGGGCGATGAATTATGATATAAACTCCAGAGACTTTAAGTCCCACGTCGGTTCCCTCGATAAATCAAAGCCCGTGTTTGTGTATTGTTTGTCGGGAGGCCGTAGTGCCAAAGCTGCGGCTTATATGAGGCGAAGCGGTTTCAAAGAAGTTTACGAGCTGAAGGGGGGAATGATGGCGTGGAATGGCACGAAAAAACCGGTAGTAAAACTGGAAGACTCTTCCGCCGGTATGACAGTCGATAGTTTTCGTAAAAGTGTGGAAGGCGATAATCTGGTGCTGGTTGACTTTTACGCGAAGTGGTGCGCCCCCTGTAAACGAATGGCGCCGTATTTTGAGACGCTGAAGCATGAGTACGAGGGACGGATGACGCTCCTGAAGGTAGATGCCGACGCAAATTCAATCCTCGTTGACGAACTCTCGGTGCATGCGCTTCCCACAATGTATTTGTACAAAGACGGAAAGCAAGTATGGTCTCATACGGGCTACCTTACAAAGGAAAAGATCGAGCAAAAAATAAAAGAAAATCTCTGACTTCGTTAGTCAGTGGCCGCGTCTGTTCTTTCGATGGACTTAAAGCTGTAATACAGATAAAAAAGTGCGGGAAGAATAAAAATGCTTCCAATCAAGAGCGCCCAGCCCAATGCGTTTATGGCAGGTTCCGGAGCCTGGTTGTGCAGAGATAACGTTGTTTCCTGCATCAGAATAAAATCCGGGTAGTGCGCGTACGTCACGGCAAGAAGAATCATTGTGACCTGTACGCCGGCGAGAATACGGGGTATCCAAATGGAATTCCTTCCCACAAAGTACCACAATAAGACAAGTGAAGCGGTTGCAATCACGACTGCGAGGATACTTATGATGTTTCCGAACACCCAATCAAATAAGGGGATTCCGTCTATAGTTGCGGCCAGGAACACCACTGCTCCGGCAAGAAACGATGCCAGATTCATGAATCCGGCCTTGCGAACAAATCGTTTTCTATCTGATTCGTCATCGGCTTCAGCGATAAGATATACGGCAGCGAGAAATCCACACAACGCCACCGTGAAGAATCCGACGCTGACAGAGAACAAATTCAGCCATCCGAAGACATAGGCGTCAGCGAAATTTGTTGCATCGCGTTTGATGTGTCCTGAAACGGAACTGCCTGCCAGAATACCAAGGAACAAGGGTGTGATAAAACTCGAAGAAATAAAGACTCTGTTATAGATCGTGTGCGACTTGTCTTTTACCGCGTCGTAATGCCGGAAGATAAAAGCGGTACCCCGGGCGATGATACCGAGTAACATGATGGCTAACGGAATGTGAAGCGACACCGACATCTGGCTGTAGATTTCCGGAAAGCCAACGAACAGAATTACGATGGCTATGATCAGCCACATATGATTCGCTTCCCAGATCGGCCCGATGGCGTGATAAAGTGTTGTGCGGGTGCGTTTTCTGTTCTTCCGCGAAGTAAACATTTCAATGATACCCGCGCCGAAATCTGCTCCACCCAGTAGCAGGTAAAGAAGAATCGATAACCATAGGTACGCGATTACAACGATATCCATTTTAAGCGAGGGTTGAAGGTGATGACTTGTCGTGGATCACGGGCACCATTCGAATCTGTCGCATAAGCAGGAAGAGGACGATTACACTAAGCATGACATAGATGCCGGTGTAGATATAAAACCAATACTGAATTCCCGGCATTGGAGTTACGGCCTCGCTGGTTCGCATAATGCCGTGAATGATCCAGGGTTGGCGGCCTACTTCGGTAACTGTCCAGCCAGCTTCGACGGCGATGAATCCCAAAGGCGTGGCAATGGCAAAAAGCAGAAGGAACCATCGTTTCCCGCGCCAGCTTTTCTTTTTGAAGCTGATGGCGTATAAAATGGCGAGAAGCACCATAAACATTCCGATCCCAACCATTATCTGAAAGGCGATATGAGTTATTAACACGGGCGGATGATTCTCGGGAGGAATAGTATCCAGCCCTTTGACTTCATCGTGGAAGTTGCCATGTACAAGGAAACTCAGCATGCCGGGCAATTCGATCGCATAGTCGACACGCTGATTTTTTTCATCGGGCAGTCCCCCGATCAGAAGGGGGGCCGATTTTTCGGTTTTGAAAAGCGCCTCCATTGCGGCAAGTTTAGCCGGCTGCCGTTTGGCCACATCCTTCGCCGAAAGGTCTCCGCTTATTGGCTGAAGGATGGCGGCAACTGCTGCAAACGCGACAGAGATTCGAAACGCTTTGGTGTGAAACTCTTTGTTTTTGTTTTTCAGAATTAGCCAGGCATGTACACCGGCAACGGCGAATCCGGTAGCAGCGAACGCGGCCAGGGTCATATGCAGTGCCTGAAAGAGCCATGCGTCATTGAACATAGCCGCGATAGGGTCGATGTTAAGGTATTGTCCGTCAACGAAGTCAAATCCGGCGGGGCTGTTCATCCATGCATTTGCCGCAACCACGAGGATGCCCGAAGCGAGTCCGGAAACGCCGACGATAACTCCGGTGAACCAGTGAAACCAGGGATTGAAACGATTCCAACCATAGAGAAAGAAACCCAGCGCAATGGCTTCGATAAAGAAGGCGGTTCCTTCGAGCGAGAAAGGCATTCCGAAAATTGGTCCGGCATGTCGCATGAATTCCGGCCAGAGCAAGCCCAACTCGAACGAGAGAACTGTTCCCGATACGGCGCCCGTAGCGAAGAAGATAGCCACGCCCTTGCTCCAGGCTATGGTGAGATCACGGTAAACTGGTTGACGTGTTTTGAGCCACTTAAAATGGGATACAGCCATAAAGAATGGCATCACCATACCGATACAGGCATAGATGATATGGAAACCCAGAGACAGCGCCATTTGCAATCTGGCCGCGAGCAAGTCGTCCATAACGATTGTTTAAGTGTATCAAATATACAGGGTAACCCTTCACACAAAAGGGCTGCTGCCAGAAACTTCTCCGGGTGGAAATGTTTTCAGGAAAGTCGCGCGGGCAGGATTCCGTATTAAGAAATAATAATGAGAGTATGTTTTGGTTAAGTATCCTGACCATGTTCCAAATATCCCCTCATTTTGCAGGTTGTCGATTGGGCTATGGATTATCAGCGCGTTGACCATACCTTTGATCAAGATTAAAGACAACTATAGACAGTAAATATCCCCGGGGTCCAGGATCCTGGGGATATTTATTTTAGGGCATATCCGAACAAATCGTACTGTAGTCCAACCGGCCAACGGTATGGATACTGCTCCCCGAGTTGCGAACCCAATCAATAATTGTATTTCTTGAAAATCCGGTCCAGCTCTTTATGGAACAGATCCCTGTGCGTAGTGGCCAGTGAAGCGGAATTGAGGTTCTGGATCTGCTTGATGAGTGAACCGTAATGCGAAAGGTCAATGGGAGAATTCTGCAGGTCTTTGAGGTCTCTTTTCAGGAATTCGGCTTTCACCTTGCTCAAATCTTTCCCGTATTGTTCAAGAAACCAGGACTTAACGTTTCCTTCGATCAGGAAATCACTTATAAGGCTATTTCTAACTCCGCGGACCAGATCAATGATCCTTTCCATCGACAATCGTACTTCCTGAACTTCCTTATCCTCCCGGGGTAACATCATCAGACTTTAATAGATTTGAATTTAAGATAAAAGTCTGAATCTGGAAGGTTTTTTTTCTCGCTGAACAAAGTTTTTTTTCGCTACGTGAATGTCGCCGACTTGCGATATGGTCTTACCCTAAGCCACAGGTGGTTCAAACGGATGTGTTCAAGCGTGACTGGCATAGAATTTTTACACACACTGCCAAAACCAATCTTCGGCAATGCGTTACGTGTGGATTAAAGAAGACGATTCCAAAGCATTCAAATCCTTTCTTTCCGGAAACGAAATCGAGGTTGGGCTTTACGTCAATTCAACCGGAGCCATCCACCCCGGAAATGAATTAGAGATTTTTTATGGGGAGGACACCAGTGACACGTATAGGGCGCAAGTAAAACGGAAAGAATTTCTACCCGCGTCCGGTCAGGCTGAAAAACTCTTTCTTACTCTGAGTCTCATCAAGATCTAGTTCTGAACAAATAAAACTGTCAGTCTGCAAACCGTGTTTATGCAACGGGGAGATCATTTCGATCGATTGAATTCCATATAACAACTCGTAAATCCGTCAGGCAATTTTTCCCGCGTATCGCTTTAATCTTAACTTGCCCATTTAAGCGAAACCGATGAATAATATCATCATAAACAGACTGCCCCTTTGGCAATTCGATCTATTCGGTACGCAGACGGGCATCAACCATTTTGTTACTGACAGGCAAAGCGACGTCGATGGGGAACCCTTTACCTTGAGCTATTCAAGTCATCCCGACCAGAATTTCGTAGACAATAACCGGCGAAAACTCGCGGAAGCTATTGGCATTCCTTCAGACAGGTTGTTCTTTCCCTCACAAGTCCATGGAACACGAATCGTATCGGTAACCGCCGATACGACCAAAGACGAGTTGATGGAGACGGATGCACTTATTACTACTGAAAGCACGCTCTGTATTGCCGTGATGTCGGCCGACTGCGTACCTATTCTATTATACGATCCCGCTAATCAGGTGGTCGCGGCAGTGCATTCAGGTTGGCGAGGTACAGTTGCTACTATTCTTGATAAGACGGTTCGTGTAATGAAGGATAATTACAACACAGACCCGCGACATCTTTTGGCAGGAATCGGTCCATCAATCTGCCAGGGCTCATATGAAGTTGGCGAAGAAGTGATAGCTGAAGTGACGAAAACCTTCGGGTCCTCCGGCGATCTGATTCGGCACACCTCATCCGGCAAAGGAAAACTTGACCTTTGGAAGGCAAACAAAATCCAGCTTCTAGATGCGGGGATAGCTGAGGCAAACATAGAGGTTGGTGGCCTTTGTACAGTTCAGAACAACGCTCACTTTTTTTCGGCGAGAAAGGGAGATGCGGGAAGGTTTGCTGCAGGGATAATGTTGAAGTAAGGATTCGTGAAAGCAAAAGGCCGGAGAACCGGCCTCTTTCGTTTCGTAATCTTGACTTAGTGAGCGTGCTTATGTTGTCGTTCATTTGTGACATTACTATGCTCAGGTTTTGGGTTCGTCATTGCCGCAGCACCTATCTCTGCAATACCGAGTATCAGATGAGGTAAATAGACATACTCATGGAAACCAAAAATCCATGGCGACAAAGCCAGGAATATACCCGAGACTATATCAATAGTTAGGTGTGTCTTCATCGGGATCGACCTGGATACACCCAACTCATAGTCAGTAAATAAACTATATGCGACTGTGCTCAAACCCAGCACCACTGGCACCCAGGTCTCTGCACCTCCGCGCGCGAATCCAAACAGCCATGGGGCGGCTATTAGTAGTACACCCATCAGATAATCCATTATCCCATGGGTTCTGGTTGATATGATTTTCATATTTCAATTTATTTTTTAACCAGGTAATAAGAAAAAATATACCACATAGTAGACCGTCCGTTGCTTGTTGTAACCCCTTCCCACCCGGAGTATTTGGTTCCCCATAAAACCCTCTTATAAACGGCTTTAGGGGTCTGGAGATATTATTGGCTAAACACGATATGGAATGATTTTTTTCGAATCGAGATAACTATGCGTGTTTGGTAACATTATGCAAAGCTGGTTGTTATTATCAACTTTAACCCATTAAGAATATGAGCAGTACCCAAAGTCAGGCAGGAACGACAACAAAAACAAAATGGTCGCTGGACCCTGCCCACAGTGAAGTTTCATTCAAAGTGAAACATATGATGATCACCAATGTGACAGGTCTTCTTCGGGACTACACGGTAGAAGTCGATGCTAAAGACGAAGGTTTTTCGCACGCAGAAGTGACCTTTGTTGGAAAACTGAAATCCATTACTACCGGTAATGAACAGCGGGACGAACACTTGCGTTCAGGCGATTTTTTCGATGTGGAGAATAACGCGGACGTTGTCTTCAAGTCAACGAATTACAGCCGGAATGGTGACGAAATAACACTCGAAGGAGATCTGACCATAAAGGGCGTGACACGGCCTGTTGTTTTGGATGTGGAGTTCGGCGGTGTGCAAAAGGATCCCTGGGGAAATATGAAGGCAGGCTTTACCGTTACCGGGAAACTCAACAGAAAAGACTTCGGATTGAACTGGAACACCGCATTAGAAACCGGGGGTGTGCTGGTAGGTGATGAGGTTAAGCTAAATTGTGAAATACAACTCGTAAAACAATAAGGAAGCGTACTCACACTTTCATAAGGACACTGCTATTGTGGTGTCCTTTTTTGTTTACGTGCACGTCGGCTTCTTTTGTTATTTTTGGGCACGCCGCTATTACGAATGAATCAGTACCAGGACCTTGAAGTGATCCAAATCCGTCAGGAGACGCGCGATACAAAATCGTTCGTCCTAAGGACGCTGGGGCCAACTAAACTTACCTACAAGCCGGGGCAGTTCCTGACACTGGTGTTTCCGGGCCATCCAAAAGAAGCACGAAGGTCATACTCCATTTCATCAAGTGATTTTCTAAATGAGCCACTCACAATAACGGTCAAGCGGATTGATAACGGGGCCTTCTCACGCTTTCTGTTTGATGAATGCCATGTAGGATCCGTCCTCCTGACAATAGGTGCATCGGGATTGTTTACGCTTCCAGACGATGTCGGCAAGTTCGATTCGCTTATTTTTTTCGCTGCAGGAAGCGGAATTACACCGGTGATCGCGCTGATCAAAGCCGTTTTGTTTAAGGATACCACCCTGCCAGTCCGTTTGGTTTACAGCAACCATACTCGTGATAGCACAATCTTTCTCAACGAACTTCGGCAGCTTGAAAAAATGTTTCCCAGCCGATTCATGGTTAAGTATTTTTTCAGCAACGCCCAAAATCTTCTGGAGGCAAGGTTAAACAAGGGACTCGTCGCCGAAATTCTAAATCAGGAGAGATTCTCCTATGGAAAGGATACGCTTTGTTATCTATGCGGTCCCCATTCTTATATGCAGATGATCTCTATCACATTGCTAACGGAGGGCGTGCCCGCTGGTAATATCCGACGAGAAATTTTCGATACCATAAAACCTGTTGTCCGAGTCCGCCCTCCTGATCAGGACGTACACCTGGTAACGATACGCTACCAACACCGGGAGTTCCGGTTTCATGTGCAGTATCCGGAAACCATTCTTTCGGTTGCCAAACGAAGTGATATTTTTCTCCCTTACAGTTGTGAAGCAGGAAAATGCGGAACGTGTGCAGCGACATGTCTCGAGGGCAGGATCTGGATGTCGTCTAATGAGGTGTTGTCAGATCGGGAGTTGGCCCGGAACAGGGTACTCACCTGTACGGGCTATCCCGTAGGAGGAGATGTTGTTCTCGATATAGAGTAACACTCGACGGTTTTGCTTTTATATATTGTTGCCCGCGATAATGTCAAACCCATACCTGAATTTCTGTGAAACTGGTGTGGTATTGTTTTTTTATTCAATGGTAATAAAATAACAGCCTATGCTACATACGTTCAAGAGAGCCAAGTATCCGAGACAAGGGCATCGCAATACCATTCCTGACTGGATGGGATATCCCGGATCGGATTATAGCAGGTACGATCCGTATCAGGAAGATGCAGGGGGAGGTGATCGAAAGGGATATCATGCGCTCGAAGGTGCTGGACGTCAGGGATGGGACTTTGATCAGAATAGAGGCTACGCCTCTGTTCACGGAAACCGCAGGGGAACAGCCGGGGAGAACAAACAAACCCGTGATCATCGGGGGAAGGGGCCGCGCAGCTATCAGCGAACCGATGAACGCATACTTGAGGATATTGTTGAGAAGGTTTCATCAAGAGGTATAGATGCCTCTGATGTTGAGATCCGGATAGACAAAGGTGATGTGAGGCTTTCGGGAAGTATGCCTGGGAGGCAGTCGAGGCGCGTCCTGGAAGATATCGTTGAGGACGTTGCCGGGGTACGTAATGTCGAGAACGGCATACGCGTAAGCAATTCTGACGTGGTACAATAATAAAAAAGCCTGATGTTACTCAGGCTTTTTTATGGTTGGTAGTTAATACTACTTCACATTCTTGTTTACAACTTTTGCTAGTTCGAACATGGAGATCTGGTCTTTGCCACCAAATACGGGTTTCAATTTTCCGTCGGCGTTGATCATTCTCTTGTTCTTGCTATCCTGAAGACCATTTTTCTTGATGTAGGTCCAGATCTTTTTGATGATCTCGGTCCGGGGAAGAGGCTTGGAGCCTACAACTTCACCAAGAGTTGGACTTGGAGTCAACGGCGCCATGAACGCCGCGTTCGGTTTTCGGGCCGATTTTTTCTTGGCCGACTTCTTACCAGCTTTTTTGCCAGCTTTCTTTGCAGATTTTTTAGCTGACTTCTTAGCTGACTTCTTAGCTACTTTCTTAGCTGATTTCTTAGCTACCTTCTTGGTAACTTTCTTAGCTGACTTCTTAGCGGCTTTCTTTGCCGGTCTTTTTGCTGCTTTCTTAGCAGACTTCTTCGCTGTTTTTGCCATAGCGTTTTTTGTTAAGTGTTTAATTGAAGAACTATTTTCTATAGTGTAAAGATATAATCAGAGGGATTTTTCAGGGCCAATATATTTTTTCCGGTTACTATATTGGACTGACTTTTCCGTCT
The DNA here is from genome assembly GCA_023417785.1 of Bacteroidota bacterium. Classification (GTDB taxonomy): domain Bacteria; phylum Bacteroidota; class Bacteroidia; order Cytophagales; family Cyclobacteriaceae; genus Ohtaekwangia. The sequence continues at coordinate 49,067 of JAEZEH010000089.1, forward strand.
GATCGGTCTTTCACTCACCGAAAATACAGGTGTGGTTTGAATTATCCTAATTCTTACCACATCTGTTTGTAAAATTTATATACCAGATGAATTTCTCATAGGTAAATTCATAGCGTTTCAGTCGGTATTTATTGACAATTCTTACTTCTCTGTATCGGGGATGTCGAACGATTGCCAATGAAAAATGATCCTCTGCTCCAGAGGAAAGCAGAGATGCTGACTCGAAAAAAAATACTTCCTTCCTCCGTGCTGCTCTGAAATCCGCTGTATTTTTTCAAAACGAGAAGGTGACTTTCTTTAGATCGGAATGCCGGACTTCATTCAGTTAATCCACCCTGGGGGTCAATTTTCCCTATGAAAACATCCTTATTTTTGTATTTATTAGTTAGATAGATATGCTTGAGTTTCATCTCGGAGCTCGGATACGAGAGGTCTGACAATCTCACAGGACCCATGTTGAAAGACGTTGGATGAAGCATAAACCATATTGATCCGTTGATCATCAACTGGCTGCGTCCCTGCGGGAAACCGTAGATTAGTGTCAAAACCTTACTCGCTTCAAATGGCGTTTCATCCAGCAATAAAAGTGCACCACATGTCTGTATGAAAGGTCATCCTGTTTTGTAACTTGAGGCCATGCCGCAGGGAAATCCATCTGATTATTATGAAATATCGAAAACTCCGGACTTTTGACGACATTATTCATGCTACAATTGCCCGGGACGTTCTCGAGAATAACGGTATTCCCTGTTTTCTCACCAATGAGAATGTCACGACCCTGCTTCCGAGCCTGAATTTTATACATGGTGGGGGAATACACCTGATGGTGGCGGAAGAAAACTTTGTGGCCGCGGATGAGTTGCTTGAGCGGGGAGCGGAAGGTTAGAATCAGAATTTCGGCGTCGAAGTTAATCCTTCATGATCGTTTCGTTGCTGATCCCGTTCGGTTTTTTTCTCCGTGACCTGTATCCGACCCTTTCAACGGCCCCCTTGATCCAGGAATCACTCAGGCTGATTTGGATTGCTTCTATGCCCTTGAGTTTGCTCACAACTTTTTGAATCGTTTTAACACGACCACCTTCTGGCAATTCCCGAAACACGGTAATTTGTTTGCTTCCTATTTCTAAAAACACTGACGAAAGCATAGCTCTAACATAACTTTCTGTCCATACAATAAAAATATATTGACCTGTCAGACGTCTGTCTTTAGCTTGGCATCAAGGTGCTAAACCCGAAGCGAATGAATCCTTTATTCCAGATAGCGACAGCCCTATTCAACGGCGTGTTAACGACGACACTTGGCCAAGGTGGTCATGGTATTCATGACTGGAAGTACTTTGGTATCTTACCAGTCTAGGTCCGTGTTTCCCTCCGAGCGCTTCTATTGTCGGCTACATCGAATTGGAACCTTTCATGGTGGATCAATTCTATACAATCACCGGTTGGGAGTCTTTTTAATCCGATGTTACCACCGGTACGTTCATTTGATCTTAAGAACAATCGGCCGGAATGAAAGGTCGTGGCGTTTAACGCGACTCACCCAAAGACGATTGTTTCAAACGTCCATCACGTACCGATTTGAAGGTGGCTGGTAAAGCTATCAGCAATAAGGACGACGTTGGTGGCATGTATGCTTTCATTGAAAAGTTGTAAAACCACTGATAAAAATCAGGGAGTTAAAATTGTACTTGAGACAAATACTTCTCATTTGATTTAACCCGTACTTATTTGGAAGGGCCGCCCCAGGCAAGTGAACAATTTTCGGGGTTGAATGAACAAAAAAACTTACAATAGGCGAGTAGCCATAACGTTGGTCCAGATTTTTTGCGTTGGGAAACCATCGAAATCCCGATTTTTGCACTTCTCTTATCCAGGTAAGAAGACGAAATCCAATTCAAAATAAATATGCATATGAACCCACATTTTTGTAAGGTAAAAAAATGGATATGCGAAAGTGGATTGTGATAGTTGATGATGACCTGGATATACATTTTATCTACCGGAAGGTCTTTGAGCGGATGGGGTTAGCAGATTCAATCAAATTGTTCGAACACGGCGAGGATGTCCTGGAGTTTTTGAATGCCTCATCGCACGAAGTCAAACTTATTTTTTCCGATATGAATATGCCTGTCATGGATGGGTTGCAGCTTAGAAGGGCGATCAATGAGCAGGCTGGTGGAGATTTTAGAAGTATTCCATTTGTTTTCCTGTCCACCAGCGCAAAAAACGAGGAAGTCAGAGCGGCCTATGATCTGATGGTACAAGGCTTTTTCCAGAAAGGTCTTACTATGGCGGAAATCGAGGCGTCATTACGATCAATTCTTCGTTACTGGGAAACTTGCACATGGCCAGAGCCGACTGCGGCGTGTTGTTAAGGCAAACAATTTACCGTCTATAACGGACGCCTATTGATTCTTTGACATAAGTTTACGTCTTTCGTTCAGCGGGAATCAACCAGTTTCAAACCTCTTCCAATCTTTTCCCTCAAATGCCTGAGAAGAATCTGAATTTTGTCACAGAGGGTTCCGAAATCCTGAATCTGCTTCAACGAAGTAAGGACGGGGGCACTTGCATTGCAATTAAGGCGTTGCGACTGGGCACCGATATCGTTGTTACTGCTGTAGAAGAACTGTTGAAAGAGGGCGACCGACATAAGGTAATCCTAAAGCATTACGACACGTCCGGGTATATTCTAGCCACGAACAAATTATATCTCCACGAAATTGAGGCAGTCTGCCCTTTTTCTACGCTATTCCCGAATCCCATCAAAGATCAGGTGGAGAAGGATCGGCCCTGGTATTTTTAACACTTTACTCCGATAGATTTCGCGCCTCCGGCAAGTTGTAGATTGATTGCCATTGAAAATCAGCGTAGCCCTCGACCGCGGACAATCGCGTTTCCCTGGCACCGGCTTTTGAGCCGGCTTTAGCGAAGTTTGATTATGGATCTATTCGGACAGTCGACGGACCTTGTGCCGGGTTTTTTGTATTACCCGGATTTCATTACCGAATCTGAAGAATGCGACCTGCTCGGCGTGATAAAAAGCATCCCCCTCCATTCGTTCGTCTTTCAGGGGTATGAAGCAAAGCGCCGCGTAGAGAGTTTCGGATATGATTATAGTTTCGAGGACAATAGGCTTCGGCAAGGAAAGGAGATACCTACGGAATTCCAGCAGCTGGTGCGACGAGTCGCATCGTCTCTGGCGATCGACCCGTCGGAGATTCGCGAACTTCTGGTAACCGAGTATCCCATTGGCGCGCAGATCAACTGGCACCGCGACGCCTTTCCTTTCGAGATCATCGCCGGCGTCTCCTTAGTGGCAGATTGCACGTTTCGGTTGCGACCTTATGAGAAGGTCAATCAAGGTCGAAAAAGTATTCGGTCGCATGTGGTGAAACGACGATCATTGTACATCATGAGGGATGAAGCACGTTACCAATGGCAACACAACATTCTGCCTGTAACCAAATTCCGGTACTCAATTACGCTCAGAACGATACGCACCCAGGTTTGATCGGTTCAATCAATAAGCTTATATAACACTTCGATGACCCCATTCCTGTCGTTGGAACCGGCATGGTATTGGGCTGCTTTTTTTACTTCCGGGTGTGCGTTCTCCATGGCGTAGCTGAATCGCGATTCCTGTAACATCTCAACGTCATTGAGAAAATCACCGAATGCCATTGTCTCGTCCCGGGAGATGCCGAAGCGTTCCTGCACATGCCGCAGTGCACGGCCCTTGTTCGCGAGCGGATCGGACAAGTCGAGCCATATTTTACCCGACACCTTCACCTGGAGGATGTCTGATTTTTTCCGAAAGTGCTGATAGGTATTTTGTTCTGCTCCATTGAGGTCGCAAAGGGCAATTTTGAGGAAGTCATCGTCTTCGACGGTTGTAACATCACTGACTACCTTTACGCGATCATAATACAGCGTCATCTTTTCCAGAAATTCGGGCGTTTCATCGTCTATATAAGCCTGTTTTTTTCCGCAAAGGATCTGAAATACTCCGGGAAAATTTCTGGCATCAATCAACTGTGCGCGGGCGGTGTCTTTGTCCATTGCCTGAACCAGCAGCTCTTCATCTTTATAGGCTACGTAGCTGCCATTTTCAGCAATGAATAAGATTTCTTGTTCGAGTCCGGGGAATAATTTTAGAATATTATAATATTGTCTCCCACTGGCGGCCGCGAAGAGAATGCCTTTCCGGTGAAGTTTCTCAAAAGTTGCATAGAATTCTTCCGGGAGCTTATGGTCTGAGGTTAGCAACGTTCCATCCATATCAGCGACGACCAGTTTAATCGATGTAAAGTCCATTTTTATAAATAATGTGTTTCCAGGACAGCAAGGTAAAACTAATGCCTGGAATGCTCGGCGGAGTAGCATCGATTTTGTCAGCTGCCAATAAGAAGAAAAATGGATGGGATTCAAGAATTAACTCGGCCATGAGAAAGGACCAAACGCAGTACTTTAGATTAATTGGTTCCTGACGACGAGATTTAGTTCACCTTAGAATCCGAGGTTATGTACATTCTTGCTAGATTGATGTCCAATGTTTGGCAAACACCAACTCAGCGTCGCGATGACCTTGACTAAACAATCCCTTTGTTCGTTGCCACCTCAGATAAAAACAATGAGCCGATCGATCTTGAAAAGCAGGTTAATAACACAACTATTACTCTGTATTGCCTTAATGCAGTGTCACACAGGGAAACCTATCCAGATTGATCTTGGATCCGTTCCGTCCAGGGTTGAAGTTTTTGCCGATGGAATTGTATCCACAACCCTTTTTGAACGCGATATAGCCATTTCACCGGATGGCAACGAAATAATATTCACTTTAGGTGACTATAGGCAATCCAGGAGATGCCTTGTGAGATTTGTTAAAGTCGATGGTATGTGGAGTAAAAAGGAGATTCTAAGTTTTTCAGGAAGATATCATGATATTGAACCCGCTTTTTCAGTCGACGGCAAAAAGTTGTTCTTCGCATCCAACAGGCCCGTCGGTGCGGATTCGACCCGGTCGGATTACAATATATGGGTCTCCGACAGGACGGGACACACTTGGGGTGAGCCCCAGCCCTTAATGCAGGAAATTAATTCTCGTCAGGATGAGTTTTATCCATCGGTAAGCCGAAATGGAAATCTCTATTTCACGTCAGTCCGTGAAAATGGCGTTGGCAGCGAAGATATTTTTGTCAGCCGATGGGTTGATGGCTCGTATTTATATCCCGAACCCCTGGATTCTGCTATCAATACAAGTACCTATGAATTCAACGCGTACGTTACTCCCGACGAAGACCTGATAATCTTCAGTTCATTTGGCCGGAAAGATGACCTTGGCGGTGGAGATTTATACTACAGCCGAAAAGATAAATTCGGAAACTGGAAGCCTGCCTTGAACATGGGGCCGAAAGTCAATTCGGCTTACATTGATTTTTGTCCATTCATAGATTTTCAAAGAGGAAATTTTTATTTCACGAGCCAAAGGGTTATTCCGTCAGATGCAAAGCTTCAAAGTATATCCGAACTTGAAGAGTATTCAAACGGTGTCCTTAACGGAATGGGTAACATTTTCAGAGTAGGCCTCAATGAGATTGAGTTTGATTGATGCCCAAAGGTTGCTGAATTAATAGCAAACCGAAATCACTTAGCAGTAGTGCAGGTTTTCAGGAGGCTCCAGGTTCCTTGGATTTTCTCATTTCAATGGCAGTAATAGACCTAAAGGCATCCATTAAAGAATGCCAACTTTTTAAATTACACGCCTCATCTTGTTGTAATACAATCAACTATGCGACGCCGAGGCCATCATTGCAAGGCAGATCTATAAATTTTTAAATGAGTTAAAAAACATCTACATTTGTGTTGGTTATTATAAATGCGCATTTGAACCGAAAAAGGGAGGTCTAAATGCATGTACGTTGTTAATATAAGAAGGCTATAACATCCTTTCCTAGCTAACCTAATGCTTTTCAATTCGATCGACTTTGCGATCTTCCTGCCAATAGTATTTCTTATCTATTGGCTTCTGCTCGGCAGGAGTCTGAAGGCCCAAAATGTTTTTATCGTCGCCGCGAGTTATCTGTTTTACGGCTGGTGGGACTGGCGATTTCTTTCGCTGATTATTTTCAGCACTGTCGTGGACTACGCAGTGGGTCTGAAATTGAAAAACGAACAATGCAACTCACGGCGAAAGATACTTCTTTGGATAAGCCTTACTACAAACCTGAGCCTTCTTGGATTCTTCAAATATTATAATTTCTTCCTCGATAATTTTGTCACGGCGTTTTCCTTCTTTGGAATGGAGATCAGAGCGAATTCTCTGAACATAATTCTTCCCGTTGGAATCAGTTTCTATACTTTCCAGACATTGAGCTATACCATCGATGTTTACAAAAGACGACTCGAACCCACCGCGGATTTTACTGCCTTCTCTGCGTTTGTAAGCTTCTTTCCACAACTCGTGGCCGGACCCATTGAACGCGCAACTCACCTATTGCCACAGTTTTATGTCGACCGGATTTTGAAGTATGAAGACGTTTCATCAGGATTGAAGATGATCCTGTGGGGTTTGTTCATGAAAATGGCTGTTGCGGATCGCCTCGCATTGTATGTTGAAGATGTATACGGAAATATAGATGCACATTCGGGGGCAACATTGATCGCCGCGACAATTTTTTTTGCTATTCAAATATATTGCGATTTCGGAGGATACTCCCTCATAGCTATTGGAACAGCGAAATTGTTTGGATTTGACTTGATGGTGAATTTCAAACGCCCGTATCTCGCTTTTTCATTCACGGATTTCTGGGCACGCTGGCATATATCGTTGTCCACTTGGTTTCGGGATTACCTTTATATCCCTCTTGGCGGGAATAAAAAGGGTAAGGTTCGCACCAATATCAATCTTATAGTTGTGTTTATTGTGAGCGGATTCTGGCACGGTGCCAATTGGACGTTCATAATTTGGGGAGCCTTGCATGGTTTATACCTTAGTGTTGAAAAGCTCTTAAGTTGGATAAAATTACCCAGACTGGTGGCTTTACCCGCGGTCTTTTCCTTAACCTGTTTCGCCTGGATTTTTTTCAGGGCTCCGTCTGCTGGAGATTCATTTAAGATTATTAACAGAATTTTTACCGGTGCTGGTCATGGATTCTATTTCGGTGACGTTGGAATTTTTTTATTCTCTGTTATTGCAATCTTGATTTTACTTGTCAACGACATTGTGGTCGACTATTACCCGGAGTTTCGACTGCTTACAAACAAATACGGAAGTATCCGATATGCATCTATTGCGTTGATAATTTTGTATATCATCGGTTTCGGTGTTTTTGATAGTAGTCAGTTTATTTACTTTCAGTTTTAATGGAAGCAATGAAGAGAATATTCTTGAACTTGTTTGTGATGGCTGTGATGCTGGTAGTAGCAGATTACAGTATAGGACTCTTGCTCCGGAAGGTACTGGAGTCGTCACCCGACGGGAGATATTTTAAAGCCGACTACAGCCTGAACAAGTGCAACGAGGATATCATAATTCTGGGAAGTTCGCGGGCGGAAACAAATTATGCCCCCTTTGTATTTAAAGAGTCGTTGAAGATGAGTTGCTGGAATACGGGAAGAGGGGGGCAAACATTACCCTTTTGGTGTGCGATGGAAAAGGGTATTCTGGCCCGATATACGCCTAAGATTGTGGTGGTGAATGTTGAAAGTGAGTTCCTGTCTGAGAATTTGAAAGAAGGGTTTGAACGGGCCGGATTTTTAAGGCCGTTCTATTATGAGAATAGTGAGATCAGGCCCATTGTCAATAGGATTTCGTCGTTTGAAAAGTTTTATTTGTTTTCAAACATCTATGCATATAATTCAAGCTTTTATTACTTGTTGCGGCCATATGTGCTTGAGGATCTCGATGGCAGGAAGGAAGACAACGGATGGAAGGCCCGCGAAAATATGATTCATACTGAGAAAATAGAGTTGGATATCCTTAATTCATCCAGGAGCATCAATCAGGAGACACGTGAATTATTCGAAGAGTTTATTTCGGACCTTAAAAAAAGCGGTAGCAAGGTGTTTGTTGTCATCTCACCTGATTATGGAAAGTTGGCCGTGTCGACATCTACGATTGAATTCATTACGAAAATGAACGGCATTACCGTATTGAATTTCGCGAATAATCCGGGTTTCTCCGGGAATGCGAAGTATTTTAGCGACGAGAATCATTTAAATGTCGAAGGTGCAGTCAGATACTCTGAGCTGGTATGTAATGCAATAAAAAGCCGGGATCGGATGTTGGGCGTCCATCCGTTGAGTACGGATTGATTTTATTATGATTGGACAAATGTTGCAATGGTGCTCAGGCTTGATGTGGCTCTTTTGGAATGGATATATGATTAAGGTGGCGTTGTCGTCGGAAAAAAACCAGGAAAAAAAGCAATAGGCCCACCATCCCCATAATTAATGTACCTGCCATTACTATCATTGGATTGATTTTCAACCACATCATTGTCGCCATAACACTAATCAGGCAAACGCCAAGCATTGCCCAAAATGGGTGTTCATGCATAGCGCGTTCCCCGTTCGTCAGCGCCGGTGTTTCGCCAGGCTTCCGAAAGAGGTATTGCAATGAATTAGCATCCCATATGAGAAGATATATCACAGCCATTAACATCAGTCCGGTAACCACTGGCGTTCCTTTAAAATCATAGGCGACAGTGATAACGAAAATATTCAGGATCATTCCGAAAAAAATCAATGCGCCGATTCTTGCGAAACGTTGTGTTATGAGAAGTACCCCGGCAACGATTTGCGTCCACCCGATGAACTTCCAGTATAAACCGGAGTCTGACATTACGCGAAAGAACTGTTGGATCGGTTGAAGATCGCAGATTGATTGACTGTTACTGTTCAGGAGGTTCGAGGTGCCCGTGAGTTTTCCCATTGCAATGGCTGCGATGATGAAGGCTGAGCCAATCAGATAACGAAGGTACACGGTAAAAAGCTGCACCAGAACGGGCCGTTTCCACCGTTCGAGAATTGCAAGAAGCATAAAGGAAATTATTTTTTTTGCTACGACGTTCGGGAATGAGGATTGTTACCCCGCTGCCAAAAAAAAAGTCCCTCGTCATTTTTTGGGATCAGGCGTCTAGTGGCTAACCTCCGGACCCTCCCCCCCGGATAATCGGGTCAATTTCATACCAGATTTCGATCGTGTAACCGTCAGGGTCGCGGAAAAATATAAACGGAGAACCGGGTACAAACTCGCCGCTATCAATGACCTCATTGCCCGTTTCTCGAATTCGTTCCCGGAAATATTTAATATCGTCAGGATGCCTCAGGCGAAAGCCAAAATGCGCTATTCCGCCCGTGTCGGGTGCAACAGCGCCGGGCTTTTCTTCGAAAACAATAATGTCGTGCGCGCCGGGAGTGGTTAACTGAATCATTTTTTCCTCTTCATACATTACCTGCATACCAAATACATGAGTGTAAAACGACAGAGTCTTTTTTATATCGCTTACGGCGATAGCGAGATGGGTTAAACCGTAGGTTTGAGGCATAGCATTAGTTCGATAACATCAAGTTAGCTGGAATGCAGGTAGTTTGCCAGTGATTTACCGACGATGCTGTCTCATGTTATTAAATATTCGCATGGTTTTAAGATGGAATTTTTCGGCTAAAGGTTATCTTTCAATCTGCTTAATGTGTTTCTGTAGTATCCAACCAGGATATTTTCCTGGCCGACCAGCTCGTTAAAATGCAAACCGAGCTGAAGTAGCGTGGTACGAATACGCTCAGGTTCATGAGTTTCGGTTCTGAAGAGCAATTCAATAATATTTGCCAGCGTCTTGTTCATAACCACATCCTGAAGGGCATAGACATTCGTAAGGGTCTCGACTTCGCTGTAGTCGAATTCCGAAATTATTCCCGTCGAGCGGGCTGTTTCCCATCCCGTGCTGGTGAGAAGCTCTTTCATTAGCAATTCCCCTCCGGTTAGTTTGGCAAAATCGAGACCCCGGTTTGTGAACAGTTGATTCAAATCATTGTGAGTTGTTTTGGAAAGGGAATCAATGCGCATGACAATTGTTTTGTGAAGCTGAAGAATTTCTTCCGTCGCGCGAAGATTATGCGTTAGCTCACGCACAAGGCTTTCCCTGGCGATCCGTTCCTGTTGATTGATTTTATGGCTTTCGAATGCCTTGTTCAGAAGCAGGGCGAGCAATACACTGAAGACGATTAGGAATGCTTCAATAGCGTATTTCCTGATAGCTTTCTTTTTCATGTGTGAGGTTTCCTAAACTTAATGAAAGTACGCCGCATGCAAAAGACGTGACTGGAAAAGTTCATAGGCTTCAGGTTCGGATAAAAGCATCTTTGAATGCATTTATTATAATCGCTGAAATCACGTTTCCCGCATTTCCCGCGGGATCGATTTTCGGATTATAAATTGTGACGCTCATGCCGTTGATACTTGAGGTGCTGAGTAACCTTCCGAGTATCAGCCGGGCCTCAGCTTCGGTGAGTCCACCAGGAATGCGATAGTCAACAGCGGGGTTAATCTCATCTGAAAGAACATCGGTATCAAAGTGCAACCAGTACCCTTTAGTGCTCGAACGCTCCATGGACAATTCCATCTGATTAAAGACATTCGAAATTCCTTTCTTCCGGATGGTGGCCAGGTCGTAACTTGTAATGGCCGTTTCCGATAGATTCGTAGCACCCCACCTGCGCGTTTCGGCCAGGTCGCGCTGACCCACATGTATTATGTTTTCTTCGGTGACATAGGGGGAAAGATTTTCTATGTCAGAAAGCTCTTTCGGGCCGCGACCCGTTATCAATGCCAAGTCCATGTCGGCGACTTCGCCAGTGGGCGATTGATCCGGAAGGTAAAAATCGGCATGTGCGTCCAGAAAAATCAGGCCGTAACTGCCGCATTTTTTAAGTGCCGGCATTATTCCAAGTAAAATGCTGCAGTCTCCTCCTAATACGAGCGGGAATTCTTCTCGTAAAACACTCTTAGTTATTACTTCGGACAACCGGCCTGAAAAGTGACGAATAGGACCTGTATTAAGACATCCTGTTTTCGGGTCTCGTTCTATAGAGTAATGTTCATTTAATGTGGGTACATCGATGATTGGCAGCTGGATGTCCAGTTGGCGAACGAAGTCTGGCGTTACCAAAGCGTCGGCGAGCGCTTCAACTCCGGAGGGCTTCAAGCCAAGTATCGAAGGTGCCTGCACTAACCGAACCCGGCTTTCGTTATGGTCGCTCTTATGCACAATTCAAATCCCGAAAATGGCATGCCATCATAGGGGCCAACGACTGCTTCTTGGTTTTGAAACTATGGGGCATTGATAAGACAGCTCGCCTCAAGCCGCTACACAGACATTTAGTGGACCTTTTGTTCAAGGTTATTTCCTCGCCAGCATTATTTCGTTATAGGTACCGCCGATGATCTTTCCATCGAAGAAGTCGAAACTAATTCGCGCAACGCCGTGGGGCATGGTAATTTCAACATGCTGAGGTACGTCCATACGGATATCAGGGAAGCGCCGTATCGTGTCCCCGTTCTTGAAAAAGTAATTCTCCCTTAAGAGGGTATCGTAATAAAACTCTGCCGATCTGAAAATATCACCTGATTCATAATAGCTGTAGGCGGTGTGGTGCTTCAGATTTTTGACCAAATAGGTTTCTGCGGCTTTCGGTCCGCTTGGAAAGTAATCGACTTTGCAAACCACTTCCGGACCCATGGGATACGTTTGCGAAATGAAGCGTACCTTTTCTTCGTGAAATGGCCGAATGTCTGTGGTGAAGTCTGCCGTAACGACAATACATACTACTATACTGATCAGTAAAAGTGGTACAGCGATTACAGCCACTTTTCGCACCACGTCATTTTGACGGGCCTTCTGAAGTCGTTGCCTGACACGTGCGCGAACTAGCTCAAGATCAGCACCGTCTCCGGTGGTAAGGCTTTTTTTTGTTTCTTCGCGATATATTTCGCGGGGTGATTTTCTCTTCGGCAAGATATCCCTGTTGTATTTCAGGGTATCACTCATTTGTCTCAGACTGCCAAAGCCAATGTTCATGAATTGCCTTTTTTATTAATCGGAAAGGAAAGCATTTCTTTTTACTCTTCGCTGTTCTTATTAAGTTACACATTCTGACGGAAAAAGAAAACCGGTTCCCTATTCGATTTCAACTCCAAAAGAATCCAGAAGACCCCTCGCGGCAGGAAATGCAAACTTTGCTTTGCGAAGCCGGTTTAGCCGCGGATCTATCGAATAATTCCTGGCAGAACGAAAGTCGGCTTTCTCAAGAATTGATTGTTCAAATTTCGCGTTAACGAGATCGCATTCGAGAAATACCGACCCTGTCAGATCGGATTCGGTGAAGTCCACTTCCAGTAAGTTGCACGAATCAAATCTGGCGTTCTTCACTTTGCATTGATAAAACGACGAATGATCCAGAACGGAATTCTTGAAATCGACGCAGAACCCGAAAGGATTACAGTTTTCAAAACGCAGCCCTAGCAATTTGCAATCAATAAACCTGGCATCCTGAAAACTGGTTTTTCCCAAATCGGCCAACGCGAAATTGCAGGATTCAAATACACAGTTGATAAACATGATTTCGTTCAGGCGACTACGTGAAAAGTCGCATTGCCTGAAACGGCAATTTTCGTATTCGCCAATTGTCAGCCCTACTGTGGTGTAGTCCTGTTTTATAAAATCTGTTTCCTCGACGTAATGAGTTCCCATACTGGTTAATCAATATTTAAGTTTTATTCATTTACGGCTGATGCGTATTTGGTGGATTTTCTTTTCAAGAAGACGTCTATCCGCAGTCGTTTTGGCGTGACTGAGCGCTTTCTCGAAATAGTTTAACGCCGTAGTCGTGTCGATGTCTTTATGAAGTTCGCCAAGTAGTGCAAAATAGAACGGATTTCCGTCAAGCTGAAATTTTTCGGCCTCGGCAATGGCAGGATAGGGCCCCTTTATTTTCGCTACGGCCCATGTTCTATTGAGCGCTGCAATCGGAGAATACTCCAACATCAGTAGGTGATTATATAATTGAAGAATGTTTCCCCATTTCTCAGAGGTGTCAGCTTTTACAGTATGCCAGTATGCAATTCCAGCTTCAAGGTGATATTTACTCAACTGATTCCCGACTGAAGCGCGATGTAGATGCGACATGCCCTTCGCGATAAGTGTCTGGTCCCAAAGGGTCTCGTCTTGTTCGTCGTACAAAATGGGCATTCCGGTCTGGTCGAGCCGTGCCGGAAATCTGGACGCATGGAAACACATCAGGGCCAGCAGTGCATTTACTTCCGGGCAATTGGTTTTGGGATGCTGTAACAGCAGCTCTGCAAGTCGCATGGCTTCTATACACAATTCCTCGCGCAACACTGCGTCATTGCTTTCGGAATAGTAGCCTTCATTGAAGAGCAGATACAACGTGGTAAGTACTGCTCTCAGCCGACCGGGGATCTCGGGTTCACCAGGAAACTCCAGCGGTACACGAAGTGATCGAAGCTTTTCCCTGGCACGGAAAAGCCTTTTGGTTATGGCCTCTTTGTTGGTCAAAAATGCGTTGGCGATTTCATCTATTCCAAAACCGCAAAGGATTCGAAGCGCCAGTCCTATCTGCGATTCCGCAGGTATTTCCGGCGTGCAAATAGCGAATAACATACGCAGCTGGCTGTCAGTTATGCTGGCCTCGGACAAGTCAATATAATCTTTTTCGTTTTCCGATATGTTGACTATCTCGCTGACCACCTTTTGGTGAAAAACCTTTTCTCGTGCCAGGTAATTTCGGGTTTTGTTTTTTGCGACAGTATAGAGCCACGCAACAGGATTTTCAGGCACGCCACGATATGGCCATGTATTCAAAGCTGTTAAGAAAGTATCACTGGCAAGATCTTCAGCTTCTTCCATGCGTTCGATGCCAAGGTATTTACAGAGTACAGCGGTTATCTTGCTGTACTCTGTTCGGAATAAGTGCGGTATCAGATGCGGTGACTTCACCCGGAAAATGTTAATGGATACCGTCTCCGGTTGCGATGAGCCTGACTTCAACAGTATTGCCTTCGCCCTGAAGTACAGGTGAACCCTTGGCAAATTCAACAGCCTCAGCCACGGATTCCGCTTTTACAATGATGTATCCGCCCAGGGTTTCTTTAATGTCGCCAAAGGGACCGTTGGTAACAAGGTTTCCGTGATGCACCACCCGGGCATCTTCGAAAGGAAGTCCGTTTCCGGCTACATACTTGTTTTGTGCGGCAATGCCTCCGATCCAGTCCATCGTCTGTTTCATCCATACCTGGATTTGCTCTGGCGATGCGATTTTTTGCCCGTCTTCGTGACGGAAGATCAACATGTACTCTTTCATAGATTTTGTTTTAAATGTTTTAAAATTTGCCTCTATGACAATTGATCCCGAACAATATGGACATCAAGAATATTTTTTATTCGCCGGTTAGCCGATGGGCGAAGTAATCATCATCCTTTCAATGACAACGGCTACATCTTTTCAAGGCATTTCAGCAGACTGTCATGCCAGTGAGGAACCGTGATCCCGAAGGTGTCCTTAATCTTGCGTTTATTTAGTAAACTGAATTTGGGGCGCACGGCCTTCGTCTTGTATTCTTCCGTAGAAAGAGCCTTTACGTTGCAGGGGAGGTTAGCATGCCGGACAATAAAGTGGGCCAGGTCATACCAGGAGATGGCTCCTTCATTGGTATAATGGTAAATTCCAGGGACATCCTTTTTACTGGAAAATACCTGCTGCAAAATCTCGAGAATAACGACAGCCAGATCATGCGCATATGTTGGCGCTCCTATTTGATCGGCCACTACCCCTAATTCGGGCCGTTGGCGCGCCAGCGAGTCTATCGTCTTTACGAAATTTTTACCGAATGTGGAATATACCCAGGCGGTGCGGATGATATAAGCATCATCGAGAATCGATTGTATGTACTGCTCCCCTTTTAATTTGGATACCCCATAAACTGAAAGCGGATTTGTTTCGGCTTCTTCATTGAGAGGTTGATTGCTTTCGCCGTCGAAGACGTAATCCGTAGATATGTGGACAAGACGAATCGCATTTTCTTTACAAATCCGGGCAATTCCGTGCACTGCTTCGGCATTGACGGCCATCGCCAGCTCCAGTTGGTCTTCGGCAGCATCCACCGCAGTGTAGGCAGCGCAATTGACTATGACGCGAAAGTCGTTTTTCGAAATGAAGTTGCTGACCCTTTCGAAATCCGTAAGGTTGAGATCATCGACGTCGACGAATGAGAAATCAAACTGCGGGTAAAATTTGCTGATATCGCGAATCTCGCTGCCAAGTTGACCTAACGCGCCGGTTACAAGCGTTTTAACAGGGGAAGAACTCACCATTGGATTAAAATGATTAAGCCGCAAACATACGGTGAAAGTTGTAAATGAGATGCTGCGGCATGGTTCAAATTTGAGTCCGGCGATTCCAGCGGTTAATTATTCCGACGGAAAGGTGCACCCTGTTTCCATTGAGGCGCATCTTTCATTGACGAAAACAATTTGGCAGCATGAACAAAGGATCGGACGTACTTTGTAATGTACTCGAAATCCAGCGAAGATGCGTGATCCGGCAGTTGATGATAGTACTTCATGATTTCGGCGTCGAAGGCCTTTATTCCCGGCGCAAAGTTGATTGCGGGAACACCTGCTGTCGCGAATCGGTAATTGTCAGATCCTGCATAAAGATTGTACTGTGGAACAGGATCCGCGGCAGCCCTCAGCCCGAATGCTGTACAAGCCTCTTTCAATACCTCCTCTGTGTTCGTGTATTCCAGGCCGTTAATCGTCACGATAGACTTGTCATTGTATCCGCCGCCATCGGCATTGAGATTAAAGACAGTCTGCGGTAGGGGTACTACCGGATGATCCGCGTACCACTTACTTCCCAGCAACCCTTTTTCCTCAGCGGTAAATCCGATGAAGAGAACAGAACGGGCTGGGCGATGTTGTCCGAGATAACGTGCTGCCGCCAACAAGGCAGTTGTTCCCAGCGCGTTGTCTCTGGCACCATTGTAAATTGAATCCCCCTCAGCATTCTTCTTGCCGGTTCCGATGTGGTCGTAATGCGCAGTAATGACAATGTACTCTTTCTTCAGTGTAGCATCGCTCCCTTCGAGAAATCCGACTACATTCCGTGCGCTGATTTTTTCTGGATTCGCCCCTTGAATTGTGAGCGAACACGGCATGGCCCCCTTCTCCTTCAATGTTTTCAGCAGTGGCGACTCAACGATATTTCGCATGAGCAGATGCGGGAGGGGATCTCCCTTTTCATCGAGGGTAATCCGTTGTTGCAAAAAGAAGTTACCGAGTGCTTCGAAGGTAATTCCTGGCAGGGCGACGATTTCGATCAGGCCTATCGCCCCACGCATTTTCGCTTCGGCGTTCTTCTTGAAAGCCGTCTCCTGAAAAGCTCTGTTTAAAATCGTATCGCTCGGATCACCGATAAGACACATAACGATTTTTCCATTTACGTTTATCTTGTCGAACTCTTGCGAGGTCCCATATCCGGCAAAGACGATGTTGCCTCTGAGATTTGCATCTGCTCCAGCGAATAGGAGGAGATCTTTTTTGATGAGGAATGATTCCTGATCAATCGAAAGCTCAATATTTGTTGGTGGCGTTGTTTTCAGGATGGGAACAGGTTGATAAAAGCTCTTTAAACCGGGAGCAAAGGTGAGTCCCGAAGCAGAAAATCCGGCGGCAAGGTAGGCTGCGGCAATTTCGAGTTCAGGAGAACCGGTATCCCGGCCTTTCATTTCATCCGCTGCCAGAAACTCGACGTTTCCTCTCACATAGGACTGAGAAATGAGCTCGCTTATGCGCTTGCTCGTGCTGGTCTGGGCGGAAACAATATGAGGGAGGAGGAGAACTAGGCAGATAACATATTTCATAGCCGGAGATTACGTGCTATCAAATATAGTTGATTTATTCAAAGCCTTCGTCTCGTTGAAGGCTTCAGAAAAGGACAAAAAAAGAAAGCATCAGAAAACAGATTCTTACACTAGCTGGAGAAATCGTCTTCAAATTGCTTCGAAGTTTGTAGCAAAGCCATCCCTCTGCAGGGAAAGTCCCCAATAACAAAAGATATGTTGTTCTATGATGCTTTCTGTATCTTAAAGAACGGAACGACTAGCGGTCCTGCCGGCTTTCGTTGCGTTCGTTTCTTTCTTCTTCAGTACGCGTTTCGTCCGAGTCATCTTCCATGTCGCGGTTGCGGTCCTGATCTGATTCCATCCGGCCCTGGTTGCGCTGATCCTGGTCGCCGCGCATACTGGCACCAGGTCCAAAGTTACCCCCGGCGTTTTCACCGATCTGATCCTCTCTCTCGCTGGTATTTTCCTGACCAAGATTTCGCTGGTCGCCACGTTGAGATTGATCTTTGTTTCCCTGACCCTGAGACTTATTCTTGTCTTGCTGTGGGTTATTTCTATCGTTTTTCATAACTCTTGGATTTTCCTGAAAAGGCTGAAAATGCTATACCTGCAACGTTTGCGCTATACGTGGAATCTTCGGTACGTTTTGGATACGGGCAGCAAGATTCCCGCCATTTGTTAGTACCGGGATTTCCGCAACACGCGTGTCCTGTCTGCTTCGTAAGACGGCGTGGCAGCAACGTCGATTGGGGTTTCCAGGTTTGTTTCTGGTCGGAAAAGGCTTGCAGATCGTTTTCATGCCGGGTGCAAGGACAAGCTTCCCCAATTTTTTGGCCCGCGGCCTTAATTTTTCCATCGTACCGATTGTCTAATGTTATAGATTATTTAAGAACCAATACAACTGCGATGGAAAACGAAAGAAAAAAATATGTTCTCGTCACCGGTGCGACGGAGGGCATAGGGTATGAATTGTCGAAGGTTTTTGCCGAGAATGGATTCAACCTCGTACTGGTGGCCCGAAATGCAGGCGACCTTCATTACCGGGCTAATGAATTGCGTGGCGACTTTGGAATTGAGGCGATTCCTGTTGCCAAAGATTTATTTCAGGCGAATGCAGCCTTTGAATTGTACGACCAGGTGAAAAACCTCGGACTGACTATCGATATACTTGTGAATAACGCGGGTCAGGGTGTGTATGGAAAACTCGTTGAAACTGATATCGAAAAGCAGCTCAATATAATTCAACTGAATATCGTTTCCCTGACAACACTCACGCATTTGTTTCTGAAAGATATGGTTGCGCGGAATGAAGGGAAAATTCTCAACCTTGGATCGATTGCTTCCGAAGCGCCCCATCCGTTACAGGCCGTGTACGGCGGCACCAAAGCGTTTGTACTTTCTTTCTCCGAAGCGCTGTTTAATGAACTCAAAGACACCAACGTCACCGTAACCGTCCTTCAACCCGGGGCAACTGAAACGGATTTCTTCAACAAAGCCGGAGCGGAGAATGCAAAAATTGTCCGGGAAGGTAAGTTGGGAGATCCAGCCAAGGTTGCCCGTGATGGTTTTGAGGCCGTGATGAAGGGTCGCGACTCCGTTGTTTCGGGATTTAAGAATAAAGTGATGTCAACCATGGCGCATATTATTCCCGACAAGGCTTCTGCAGAACAGATGCACAAACAATTACGGGACGAAAGAAAAGAGGATCCGAAATAACGGAAGTACATCTCCATTATAACACCGCTCATTTATCGTTGATAGATTGTCGGCCGCCAGCAGGGATTTGTTTTGGTTGTTTTTATTACGTTATAAATTGTCAGGCGATGAACTCGATCGAATCGATTGACGGTGTTCGTGCGCCATTTCCATTTCAAATACTAACAAATCCCTTCCAACAAATTACATAGCGTGTAAATAAATCCGATTTAGTATTACTTTCGGAGTCCACTATTGACCATACTGGAATAATAATAATGCCATATCGTTAGCGAACAGCGGTAATTCTAAAAATACGTTTTGATGCTCGGAAACCCGATTGGATTGCATAGTGATACGCATTGGCAGCATCTTGCCAACGCAATGCCGCAACTGGTGTGGATTGCAGAACCAAATGGTGACGTTACCTATTACAATGACCGGGTCAGCGAGTTCTGTGGCGCATCTTACTCAGAAAGCGTTTGGAGATGGGATGGGCTTCTTCATCCTGATGACCAGGAGCCAACCACCAAAGCCTGGCAACGATCCGTAGCAAACGGAACTGTTTATGAGGTTAGCCATCGCATCAAAATGAAGGATGGATCGTTTCGCTGGTTTCTCAGCCGTGCCTTTCCGGAAAAGGATGAGCAAGGGTGTGTAAGGAAATGGTACGGTACCGCTACCGATATTCATCAGCAAAAGCAATACGAAGAAAAAATTCGGGAAAGCGAAGAACGCCTTGCCAGCGTATTCTTTCAAACTTCAGTAGGCATTGCTCAATGTGAACTGAATGGAAAGATTGTGTTGGTAAACCAGAAGTTTTGCGAGATCACCGGGCGAACGGAGGCAGAACTGTATAACCTGACAGTGCTGGACATCACCCACCCCGACGACCTTCCCGAAAACAAGGAAAAAATGGAGGATTCCATTTCAGGATTCCGGCCTTATAAACTGGAGAAGCGCTACCTGCGTCCGGATGGAACATTCATCTGGGTTTTTGTAAACGTGTCGGTCATCCGCGACGAGGCAGGTAAGCCTCGTCATTTACTGGGAATATGTCAGGATATCACCGAAAGGAAAAAGGCCGAAGAAGCATTGAAGGAAAGTGAAGAGCGGTTTCGCATCATGTCGGAATCGGCGCCGAACATGGTCTGGAGTATTAACCCGGATGGGTCTCTGAAGTTCGTTAACCAATTTGCGTTGGCGTACTTCGGCATAAAGGCAGAACTCCTGACAGAGCATCATATCATCGAGTTCATGCATGAAGAAGACAGATCAGCTTCGATGGCGGCAATACTCAGTGCGTTGCGCGAGAAAAAAAGTTACCGGATAGAACACAGGCTTCGGGGCCGGAACAACGAGTATCGCTGGTTTTTGTCTCAGGGTGGTCCAAGCTTTCATCCTGATGGAAACTTGTATGGTTTTGTAGGGTCTGCAATTGATATCCATGATCGTAAGCGTTTTGAAGAAGAACTCCGTTACCAACACCAGCTGACGCAAACGATCACTGAAAATGCTACGGGGCCGCTGTTCATGCTCGATATGGAAGGTTTTTGTACTTACCTAAATCCTGCGGCGGAAAAAGCCTTTGGTTACAAACTCGAAGAACTCCGGGATAAGCCTCTGCACAGTTATATTCATTACATCCACGCCGATGGGTCAGATTTCCCGATGGTACAGTGTCGAATCGCTCAGGCGATTTTCGGCGTAGAAGACCTCAAGGAACATGAGGACTTGTTTATTTCAAAAAGGGGGGCTTTCATTCCCGTAAAGTGTAGCGCGAAACGTATCATTAAAGATAGAATCACTATCGGCGTACTTCTCGAAGCACGGGATATTACTATCGAGAAACGTGCAGCCGAGGCGTTGCAGGAAAGCGAAACGCGTTTTCGGTCGATGGCCGATAATATTTCACAACTCGCCTGGATGGCAGATGAAACCGGGTCAGCCTTTTGGTATAACCAGCGATGGCTTGAGTTTACCGGAATTTCCGCCGTTGAAATGAAAATCCATGGATGGCATTCGGTGGTTCATCCCGACTATGCCGAAAAAGTTCTTGAAAAGTTTCGGCGTTGCATTTCGGAAGGACAACCATGGGAAGATACGTTCCCGCTGCGAAACCGTGAAGGCTACTTCCGCTGGTTCCTGACTCGAGCCACACCAATCCGCGATGCCAGAGGTAACGTTATACGGTGGTTTGGAACGAATACCGATATCACAGAGCGCAAGGAAAGCGAAGAAGCAATCAAAATGATGGCCGACAACCTCGAGAAAATCGTTGTCGAGCGAACGTTGGCTCTGCAGCGGTCTAATGAGGACTTGCAACAATTCGCCCATGTGGCCAGTCACGACCTTAAAGAACCTCTGCGGAAAATCCAGACATTCAGTAACCGTCTGACTGATGAGTTCGCGGAAGGTATTGGCGGGAAAGGCGCGATGTATATTGAAAAGATATCAAGCGCGACCCGCCGAATGTTCAACATGATTGACGGTGTGTTGAATTACTCAACCGTAAATGCTTCTAACCAAAAGCCGGCTGCGGTCAGCCTTGTGGAAACGCTGCAACATATCGAATCTGATCTTGAGATCCTCTTCCAGGAGAAATCAGCAACGCTCAAGTACGGTGATTTGCCAATAATTGAAGGTGCCGGCGTTTTGATTTACCAGTTGTTTTATAACCTCGTTAATAATTCACTCAAATTCGCACGCGCCGGAGTTCCACCGCAAATCACAATACGTGAAGAAGAGTCGACAGATCCTTCTATGGTATGCCTGGTTTTCGAAGACAATGGCATCGGTTTCGAGCAGGAGTACGCCGAAAAGATTTTTCATACATTCACAAGACTCAATTCAAAAGATAAGTACGAAGGTACCGGTCTTGGCCTTTCCCTTTGCAAGAAGATCACTGAATTGCACGGTGGATCTATCACCGCTCTGGGCGTAGAAAACAAAGGAGCTACTTTCATTATCAACCTTCCGAAAAATTCCAGGGCCGGGGCGCTTTAACAGAATTTTATCCGGCCAGTTGACTTAAACAAACCATTTCTTATATTTACTTAACAAAATATAAGGAAATGTCCAAAGACTACCTGGGTGAATTTGAGGAGCTTGTTTTAACGATGGTCGCGGCGCTGAAGGATGACGCGTACGGCGCCGCCATTTCGGAAGAAATCGACACCCGCCTTAAGCGCAGTGTGAACCTTAGTGCAGTTCATGTCACGCTCTACAGACTGGAAGACAAAGGACTGGTTAAATCCAGAATGGGTGGCGAAACCAATGAGAGGGGAGGTCGTAGGAAAAGGATTTTCACCATAACCAGCGCCGGGATTGCCATGCTACGGGCGATGAAAGAAGCAAGGATTGAACTCTGGAAACTTATCCCTCAATTGAAACTTTAGAACATCATGGAGCCCAAAGACCCAGTTGTGCCGCGCTGGCCTCTCCGGTTTCTGCAAATGTTTTGTCCGGAATATTTGCTGGAGGAAATCGAAGGAGATCTTTTCCAACAATATGCCCGCGACCTGAAGATGTTTGGATTCCGGAAGGCGCGACGCCGTTACATCTGGAATACGTTACTGTTTTTCCGCCCCGGAATTGTTTTTAGAAACCGCCACACCATTTCTATTTTACCTATGTATATGCTACTGAATTACCTGAAAGTTGCCACGCGCGTCATGTGGAGAAGCAAGACCTTTTCCATAATCAATATTTCGGGTCTGGCCCTCGGGATTGCCGGTGCCTTGTTGTTGTTTATGTGGATAGACCGCGAGTTCAGGTATGATCAGCTTCATGCCGACAAGGAGCGGATATACAAGGCGTGGAATCGCACCACTATTGAAGGTGAGCTGCAATGCTGGGATCGCACGCCACGCATTCTGGCGCCGACGATGGTTGAAGAATATTCTTCCGTAGAATCGGCAGTATCTTTTGCAAATAACGATGTGGCGTTTTTGTTTCGTGTGGGTGAAACCCGACTGATGAAAAACAGCGGCGCTTATACGGATCCGGATTTTTTAACCATGTTTTCATTTCCGCTACTTAAAGGAGACAAGACTACCGCCTTGCGGCAACCCGATGGAATTGTACTCACCGAGAGTTTCGCAAGACAGTTATTTGGTGATCGCGATCCTTTCGGAGAAACGGTCAACTTATCCGCAGAAGAGCATAGTTTTGACTTTGTCGTTACTGGTGTTCTGAAAGATCTTCCTGATGAAACCGATTTTCGCTTTGATTACCTGATTTCGTATGTGTTTCTCGAAAGCCTTGAAGGTCGCGATACACATTGGGGCAATAGTTCTTTACATACCTATGTAAAATTGAAACCGGAAGGAAACGTGGCTTTGTTCAATGAGGAACTTCGTACCATTGTTTCAAGTCACGTCAGTTATGAGAACGATACGGAAGTATTTCTCTATCCGCTGACGAAAATGCATCTGTACGCGCGTTTCGAAAATGGCGTTCCTTCCGGAGGAAGGATTGAAATTATGAGACTGATGATGATCCTCGGGGGCTGTCTCGTGATCGTTGCGTGTATCAACTTTATCAACCTGAGTACCGCCCGCGCACAAAAGCGCTCCCGCGAAGTCGGTGTTCGCAAAGTAACAGGGGCGTGGCGTTCTTCGTTGGTCATCCAGTTTCTTAGCGAGTCGATACTGATGAGTATTGTGGCCGGTCTGATTGCCGTTGCCCTGGCGGCCGTATTGCTGCCATTCTTCAACGAACTAACGGGACAAAATCTTTCCCTTCGAACCCAGCCGTTGCCGTTCTGGGGTATACTTATTGGCGGAGTTCTGGTGACCGGCCTTTTTTCGGGCTTATATCCGGCTATTTATCTTTCCTCCTTCAAACCGGTTCGGGTATTAAAAGGCAAGGGCGACAGCTCCGGTGGTCGGAGCGTTTTTCGCAAGGTTCTGGTGACAACACAATTTGGTCTGGCGATCACGTTGATCTTTTCAACCATCGTAATCCGCAAACAGATCCTTCACGTCCAGAACCGTGAAGCAGGCTATGATCGAAACAACCTTGTGTACCATTTCATTACCGGCGACCTCAAGAAAAATTACGCTGCCTATCGTGACGAAATCCTTCAGCGCGGGTTTGCAGAATCAATTACGCAAACAAGTGCTCCGATCACAGAAGCCTGGAGCAACACATGGGCAATGGAGTGGGAAGGGAAGGATCCACAGACGAAACAAATAATCGAAAGATATTACGTAGACCAAAACTTTACCCGCACAGCGGGGCTTACCCTTGTAGCGGGAAGAGATATGGACCTAACAAAGTATCCATCGGACAGTACCGCAGTTCTCCTTAATGAAGCTGCAGTCCGGATGATGGGTTTTGAAAACCCAATTGGTGAAATTGTAAAAGATGGGAATATCGAATGGCGTGTAATTGGTGTCGTGAAGGATTTTGTTTTGTCATCGCCATATCACAAAATCACTCCCATGGCTTTGATGGGAAGCCGCGGGTGGTTTGACGTTATACATATTCGCCTGACTTCTGACCGGCCCGTCCGCGAACTCATTGCCGGCCTGGAAACTGTATTCAGGAAGTATAATCCGGAGTATCCTTTTTATTACCAGTTTGTTGACGATGCTTATCATAAAAAATTCGCATCGCTCGAGAAGACGTTAACCATCACTACGGTCTTCGCGTTCCTCGTTGTGTTCATTGCCTGCCTTGGTTTGCTGGGCTTGTCCACCTACATGATCGAATCGCGGACAAAGGAGATCGGCGTTCGCAAGGTACTTGGAGGAACAGTGTTAGGCATTACGCGGTTACTGTGTGTTAACGCCCTGAAACCAATTCTCCTCGCTATAATCATTTTTAGTCCCCTTAGCTGGTTCGCGATGAGTTGGTGGCTTCAGTTTTCAGAATATCGAATCTCCCTTGACCCGGGTGTACTGTTGCTGTCATGGATAGCCATTTTGTTAATATCTCTGCTTACTGTCAGTGCTCAAACCGTACGGGCCGCGATGGTGAATCCTGTGGAAAGTCTCAAAAGTGAATGACATTTCTGATGATTGGATCACGAGAAATTCCGGAAGCGACGCTGTGAGTCCCGGAAGTCGTTTTGAATTGACTTATGAAGTCTCTTTGCATCTTCCCGGCAAGATTGTAAATTAGACCTGACGTTGCGTGAAATCATATTGCATCCGACTCTCGAATTATGAGCGCTCTTAAATACCTGCCTGAACTCCTTGAAGCGAATGTGATCAATGAGGATACTGCCGAGAGAATCCGCAGGCATTATCGTGAGAAGAAATCGGGTTCAACAAACAGGCTATTTATTGTGTTCGGTATCCTGGGCGCGCTTCTTGTCGGGCTCGGAATAATATTGATCATCGCACACAACTGGGATGACCTGTCGATCTCTGTGAAAGCAGGCCTGGCCTTTGTTCCTCTGGTTATTGGGCAAATTGTCTGCGTTTTCGTTCTGCTGCGAAAGTTTGACAGCACGGGTTGGCGTGAACCGTCCGCAGTCTTCGTATCTCTTGCTGTTGGCGCTGCCATGGGCCTGATAAGTCAGATATATAACATTCCGGGAAATTTCGCCTCCTTTATGCTGACGTGGATGGTTTTGGTGCTGCCGGTAATCTATGTCATGAGAAGTGCTGTTACATCCTTGCTGTACATTTGCGGTGTGACAATTTATGGCTTTGATACAGCCTATGCCAGCACACAACCAGGTGGTTATCTTTATTGGCTTCTATTACTTGCTGTTGTTCCATTCTATTATTTTGTCCTGATCAGGAGGATGCCAAAGAGCAATTTTACTGTGATGCACAACTGGTTTCTGCCATTAGCTGTTGCCATTTTACTCGGTGGTGTGGGGCAGGCCTTTACCCCCTGGATGTATCCCGCATACGTAAGCGTACTTGCCATTTTTCTACTCATTGGAAATCTTAGCCCTTTCCAGTACGAAAATGGATTCAGAAACGGCTTTCAGGTCGTTGGATTCCTCGGAACGTTGGTCATACTCATAATGCTGAGTTTCCCGGATACCTGGCGCGGACTTCATTATGAGAATGCGACCGGTCCGGGAATGTTTTATTCGCCCGAGTTTCTTGTATTTGTCGGGAGTGCCATCGCAGCGCTAGGCCTGGCCGTTTATCAATACCGGACAAATCTACTCTCACGGGTCCCGGTGCTGGAGCTCTTCTTCATTGTGTTCGCGATAACTTTTATCGTCGGGCTGTACACGCCGATTGCCGTAGTGTTGATAAATATTTATGTTCTGGCACTGGGTGTCTGGATCATCAGGGAAGGTGAACGAAGAAACCATCTTGGTGTCCTGAACCTTGGACTGGCCGTTATTGCCATACTTGCGATTTCCCGGTTCTTTGATTCAAATATCTCTTTTGTTGTTCGCGGACTGATCTTCCTGGCCGTTGGAATCGGATTCTTTCTCACCAATTATCGCATGATCAAAAAAAGGAAAACCGATGCATAGCAAAACAATACCGTTAGTCGTATTTATCGTCGTGGCGCTGGGACAACTGTACG
Organism: Bacteroidota bacterium; assembly: GCA_023417785.1. Taxonomy (GTDB): domain Bacteria; phylum Bacteroidota; class Bacteroidia; order Cytophagales; family Cyclobacteriaceae; genus Ohtaekwangia. Next base: position 75,195 of record JAEZEH010000089.1, read on the forward strand.
TTCCGGCAAGCATGATCATTGAACGGAATGATATTTTGGAAACAGGTAAGGAATTTAAATTCAAAACCGCGCCAATAGATCCCAACGATCCGTTTCGCGGGAAGTACGTTTGGTTAAATTTCAACGACAACTCGGTCGCACTTTTGGACACGACCGTTGTTTGGAACTCGGGTGAAACGGTCTTTGCCGTGCTGGTAGAAGATTCAATTGGTATGGCTAAAGTGAAATCAATTCATCGCGAAAAGCCTGAAGGTACTGATAGCTATCTTAAAACAACCGTGCGTTATGTTTCGTATAACCCGGATAAGGTCCATCTGGAATATCCGTTCGACCGTTTTTACATGGAGGAATCAAAGGCCTTGCCGGCGGAACAAGCATATGCTAAGGCTTCCCGCGACGATGAATCGGTCGCGTATGCTCTGGTAAATATAAAGAACGGTGAAGCTGTACTTAAAGACGTGCATATCGACGGCGTTCCTATCCGCGAAATCGTTAAGCGAACTATGGAGGAAGAACGTAATGAAAATTGAAGCCACCGTAAGAAGTGCATTAAATCAACATGACGTCACGGTATCGACGAATGATACGATGAAGCACTTGTCGGTTGATGCAAAGGCCGATGGCCGGGGGTCGGATATCAACGGCGGTGAATTCTTGTTCCTCTCATTGGCAACCTGTTTCTGCAACGACGTTTATCGGGAGGCTACAAAGAGAAACATGCATATTGATCTCGTGAAAGTCACGGTGTCGGGCCACTTCGGAGCGGAAGGAGAACCTGCCACCGGGATCAGCTATAGTGTTGAAGTATGGTCGGCCCTGGCCTCGAAAACGGAGATAGACGATCTTATCGACTACGTTGACGAGATTGCTGAGGTACACCGGACCTTACGCGAAGGCGTTGAAGTTAAGCTGGAAAAAAAATAACCATCCTTCGTATTGAAGGATGGTTGTTCATGACTTTTAAAGCGCGCTGAAGCGGTAAGCGATCACCAGAAGAATAGAAGATGATCCAAAACCGAAATTGAGTCTGGTATTATTTTGCTCCTGAGTTTCATTAGTTATCATGCTATGCTTTTCAATGGAATTCCTCACGTATTTCAATCCTGGGAGTAATTCACCGCCAATAACGATCTTTCCTTTGATGAGATAATTGATCCCGAATACTGCATTGATACCCGTGGAGTAGCCTTGGATTTTTTCGGAATATGCGATACCAGCGTGGTCATTAACATACGATTCAGACTTTGACCTGCCATAATCAAATGATAAATCAAATCCATAACGGAACTCAAAATCATCTGCGAGGCGTTTTCTGAACTCCCTTCCGACGCTAGCATAGACACCAAAACCTTTTCGTCCTGTCTCTGTCGAAAGATACGTTTCTTCTGTACTGTAAATTGAACCCGCCAAAGAGTTAAATCGCCAGAGTTTTTCATGTGTTCCGACCTTGTAGTTCAGACCAAAACCGTCCAGGTCGTAAAACGAGAGCCCGGCTTCTTTGATGCGGTCTTGTGCTGAAAGAACAGTAACAAAGAACACCATTGTGGTAAGTAGAATTGCTTTCTTCATTTTGGTTAACGTTAAGGATTGACGATAACCGAAGCGAGCAAGAAATATACCACAATGGTGCGCGAGTCTTATTTGTCCCAAAAAGGAGGTGGCTCAATTCCCAGGGCCCGCAGATACACGTAGCCTTGTCCGCGATGGTGAATCTCGTTGTCGAGGAAATATGTGAGCGTACTGAAAATCGTGCCTTCATACATTCCGAATGCAGCCTCTACTTCACGAAAACGTTCGGGTCTGATCTTCGGCCATAAACGATTTATCTTTTCCGTAACCTCATCCCACACTGCCAGTAACTCTTGTTTTGTTTTGGGTGCGTTCTTCTGGATGTCGTCGAAGTGCCCCCAGTTTCCTGAGACGATGCCGTCCATACCGGGATCGGTCATGCCGATGATTTCAAGCGCGAGTTCGGCGAAAGTACGCATGCCTCCAAGAGAAAAACTGAACAGTTTATCTTCCGGAAAAGCCTCAATAACCCTTCTGGTTAGTTTTCTGTGTCCCTGCCAGTTTTCAAGAAATTCAGCGGATGTCAATATTGATGTCGTGCTCGGGTTTTCAATTACGTTCGTTTCCATGGTTTTTAAGGTTAAATGTTTTGTTTCGTTTTGATAACACATAGTTACACCCCCGCTATGACAGCGTTATGTCAACAGAGATTTTGCCCCGGGAAAAAAGATGGATTTATTGACGGATTGTACCAAGGCGTCAAATGATCGTTGTTATTCAAACCGGAAAAATGCGGGTGATTTTTGCCGTTCTTAAAGGGTGCGGCTGACCGTTTATCACTGGCTTTTGGTGTCTGACCAATTTTCCTTTAATACGATGGTTTCAAATAGACTTTAACTGTTAGTTTGCAGCTGAATCTGGACGTATGGGGCTGACTCGTTTTCTTATTCTTATTCTTATCCTTTCTTTTGCGCTTCTTTCGACCGCTTATGGCCAGCGTGAAAAAGACACACCTTATCTGATCCTTGTTTCGTTCGACGGTTTTCGGCATGACTATGTTGATAAATTTGACCTGCCTAACTTCAGGGACTTCATAGCCAGTGGTGCTTCCGCAGCAGCGCTTATTCCGGCTTTTCCGAGCAAGACGTTTCCAAACCATTATTCAACCGTAACCGGACTATTTCCGGGTACCCATGGCCTCGTTGATAACTACTTTTTCGATCCGGGATTGAAGACCAGGTATACGATGTCTGACCGCACCAAGGTTGTTGATCCGGTTTTTTATGGCGGCATTCCCATCTGGCGGCTTGCCCGTGAGCACGGCATTAAATCGGCTTCTTACTTCTGGGTAGGGTCGGAGGTAAATGACCCAGATCTGCGACCAGATTACTATTACGAGTACGACGGTTCAGTCGGTTCATCGGCACGAATCGATAAGGTGATTTCCTGGCTTGGACTGCCCGAAGCAGAGCGGCCGCATTTAATTACGCTGTACTTCTCGTCCCCGGACTATGAAGCACATATGCACGGCCCCACAGCGGACGGGACTCGCGATGCCGCCGTTCAGGCTGACTCGCTACTTGGTTATCTCATGGATCGGTTGAAACAGGTGCAATTGCCAGTCAACGTAATGCTCACTTCTGACCATGGTCTAACCGATATTGTGATAAGCAACGACACATACGTATACGTTGATCAGTTTATACCGGTAAAAAACACGAGTTACCGAATCGTGAATGGGGGCACCCAGGCACACATTTACACCCGGAATATTGAACAAGCTGATTCACTTTATCACTTGCTGCATGATCGTGATCCCCGTATGAAAGTATATCGCAAACAAGACCTGCCCGCAGAATGGCATTACAATCACGCGCGTGTCGGCGACTTGCTCATCGTGGCAAATCACCCGCATTATCTGCGCGACTCTTTCGGAGGCTATCTTCGTGATGGAAAACCGGGATCAGTTCGCGGTGTCCACGGCTACGATCCTGCTGAGGTGCGCGACATGCATGGTATCTTTTATGCGCAAGGCCCGAACATCCGGAAAGGAGCGCGCCTCAAAGCAATCCGGAATGTTGATCTTTACCC
>JAEZEH010000145.1 GCA_023417785.1 Bacteroidota bacterium
ACACGGCGGTGTTGTAGCGCTGTTGCAGCGGTGATGTAGCGTCCCGGGCAGTCCAGAGCGCCTCAGGATCGCTGGAACCCCGCGGAATTATGGCGGTGGCTAGCAGTTCCTCTTAAGTAAACTATAATGATCTTAAAAGGTTCTTATTAAAATCCATGACTCCGGGAAGCTGTTTGGGGGATGGATACAAAAAGCCATTCCGAATCCTGAAGCGAAAGGAACGCGCGTGGCGCTGAAGAGCCTGTCCCGATCTAAAATCGGGAATCTCTACGTGGAACAATGGCTTAACGAGAAACCCAGCGCACATCTTCGAAGGCGCGAACTTCCGGGAATTGAACAGGTGCTTTTAATTCAAACAGCTTGACTAAGGAGGGCACTCATGAAGCCGTAGGAAGTCGCCTCATCCCCAACGCTTCTCCGCGGCAGAGAAGGGAGCCAGGATAGGCGTTGAAGAGCTGGTATCATTGAAATTATGATGGTTGATTCATTCGGAACATCGACTCAAACTGAAATCTGGAACACCCCGAGCTCACTTCGAAATCTTTTCGTAAGAGGCCCCAATACCTTTAATCAGCGACGAACTGAAACCCTGGTGTTCCATTTCATTCAGCCCGACAATAGTACATCCTTTCGGGGTAGTCACCTTATCAATTTCTTCTTCAGGGTGGCGGTTCAACTTTAGCAACAGTTCGGCGGCGCCCTTTACGGTTTGGGCTGCGATGAGGTTCGCCGTCTTAGCATCGAAACCGATTTCTATCCCACCCTGAATAGAAGCGCGGATGAATCGCAATGCATACGCGATGCCGCATGCACCTAAAACGGTTGCGGCATCCATTAACTTTTCATCAATGGCAATACTTACACCCAGCTGACTGAAAAGTTCAGTAACGTACCGAACCTGTTCGGGAGACGCACCCTGATGGCAAAGACAGGTTACTGATTCCTGTATCGCGATAGCAGTATTCGGCATCGCACGGAAAATCGGGACACCATGGTCAATTATGTCCGCCAGGTCTTTCAACAAAAGACCCGTTACCACACTGATGATGAGATGCCGCGTCGGATCGAAAAGATCTTTCAACCCTTCAAGAATTTCGACAACATTGTATGGCTTTACAGCGATAATGATAATCTCATTTTGAAGAATCGCTTCCTTATTATCGGAAGTTACGTTTACGCCGAGATTCCGCAGCGGCAGAAGTGCTTCGATGTTCCGGCGCGTAACAGTGATCATTTCCGGATTTACGAATTTGCTTTTCACTAGCCCCTCCGCTATCGAGGCGCCAAGATTTCCGCCCCCGATGATTGCTATCCGACTGTTGTTCATATTGAGTTAAGCGTGTAACCGGTGAAATTAAGACACTTTTTCTGGACTTCATTACACCCCAATGAGTTTGTGGGAAAAACTATCCCGATTGACCTTACCATTGTTAGGTATGTGAGCCTCCGTATTTTATTCTATTTTTGCCAAAAATCAGATTGGACTAACCACTTTTATGGCACATCTCGATATCCTCGAATTAACGAAGAAAAGAAATCCAAACGAACCTGAATTTCTGCAAGCCGCAGAAGAAGTTATATATTCCGTTATTCCGGTACTGGAAAAAAATCCTTCATTCATTACAGAGCGATTGCTCGAGCGAATGCTGGAACCCGAACGTCTCGTTTCCTTTCGTGTTACGTGGATGGATGACAAGGGCCGGATCCAGATAAACCGCGGTTATCGCGTCCAGATGAATAGCGCCATAGGGCCATACAAAGGGGGGCTGCGTTTTCATCCTTCCGTGAATCAGAGTGTTCTGAAATTTCTTGCATTTGAGCAGACCTTTAAGAACGCGCTTACCGGTATCCCTATGGGCGGTGGAAAAGGCGGGAGTGATTTCGATCCCAAAGGAAAATCGGACAATGAAGTCATGCGGTTTTGTCAGGCATTCATGCTTGAACTATATCGGCATATAGGCCACCGGCTTGATGTCCCCGCCGGTGACATCGGGGTAGGTGCAAGGGAGATCGGGTACTTGTTTGGTATTTTCAAAAAAATTCAAAACGAGTTCACAGGCGTGCTAACCGGCAAAGGCATTGGCTGGGGTGGAAGCCTGATACGAACTGAAGCAACGGGTTACGGCCTGATATACTTTGCGGAACACATGTTACAGGAAAAACGCGAGTCATTAAAAGGTAAAACCTGTTTGGTGTCGGGTTCAGGAAATGTCTCGCAGTATGCAATAGAGAAAATCATTGAACTGGGTGGTAAACCCGTCACAGCGTCTGATTCATCGGGCTTTATTTACGATGAACAAGGGTTTACTGCCGAAAAACTCGAATTTCTGAAAGACCTGAAAAACAATCGCCGTGGCCGGATAAAAGAGTACGCCGATAAATTTTCAACAGCCGTTTATCAGGAAACCTCCGGAGATTCTGATCACAATCCGATCTGGGACATCAAGGCGGACTGCGCCTTCCCGTGTGCGACACAAAATGAGGTGAACGAAAAAGATGCTTACAACCTCATTAAAAACGGTGTCCGGCTACTGGCCGAGGGCGCGAATATGCCTACAACCAATGAAGGGGTTATTGTACTTATCGACAGTGGTGTCATGTACGCCCCGGGAAAGGCGGCTAACGCGGGCGGGGTGGCAACCTCAGGCCTGGAGATGACCCAGAATTTCATGGGCTCGCACTGGACCCGGAGCGAAGTCGACAAGAAACTGCATGGAATTATGAAAGACATCCACAGCACGTCACTGGCAGCCGCAAAGGCTTATGGCAAACCCGGAAACTATATGGCGGGGGCAAACATTGCCGGCTTTCTTCGGGTAGCAAAGGCGATGCAGGCGCAAGGGGTGATCTGATCTTTTAAATTCTGGTCTGTTCATTTGAAAATTTTTTCTGGCAGGGCGGATTGATACTTTTGTAGCCATTTTTAAGACGTGACGTTGCATGGATCTCCGGCTACAAACTTCCTATAGGCAAATTCTGGGGCTGGGGATGCCCATCGCGCTGGCCATGCTCGTCCCCCAGATTAATTTCATCACCAACAACATTTTTCTCAGCCGGCTTGGAGAGGCAGAACTGGCCAGCGCCGGAATTACTGGTGTGTATTATCTCACGTTCGCCGTCATAGGAAACGGGCTCAATAACGGCCTTCAGGCACTCATTGCGCGCAGAGCCGGGCAAAATCGTCCTGAGGAAATCGGCAGATTGTTCATTCATTCAATCTGGATAGCCCTTGCCATCGCCGCCGCCGGAATAGCCATCACCTACTACGTTGTGCCCATCCTTATGCCACGGGTGTTGCATAACCAGGAAATCGCGATCCAGGTCGTTGATTTTCTTTTGATACGCATCTGGGGGCTGCCGATTCTCTATCTGTACATCATGCGGAATGCGCTGCTGGTAGGCACGAATAATACGCGCCTTTTGGTGTGGGGTACATTAAGCGAAGCAGTGGTAAATATTGTGCTGGACTATGGGCTGATTTACGGTAACCTCGGAATGCCGAAGCTTGGTTTCAACGGGGCCGCTTACGCCTCTATTCTTGCTGAGGCCGCCGGTCTCGTAGTAATTTATGTTATTATCCACCGAAAGGGTTTCCATCGTTCGTTTTCATTCTTTGACAACAGAGGTTTCGACTTTTCACTTATCAGGCTCATTCTGGTGTTCTCCTCGCCGCTGATCCTTCAATATTCGATCAGCATTGCCAGCTGGGAGTACTTTTATATTCTCATCGAGCACCATGGCCAACGTGCGCTCGCCGTATCAAATGCTATGAGAAATATTTTCGGCCTGTTCGGTCTTTTCTCGTGGGCATTTGCCGCAACGGCAAGTACGATGGTGAGCAACATAATCGGTCAGGACCGCCGCGAGGAGGTCATGGCGCTGGTAACACGAATCGGATTCATGAGCTTTGGCATTGCGTTGGTCATTGCCATTGTGCTGAACGTCTTCCCTGAATGGTTCCTTTCGTTTTACGGCCGTGGCGAAGAGTTCATTGCCGATGGAATTCCCGTGGTAAGAGTTGTATCGGTGGGGTTGCTTACCATGTCTTTTTCAACGGTATGGCTAAACGCGGTTACCGGCACAGCCAATACGCGCGTAAACCTCCTGATCGAGATTTCGACGCTCGTTCTCTACTGCATATACGTTTACCTCGTGCTGGAACATTTCCAAATGCCAATTACCTGGGGCTGGGCGTCCGAATGGATCTACTGGCTGAGCATCTTCGTGATGGCGTTTCTGTATATGAGATCCGGCCGATGGAAAGCCAAGTCAATTTGAAACAGCTTCCGCCGGCGTGTCATCTTTACGGGATTGATCCTGATAGTAATAAAGGTAGGTGTTCTTCCCTACGTTTTTCTCGCTGATGGTATAAAAACCGGCGCCGTCGTGACTCCAGCTTAAGGCTTCACCCTGCGGTTCAATTTCATACGGCACTTCAAAATGTGGTGTTCGAAGCAAATGAGGAATAGCCATCGGCTTATCACTTCGCCAGTAATACACTTGTTCATAGTTCTTCAAAAGGACTTCTTTCGCGTCACTTCGCACATCTCCGGCCACAATCTGGGTGAACGGCAGTGAGATGACTTTTCTCGCGACGATAGTGTCCTTCGTCGACTGTGGGAATGGCAACTCGTATAGCCAGACCGGCTTCTCCCTTTTTGAAATAACGTATAAAAATTTGGTATTCGGATCGATCAGCAGCGTTTCCGCATCCTTACGTTTGTCTTCAAGCCTGAAGGTAATTGTATCGTAAGTTCCAAGGGTTAGCTTTTTTACCCCTTCGTGAAGAAGAGGTTCTTCGAAGCGGTAGATGTACTTGAGTTGATGCCGGGCCTTGTTGTCGCCAATTTCACCAACATAGACATACGTTTTCCCCTCCTCCGGCCCTGGTCCGACGGCAATATCTTCCCAATCCCGGTTTTCAACCTTGCCGATCTGACACGTAAGATGAATTTTGAGCGAGGTATCAATAAGATAAATTTCAGGTTCATTTCCGCTGTCGTTATGCACCCAGAAAAGCCCCGGATTTCGCCGGCTGGCGGCTATCCCGGAGATTTCTTTCAGCTTTTTGTTATTCAACTCGATTATCCGTTGCGCAGGCGCAAAAACATCGGTAGGGTTCTCAATTTCACTCCGGGAGCAGCCGACGCATAGCAGAAACACCACTGCGCATATCAACAAATTTTTCATCGGCAGCGAAGAAACGGATTTTTTGAAAAAGTCGGAAAATTCCCCGGGTGTAAAGATAATGTCGGCAGGTGACTAATGACCGGTGGTTTTACAGAAATGTACTGTATCTCCGTTCTGTTTCGACCTGATTTTTCCCTCTTTAACGAGCACAGCGGCTACAAACCAAACCTGATCGATCAGGACCTGCCAGTTTTCATGGTCCATGCGCTGCGCCACGTCGGCAGGGCGGAAGCTTTTTTCCGGTCCTCTCTCGTCGGCGAGTTTAAGAATTGTCTTTCGAATGTCTTCAGCAAAAACCATAAGCTGCCGGGATCTTTAGCTGCAGCCAAAAACTTTCGTGCCAGCAGTCGATTTTAGGATCATTCAGCGTTTGTAGTAGCAATTACCCAGGGCGAGTTAGCGGATTATATCGCGAACGACGCCCCAAACCAATTCCGGCTCAAATCCTTTTTGAATGGCATACCCTGCAAGCTTGTCGCGTTTGACAAATACATTTTCCTCCTCGATCAGAGATGCCTTCTTTTCAATAAGCTGACGAAGTGCTTTGAGGTAATCTTCTTCATCGATCTCTGTCAGCGCACCTTTGATGCAATAAGGCGTGATGTTCCTCCATTCGAGCTCGCGTATGATCCGCAAACGCCCCCAATTCTTCATGCGAAATTTTCCTCCGGCGTAACTGCGGGCAAAGCGTTCCTCGTTCAGGTATCCCTCTGTAATAAGATCCGTAATGAGTTGTTCAACTTCCGACCCCGGGAGGCCATACTCATAGAGTTTATTTCGAACTTCCTGATGGCAACGTTCCTGATAGGCGCAATAGCGGTAGATTTTTGCACGGGCTTCGGGAAGCGATACAGGTCTGACAAATGCCATAACGTAAAAATAAAAAAGTCAGCGCCGCGGCACTGACTTCCTGTAAATCTTTCTAAGATTAATCTTACGATTTCACGAGCCCCTTTGTCTTAAGGATACTTGAAACAAATTTTCGTTCGTTTTCGGTATTAAAAATCCGGAACGGCCAATGAATCAACTGGGCCTTATTGACGAACAAAACGAAGTAATCCTTTTCAATCTTCGCCTTTCGGATTTGATCCCACTTGATGGGCATGCCTTCGCGGGCGTTGAGTTTCATCAGGATTTGCTGGCTATTGATTTCATAAGAGAACTTCTCAAATAAAAGTTTGCCCTGATCAAGTTGCGTTACACCATAGAACTGGATATACCAGAAAAGGAGGTAGAGGCCCACCCCGATTGCAGCACCGATGAACCACCAGATGCTTGGAATCCAAAAATAAAGGGAACAGATCGCCACTGCCCCCACTGCAGCGATCCAGCCTTGTTGAATCAGAATACTTTTAAAAGCGAGGTTGATATACGTTTTCTTATCGAGTTTGTAGTTTTTCGTCTTGACGACCATACATTTTTTTGATTTTATACGCTAGAACGCCTTGAGGCTTAAGTCCATACTTGAAACACTGTGGGTTAAGGCGCCAACCGAAATATAATCCACTCCTGCTTCGGCCATCCCGCGGATTGTTGTCTCCGTGATCCCACCACTTGCCTCGGTTTCAAATCTGCCCGCAATGAGTGCTACTGCTTCCTTCATCACATCCGGACTCATGTTATCAAGCATGATAATGTCGACCCCTCCTACCCTGAGCACTTCCTTCACCTCTTCCAGGCTACGGGTTTCGACCTCGATCCGCAGGCTCATGTTTCGGGTGCGAAGATAATCTTTTGTACGAATGATTGCCTGTTCAATCCCTCCCGCCATGTCGATATGGTTGTCTTTCAGCATGATCATGTCGAAAAGACCAATACGGTGGTTTTGCCCCCCACCGATTAGCACGGCCCATTTCTCAGGTAACCGGAAGTTTGGCGTGGTCTTACGTGTATCCAGAAGCCTGGCCCCGGTTCCCTCAATGAGGTTTGCGAAATGGGCTGTTTTTGTAGCAATGGCACTCATCCGCTGCATGCAATTGAGCACCAGCCTTTCGGAAGTGAGAATTGACTGGCTTGAGCCCTCCACAGTAAAAGCAACATTGCCTTTTTTTACCCGGGTACCGTCGGAAATCATTACATCTATTGTCAATTCCCGATCAACAAAGCGAAAGATTTCCTGTGCCAGAGCCACACCGGCGAGAACACCGTCCTCTTTAACGAGCAAATGGGCTCTGTTGAGCGATTCGTTCGGGATTGAAGCCAACGTCGAATGGTCGCCATCGCCCACATCCTCGGCCAAGGCAGCTGCGATAAATTGCTGTATAAATTCAGGAGTTATGTAATAGGGATTCACCGTGCAAAAATAGAATAACACGGCTCAAAAAAAATGCGATATTAAGTCGGCGGGCTATTCTCTTGTGAATCGAATATCATCCAGATACTGCGTGTTTCCCTGGCTTTTGACTTTCATAAAAAGCCGGTAAGTATCCACGCCGCTCCGGTACTGAAGAATAGCGAAGGGCTGCCCGCCCTTGGACTTCCCCTGGTGGATGATATTCACTTCATTGGGAGGGTGTTGCTTAAAGAAATCGCGTAATACAAACTCAGCCTGAGCTTTGCTGTATGATTGTACATTACCGTCCAGCGTGACGTCTACATTGCTGTTAAGAAACCTGGATAATTCCTTCGCGCTTCCCGCCTTGATGGTTTCTTTAACCTGGGAAATCACGTCCGTCTGCCCGAAGGCCGCCACAGTCGTCAGGAAAAAGAAAAAAGTGACCGCAATAAATCTCTGTATCATAGCAACAAATGGATGTGGCCAAAACTATGCCACAAGCGAAAGATAACGAAAATATGAAAGGGTGCCTGTTTCCCGCAATCGTCACCGCGTAGGGTTTGCCTGTAAATCATTACATTTTTGGAGGGCTGAACATTCAAACCTCACTATATTTGCGCGCCGTTTGAAAAGGCCTTACGACTATGAAAAAGAAAGTTTTACTTATGATTCTGGATGGGTGGGGGATCGCAACCAACAAGGCGGTTTCTGCCATTGACAAAGCAAAAACTCCCTTTGTAGACTCCCTTTTTAGTAAATATTCCAACTCTACGCTGGAAGCATCCGGCTTAGCAGTTGGCCTTCCGGACGGCCAGATGGGAAACTCTGAAGTCGGCCATATGAACATTGGTGCCGGCCGAATCGTTTATCAGGACCTTGTAAGAATTAACAAGGCAATTGACGAAAACGAGTTGAATAGCAACCCTGTTTTGAATGAAGCTTTCGAATATGCGAGCCGGCAAAAGAAGAAAATTCATTTTATAGGCCTTCTTTCTGACGGGGGAGTTCATTCCCACATTGACCACCTGAAAGGCCTGGTGAGTATTGCGGCCGGCAAAGGGGTGAAAGATCTTTTTATTCATGCCTTTCTCGATGGCAGAGATACTGACCCTAAGGGGGGAGTTGAATACACCAACAATCTGCTTCAGCACCTCTCGAAGACGACCGGAAAACTGGCAACCATAATTGGAAGATATTATGCCATGGACCGGGATAAGAGATGGGAACGGGTAAAATTGGCTTACGACGTGATGGTCAATGGAAAAGGCGAACCGGCAACGGATGCCTTAGCAGCAATCCGGAAGTCTTACGAAGATGGCGTTACCGATGAATTTATAAAGCCGATTGTGCTTCAGGAAAACGGACAACCCGTTGCTACTATCAGCGAAGGTGATGTGGTGCTCTGTTTTAACTTCAGGACCGACCGCGGTCGCGAGATTACTCAGGTGCTGACACAGCAGGACTTTCCTGAGGTCGGAATGAAAAAACTTCCCCTGCACTATATTACGCTTACTAACTATGACGCCACTTTCAACGATGTAAAGGTGATCTTCGACAAGGATAACCTTGAAATGACATTGGGCGAGGTGCTTGCGCGATCTGGCAAGAAACAGATACGAATCGCGGAGACGGAAAAATACCCGCACGTAACGTTCTTCTTCTCCGGTGGAAGGGAAAAGATCTTCGACGGAGAAAGCCGTATTCTATGCCCTTCGCCGAAAGTCGCCACCTACGATCTTGCGCCTGAAATGAGCGCTAATGATATAAAAGACAAGATCATACCGGAATTGAACAAACGCGAGGTTGATTTTGTCTGCCTTAATTTCGCTAATCCCGACATGGTCGGACATACAGGCGTTTTCGAGGCTGCGGTAAAGGCGTGTGAAACCGTTGATGCGTGTGCCCAGGCCGTGGCAGAGGCTGCTCTGAAAAATGACTACGCGACAATTATTATCGCTGATCACGGAAACGCGGACATGATGGTAAATGACGACGGGACACCAAATACGGCCCACACAACGAACCTGGTACCCTGCATTCTTGTTGATCAGAATCTCCGACCAAAAATGAAGGACGGGAAACTTGGTGACCTTGCCCCAACCATCTTAACATTGATGGGAATCGAAATTCCTCCACAAATGACAGGGAATGTCCTTTTTGAAAAATAGAATAATGTCCGGCACCGGGCGCGTCAGATGGAACGTCTGCTTCGTATTGGTCTTCGCGATAGCCGTTTCGTGCAGCGAGCACAAACCCGTTGTCGGAAATTATTACAATATCGATAGCCTGTTCGACAAACAGATTGGTCTTCTTTTGAAGGGTAAAGCGACGCTGGAAAAGAATGCGCGTGTGGGAGATGAAGATTCACGCGTTGTCTTCGTTCCTGTTGATAGTGCTTCCTGGGCTGGGGAACTGGACATCTTCAGGAATCTGAACGCCATTAACAAACCCGTAAACCGCGGCCTTTACCGGGATACCGTGCGCAAGGACCGAAGCAGCAATCTCACTGTTCGCATTTTCGAGGCCCTGGATGAAGACCTTCCCGTAGAACGGCTCGAAATATTTTTTTTGAACGCGCCGCACGATATCAGAAGGATGGAGGCAACGTATCGGGAAGAAAATGTCATGTTCAGGACGAAGCGCAGGTTAAGAATAGATTTCAGAAAGAAGGACGCCGGTTCTGTTATTTCGGCGTATAGCGTAACCGGTGGACAAAAAATGTTGCTGGGGGATTCTGTCCGGTATGCTGTAACGGCAAAAATTTCAATACCTCACGATTAGTATGGCAAAACGAAGACGGAACGAGGGAACGGGCACTGAAGAAAAGAAACCACTCAATAAGCAGTCGTTCAGAAACCTTCTTGCGCTGTTTCGTTTCATGTTTCCCTACAAGGGACTTTTCACGGTTGGCGTGATTTCGTTGTTCTTGTCAACGTTCACGATACTGGCTTTTCCCCGACTGGCGGGGGAACTCCTCGACATAGCTAACGGGAAGCCTGCGTATTTTTCGACAATAAACGAAGGAACCATTGCCTTGCTGATCGTGCTGGTTGTACAAAGCGTTTTCTCCTTTGTGAGGGTTTATACGTTTTCGATGGTGAGTGAAAAGGGTATAGCTGACCTGAGGAAGAAGGTTTACCAGAAAGTTATCTGGTTGCCGCTTTCATTCTTTGATTCGCGCCGGGTCGGTGAACTGATGAGTCGCCTGACCTCTGATATTGGTATTCTTCAGGATACGTTCAGTTTTACGCTGGCTGAAACGTTACGGCAGGTCCTGACACTTGTTTTTGGCACGGCGTTCCTTTTCTATTTCGCGCCGCAGCTTACCGTTTTTATGCTATTGACTTTCCCTGTGATTGTAATCTCCGCCATAGTGTTTGGGAAATTCATTCGTAAGATGTCGCGGCGGACTCAGGACAAGATTGCTGAATCGAATGTGATTGTTGAAGAATCGTTTCAATCCATATCAGTAGTAAAGGCATTTACCAATGAATTGTTCGAAATCAAACGTTTTGAAAAAGCTATTCACGAGGTTGTAGGCATTGCCATACGAGGCGCAAAGTATAGGGCTCTTTTTGTGGCTTTCATTATTCTGGTGATTTTTGGCGGAATTGTGGCGGTTGGATGGTATGGTGCCAACCTTGTTCAGTCGGGAGAGCTGCAGACTGGGGGGCTTTTCTCTTTTGTTATTTATACCTCTTTGATTGGGTTCAGCATACAGGGATTGGGTGAAATCTATGCGCAGTTGCAGCGCTCGGTCGGGGCGTCGGAACGCGTCCTTAACATTCTGGAAGAAGAAGACGAGGCGCAACCTGAAAAAAGGGAATTCCGATTGAACGGAGCAATAGAATTCAGAGACGTTTCCTTTTCATATCCTACGCGAAAAGAAATCGACGTGCTTCGGAGCCTTGACTTCTCGGTCAGACCTGGCGAAAAGGTCGCACTGGTGGGGCAGAGCGGCGCCGGAAAGTCGACGATCATCAATTTGCTGATGAGGTTTTATCCGGTACACACAGGGGAAATTCTGGTTGACGCAACCAACATCAATGTATTCAATTTGATTGCCTACCGGCGGAACATCGGTATTGTCCCACAGGAGATCATTCTTTTCGGGGGGACGATAGAGGAGAACATTGCCTATGGAAAGCCAGGCGCAACGGTGGACGAGATCCGGGCTGCCGCGCAAAAGGCAAACGCTCTTGAGTTTATCGACACATTTCCTGAGGGCTTTCAGACCCGTGTCGGGGAACGCGGAATAAAACTTTCCGGGGGTCAGCGCCAAAGAATAGCAATTGCCCGTGCGATATTGAAAGATCCGGCAATCCTAATACTGGATGAAGCCACAAGCTCACTGGATGTTAAGTCGGAAATGTTGGTCCAGGAGGCCTTAGAAAAACTCATGGAAGGTCGAACCACTATCATTATTGCGCATCGGCTGAGTACGATAAAAAAAGTAGACCGGATCTTCGTCATACAGGATGGAAAACTGGCCGAGACCGGGTCTCACGCGGAACTAAGTGTGGCGGATAACGGTATTTATAGTAACTTACTCAAGCTCCAGGTACACTGAAAACTAAATAATGCTTGCATCAGACCGCTTGCTGAAATCTTTCGACATGCGCTCAACTCCGAGCCGCCTTGAAATTCTTAGGCTTTTCCTGAATAAAAAGTACGCTCTTTCGCATGGGGATATCGAAAAAGAGGTGAGCAGCACGCTGGATAGAGTTACAGTGTACCGTACCCTGCGAACCTTTCTCGATAAAGGGTTGATCCACAAAGTATTGGACGACGAGGGTAGTCTTAAATACGCCTTGTGCACCGAAGCATGTTCCTCCGCAGGGCATCACCACGACCACGTCCACTTCAAGTGTACCGATTGCGGCCAGACCAATTGCCTAAACATTGAGCCGCCGGGTCTTCGGTTGCCAAAGGGCTACAGGCCGCAGGAAATCAACATTCTTGTTCAGGGAATTTGCGAGAATTGCTCGGAAAATCTGGTTAAAAAAAATCCTTAACGGCGCCTTCACAAATCAGCGACCTTTGATTTTTCCTGTGATAATATATTCGTAGTTTTGAGAGCTTGGGAAGTAAATGTCAACGAACGAATACATTTTTTCCTTCGCTAAACTAACGCTCTAACCCCACTTGCTTTTTTTGCAAAACATACTTGCGCTTCAACTTTTTAGGAATCTGAGCGAACGGGAAACGATTCTATTCGGGGTGTTCTCCGCAATAATTGTCATTTTTTTGGCGCTGGACCTGGGAATCTTCAACAAGAAGGCGCACAAGATTTCAGCGAAGTCCGCTTTATATCAATCTATTTTCTGGGTGGCAGTCAGTGCAGCATTCGGCTACCTGATTTTTATTGAAGGCCCGTATGAACATCTGGTTGCGGGGAAAGTTGAAACGCTCAGCGGATCAGATGCGGCGGTACTTTATTTTTCGGCCTACCTAACCGAGAAGGCGCTTTCCGTTGACAACATTTTTGTAATCCTGCTTATCCTGAAATATTTCAAGGTTAAGGAGGAGTACTTTCATAAGGTTCTTTTCTGGGGTATCCTCGGCGCTATCGTATTTCGTGCCGTATTTATCTTTGTCGGTGCGTACCTGATTCATCAGTTCCATTGGCTACTGTACATTTTTGGTGTGTTTCTTATTTATTCCGGTATCCGGATTTATTTCGAAGATGACGACGAAAAAATTGAGCCGGAAAAAAATCCCATTATGAAGTTTTGTCGTCGGTATCTTCCGATCACTAAAGACGACGTTGATGGAAAGTTTATTGTCAGGAGAGCCGGGAAACTTATGTTTACGCCCTTGTTCCTGGTAATTATACTCATTGAAACCACTGACCTTATCTTTGCCGTTGACTCTATACCCGCTGCATTCGCCATAACTCAAAACGAGTTTCTCATCTATACTTCAAATATTTTTGCAGTGATGGGTTTGCGTGCGATGTTCTTCCTGCTTGCCGGTATCATCGATCGTTTCTACCTGCTTCAAAAAGGCCTGAGTATAATCCTCTTCTTTATTGGCGCAAAGATGCTGTTGGAGATTTTTGATATCGACATCGGTGTCTATGCCTCCTTCTCGGTCATCATTGCCACACTCACGCTTTCAATAATCCTTTCGGTACTCGTCCCGAGACGAAGCGCTGCCGAAAAACAGGAAACGCATTCCAGTGAGTTGTAAGGTCAGGTCGTAAAAACGCTTTTCGGCAGTATCTTCAACAAGATAGGGAGGGTGAGAAATCGCTGTGGAAGGGATGTGACTGCGAATGTTGGAACCCCACGCAGAATTTTAAGCAACGCCACCCGTATGTGCTCGTTCTCTTCGTTAGAGAGTTGCTGGCTTTTTCCTTTCTGAATCAGCGACATTATCTCTTCGTGGTGCTGCATCTCACGAACGATTCTGGCCTTGTTCGTTTCCACTAACCGGCTTACCCGATCTATATAGTCTTCACTAACGTCGTTGAAGTTCTGCTTGTCCTGGAGATGGTCGAGATGGTTCCAGTTTTCCAGGACAAATCCTTCAATCGACACCATGCTATTCGTCAGTTCCTCTTCAGTAAAGTCAAAATACTTACAGAACACTTTCAGAAATTCCAACTCTGTTTCTTCCACGAGTTTGTCAGCCCAGATCGTGAGGATGGCAATTTCCAGGAAAAATTTCTTCAGGATCCATGAATTTTCTGTTGGAAGGTTCATATCCTGAATGGCAATTCCTTCTGCGAAAATCCGGAGCGCCTCTTTCTTACGCTCTGCAGGCAATTCAGTTGTTTGAAGGAAGAACTCAAAAAGCCTCCTCTCTTCGGGAGCAATCACTTTGTTGGCATGAGCCGCAGCGGCAATCACTTTGACCATGGAAAAACGTAGTTCCTCCCGTTCGTAACGGAAAAAGTCTGCAACTATCTTGTCGGCATTCGTGTGAATCCATTGTCCGAAAATAAAGACGTCGAGGAAAAGCAAACTATTGTGGAAGAATGTCGTCCAGAAGCTGCCGTGGTACGATGTTGTATGATTGATGCGCTTTTCCAGAATCCTCTCGGCTATTTCAAGGGACGATTTTTTTCTCCCGAAAAACGTTTTGGAGGGTATGGATATCTCAGGAAAAATATTATTGTAGAAATTGCCGATGCTTTCCACTGTTTTCATGATAGCGTCCGAAAATTCTTCGTCGCTTTCTATTGGCTTGTCATGGAAAAGAAGAGAGCTGCTTATCAGGCTTTCCGCCAGCAGGACTTTCATTCGGTCGCGTTCGTTCCACGTTCCATTGGATGCAATTCCAACAACTGAAAGCGATTCCCCATACATCAATCCGGTGGGCTGGACGAGGCGGTACAGGGAATAATCCGGATGGGACGACTTCCGTTCCGTTTCTGAAACCAATCCTAAGAAGAGATTTCTTCGGTAATCGAGATATGCTTTCAGCCAACCTTTTTCTTGTGGGATCATTTCGGGGAATTAAAGGTGGATGAAAATACAGAATTGTACTCAAATTCTGTTTTGACTTCCTAAAAATTGTCCTTCCAGCCTTTTTCTTCCAACGTTTTTGCGGCGAGTTCAACCTTGCTTTTCAACGAAGCCTTATATCGCTCGAGATCTTGTTCAACCCTTTCATCTGAAGTTCCGATAATCTGCGCAGCAAGAATACCGGCATTTTGCGCACCATCAAGCGCGACAGTTGCAACCGGAACGCCAGCTGGCATTTGAAGAATACTCAGAACTGAATCCCAGCCGTCGATCGAATTGGATGACTTAACCGGAACACCTATTACCGGGAGTGTCGTCAGTGAAGCCACCATGCCTGGCAAATGCGCAGCCCCACCGGCGCCTGCAATAATCACTTTCAATCCCCGGTCGCGAGCCGTGGTGGCAAAATCCACCATCCGAAGGGGTGTCCTGTGTGCCGAGACGATAGTTATTTCATAGGACACTTTCAAAACGTCGAGAATGCTTGCCGCCTCTTTCATAACGCGAAGGTCGGATTGGCTACCCATGATGATTCCTACTACCGGTTGTGTTTTCATGATGCAACTACTTTAAGGGTACGCTTTACAAATTCAGTGTTTTCCTTCACGATGGCCAGATCATTATGAACAATTGTGACATGGCCCATTTTCCGGAATGGCTTGGTTATTCGTTTTCCATAAAGGTGGACATGCACGCCGGGACGGGCTACAACTTCATGAAACCCCTGATAAGAGGCCGGTCCTTCAAAACCGGGTTCACCCAGGAGATTTACCATCGCGGCAGGCTGGACAGTATCAGTGTTTCCAAGTGGTAAACCTAGTATCGCGCGAAGATGCTGCTCATATTGCGAGGTCACATTTCCTTCGATAGTTTGGTGGCCACTGTTATGCGGACGCGGCGCAATTTCATTAACGAGAACTTCTCCGGTCCGGGTGACAAACATCTCAACTGCGAGCAGACCGACCATGTCAAGCCTTTCGATGATTTTTCGTGCGATTCCTTCCGCCCTGGAAGCGATTTCAATACTGACATCGGCCGGGGAAAAAAGGTATTCTACCAGGTTTTGAACAGGATGAAATACCATTTCGACTACCGGAAATGTTTTGATCTCGCCAGAGGCACTTCGCGCAACGATTACGGCTAACTCCTTTTCAAAGTCAATCAATCGCTCGAGAAGGCCAGGCGCGTCAAAGGCTTTCGACAAGTCTTCCGGTGTCCGCAAAACCTGAACGCCCCGTCCGTCGTAACCCTCGCGACCAAGCTTGTTTACCGCGGGCAGAAATGAAAGGTGACTTCTTACATCCTGAGCGTTTTCGGTTAATACAAACTCGGCTGTGGGAATTCCGTTTTCCTGATAAAACTTTTTCTGTACCCGCTTATCCTGAATGAGTTCGATAACCTCTGGCTGAGGAAATACTTTCTTGCCCCGTCGCGCGAGTTCTTTCAGCGCGGCAACATTGACGTTCTCGATTTCAATGGTGAGGATATCACAGTTTTCGCCGAAGTTTATGACCGTGTCATAATCGGTGAGCTTTCCGTGAGTAAACTCGGCCAGCCGCGAACAAGGTGCATCGGGATCGGGGTCAAGAACGGCAAAGGGAATGTTGTAATCAATTCCGGATTGGATAAGCATTCTACCCAGCTGACCACCGCCCAGGATGCCGAGTTTGAAGTTCTGTTGAAAAGGTTTCAAGGGAAATCGAATAGAGCGCCAAATTACGTAAAAACCCCGAAAAGCATGAGGTTATACCGACTTCAGGCGAATGCATTGAACACGATGAAAGCTGAGATATAGGCAAGAGCGGTCATGTACACCAGCTGAATCATCGGCCACTTCCATCCTCTGGTCTCTCTGTACACCACGGCCAGGGTGCTCATACATTGCATGGCAAAGGTATAGAATACCAGTAACGACAGCCCTACTGCCGGGGTGAATCGCGGTTGACCGGTCTCCGGATTGATCTCTTCGCGCATCCGCTGTTTGATAGTTGAATCATCTTCGGCGCTGCTACCGATACTGTAAATGGTTGCCATAGTCCCAACGAAAACCTCGCGCGCGGCGAAAGATGTGATAAGCGCGATGCCGATTTTCCAGTCATAACCAAGCGGTCTGATTACCGGCTCGATGGATTTACCAATTATGCCCGCGTAAGAATTCTCCAGCCTGTAGGCGGCAACGCGATCCTCAAACTCCTCGTCCGTTAATTCGGTCGGGTATGCCCTGCTTACCGCTTCCTCTGCGCGCGCCATCCTGTCGCCGGGGCCGTAGCTGGCAAGTACCCACAGGATAATAGAAATAGCCAGGATAATTTTTCCGGCTTCGAAGACAAAAGCCTTAGTTTTTTCCACGATGGTGATCCCGACATTGGACCATTTTGGAACGCGATAAGGAGGAAGTTCCATAATCAGAAAACTGCGCTCCCTGACTTTGATAATTATTTTCATGATCCACGCAGATCCAATCGCCGCCAGAAAGCCAAGAAGGTAGAGACCCATAAGTGCAAGTCCCTGTAAATTGAAAAAACCGAGCGCTTTTCCCTCAGGAACGATCAAGGCAATGAGAATTGTGAAGATGGGTAACCTCGCTGAACAACTCATCAGCGGTGTAACCATGATGGTGATGGTACGCTCTTTCCAGTTGTCGATAGTACGGGTCGCCATGATGGCCGGAATGGCGCAGGCAACTCCCGACATCAACGGCACGACACTTTTCCCGTTAAGTCCGAATTTGCGCATGATCTTGTCCATCAGAAACACGACCCGCGCCATGTAACCCGATTCTTCGAGAACAGAAATGAAGGCAAAAAGGATTGCTATCTGCGGCACGAAAATCACGATACCTCCAATTCCCGGAACAATTCCCTCCGCAATCAAACTGGCCAGGGGCCCCGCCGGCAGTGTTCTGCTCAGGAAAGAACTGAGAGAAGCGAAAGAACTGTCGATAAAATCCATCGGCACCGTGGCCCAGGGAAAGATTGCCTGAAAGATCAGAAAGAGGACACCAAAGAAGATCACGTATCCCCAGACTTTGTGAGTGACAATCCGGTCGATTAATGTGGTGTTCTTCTTCCAGGCGGGATCCGAGGCCTTGAGTGTGATGGCAGTCAGCAAGGTCTGGATATAGCTATAGCGCTGGATGGTTTCGGCTCCCTGAAATTTGCCGGGGAAGAACTGATGCTTTTCGCGGATTTCATCCACCTGAGCCCGTTTCTCGTTTGACAGGAATTTCAATGATCCGGGCTGTTCAAGAAACAGATAAGCCTCATAGTCGTTGTCGACGCCCATTTTTTCTCGCAACTCCATAACGGGATGTTCGACCTCCTTCCATACCGGGAATACTGGTGTGGAGACGGGGGCCTGGGCGTGGCGCAGTTCGGCCTTCAGAACGTCAATTCCGGACCCTTTTCTAGCGTCCACAGGCACTACGGGCACTCCCAGGCGTTTAGACAGGGTATTCAGGTCATAGCTTACTCCCGCCTTCGCGGCCAAATCCATCATGTTCAGAACCAGTATGGTGGGCAATCCCAAATCGATTACCTGAGTAAGTAAAAGCAATCCCCTCTTGAGGTTGGTGGCATCCGCGACAACAACTACTGTATGCGGTGTTTGCGGCGAATGATGGTCAAGTAAGTATTCGGAAACAATGCGCTCATCTATACTCCGGGGATAGATACTGTAAATCCCGGGCAAATCGGTAATGTCGGCAATCACGTCCTCCCCCAGTGCCGCAACGCCGGTCTTCTTTTCGACCGTTACGCCGGGGAAATTGCCAATCTTTTGATTTAGTCCGGTTAAGTGGTTAAATAAAGAAGATTTACCCGAGTTAGGGTTTCCAACGAGAGCTATTCGTAACCTTCGCCGAACCGACATTAATTCATTATTGAAATAGTAGCGGCTTCCTCAAGTCTTAATGAAAGTTCGTATCCAGAGACGCTGATACAAACAGGATCACCAAATGGTGCTGTGAAGTTGAATACAACGGGGGCGCCGGGAAGGCAACCCATTTCCATCAGCTTGATTGACAGGTAATCGTCGGTAAAACCGGTCACAATTCCTACTTCACCTGGCCGCATCTGCGCGACGTTCTTACCCGTGGTTGCCATTGTGCTTAATTAGATTAATTTTAAACAAGGCAAATATATGGGTGGTTCCTTTGGATTGCAATGATTTGTCACAGATTCACAATCGAATTGAACATGCATGACCAAGTCGAAAAAGAAGCGTTCCGGAAAAGCGCCCAAACCAGCCAAATCACATCCGCCCAGGCCCTCAGAGACCGGGGAGTTGAAGAAAGAAGATGATAATGAAGACTTCGGGGGGATGAACCTCTCGAACTTCCGTAAGAATCTCGGTTGCGGCTAAAGGCTTTCGGCTACGAAGATTCGCTTGACCCGTTCGCTGGTATTCGTCAGAATCTCATACGGGATCGTTTCAATTGATGCTGCCACTTGCTGAATGGGAAGTTCGCGGCCGAAAATGATTACCTCGTCACCCTCCATCGCATCTATTCCCGTGATGTCGACCATCGTCATATCCATGCACACATTTCCGACAACAGGGGCCAGTGATCCGTTGATCAGTACCTTACCTTTTCCGCGGCTAAAAGCGCGACTAAAACCATCGGCGTAACCAATAGCAATTGTGGCAATTTCCATTTCTCGCCGGGCGACACCTCTGCGGGCATAACCAATAGTTTCACCAGCGTGAATTTTCTTAATCTGTGAAATAATAGTTTTCAGCGTGGCCACGGGTCTTAATTCTTCCCCGGCTTCACCAATGGGATTGACCCCGTAAAGACCGATACCCAGTCGGACCATGTCAAACTGCAAGTCAGGAAAACGAAGTATCCCCGAGGAGTTGAGGAGGTGGAAAAGTGGCCGATATCCGATGGCACTGGCAATCCGTTCGGCTCTGGATCGAAAGAGCACGGCCTGTTCTTGTGAAAAGGAATCGTGAATGGGTTCGTCGGCACCTGCCAGGTGACTGAATACAGAGACTACTTCAATGTTTGTATTTTCCGAAAGGAATGCAATAAGATCTTCGACCTGTCCGGCTTCAAATCCAAGGCGTCGCATCCCTGTATCAAGCTTTATGTGAACCCGGCATTTTCGACCATTCAGGAAAGTATTAAAACTCCGAAGAAAGCGGAAGCTGTAGATCTCGGGTTCCAGCCCGTAGGCCAGGAGTTGATCGAAGCTTTCTTCGGAGGCATTCATAACCATAATGGGCAGCGTAATATTGCTTTTCCGAAGTTCAACGCCTTCGTCCGGATAGGCAACGCCCAAATAGTCGGCGCGATGATATTGCAACAGGCTGGCGATTTCGTTGCTTCCGCTTCCATAAGCAAAAGCTTTAACCATAACCATAACACGTGTGGACTTGCTTAGCTTTGATTTTATCCGGTTGAAGTTGTTCACGAGTGCGCCAAGGTCGATTTCCATCACTGTTCCGTGAATCTTTCGCTGGAGCTTCCGGGTAATCTGTTCAAATTCAAAGACCCGCGCACCCTTCAACAGAATCACCTCGTTACCGAAATCTTCAGACTGAAATTCCTCAAGGAATTCCCCTGTTGAACGGAAGAAACGCGTCTCTCCTTCGAAAGGAAATGCGTTGTTATACAGGACCGGACCAATTCCGATAAGGCGATCGACACCCGATTCGCGAACCAGTGTCGTGATACTACCCACAAGTTCTGCCTCCCCGAGGCCCGACTCAAGAATGTCGGAGAGGATCACAGTCTTCTTCTTTTTCTGAACCTGGTTCGAAAGAAATTGAAGACTTATTTCAAGGCCGGCAAGGTCATTATTATAACTGTCGTCTACGATCTGACATTGATTGATACCGTCTTTCAGTTCCAGTCTCATGGGAATTGCTTTCAGAGTCTGGACGGCTTGCTGAATGTTTTCCAAGGCAACTCCGAGATACAACAAAGTGGCGACCACATGAAAACAATTCTCCACCGAAGCTGCGTCGCGGAAGGGGATGCTGATTTCAAACAGCGACTTTTTCCAGGAAATGGCAAACTTATCACCGACTCGATTCAGTTCGATGTCGGCGGTCGCAGAGAATCCCCATGACAACGACGGGATTCCGCTTTTAGTTATGGCATCATGAACCAGTGTGTGATCCGAACAATAGATCAGCCGTTGTACGTTCCGGAAAAGCGTTAGTTTTTCGTTTACCTTTGACTCGGCGTTTGGAAATCCTTCATTGTGTGCCGAACCCAGATTGGTGAATATTCCGATAGTGGGCCGGATTATCCGTTCCAGATTTTCCATCTCGCCGACTTTTGAGATGCCGGCTTCAAAGATACCCATGGTGTGATGCGGGCCGATCTGCCACACAGATAACGGTACGCCTATCTGCGAGTTGTAACTCCCCGGATTTTTTACAACCGCTTCAAAGCGTGATAATACCTGGAACAGCCATTCCTTGATAATTGTCTTGCCATTGCTTCCAGTCAATCCAATAACCGGGATATCAAAGAAAGAGCGATGATGGCAGGCAATATCCTGCAATGCCTTGACGGGGTCCGGCACTTTGAGGAACCCTGCACCCGGAAACTGCCGCAGGTCGGGCAGCTCGTCGACGACAAAAAACCGGAATCCGTGGCTGAAAAGCTGGGGAATGTATTTCTGACCATTATGCCTGTCGCCCCGGATTGCGAAAAACAACGACCCCCTCGCGGTTACCGCTTTCCGGCTGTCCAAAACAAGCGCGGATATGATGCTGTCCTCATATTCTCCAAAGACGCCACCTGCAGTGATATCAGCAAGTTGCGAAAAGTATATTAATGCCTTAGTGGAGCCGCGAGCCATTTGGAACAGGTTTATCAATACTGCAGAGCACGATCTTGCCGGCAACATCACCAAATCCTGTCACGAGAACCTCCGACCTGAAACCGGCAATTTTTTTCGGTGGAAAATTTGTGACGCAGACGACTTGCCTACCTAGTAGCGTTTCGCTGTCATAGTGGTCAGTAATCTGGGCGCTTGATTGCTTCACACCGAATTCACCCAAGTCGATCCAGAGCTTAATGGCGGGTTTTCTGGCCTCCGGAAAGGTTTCCGCACGGATAACCGTACCGGCTCGTAGCTCAACCTTAAAAAAATCATCTGAAGAAATCAATGTCATCCGAGGGTCCACATCAGGGGATTATTGGCTTAGCAGAAAATTTCTTTATAACCGGGTAGCTGTTCCAACATTATCTGTTAAAAAAGTGTTAATAGTACATAAATTATGTACTTTTCGGAAACAAAAAATTTAATTCGGCCGTTTGACATTAACTACCTGAGCCCGGCATCCATGAAGAATTCGCTTCATCTTACGCTTTTTGCCCTACTCGTGTTCCTTGCGGGAAACACAGCGTTTGCTC
Source organism: Bacteroidota bacterium (assembly GCA_023417785.1). Lineage (GTDB taxonomy): Bacteria > Bacteroidota > Bacteroidia > Cytophagales > Cyclobacteriaceae > Ohtaekwangia. The sequence continues at coordinate 22,313 of JAEZEH010000145.1, forward strand.
AGGAATCCGGCTCTCCAAGCTTTGAAAATTACGATACCGAAAATTTAGTTGAGCGGGATCGCATGCTGCCCTCATCAGGCGGTTCAGTTGATCCTCCGCGATCCGTTGTTAAGCCCCATCGTGATTCAGTCGAATTAAAAACACCCAAACGAAACGTTTTCAAACCATCGCCCGTCGTTCCTAAAGACGAAAGTAAACCAAAAAACCAAAGCGACGATTCGATCCTTTCGTTCAACTTTCTGTATTATCTGATTCAGAAATACAAAATGCAGGATATTCTGGAATAGAATTCCTTTTTTACGGCCAATTCCTATATTTGCAACGATGTTGCAAAAAGGTCTTCCGACATTAACTCTTCTTTTATTTTTTGCCGTTCAGGCTGCCCAATCTCAGGATTGCACCAATTCGTTGCGAGGCCTGATCGAGGATGCGCATGGCGAAGAATTACCTGGTGCGACCATAATCATCGAGTCAACTGAGCAAGGCACTGTTACAGGGGGGGATGGGGTTTTCGAAATTTCCGGCCTTTGCCCTGGTTCATATACACTTGTGATTCGATATGTGGGGTTTGAAGACCAACGCGTTGTTATTCGCATTCCTTCTGCACGGCTTCACATTTTTCAATTGAAGCCTTCCGTGAGGGTATTGCACGATATTGTGGTAGAGGGGTCGCACTCGCGGACCCATGCGCTTAGCCAGTCCCTCAGCATTGTATCTGAAGATGACCTTGTTAAGCTACGGGGTAAAAGCCTTGGTGAGATGCTCCAACACGTCCAGGGGGTAACAAACATTATGTCAGGGCCCGGAATATTCAAACCCGTGATCCAGGGGGTGCACAGCCAGCGGATCTTAATACTGAACAATGGACTACGCCAGGAAGGGCAACAATGGGGTGTTGACCACGCACCCGAGATAGATCCATTTGTCGCATCGGAAATCGAAGTCATTCGCGGAGCCGAAGCCGTGAGATATGGGTCTGAAGCTATGGGGGGCGTGATAATTGTAAACAGCGCGCCGTTGCATTACTCATCGGGGCTCGGCGGTGAATTCAACACGGGTTTTGCTTCGAACAATCGTATGGGTGTGATCTCCGGCATGCTCGAAGGCGGCTTTGGAAGTACCTCACGTCTGGCATGGCGTGTACAGGGCACGTTGAAACACGGCGGAGACTATCACAGTCCGGACTATAACCTTTCGAACACCGGAACACGTGAATATAATGCGAGTGCCGCGTCCGGATGGAAGAAGGGCAACAAGGAAGTCACCGTATTCGCAAGCAGTTTCAATACCACGCTCGGAATCCTTCGGAGTGCCCACAGCGGGAATCTTAGTGATCTTCAAAGTTCTATCGAAAACAAAAGGCCCTGGTATGTGCAGAAGTTTACTTATGACATCAACAGTCCACGGCAACGTGTTGGGCACCATTTGCTCAAAGCGATGTTCGCAACAGAAATTGGTGGTCTTGGAGAAGTGAAAGTTGTATACGGTGGCCAGTATAACGATAGGGAAGAATTCGATATCCGGCGCGACAAGCAGGATACACCGGCGCTTTCGCTGGATCTGTTCACGCATTCATTGGACGTATCCGTAGACCATGAAAAAAATCGGTTGAGCGGAACAATCGGTATAAGCGGCATCGCGCGCGACAACAACAATCAAACCGGGATTGGTCTGCTTCCCGACTACAGTCAGTATGCTGTCGGGGCCTTTGCTTTCGAGAAGTATCGCCGCGGCAGATGGATACATGAATTCGGGGCACGCCTCGATCTTCAAGTACTTCAGCCACGCATGTTTCAGGACAGGATCCTCCTCACACCAACTTATAAATTTACATACGGCTCTGCTACACTTGGGAGTGCCGTTTATATTGGGGAGCGGTCGCGGCTGTCTTCGAACCTCGGCATCTCAACCCGGGCGCCACTTGTAAACGAATTATTCAGCCAGGGTCTTCACCATGGATCGGCGGCTATTGAAGAAGGTATTCTCTTGCGCGATGGTATGATCGAAACGAATTCCGGCGCCATCAACACTGAGAGGTCATGGAAATGGGTGAATACTTTTCAACATTTTAAGAACGGATTCTCTTTCGAGCTCAGCGGGTTCGTAAACTATTTCAACAACTATATTTATCTCACGCCATACGAGAGCCGTCTTACGATTCGAGGCTACTTCCCGGTGTTTCAATACAGGCAAACCGATGCGTTGCTCGCCGGCGGCGACCTTTCTGGCGAGGTAAAACTCTCGGCACGATTCGCTTATTCGGGAAAGGCGTCATACGTCATGGCGCAGAATCAGAATTCATCGGAACGATTGCCCCTGATACCTCCTGCGGAAATTGAGAATGAGATTTCATATACTGTGCCGCAGCTTGGGAGTTGGAAAAGTATCCGAACGCGGATCGTTTCACGTAGTACTTTGAGACAATCCCGTGCGCCGCGTACGATTTTTCCAATCGACATCGATAATCAGACAATTGAGAGCACTTTTGATTTCATGCCGCCACCGGATGGCTACACGCTGCTAGGAATTGACATTACTGCGCACCTCACCGTTGGTAATAGCGAACTTTCGCTTAACGTCGGCGCAGATAACCTGCTCAATACAATATATCGGAATTACCTCAACCGGCTCCGATATTTTGCGGATGAACCCGGGCGCAACATCAGTATCAGAGTAAACTATAAGTTCCATTCCCATGAATAACATTAACACCAAAATCTCAGGAAGACAAATTCGGAGAAGCGCCTTCATTTTTGTAAGTCTGGCTTTTTTATCGGCCACCGCTTTTTTATCCGGTTGTGATAAAAGTGATCCCGTGCCCGTCAACGAGAACGAACTCATCACCACACTGACACTTAGCTATCTGAAGGTTGAACAGGATGGTGAACCTGTAGCAGCCGAGCCCGTTGTTTTTTCCTGGCGGGATGCCGATGGTCCCGGCCCCGGCGCGCCTGTTGTGGACGACGTCATACTGGACGCGAACGCAACTTATGAGATGACCATTACACTGCTTGATGAATCGAAGACGCCCGCGGAAAATATTAGTGATGAAATTCTTCAGGAGGATGAAGAGCACCAGTTCTTTTTTTCCGTGAGCGGAATCGATGCTATAGTGATGTACAATGATGAGGACGGAAATGCGAAGCCAATTGGACTGCAGAACACATTTCAAACCGGCGCCGCGGGAACGGGCACGCTCGGTGTCATTTTGCGGCATGAGCCCGATAAGAATGGAACCGGCGTTGAATCGGGCAATCCGGCTAACGCAGGAGGGGAAACCGATCTTGAAGTTTCATTTCCTGCAACGATTCAATAGAACGCCACAACGGTAATGTGGCATTGTTGAATTTCACGCTTCTTTTTTGACAAGAAACTGTTCGAGGTCTTTCAGGCTGAGTATGCCTTCGTAATAAGCTTTTCCAAAGATCACCGCGAATATTCCCATGTCATTCAAGCGCTTGATGTCGTCGACACCGCGGACCCCGCCGCTGGCCAGCACACAAAGATCAGGAAACCTGGTCAGGATTTCTTCATAGAAATCAAACGCAGGTCCTTCGAGAACCCCGTCGCGGGATACATCGGTGGACTTAACATACTTGAGGCCTTTGGAATAAAAGAACTCGAGATGTTCGAATAATCGCAGCTCCGCTTTTCGTTTCCAGCCGCGAAACAGTAACTCCTTGGTTTGACGATTTACAACGTCTGCGCCAAGTGTCATTTTCTCGCGGCCGTAGGAGATAATCCACGATGCGAATAGTTCGGGATCTGTTACGGCAATACTAGCCGCAGTAATATAAAACGCACCGAATTCGTACGCTTTGATAATATCACCGTCGGTACTTATACCTCCTGTGAAATCAACTTTGAGATTTGTATGTCCGGCAATAGCTTCGAGCACATGCCAGTTTTTAGGCGAGCCTTTTTCAGCGCCATCGAGGTCCACCAGGTGGACTACTTCAACGCCGTGACCTTCAAAACGGCGAGCCAGGTCAAGAGGATTCTCATCATATGCTTTTTCGCTCGAAGGATCACCCTTGCGCATCTTCACAACTTTCCCTTTTCGTATTGCAATAGACGGAATTACCTGGATCATACTGACTTCAATTGGTCGTGTTTGACAGCGAAGTTACTATGCAAAGCCGAAAATCCCTTATCTGTGACGAAAAACACGGTAAATTAAAATGGCTCTCGTTTTGCTGAAAACCACCTTCGCGCGGAAATGCGTATTTTAGCACAAAGCCAGCAACATGAGAAAAACATTTTTAACAAGTTTCTTTGCTTTTTTAGTCCCCCTCTTTCTCCTGGCACAGCAGCCAGTTCGGCGTTTACCGGGTGTTATCAATCATCCTTCAATCAATCTGTTTGCGCCGTTTATGAGTATGGATGGAAATGCAATAGTTTTTCTCTCCGACAATGGGCGTGAAGGTGAGTATTCGATTTCGTACACGTCACGGGAAAACGACTGGACCCCACCGGTTGACCTTCCAAAGCATATTAATAACCGATTGAACTTTACCCGGGGTTATGCCTTGAGCGCCGACGGGAAGAAATTATACTTTACCTCAGCGAAATCGCCGGTAATTGGCGGATATGATATTTTTTTGACAGAGCTGAAAGGAAGCACATGGACTAATCCGGTGAATCCGGGCATGCCTGTGAACTCGACGACAAATGAAGGCTGTCCGTCGGTTAGTTCCGATGGGAATACGATGTACTTTATGCGCTGCGACAAGATGACTGCCGTGAACGCTGATGCCTGCAAGATCTTCCGGGTCACGAAAAAGTCGAATGGGCAGTGGGACCATCCCGAAGAGCTTCCCGCGAATATCAACACCGGAAATTCACAGACCCCTCGAATCATGGCTGATGGAGAAACGCTTATTTTCTCTTCCGACAAAATGCCTGCAAACAAAGGGGGGATGGACCTCTATCTTACAAGATTTATTGAGGGAAAATGGCAGGACCCGATTCCGATGGATTTTATTAACTCGGAAAGAGACGATCAATATGTTTCCGTGAATGCGCTGGGAAGGTATTTGCTGACCGAGGCGAAGGGCGCTCGCAATAACTGGGAGTTGACGGAATTTCTTATCCCGGCACACCTTCGACCTAAGGGTCTTATGAAAGTGGAGGGTACCGTTTCAGGTGGGCAAGGATATATTTCGGTGAAAGATGCGTTGACCAATAAACGGGTCTACTCTGGGCGACCGGCACCGGACGGATCTTATTTTTTCTACTTGAAGGAGGGGAGTGTCTACGAGGTAGCGTTCGATCCTGAACAAAGTCTGAAAACGTTTCTGGTGAAGTCATTCGATCTCACCGGCGAGAAGATAGCACAAAGGGAAAAACTGGATGCTGTCTTAAAGGTTCCGGAGCCGGGAGACGACTTACTACTGGACGGAGTTGGGTTTGCGCCGAATTCCGCGCATATTTCCGCCGAATCGACCGATTATCTGAAGCGGTTGACACGTTTGGTAAAGGCTAATCCCAATCTCGGATTTGAGATACAGGTACTGTTTCAGGGATATCGTGAATCTGAAGATAATATCGACCCCGATCTCACGGAGCAATATATAATTGAAGAACCTGTTGATCAATACGAAGTGGTTACTTACGATAGTTTAGTCTTTGATGAAAGCAGGATTTCCACCGATTCGGTTACGGTGAATCTGGAAGCAGATACGATTCAAACCAGTTCTTACAGGGAGCGGATCATATATCACAATGACAGAACCAAAAAACAGTCGGAAGAAATTACCAATCACCTGATCTCAAACGGTGTGCCGGCTCACCAGCTTACGACCATGGTCAACGCCATTCCGGGGAGCGATGAAGCTCGCACAACGGTGCGTCTACGGGTGTTTCGTTTAGCGGATCGTTAAAATGAAAAGGGCATTGCTACAAGGGTCCGGTCCCATAGCATCACCATTTCGGCATCTTCACCCAATTTTTCGAAAGAAATAGTAAACTGCTCGAATTCCTGTTCGTGCTCAACTGACCGAACATCAACGGTAAGGATATCGCGTTCCGGGTTTCGGTTTGGCTCTCCCTTTGAGTTTACGCCCCATTGCCCGAATTCATTGTTGAATATGATTGTCCAATGATCTTCACCGGGAATCGTCCATAACGAGTACTTGCCTCTGGGAAGCGTTTTTCCCTCGATAATAAGTTCCTTGTTGGTTTCAAAGGTCGTCGCCTCGTTTGCGCCGGTTCGCCAGATTTCGTTGTAGGGCACCAGACTGCCAAAAATTTCACGTCCCTTTTTGTATGGACGGTTGTAGAAAACCTGGATGGCAAGATCACCCGAGTTGAATTCTATTTTGTCTTCCGGGCTCCTCGATTTCTCCTGCCGCGTATTGAAAATCGAAACTCCCCATCCGAGGATTATCAACAAAACGAGTGCAATACCGATAAAAATGAGAAATCTTCGCATAGGTGGCCGGAAAACTAAAAAAACAATTTTTTTGCGCGACTTGCAATAATTCTTGTATTGAGTCTATTTTTACGTTCTTAAACCAAAATAGTTATGGATTTGTCCTGGTGGCCCTTTTGGGTAGTAGTGCTTCTCTTTATTCTTGCGATTGTTTCACCCTGGGTGTTTCCGAACAAATCCGTTAGCAAGAACAAGCACGACAATAAGTTCTAGGTTTCGCTTCGTTTCCGGTTAAGGGACGGCTAAGACCTTTTTCGAATTCAACCATCCGCGGGGTCTGTACCGGCCGCGTGAACTTTCCTTTTTTGTGAAAACTTAATCCGCGGCGTTGCAACGTTTGCAGACCGTTTTTCTTAGTATATTCGAAAGGTGGGAAAGTTTTGTAAGCATCTCGGTCTGTTAACGTTTTTTGGTCTTGTTCTTTCGATAAGTACCAACGGTCAGACGCTTGGCTTTTCCATTACGGGCGGAAGGAACAAGGTTGAAATTCCTATTGAGGTTTACAACAATCTGGTGGTAGTACCGGTGGTTCTGAATGGCACCCTTCCACTGAAATTTATTCTTGATACCGGGGTCCGAACGGCTATCCTTACTCAAAAATCCTTTAGCGACATTCTCAACCTTGCCTATACACGCAAGTACTCGATCACCGGGCCGGGCGGAGAAAAAACGGTTGATGCCTATGTCACCAACAACGTGTCATTAACATTGCCTGGAGTTGAGGGAAGGGGTCATGCCTTACTGGTTCTAGAGGAAGATTACCTGGAGCTAAGAAATTATCTTGGAACGGATGTGCACGGAATACTGGGTTATGAGTTGTTTAGCCGTTTTATTGTGGAAGTTGACTATGCAAGAAAAGTGCTTACCCTTTATTCGCCCTCAGGCTTCAAAAAGCGTCGAAAGTTTCAGGCAGTACCGATCCGGATTGAGGACACGAAGCCATATGCAATGGTCCCAATTGTGTTGCCTGGCGGCGTAAAGTTTGAGGCAAAGCTGCTGATGGATTCCGGCGCAAGCCATGCCCTCTTACTTGATCCACTGTCTGACGAACGGATTGCTGTTCCCGCCAATACGGTGAGTAGCTCGATTGGCCGCGGACTCGGTGGGGAAATTATGGGTAAAGCGGGGAGAATTGAATTGCTTTCACTGGGGCGTTATAAGCTTTCAAGGGTGATAGCGAATTTTCCCGATCCCAATAGTTATAGTGACACGGCAACTTTTAGGGTATTCAGAAACGGTACCCTGGGCGGCGAAATCATGAGCCGGTTTACAATAATTTATGATTTCCCAAATGAGATGCTATACCTGAAGAAAAACAGTGACTTCAAAAAGAAATTTCATTACAATCTCAGTGGTCTAACGGTAAAGTCAAAGGGAGCCAAACTCAACGTTTTTGAAATCACAGGCGTAAGGGATGGCTCCGAGGCAAACAAGGCCGGAATTCAGAAGGGCGATGTGGTCCTTTCCATTAACGGTGTGGACGTTAGCCTCGTTGAACTAAACTACGTCCTTGGCATGCTCAACCGGAAGCCCGGGAAAAAGATTCGTATGGAGATTTCCCGCGAAGGTGAGCGAATGAAAAAAGTGTTTGTCCTAACTGACCAGATCTAGCCGTTTGGCCGGCCTGCTGAACAGCTTGCCCTTCTGCTGGTAAAGACCTTTAAGCAATTTCTGCGTTCGCTTCAACCGAATTGAATTCTTTATGGCACTATACAATGATTCCGGAGACAAATTCTGCTTCAGAAGATAATCCAGAATTCCGGCCGAGGGTAAAATCTCCCGATAGTTGGAGTTTTTCAGGACCGTTATGGGAACATTCCGCGTCTTTTTCGTCGCCGATAACGTATTGATTGTTTCAAGTAATTCCGTATTCCCCAAATTGTCATCAATGAGTATAAAATTGGGATTAAATGTAGAAAGCCGTTCCACGGTAGAACGGATGTCAAAGGCAATTTCGGTAACGACTTTTCTTTTCTTTACCCGATGAAGCTTTTCCAGAACAGCTCCCATTTCAATAGGATTGTTTCCAACCAACAGAACATGCAAAGGTTGATTCGAAGATTTTGAGAATATAGATTTCATAGCCAACTCAGGATTTAAAGGTATATTAACGAGACTTGTTCGTCGTAGTATACACGGTAAAGAAAATATTGTGCCACCGGCAGTTTCAATCCGTAGTATTTTTACTCTTAACGAAAAGAAATGAAGTCCGTTTCGATTCTAGGCGGAGGAATAGCCGGATTACTCACCGCAATTCAGCTGGCAGAAGCGGGGATTCCCTGCACTCTTTTTGAAAAAAAAACCTATCCCTTTCATCGCGTTTGCGGCGAGTATGTCTCTAATGAAGCAGTCCCGTTTCTGGAGTCGCTGAACCTTTATCCATCATCGTACAACCCCGTAACAGTCAGCAAGTTTATGCTAAGTTCCGTAGCGGGAAGAAGCGTGGAGACGTCGCTGGACCTTGGCGGCTTCGGAATCAGCAGATATACTTTTGATCATTTTCTTTATGAAAAAGCCGTCTCGGCAGGAGTAACGGTGCTGCTTAATACCATGGTTGAAAGTGTCGGGTTTTTGGGTAACTCGTTTACGATCTCTACCCGACAAAAAGAGTATGAAAGCGATGTGGTCGTCGCGGCACATGGCAAGCGATCCGGGCTGGATGCAAAAATGCAACGTGAATTCATCAGAAAGCGCTCTCCGTATCTGGGTGTGAAATACCATGTGCGGTACGAACATCCCCGGGACCTGGTAGCGCTGCATAATTTTCCCGGCGGATATTGCGGTATTAATTGCGTGGAGAACAACATGGTAAACCTATGTTATCTTGTTCAACGTGATAAACTTAAGGCCTCCGGTTCCATAGCAGAGATGGAGGAAAAGGTTTTATTTCGAAACCCGCTGCTAAAGGAGATTTTTCGCAATGCAGAATTTGTCTTTTCAAAACCGGAGACCATCAATGAAATATCATTTGAAACGAAACGTCCGGTGGAGAATCACTTGCTAATGGTCGGTGATTCGGCCGGGATGATTACCCCGTTGTGTGGTAACGGAATGGCAATGGCCATGCACGCGTCGTTGATTGCCAGCCGTATTGTAAAACAGTTTTGTGTCGACTCTTCGTACTCCCGTTCGCGGATGGAAGAGGATTACGCAAATCAATGGAGGCAAGCGTTTCGCTATCGTCTATGGATGGGCCGGCAGATTCAGAATCTTTTCGGATCCGAACGTACTTCTGCGTGGGCCGTGAAGCTCATGGGGAACAAAACGTTCGCCAAAGCAATAATCAAGAACACACATGGCCAACCCTTCAGGTAAAACGTATTTTGCATATACCGTTAAAATAGTATCTTCCATCCTACTAAATCTAAACCATTCGTCATGCATCAGGAAAAAAACAGGAGGGACTTTCTGAAGTCTCTGGGCCTTCTAACATTTGGCGCGACCGCAGGTTCCGCTTTCTTGTCATCGTGCACCTCGAAGCCGGGTGAATCTGCCGGAACCGCTGACACCACCTCCACTGAGGGTGTAGCGTCGAAATCACCTTTTTTCAAGATTTCTTTAGCCGAATGGTCTTTGCATAAAACGCTGTTTGATGGAAAGCTCACCAACCTCGACTTTCCGCTGAAGGCGAAAAATGATTTCGGAATTACAGGGGTGGAATACGTCAACCAGTTTTTCAAAGATAAGGCACAGGATCAGGCCTACCTGGGGGATCTCAAACAGCGCTGCGATGATAACGGCATCACCAGCGTTCTTATCATGGTCGATGGGGAAGGAAACCTCGGTGAACTGGATGCTACTAAACGAAACGCCGCAGTAGATAATCATAAGAAGTGGGTAGACGCAGCAAAGTTTCTCGGCTGCCATTCCATACGGGTTAACGCTTATGGTGAAGGCACAGCTGAAGATGTGGCGCGTGCCGCAACGGAAGGCCTGCGTGCACTTTCCGAATTTGCAAAGCCACAGAACATCAATGTCATCGTAGAGAATCACGGGGGCTTTTCCTCAAATGGCGAATGGCTCGCATCGGTAATCAGCAACACCCGGATGGACAATTGCGGGACCCTTCCAGATTTCGGTAACTTCTGTATTCGCCGTGGCGAAGGCTATAGTTGCCAGGAGTGGTACGACAGATATAAAGGCACAAGCGAAATGATGCCATTTGCAAAAGGCGTAAGCGCCAAGGCTAACGACTTCGATGAGAACGGCAATTGCGTCGAAACTGACTACGACAAGATGATGCGAATCGTTAAAGAAGCGGGTTATTCGGGGTGGGTTGGCATCGAATATGAAGGTAGCAAGCTTTCTGAGGACGAAGGTATCAGGGCAACCAAGGCTTTGCTTGAACGGGTTGGTGCTTCCCTCGGGTGAATGCTAAAGAAATAGCTGAAGCAAGCTGGTTCGATCAAGGAAAAAAAATACAAAGAATACATTCAGACAGGAGGCTGACAATGCAGTCAGCCACATTGTTTGGGTGTAGTTTGCCTCGCTTTCGTTTCGGTAAACACGAACAAACCAGACTCCAAAAAAAACCACAACCGGCAGCAGCGTTAGCAGGAAGGCAAGTCCGTAAGTCGCACTGAAAAGGCGGGCAAAGTAGACGAAGAAGCCTGCGGCTACAATCGCAAACACAGCGCCGACAAAGTAAAAAGTGCCACGAATCCCAAGAAGTATGCTTAGCGTACGATCTCCGCGGGCGGCATCTTCGTCATGCTGGTAAACCTGAGTTACCGGGTAGTTTGCCCAAAGCATCACGGTCGTAAGTATCCCCCCTATAATCACTTCGTCTTTCAATGCGTTGACAACCGAAAAATCATTAAGACCGATGTAGCACATCACAAAGGTGAAGATTCCCTGAAAGATCCCGGTTATTAACCAGGCCGTAATGGCATACTTTTTTAACCGTATTGATGGATGGCTGTAGGCCTTCGACACCAGGCCATAAACCACCAGCATGACGGCAAACTCATAGTTAATAAAAACAAGTCCGAGGACGACGGCGATTAAGTCAAAAAGAAGCGCCAGGAAATACAGTTCTTTCTTTACCGGAGGTGGGTTCTTTAGTATACCAATACTTCCCTTGTCTTTGTCGAAGTAACTGTTGAATGCATTACTAGCCGGGTAAAGGAAGAAATGGAGTATAATAAATGTCCAGAGGATATTCCGGCCGTTGAGGTTGGGTGATATCGAAAGGCTGAACAGGAAAATAGGAAGCAGGAAGTATGAAAAGGGTATCCTTAAATGCAGCCATGACGATCTCGATATCATAGTTGGTAGGTCAATATAACAAAGCTACCCAATTTTAGGGTTTATAAAGAATTGCACTCCGAATGAGTTACATCACGGCCATAGGCACGGCCACGCCACCGAACAAATTTGACCAGACAACGCTTGCTGATTTTATGGTCAACGTAATGCACGCGGATGAAGATCACGAACGAAAGATCAAAACGGTATTCAGGGCCAGTGGAATCAGACACAGGTATTCGGTACTTGATGATTATGGCAAACGCGGTAACTTCACGGTCTATCCCAACAACGGATCAGGGACTTTCCCGGGAACCGCACAAAGGATGCAATTATATCGTAAGCATGCTTTGCCGTTGAGCGTCGCTGCCATTGAAGATCTGCAACGACAAGCCCGGGATCTTCGATGGTCCACGGTTACTCACCTGGTAGTCATTTCATGTACCGGTATGTATGCCCCCGGGCTGGATATTGATATCATCAAACATTTTGATCTGGCTACGGATACTGAGCGGATGTGCATCAACTTTATGGGCTGCTACGCGGCGTTCAACGGCATTAAAGCAGCTGACGCCATTTGCAGGAGTAATGTTTCGGCGAAGGTACTGGTTGTTTGTACTGAGCTTTGCAGTCTTCATTTTCAACCCAACCCTGACGATGACAATATTCTGGCCAATGCGTTGTTTGCAGACGGCGCCGCAGCTCTCCTGATTGAAGCGTCACCGGATAATAAGAAAAGTCTTTCGTTGGAGCTATTTCACAGCGATCTTGCGTTGAATGGAGAACACGATATGGCCTGGTCTGTCGCTGACTCGGGATTTGAGATGCGACTTTCGGCATATGTACCCGATCTGCTACGCAATAGCATTGCTGCATTTTACAGGAAGCTGCTTGAAAAGGGTAGTTTTGAGGCCGGGGACGTTAAGCATTTTGCAATACATCCCGGTGGAAAAAAGATCCTGCAGGCAATTGAACGGGAACTTGAATTGACGAAAGAACAAAATCGCTTTGCTTATCAGATTCTGGAGAATTTTGGAAATATGAGTAGTCCTACCGTTGTATTTGTGCTGAAGGCTATTCTCGATCAACTACAGCCTGATGACAACAACGCGTTAATCTGGTCTGCGGCCTTTGGCCCTGGTCTTACGCTGGAAAGCATGTTACTCAAAGCCCAGGTTTATGCCTGATCTTTCTGTACGGTCTTCTGAGTCCGAAATAATGGACGATCTCGAATGCTCTGGTGAAATCGTGAGCCAGACCCTGAAGGAGCTGGAATTTATTAACAAGTGGCTGGGGGGAAACGCTGTCACCACAAATGCCCTCAGGAAACTCATTGGCCACTGGCCAAGGGAGAAGACACTCCACATTGCCGATCTGGGGTGCGGCGGAGGCGACATGCTTCGCGTTATCCATTCCTTAACCACGCAGAGGGGTATTAATACCCGCTTAACGGGGATCGATGCGAATCCCGCGATCATTGAATACGCAAGACATAACCTAAAGGATATTCCTGACGCAGAATTCCTCGCGCTCGACATATTTTCTGAACCATTCCGCGACCTCACATTTGATATTGTTATCGGCACGTTGTTCTTTCACCATTTTAGTTCAGATGTCCTCACGCGCTTTCTTTCCGGACTCAAATCAAAGGTTACGTCCGGCATCGTGATAAACGACATTCACCGACATTTCCTGGCTTATCACTCTATACGGTATCTTACTGCGGTGTTTTCGAAATCAGACATGGTCAGGCATGATGCCCCGGTATCGGTAGCCCGGGCCTTTTCGAAGGAGGAACTGGTTGACATTATTGAACGGGCTGGGTTTAAGCACTACGTCATCCGGTGGAAGTGGGCGTTTCGGTGGCAGGTGATCATCAGAACGCAGGGATGAAGCCGGTTTTATGGCACAATTTTTACTACTTTAGTTGGCATTCAACTGCTAATGTATGAAACCACTTAACCTGATTATTCTTTTTGGTGTGGCTCTTATCACCTTTGCCTGCTCACCGAAGCCGTATGGGTCGAAAGTAAAGGAGCCTTTTCAAGGCAACGCATATGAATCCAACGCAAGATTCTGGAGAGCCGCGGGCAAAGGTGTCAGTTCAAAGGACAATATCGCAAAGGGCAAAGCTGATATCGATGCTAAAGCGCTTCTGGCCGGTCAGGTAAACACAACCATGAAACAGGTCGCCGACCAATACCTGGGCCAGACGGAAAATGAAAGGGCCGCGGACGTCGCCGATAAGTTCCAAAGCCTGGTGAGGCAAGTGATGAATACCGAAATAGCTGATCTTCGGAAGATCGGTGAACAAAAGTTCTTCAACGACAAGACGCAGGATTATACTGTATTCGTGGCATATGAAATAAAGAAGAATGCAATGCTGCGTTTCATGAAGAAGCAAGCCCGGGTAGACAAAACGATCGATCAGCGCCAGCGGGAGGTAATTGAAAAGATTATTGACGAAGAAATTGAAAAGCTTGATGCCGCGGACAACGAAGAGTAACTAATATCAGGCACTAATAAAAAAGTCATCCCGTATTGAGATGACTTTTTTTGTTGAGGAATTATTCAATTTATTCCTGAGACGCGAGGTCAACGCTTCGCTTAATAAAGTTAGTCAAATCCGGCCCGGTTAACATGTTTTGTGATAAACGGGCAAGATCGCAGGCTTGTTTTGCCAGACGTACTTTCTCCTCTTCGTTCTGAGCTTTCAGGATTTTCTGAGTGATGGCATGATTGGCATTCACCGCGAGGTTGTAGTTATCGGGCATCGCTCCCATAAAACCGTAGCCACCTCCGCCAGTCTTCGCCATATCCTTCATGCGTCGCATGAATTCACTCATGGTAATCACAACCGGTAATTCTTCCGGAGCCATCGATTCGACGGAAACCGCAAAAGATTTATTGTCAATCGCCTTTTCGAAGACCGACTTGACGTTCTCTTCCTCTTCTTTGCTTAGGACGCTTTCTATCTTGAAATCCTTGTCAATGAGTTTATCCGTTGTCTCGCTGTCGACCCTTTTCAGGTGGGTTTTCTCAAGCTTCTGTTCGAGCGTATTGATAAAATGGCTGTCCAGAACCCCGTCAAACAACAGGACGTCATAAGCCTTTTTCTTAGCCCCCTGAACGAAGCTGTCTTGTTTTCCGGCGTCTGAAGCATAAAGGTAGATTACCTGGCCTTCTTTATCCGTTTGAGTCGGAGCGACTTTGTCCTTGTATTCAGTAAAGGTAAAGTACTGCTTATCGACGTTTTTGAGCAGGGCAAAATCTTTGGCCTTGTCGTAGAATTTCTCGTCACTGATTATTCCGTACTTGACGAAGATGTTGATGTCGTCCCACTTCTTTTCAAAGTCTGCGCGATCCTTCCTGAACAGGTCGTTGAGTTTATCTGCGACTTTCTTGGTTATGTGCTGACTGATTTTTTTGACACTGCCATCGCTTTGCAGATAGCTTCTCGACACGTTCAACGGGATATCCGGCGAATCGAGAACACCGTGAAGCAGCATCAGGAAATCAGGAACCACGTCCTTTACCTCATCGGTAATAAATACCTGACGGGAATAGAGTTGTATTTTGTTCTTCTGGAGCTCGAAATCGTTTTTAACCTTGGGAAAATACAACACACCGGTCAGGTTGAACGGGTAGTCAACATTCAGGTGAATCCAGAACAAGGGATCTTCTGAGAATGGATATAGTTCCTTATAAAACTTCAGGTAGTCTTCGTCTTTCAGTTCGGCCGGTGACTTAGTCCAGATAGGCGAAGGGTTGTTGATGATCTGGTCTTTCTTTTCGGTCTTGTATTTTGGCTTGCCTTCATCATCGACGCCGTCTTCAACACTCTCGTCTTTCGTTCCGAACTTTATTTCAACAGGCAGGAACTTACAATATTTCTCGAGGATACCTTTGATTCTCCATTCGTCAAGAAATTCTTCTGAATCTTTGTTAATGTGGAGGGTGATATCTGTTCCGCGTTCAGGTTTAATGGCCGGCGCAAGCGCAAATTCAGTCGATCCATCGCATTCCCAGTGAGCGGCTTCGTCGGCGCCGGCTTTGTATGAACGCGAGAGAATCTCAACTTTGTCGGCTACCATGAAAGCCGAGTAGAAACCCAGACCAAACTTTCCGATAATGTCCTTCGCGTCACCCTTATCTTTGAATTTTTCTACGAATTCAGCGGCACCTGAGAAGGCAATCTGGTTGATGTATTTTTTGATCTCTTCGCCGGTCATTCCAAGACCGCGGTCTTTCACCGTGATCGTTTTTTTCTCCTTATCGAAGGAAACTTCAATCTGCAGGTTTCCAAGTTCTTCATTGTATTCACCGAGCGCCGCAAGTTTCTTCAGTTTCTGCGTGGCGTCTACTGCGTTCGAAACGAGCTCCCGCAGGAAGATTTCGTGGTCGGAGTAGAGAAATTTTTTGATAATAGGAAAAATATTCTCGGTGTGGATGCTGATCGTACCTTTCTCCAGTGTTTCTGCCATAGTTGTCAGGTTTTTAGATTATTTCGTTCGGATTTTATCGTCAACCCCTATCTTCAAAAGGTATTCCATCGGAAAAAAGGTGTCATGATGACAGTTTTTGTGAGCATGATTGTCGTTAGTAGGAGAACCATAAAGTTGTTAACGGAGCCGGTTGGAGTCGCGAACAACCTTTTCATCGCGCCTGATAAAGCGCAAGGCGAGCCAATTGTTGAATACGGCTAATGCCGGCAGCCAGATTCCAATACCATACGTGCCGCCCAGATCTCCCGCGAGATCAGACCCGAAATAAACCGCAGCACCATAACCCGCAACCAGCAATAGCGAGTTAAGCGAACCGAGCTTTATCTGGGTGATCCGGTCTTTGAACTTGCCGATTTGAATAAATGCTACTGTAATAGATGCCACGAACAATATCGCAGTGATAGCGTACGGTACATATTGATGCGTCTTCGTGCCCGCCTCATTGGTCATGTAATGTAACGCGTAAAGCTTTTGGGTAACATCCCCCTGCTGTAGTATCCAGAGAGGAAATAAGATGGCGCCTATCAGACTTAAGATTACGATAACCAGAAATACCGTTTGAATTCTTTGCCACATGTGTGTGTTCCGTTAAATTGCTGGCAAAAGTATAAAGAAATTTCAAAGGAAAACGGTTCAAAAGGGTCATGAAGTCTGCTTTTATCATTGATATCCTGCGAACCCCGGTCGGCAAATATGGTGGGGCGTTGTCGTCAATCCGGCCCGACGACCTGGCCGCAGAAGTCATTCGTAAACTCGTTGAACGGAACCCGGCCCTCGACGCAGGGAAGATTGAAGATGTGATTTTTGGTGCTGCCAACCAGGCAGGTGAAGACAACCGGAACGTAGCCAGAATGGCGCTCCTTATGGCGGGATTACCGGTTTCAGTACCTGGCTCGACAGTGAACAGGCTTTGTGCCTCTGGTCTGGAAGCAATCATTCAGGCAATGCTGGGAATTCAAACGGGTAACGGCTCCTCTTTTTTAGCGGGCGGCGTAGAAAGTATGTCTCGTGCTCCGTTCGTGATGGCCAAACCGACCGAAGCATTCAGCCGGAACCCGCAGATCTTCGATACTACTATGGGATGGCGATTTACCAATTCCAGGCTTGCCTCGATGTATCCGGCTTATTCTATGGGAGAGACTGCAGAGAACGTCGCCGAAAAATATAGCATTAGCCGCGAAGATCAGGACCGGTTTGCATTCCAATCTCAGAAACGATACGCTACGGCACATGCAGCACATAAATTCAGGGAGGAATTGCTGCCAATAGAACGAGTACAACGCGGTCAAACGATACGCATTGAGGCGGATGAGCATCCTCGTGAAACGACGCTGGAAAAACTGTCGGCTTTGAAGCCGGCGTTCAAGGACAACGGAACCGTTACTGCGGGGAATTCGTCCGGGATCAATGATGGCGCAGCAGCGTGCCTATTGGTAAGTGAAGATTTGGTATCCGACATGAGCCTTCGCCCGATGGTAAGGGTTGTCGGCCACGCCGTTGCGGGAGTCGATCCGGCCCTCATGGGTATGGGGCCAGTGCCTGCCGTAGAAAAACTTTTGAAGCGTACCGGGCACAAAAAAAATGAAATAGGTCTTTTCGAACTCAATGAAGCCTTTGCATCTCAATCTATTGCCTGCATTCGGTCGCTAGACCTTGATGAAGGCATCGTCAATGTCAACGGCGGGTCTATTGCCATTGGTCATCCCCTGGGATGTAGTGGTGTAAGAATCAGCGCGACGCTGATTTATGAGATGAGAAGACGCAATGTTCGGTTAGGGATTGCTACCATGTGTGTGGGCGTAGGACAAGGTGCTGCTGTGCTGTACGAACTTTGTTAATTCCACTGCATGCGTTACTTCTTCGAAATCAGTTACAACGGATCAAATTACAGTGGATGGCAATCACAACACAACGCAACGGGGATTCAAACGGTGGTTGAAAATTGCTTACGAAAAATGCTCCGTGAGGATATCGAAATAGTCGCCAGCGGAAGAACCGACGCCGGGGTTCATTGTGCTCAGCAATTCTTTCACGTCGACGTTCAACAGGAAATGAATGACAGGGATTTATTGCATAACCTCAATTCGTTCCTGCCAAAGGATATTGCTGTGCATGCGGTACTTCCCGTGATAAACGAAGCCAATGCCCGTTACGATGCCTTTGAACGGTCGTATCTTTACAAAATTGTAAGGAGAAAGAATGTATTTGCCCCCGGATTTGCCTGGTATTTCTTCAAACCGTTGAATATTGCGAACATGAACGAAGCAGCTGCGTTATTAGTGGGGCGTCATGATTTCAGGTGTTTCAGCAAGGTGCACACGGACGTTGTGAATTTCGTCTGCTCGGTAAAAGAAGCTGTATGGAAAGAAGACGGAGATAATCTTACCTTTCATATCACGGCGAATCGTTTTCTTCGTGGCATGGTGCGAGCCATAGTAGGAACACTTGTAGATGTTGGCCAGGGCCGGACCAGCCTTGAAAAGTTTCGCGAGATCCTGATTAGCGGCGACCGAAAGGTAGCCGGTGCCAATGCACCCCCCGAAGGCCTCTATCTTGTTCGTGTCAGATATCCGGAACATATATTTTTAACCAGTGACCGTAAGGTTTAAATTTGAAAGGTGGAGAAAGAACAAGTAAGTAGCGGCAACATAATCGATTGGTCAGTCCTTCGCAGACTGTTACAGTTTGTCAAGCCTTACAAGGGCCGCTTTGTACTGGTCATATTTCTTACTTTCTTACTTGGTGCGTTTGCTCCGCTCAGACCGGTTCTTATCCAGTTTACATTAGACAATCACGTTGCACAGGGTGACTTCACCGGCATGGTTTACATCGTCGTCCTGCTGGTCATTCTGCTCATAATCAATTCGGTTGTCCAGTATGCACATACGTATCTTTCAGGATGGCTTGGCCAGCAGGTGATTTGCGATCTGAGAAACAAACTTTACAAACACATTGTAAACCTTCGCTTACGTTTTTTTGACAGAACGCCAATCGGCAGACTTGTTACGCGAACCATTTCGGATGTGGAAACCCTTTCGGATGTCTTTAGTGAAGGTCTGGCAGCCATGGTCGGTGATCTCCTGCAAATTGCGTTCATCCTTGGTTTCATGTTCTGGCAAGACTGGCGGTTGGCATTGCTAAGCTTATCCACGATACCCTTATTGCTTATTAGTACATATGTTTTCAAGGAGAAGATCAAGGTCGCGTTCAACGATGTCCGTAATGCTGTAGCCAATCTGAATACCTTCGTACAGGAGCATTTGACCGGTATGAATGTCGTTCAGATCTTCGGGAGTGAGAAACAGGAATTCGAAAAATTCAAAAGCATCAACGAAGACCACAAACAGTCGAACCTCCGTTCTGTTCTCTATTATTCTATCTATTTCCCGGTGGCAGAAATCATCGCTGCGGCAGGTATCGGCTTGCTTGTGTGGTACGGTGCCCGGGGTGTTATCAACGTAGAGGAAACAGGCATAACGATTGGAAAGCTCATCGCTTTCATTATGTACATTCAGATGTTCTTTCGTCCGATCCGAATGATCGCGGATCGCTACAATACACTTCAGATGGGAATCGTAAGCTCATCGCGTATATTGAATCTGCTCGAAAACACTGAGCACGTGCAGGTCAATGGTACCCAGGCACCGCCAACACTACAGGGTGAAGTTGCATTTGAGAACGTCTGGTTTGCGTACAACGAAGGCGAATATGTGCTGAAGGGTCTTAACATCACGATAAAGACCGGTGAAACGATTGCTTTGGTTGGTGCCACTGGGGCGGGGAAATCGTCGGTTATTAATCTTCTTAACCGCTTTTATGAAATCGAACGCGGTTCCATCGCTGTTGATGGCGTAAACATCAAAGAATATGACCTGGGGTATTTACGCAAGAACATCGGCGTTGTCCTTCAGGACGTATTCCTTTTTTCTGACACGATCAAAAATAATATTACACTGGGCAACCCTGAAGTAAACGAAGATATGATCTGGCATGCCGCGGACCTGGTTGGCGCAAGGAAGTTTATCGATAGGCTTCCGGGGAAATTATCTTACAATGTAATGGAACGTGGGGCTACTCTTTCGGTCGGTCAGCGCCAGCTGATTTCATTTATCAGAGCGATGGTCTACGACCCGCGGATTTTGGTGCTCGATGAGGCAACTTCGTCGGTGGATAGCGAAACTGAAGAAATGATTCAGCAGGCTATCGGGCAAATGATGAAAGGAAGAACATCGATTGTCATCGCCCACCGCCTTTCAACGATCCAGAAAGCGGATAAAATTATTGTGCTCGACCACGGAGAAATAAAGGAAGAAGGTACGCATGAGCAGCTGATGGCGAAGGGGGGCTATTACTTCCAGCTCCACAAAATGCAGTATAAAGAGTTCGTCTAATTGTGTAGAATCGGCCAAAAAACCACATGACGGCCGCCTTCTTGGGAAAAGCCAGTATCTTTGTTATCCCATGAGGTTTAAAACAATTGCCCTGCTCATTTTTTGCGTGCTTGGTAGTATCGCAGCGGTGGCCCAGAGGCCACGTGTACACCACGGCGGCAAAAGCGTTTATACGCGGGAGCGGTTCAATGTAAATGCAACGCGTGTTCGTGGCGCAAAGGCCAAAATTGTCTGCCCCATTTTTGAAAACAGCAAGTACCCCTATCATGGCTTTGGCTTTAAACTGGGCGATCCTTTTGCGCTTACCTATAAGTACTATGCAACCAAAAAGCTTGCCTTCGTTCTTGACGGAGGACGCCCTGCCAGCAGTTTGTATAATCGGTATTATCGCGGGAAGTTCGACACGTATGTGCCACGCGACACGTTCTCTACAGCGGAAGCGCAAATTACTCCCATAACTCATAAAGTAAAATCCGATCTGGTTTTGGAAGGTAAGGTGCTTTTCCATGTTGACGTAACCAAGATCTCGCCGGGATTGCAAATGTATCTCGGTGGCGGCTGGGAGTGGAAACGAACCCGCTTACAATACGACTACACATATACTACAGGCGACTTCAGAAACGTTGACGAGTTTGGAAGATTTGAACGCACGCGCGTTACAATGGGTCCGCAGTTGGTCATGGGAATTGAATACGCGTACTTCAGTATTCCGATATCAGCATTTATGGAACTCGAGTACTTCTCCGATATCCAGGCCGACCCCGGTGCAACTCGTCTTGAAGGGGGAGTTGGCCTTCGCTATATTTTCTGATCATCAGGAAAACTGGCTGACTTTTCCGTGCCCGATTCATTGGGTTCCGCCTCTTCTTCTTCTTCAACTTTCCCCTGCCGTTCATAAAGCTCGGAATAAACACCTTTTGCACGAAGCAATGACTCGTGGGTGCCCTGCTCGACAATCTGACCATCCTCAAGTACGATGATTTTGTTGGCAAGTTTCGCCGACGAGACGCGATGCGAAATGATGATGGTTGTGCGACCTTCCATAATCCGCTTCATACTGTTAAGGATGTTGTGTTCAGTCTTCGTATCAACCGCCGACAATGCGTCATCCAGCATGAGTATCTTCGGTTCTCTTACGATGGCGCGGGCAATGGAAACCCGTTGCTTTTGTCCGCCTGACAATGTAATCCCTCGTTCACCGACCCGTGTGGCAAAACCTTGCGGAAACGTAACGATGTTGTTGTACACATCGGCATCACGTGCGGCCTGAAGGATCTTGTCTTCGTCCGGAGATTTTATACCAAAGCCAATATTATTGTATATGCTATCGCTGAAAAGGAAGACATCTTGTGGCACGTAGCCAATCTGGCTTCGCAGCGTTGTCAGATTGTAATGAGAAATTGGAATATCGTCGATCAGTATCTGGCCTTCCTGTATGTCATAAAGACGTGACACCAGATTTGAAACCGTACTCTTGCCCGAGCCGGTAGTTCCAATAATTGCCAGCGATTCCCCGGGATTGATAGCAAAAGAAACATTTTGCAAAGCACGTATGCCTGTATCGGGGTAGGTGAAGTATACATTTCTGAATTCCACCTTCCCTGCAATGGATCGCTCCAGATTTTGTTCCGAGACGATGTCCGTCGTCGTGCGAAGAAACTCATTTATTCGTTTCTGTGAGGCTTCAGCACGTTGCACCAGGCTTGTGGTCCACCCGAGTGACGTCACCGGCCATGTTAACAAGTTAACGTAGATAATGAACTCGGCAATGTTGCCGAAGGTGAGGTCACCCCGGATCACGCCCAAGCTTCCCGCGTACACGGTGAGGATTGTACTTAAACCGATAAGTCCCATAATCAGGGGATAAAACAATGCCTGGACACGCGTGAGCCGAAGCGAATGTTGCCGGTAGGATTGACTCTCCCGATCGAACTTTCCTATACTTTCGTTCTCCTGGTTAAAGGACTTCAATACGCGAATACCGCTGAAAGCTTCTTGTACAAAAGTGGACAATCTTGACTGTCGGATTTGAATCTCTTCCGACCGTTTTTCAATCTTATTATTGACAAAGAAGATACTCAGTGACAAAAGCGGCAACGGACTCAGCGCATACCATGTTAGTTCGGCATTAATTCTGAACATAATGGGAATGACCATTAGAAACAGCGTGATGAGGGTAATACCATACATGATTGCCGGGCCGAGGTACATTCGCACGCGCCCTACGTCTTCGGAGATGCGGTTCATCAAATCGCCCGTGTTATTGCGGCGGTAAAAACTTAGCGGCAGGCTTTGATAATGCGCGAAAATCTCATTCTTCAAATCGTATTCGATAAGGCGCGACATCACGATGAGTGTCTGTCGCACAAAATATAAAAACAGCCCGCGAAGAAATGCCATGATCAGGATGAGTCCGGCAAAGATCAGGATACCATAAGCGAAGGCGGAAAAGAATTCTGCCTGCACGGTTGTGCGCTCCATCGTTTTATAGATACGGTAGTTGTCGGCAACAAGGTCAAGGGCGTGCCGGACGAGTTGTGCAGGAACAATCTGAAAGACGTTTGATATAATGATGAACAGGGTTCCGAATACAATATGCCATTTGTACTTAAGCAAATATTTGTTCAGATACTTCAGCTCCTTCATGAATATATTTGGTCGGCGAGTGGTTTTACAAAATATCGTTTTAAGGCCTATGCAAACGTTTGAAATACCCTAACTTTGTATTTGAAACTCAAAGGGTACGGTATGCAAAACGGCGTTAAAACTACACAATCAAACGTAAACAATTCATTTATGAAGGTTAAAGACCTGGAAAAAGTGACCCATAGTGGTCTCTTCGCGACGTTGACTGAACTCGGGCACGAACAAGTGGTTTTCTGTCATGATTCGGTTACTGGATTGAAGGCGATCATAGCTATACATAATACGGTTCTCGGGCCGGCGCTTGGTGGAACCCGGATGTGGAACTATGCTACGGAAGAAGAAGCCTTAACGGATGTGCTTCGTCTGTCACGCGGAATGACGTTCAAAGCAGCGATCAGCGGAATCAATCTCGGCGGAGGTAAGGCGGTTATTATCGGCGACGCGAAAACAATGAAAACGGAGGCATTTCTGCGACGCTTTGGGAAGTTTGTTGACAGCCTGAACGGTAAATACATCACTGCCGAAGATGTGAACATGAAAACGGCCGACATGGAGTATATCCGCATGGAGACGCGCCACGTCACAGGCCTTCCGGAATCAATGGGGGGCGGTGGCGACCCCTCGCCGGTAACCGCTTATGGTGTATACGTGGGGATGAAAGCTGCTGCCAAAAAAGCGTTCGGGACTGATAGTCTCGCCGGTAAAAAGATCGGTGTTCAGGGTGTCGGGCAGGTGGGAACACATCTGGTCGAATACCTGGTGAAGGAGAACGCCAGCATTGTTATTACGGACCTCTTTCAGGATAAGGTTGCGGAATTGAGTAAGAGGCTAAAAATTGAAACCGTAGCCATGGATAGGATATTCGACACGGAAATGGACATCTTTGCCCCTTGCGCACTGGGTGGAATTCTGGACTCGGAAAACATTAACAAGCTCAATTGCGCGGTAATTGCCGGCGCGGCGAATAATCAGCTCAAAGACGAAACGCGCCACGGCTATATGCTGAAAGATAAAGGCATTGTTTACGCCCCTGATTTTTTGATTAATGCGGGGGGCGTAATCAACGTATATAACGAATACGGAGGGAGCTATAACCGGAAACGGGTGATGGAACAGGTGGAGAAGATATACGCGACTTGTGAAACCATTCTCAGTCTCTCGGATGAAGAAGGTATTTCCTCTCAGGAAGCCGCGATTCAAATGGCGGAAACCAGAATAGCCGGCATTGGCCATATCCGCATGAGCCGGTAAAGTCAGCGTTAAAATTTTGTAAACTATTGAACATCCCGTTGGGTAACCCCATGGGATGTTTTATTTTTGTGCGTCCTCATTTCTACATATCGTTCTTTACCATGCTTAACAGAAGAAGCCTCCGCATAAAAGTCATGCAAAGCCTGTTCGCTCTCCAGCAATGCAGAGATGCCAACTACGAACTCTGCCTTGACAAGATCAACGAGACTTTCGCGCCGGATCTCAATTCGATGGAGGTTCAGGATAAAGCGTTGCTCTTAAACCAAAAGAAAACGGCGGCAAAACTTTTCGAAAAAGCCTTCGCCAAGGGCGAACACGCAGTTGAGCATGAAGACCCCAAAATTCAAAAGACAGTAAACGATTGTTTCCATTTCTACGCCACTCAGTCGAAGAAGGATGCTTCATTTTTCCTGAATAACCTGGTTAGCGAAGTAGAACGCATCTACGATCATTACATTGCCGTGCTTTCACTGCCCCGCGCCTTTGCTGAGTTGGCCGCGGTAGACAAAAAAGTCAGCCATAAGAACTTTCTCAACAACGCATGGATAAAAGCGCTGCAGAACCACGAAGAACTCCGGAAGCAAGCCCTGAAACTAGGCAAACATTGGAATGATAAGCCCGACAAGATTAAGGGCTGGTTCCGGGATGTAGTACGGCAGGATAACGAGTACCTTGTGTACCTGGATCGGAAAACCATATCTCTTGAGGATCAAAAAAAGTTCATAAATCACCTATTCAAAAAAGTTATCCTCGGGAAGACTATAATAAATGAGTTCTTCGAAGAAGACGTACTGCGATGGACCGAGGACAAGGAGATTGTAAAAGGGATGGTGGAAAAAAGCGTGAAATCCTATGACCCTGAAGGAGATGGCACACTAACCCTGTTTACGTTGTCCGTCAACTGGGATGAGGATAAGGAATTTATTGAAAAGCTTTACAACTCAGCAACTTCGCTGGATTCACATTATAAAGATCTCATTGCCCAGAATACACGGAATTGGGAGGTAGATCGCCTGCCGCTGACCGACCGGATGATTCTGGAAATGGCCATTGCCGAATTGCTGGTCTTTCCCAACATTCCCGTTAAGGTTACGATTAATGAATACATCGAACTGGCCAAGAACTACAGTACTCCTAACAGTCGTCAGTTTATCAACGGAATCCTTGATGTGATCGCAAAGGAATTGAAGGAAAAAGGTACTTTAAAGAAAAGTGGTCGCGGTTTGATTGATAATAAATAATTTGTTGATGCATTTTTGTTCGACGCATGTTTTCGGGACACCATAAAGCTCTTGAATTCCCGTTCGGCGTTTGTTAAAATTTGTTAAAATTTTGAATTTGCACTCGAACCGACACTAATTGTAAATAGTTTTATGGGCAAAAAAAGTGGAAATACACTGTTGGCGTTTATTGCGGGGGCGGCGACCGGAGCACTTCTCGGGATTTTGTATGCGCCAGACAAAGGCGTGAATACCAGGGAAAAGCTTTCGTTTCAACTGGATAAGTACCGCGACATGCTCCAGCAGCTGATAGATGATTTTGTTTCTGGAAAGGAGACGCCGCTTACATCTGAAGCTAAATCGCAGGGGCAGCGCGTGGTAGATGAGGCCAAGACAAAGGCGGAGCGATTGCTTGAAGATGTTGACGAACTACTGGAACAAATCAGAGGAAAAAAGGCCTGACAGAAACTTTTTTAATTCGGTTCACATTAATCAATACAGGGTTCTGCTTTGGCAGTCCAAAAAAGAGAAGATCATGAAGCAATACGCAGTAAAGTTGGTGGTGGTGTTGGCGGTTTTAGGCGGTATCGCCACCGGATGCAAAGACAGAAATGCAGAGAAGCGCATCGCTGCTCTCGAAAACGAAATCCGTGAATTGAAGGGAACCAAAAGTGCTGAAAACGTCGGCAGTCCCATTCCCGTTGAGGCTGAAGCATCTGGCCCTGCGGCCAGCATTTCGTTTGATAAAATCGAACACGATTTTGGCACAATCAAAGAAGGTGAAGTGGTAGAATATACTTACACGTTCACTAACACGGGAGAGGTACCATTGGTGATCCAGGAGGCTCGGCCTTCATGCGGATGTACTGCACCTGATTGGACTAAGACACCTATCCCGGTTGGTGGAAAAGGCTTCGTTAAAGCAAGCTTTGATAGTAAGAATAAACCCAACGTGCAAAATAAGACCATTACTGTCGTGGCCAACACAAAGCCACAGCAAACAGTGCTGCGATTCAAGGCAATGGTGACGCCAAAAGCCCAGCAGCCCGATGCCGGACCGCTGAGACAGTAATCAATTTAACGATATATAGATCCCAATCCGGAGCGTTCGGATTGGGATTTTCTTTTTAATTGAGATACCTTTGAACGCTTTAAAAAAACAGTAAACTATTATGTACTCAATTCTTGCCCAGGCTCAAACAGGCCAAAATCCGTATATGACATGGATCATGTTTGGTGCGATGGCGTTGATATTCTATTTCTTCATGATCCGTCCACAGCAGAAAAAAGCAAAGGATCAGAAAAAATTCATTGAGGAAATCAAGAAAGGTGACTACGTCGTCACTATTGGCGGAGCACATGGATATGTTGCCGACCTCGAAGGTGAGACGTTCGTGCTTGAAGTAGAAAAGGGGGGCCGCATTCGCTTCAACAAATCAGCTATTAGTCTTGAATCGACCAGGGCCGCAAACAAGAAGTAATATATCGCCATGAACGGGCTCTCGGCGATACTACAGAATTTTCAATTCAGCCGCAGGAACTGGAAAGCAATAGCCCTATGCTTTATCGCTGCGACGATTTTTTGGTTTTTCAATGCGCTCAATAAGAGTTACTCGACGAACATAAATTTTCCGCTTGAATTCGAATACGACAGGGAAAATTTTGTCGCCGTAGACCAGCTGCCGAATCAGGTTCGGATTAATGTAAGCGGGATAGGATGGGACCTTTTTCGACGGAGTGTCGGGCTCAAGGTTCCGCCGTTGGTCATCGCGCTTGAAAAGCCTTCAGAGGTAAAAAAGATCGTGGCTGTGCCGGCACTCTTCGCTCACCAGCTTGAAAGGTTCGATATCAATTTTGTGTTGAGCGATACGTTCCGTGTCGCAATCGAGCCTATTGAGGAACGTTGGATAACGCTGCGGTTAGACGCAAAGGCATTGGACCTCCAGCAAAATTATATCCGGACGACTGAACCGGTACTGACTCCCGATTCGATTCATATTGTTGGACCGGCTCCGATCATCAAGAGCTTCATCGAACCGGTGTACCTGAAGCTGGCCGACAACAACATCGATGAAAACTACGATGAGGATGTTGAGGTGGAACTCCTGCACAACGATCTGATTGAACGCAACCCGCCCACAGTGAATGTTACCTTCAAGGTTGATCGGCTTATTGAGATCAGGGATTCGTTACCGTTACGCGTCATAAATTACCCAGAGGAGGCTAATCCATACCTGGGCATCAAGGCATTGCCTTGTCGGTTTTCCATACCGGAAAGCAAGATGAATGAATATATTCCAGACTCCGTATTTGCCCTGGTTGATCTGAAGAATTTCGTTGGAGGTACAAAGCAGATCAAACCTGTCATTACAGGACTTCCGCCTTATTCGGAAGTGCACGAAATTGATTCTGTCTACGTAAAGTTCTGACGTGTCAACTACTCCCCTTCAAGTCGGCATCACAGGTGGAATTGGGTCGGGCAAAAGTCTTGTATGCAGGGTCTTCTCATGTCTGGGTGTTCCCGTCTACGATTCCGATAACCGGGCGAAAGCTTTAATGACCACAGATGGAATACTTATATCGCAGATAAGGAAAGAATTCGGTGATTTGTCTTATGATGATCATGGACTAAACCGGAGTTACCTTGCTGAGGTCGTGTTCGGGGACCAGGACAAACTGGAGAAGTTAAACAAACTTGTACATCCGCGAGTAGGAGCCGATTACACCAGATGGTTATCCCAACAAGAATCACCATACATACTCAAGGAAGCCGCACTTTTGTATGAAAGCGGGTCATACCAGCAACTGAACAGGGTAATTATGGTTTATGCCGGTGAAAGTGTTCGGATCCAACGCGTTCTTGCCCGCGACAAGCATCGTACTTATCAGCAGGTGAAGGATATAATTAGACAACAATGGCCAGATGACGAGAAGAAGGAACGCGCGGATTATGTCATCTTGAATGATGAAAGTGTACTATTAATTCCCCAGGTTCTTGAACTTCATAAAGGATTTATCAACTCCACGCATTGAACGATGGAGTTTCTCAACGTGTTTTATCTCTTTCGAAAATATACTTATGGTTAGAACGCTCGTTGCCTTGACTTTTTGCGGACTTGTGCTCGCTTCCTGTAACAAAGAAAAGACGACAGCCGGAGGGCCGCGGCAACGGGGCCCGATGAACGCCGATGGATTTGTGGTTGAGAAGAAGTCGATTAGTGACCAGGTAGAGGTTCCTGGAACTCTTTTGCCGGCGGAAGTAACTGAAATCAGGGCAGAAGTAAGTGGACGTGTTGTAGCGCTGAATATCCAGGAAGGTAAAACAGTTCCGAAGGGTACGTTGTTAGTGAAATTGTTCGACGGTGATCTTCAGGCTCAGCTTAAGAAACTTCAGGTGCAACTTGAGATTGCCACGAAGACTGAGGAGAGACAGCGAGATTTGTTGGAGATCAGTGGGATCAGTCAACAGGACTATGATCTCAGCGAGCTTCAGGTTGAAAACCTGCGTGCTGATATTGAAGCGGTAAGGATTGCTATATCGAAAACAGAGATCCGGGCACCCTATGCGGGCCGACTCGGGCTTCGTCAGGTGAGCCTTGGAGCGTTACTATCGCCAAATGATATCATTACTTCAATAAGCCAGGTACAATATTTAAAGCTGGAGTTTTCAATACCGGAAAAGTACGCAAATGAAGCTCAGTCTGGTTCAGTAGTTACATTCAGGGTTGACGGTGGCAGGAGCAATCACTACGGAAGGGTGATCGCCACTGAGAACACAGTAGAGGCTGTCACTCGGACGTTACGCGTGCGGGCGCGGGTGGATGAAAAGCATGCCGAACTCGTACCAGGTACTTTCGCCAGAGTAAGTCTGCAGCTTGGTAAGGACTCAAGTGCGCTGCTTGTCCCCTCTCAGGCGGTAATACCTCAGGCAAGGGGAAAGCAAATGATACTGCTTCGAAAAGACAGTGTGCAATTCGTGAATGTGGAAACCGGGCTTCGTGATTCCGCATTCGTTCAAATCCTGACGGGTGTAAAGGAGGGTGATACTATCCTGACCACCGGGCTAATGGCCATTCGCCCCGATAGCAGGATTCGTTTGGCCAGTGTAAAACGATACGGCGAGTGAAGATAGGAATATGAACATATCAGAATTAAGCCTAAGGAGACCGGTCCTTGCATTCGTAATGAACATCGTTCTGGTGTTATTCGGGGTGATTGGGTTTTCATCGCTTGGCGTCCGGGACTACCCGGCCATTGATCCACCCATTATAAATGTGAGTACCACGTATCCGGGTGCGAACGCGGATATCATTGAATCCCAGATCACCGAACCGATTGAAAAATCAGTAAACGGAATTCCGGGAATCCGGAACATTACATCAGGCTCCAGCGTAAGTCGTAGTAGCATCACCCTCGAGTTTGAACTGGGAGTTGATTTGGAAGCCGCCGCGAATGATGTGCGTGATAAGGTTTCGCAGTCGTTGCGATCACTCCCCGACGATTTGCCTAGTCCGCCCGTTGTGTCCAAAGCCGACGCAAACTCAAGCCCCATCATATCGATGACGGTACAGAGCAACACGCGGAATAATCTGCAACTTACCGAATATTGTAATAACGTTTTGGTGGAACGTCTTCAAACTATTCCGGGTGTAAGCGGTATTCAGGTTTGGGGCGAAAAACGCTGGGCCATGCGGATATGGATTGACCCCTCACGCCTCAGCGCTTACGGACTCACAGCCGTAGATATTCAGCAGGCGTTGAATCGGGAGAACGTGGAACTTCCCTCAGGAAAGATAGCCGGGAACAGCACCGAACTTACCGTGCGCACGTTCGGCAGACTTTTTACCGAAGAGGAGTTCTCGAATATAATTGTTCGCTCGTCTCCTGACGGCAACGTCCGGTTAAGCGACGTTGCCCAGGTAATGCTGGGTCCCGAAAACGAAGAATCTGTGCTGCGCGAGAGCAATATACCCATGGTTGGTCTCGCGATCATACCGCTGCCAGGAGCAAATTATGTCTCCATTTCCGATGAATTTTATCGCCGTCTCGAACAGATCAAACGCGACGTGCCTGAAGACATTACGCTGAACATTGCCCTCGATCAAACCGTATTTATCAAGCGCTCGATAACTGAGGTAGCTGAAACGCTTCTGATCTCATTCTGTCTTGTGGTTCTGGTTATTTATCTGTTCTTCCGCGACGCGCTTATTGCACTGCGTCCGCTGATCGATATCCCGGTTTCATTGCTAACGACCTTCTTCATAATGTACCTGTGTGGGTTTTCGATAAATGTTCTAACCATGCTGGGTATCGTGCTGGCTACCGGTCTTGTGGTGGACGACGGTATAGTAGTGACCGAAAACATTTATAAGAAACTTGAGGGTGGCATGAACAAGTATCAGGCTGCCAAGGAGGGATCAAAAGAGATATTTTTCGCGGTAATATCCACATCGGTTACCCTTGCAGTGGTTTTCCTGCCTATTCTTTTTCTTCAGGGATTCACCGGAAAGTTGTTCACAGAATTCGGTGTGGTGGTTGGCGGAGCGGTGTTGATTTCAGCTTTCGTTTCGTTGACGCTGACCCCAGTTCTCAGTGTAAAACTTACCCGTTCCAAACACGAGCATTCGTGGTTCTACCGCGTCACCGAACCTTTCTTTACAGGGATGGAAAGTGGTTATGGTAAAGCCCTGGATACTTTTCTTAGATTTCGATGGGTCGCTTTTGCGATAATTGGAATATGTTTTGGGATCACTTACCTGGTTGGGTCAAACATACAATCTGAACTGGCCCCCATGGAAGATCGCAATCAGTTCCGTGTTCAACTTTCGGGTCCCGAGGGTACCGCATACGATTATATGGACACTTACGTTAAGCGGGTTGTTCAATTCGTGATGGATTCCGTTCCCGAGTACAGAACCGCGTTGTCCGTTACAGCGCCGGGATTTTCCGGATCAGGCTCCGTAAATATGGGCTTTGTTCGTGTGACGTTATCCGACCCTGACCAACGGGATCGTTCACAACAGGAGATCGTTGATATGGTAAATAGAAATATCGGTCGATTTACGGAAGGCCGCGCGTTCACTATTCAGGAACAAACCATTTCAGTCGACAGGCGCGGAGGCTTGCCCGTTCAGTTTGTGATTCAAAACAATAACTTCCAAAAACTTCAGGAGGTATTGCCCCAATTTCTTGAAGCAGCCAATAATCACCCTACCCTTCTGCAGGTAGACTCTGATCTGAAGTTTAACAAACCGGAATTGCGCGTTGAAATAAATCGCCTGAAGGCGACACAACTCGGCGTGAGTGTTCAGGATATTTCTCAAACCCTTCAACTTGCATACAGCAACTTGCGCTTCGGATATTTTACAAAAGAAGGGAAACAATACCAGGTAATGGGCCAGGTCAGCCGTGATAACCGTGATGATCCCGCCGATCTGAAAAGTCTTTTCGTTCGCACCAATTCCGGCCAGCTGATCTCCATCGATAATCTCGTTACGGTAAGCGAATCAACTACGCCGCCGACGCTGTATCACTTCAACCGGTTCAAGTCGGCTACTATTTCTGCCGGTCTTGCCCCGGGTAAAACGCTCGGTGATGGCATTGAGGCGATGGAAGAAATCAAAGCACAGCTTCTGGATGATACGTTCGTAACCTCCCTTTCGGGGACGTCTCGCGACTATGCGGAGAGCTCGGGCAACACAGCCTTTGCTTTCATTCTGGCCCTGGTATTAATCTATCTTATTCTGGCGGCGCAGTTTGAAAGCTTCGTTGATCCGCTCACCATCATGTTCACGGTTCCGCTAGCCATTGCCGGAGCGTTGTTGTCGCTGTGGATGTTCGGGCAAACGCTAAACATTTTTTCGCAGATCGGAATGATCATGCTTATCGGTTTGGTAACCAAGAACGGAATCCTTATCGTAGAATTTGCCAACAAGAAGCGCCTTGAAGGGAAGTCACGGTTTGAGGCAGTGCTCGAAGCATCACGGCTCCGCTTGCGCCCCATCCTGATGACGAGCCTGACCATGGCACTTGGATCTTTGCCAATTGCCCTCTCGTTAGGTGCGGCATCAACAAGCC
The DNA here is from genome assembly GCA_023417785.1 of Bacteroidota bacterium. GTDB lineage: Bacteria > Bacteroidota > Bacteroidia > Cytophagales > Cyclobacteriaceae > Ohtaekwangia. The sequence continues at coordinate 55,083 of JAEZEH010000145.1, forward strand.
GCCAACCTCTCGGAATTGTGATCGTTGGCGGGATCATGTTTTCATTGTTGTTGACACTGTTCGTAATTCCGGCCATGTATACGTTCCTCTCTAAAAAAGCTAAGCCCGTATCGTTTGAAGAACGCCTTTCGGCAGCTAAACCTGAAGTAGTTTATGAGGCATAGTTTTGTTTTGTTATTGTTGCTCCTGGTTGGATTGCAACCAGTATCCGCGCAGCGACAAATTACATTGGAAGAGGTTATCTCTCTGGCGCTTGAAAAAAACTATGACGTTCGAATCGCCCGCAAGACGGCTGAATCATCTGAGCTGGATGATAGTTATGCGTTCAACGCATTCCTGCCTCGGGTGAACGCCACCGGGGGAATTTCATGGACCGGAAATAACCAGGAAATCCGACTACAAAATCAGGAAGGCGGTTTGATTGAACGAACAGGCCCTACTGCTGCGAACAACCTTTCCGGAGCTGTGCAATTAGATTGGACGTTGTTTGACGGGCTGCGAATGTTTGCAACGCGCGAGCGAGTGGCGCGACTGGCTGAACAGGGTGAGTTGGTCGTTAAAGATCAAATGGTAAACACCATTGCGTCAGTTACGACAAACTATTTTGATATCGTTAGGCAAAAACAGCAACTAAAGGCTTTAATGGAGCAATTGGCGGTTAACGATGTAAGAGTCAAGCTTGCCGAACGAAGATTTGAAGTTGGGTACGCTGCAAAACCGGAGCTACTCCAGGCCCGCGTTGACTACAATGCTACACGTACGCTGGCCCTTCAGCAGGAAACACTGATAGAGCAGCTGAAAGCTCAGCTGAATGGCTTGCTTGGAATGGAGCTGCCTGCTCAATATGATGTGGCCGACACTATTATTGTTAATCTTGACCTGGATCGTGCAGACCTCCTTCAATCCGCTGAGAACACCAACTACGGCTTGCAGGTCTCAAGAAAGAATGTCGCGATGGCGACGCTGGCAGTCCGCGAACGAAGAGCAGAATACCTGCCGTTTCTTGAATTCAATTCCGCCTACAGCTACTCCAGAACTGAGAACACAAAACTACTGAACCCGTTCAGTCCGTTCTTTATTATGAATAATGGACTAAACTACGGCCTAACATTGAATGTGCCGATTTTTAATGGGCTCAATCAGCGAAGGCTGGTTCAACAGTCACGCATTGTGCAAAATCAACAGGAGATTCTTTATCAGCAGCAACGAACACAAGTCAATGTTGCCTTGCAGAATGCATTCTCCAACTATGAAAACTCCAGAAAAATATTACTAGTCGAAGAAGAAAATATTTCGCTTGCTAAAGAAAACGTTGCCATAGCGCTGGAGGTTTTCCGCCGCGGTGCAGGTACTGTACTCGACCTTCGCACTGCCCAGCAAAGTCTCCTGGAAGCGTACACGCGATTAATCAATGCGCGCTATCTCGCAAAGGTAGCCGAAACCGAGTTGTTCCGCCTGAATGGATCGTTGCTCCAGGAAAACTAGTTTACCATCTTCATGAGGAATTTTGAGATGGGAATTTGAAATTCAAAATCCCCCCCTATCTTGCCTGCATGATTTCACAGATTTCTCAGGCGGTTGCCTTCATTGAAAACGCCGGCGTAACTGATCCTCAAGTTGGTGTCATCCTTGGTACCGGACTTGGCAATCGCTTCGTAGAGGAGTTGGAAGATAAGTTGGTCATTCCGTACAGTGATATTCCAAACTTTCCTGCTGCGACGGTTGAATACCACCACGGCAAATTGATTTATGGAACTATCGGCGGCAAAAGAATCCTGACCATGCAGGGCCGGTTTCATTATTACGAAGGATATTCGATGCAGCAAATTACGTTACCCGTACGCGTAATGAAGGCAGTTGGTGTACGTTCGCTGCTTGTATCTAATGCGGCAGGGAACCTGAGGCGGGAATGGAGCAAAGGCGAACTCATGCTTTTGGATGACCACATAAACCTGCTTCCGGACAACCCGTTGCGCGGGCCGAATCTCAAGGAGTCAGGACCGCGATTTCCGGATATGAGTCAACCCTATTCGCCTGATTTGAATGACGTTCTGGTGAAGATCGCCGCCGAAGAGAATGTAACGCTTCGTGTGGGGGTGTACGCCAGTGTAAGCGGACCGAATCTGGAAACGCGTGCCGAGTACAGATACCTGCAACGAATCGGAGCCGATGCTGTTGGGATGAGCACCGTGCCGGAAGTCATTGTAGCCAATCATATGGGGTTGCCGGTGTGCGCCGTTTCAGTCCTGACGGATGACTGCGACCCGGATACACTTAAGCCTGTAGAGCTTGCTGAGATCATTGCCGTAGCCGAAAAGGCCGAGCCAGTATTGACCAGGTTGTTCACCCGACTTATCAAGCAATTGCCATAACTATGGAAAAGGCGAAGATTCATCCTGACGGTCCGACGTTCTCACGGATAATATCCGGCGCATGGCGATGGCATACGGTTTCATCCCAGACTGTTGATACTTTGATTCGAACGTCTCTGGATAACGGCATAACAACTTTCGACAACGCGGACATTTACGGAGATCATTCCAACGAGGAGATCTTTGGAAACGTGCTGAAGAAGGATTCCGGCTTGCGGAAACAAATTGAAATTGTAACGAAGTGCGGCGTTAAATTTCCTTCGACCCGCCGACCCCTGAGTCGCGTGAAGCACTATGATACTTCCGGGAGCCACATTCTGTGGTCGGTGGACAATTCTCTTACACTTCATGGTACCGACTACCTGGACTTGCTTTTGATTCACAGGCCGGATCCCTTGCTAAATCCAGAGGAGGTTGCACGTGCTTTTGACGCGCTGAAGTCCAGCGGAAAAGTATTGCACTTCGGCGTCTCCAATTTTACACCTTTTCAGTTTGAGATGCTGCAGAGCTTTCTTCCCATGCCGATAGTAACAAATCAAATAGAGGTGTCCGTCACCTGCAGTCAACCTTTGTTCGATGGGACGATTGACGTTTTGATGAAACACCGGACGAGTCCAATGGCTTGGTCGCCGCTTGGTGGTGGAAGTCTTATGGATCCTAAGTTCAAGAGTATTTTTCAAAAAGCGCCGGAATATGGTGCAACGGAGAGCCAGCTGGCGTTGGCCTGGCTACTCAAGCATCCGGCAAAGATTTTCCCGGTAATTGGAACAACAAAGCCCGAGCGCATCGCAGAAAGTGCCTCTTCAAGCAAGATAGACCTCGATTTACAGGATTGGTTTGAGATGTTGAAGATTGCCATGGGCCGGGAGATGCCATAAGCACGCTATCAAACCTTTTTTGGAGGAAAGAAACATTCAGCAGAGAATTTTTGTATTATAGTATTCAGCAATCATCAATGACAAAACGTTTCTCTGAATCTCCTGTAGTCGATAGCACGGGATTCGAATTAATTGAAGTTATCGGCGCACGTGAACATAATCTAAAGAATATAACCCTTTCTTTCCCGCGCAATAAGCTTGTGGTGATCACTGGAATCAGCGGCAGCGGTAAGTCGTCGCTCGCCTTTGATACCATTTATGCCGAGGGGCAACGGCGTTATATGGAGAGCTTTTCCGCATACGCCCGGAGTTTCATAGGAAATCTTGAACGGCCCGATGTCGATAAGATAAACGGATTGAGCCCGGTTATATCAATTGAACAAAAGACTACGTCTCGCAACCCCCGGTCTACTGTGGGAACGGTCACGGAGATTTACGATTTTATGCGGTTGTTGTTCGCTCGCGCCGGCGATGCGTTTTCTTATTTGACCGGCGAAAGAATGGTGAGGCAATCGGAAGACCAGATCCTCGACGCCATCCTCAATAATTTTCGCGGACGCAAACTTGTGTTGCTCGCGCCGGTGATAAAAGGACGTAAAGGACACTATCGCGAACTGTTCCAGCAAATCCGGAAATCCGGCTATACCAAAGTGAGGGTCGACGGTGAAGTTCAGGACATCACCGCGAAGATGCAGGTAGACCGGTATAAAATTCACGATATCGAAGTGGTGGTCGACCGTATCGTGGCTGATGCCAAAGACCGCTTCAGAATTTCCCAGTCGATCAACAAGTCGCTTAAGGAAGGCAAAGGTGTTATGATGGTGATGGAAGAAAATGGCAAGGTCCACCATTTTTCAAAATTCCTGATGGATCCGAAAACCGGTCTTTCATACGATGAGCCGGCTCCCAATAACTTTTCTTTCAACTCACCTTACGGCGCTTGTCCATCTTGTAATGGTCTGGGTGTAATCGAAGAGATAACCGAGGAATCTGTTATCCCGGACAAAAAGCTCAGCATCAGCCGCGGAGGAATTCTTCCGCTTGGCGAATACCGCGACATCTGGATATTCAAAAAGATTGAGGCTATTCTGAAGAAAAGGAAAATCACGTTGTCCACTGCTATTCGCGACATTCCCAAAGACGTTATGAAGGTACTGCTCTACGGCGATGACGAGACGGTGTCTGTCGCGTCCGTCAAGTATCCCGGGACAGAATGGAATACGAAATTCGAAGGCATCATCAACTTTCTTGAGAAACAAAAGGATGAAGGATCTGAGGCGATAAGGAAATGGGTTGAAGATTTTACCGTTGCGCGGATTTGCCCTGAATGCCATGGACAGCGCCTGAAGAAGGAATCCCTGAATTTCCTGATTGACGGAAAGAACATCGCCGAACTGGCGATGATGGATATTGTTTCCCTGCAGCGATGGTTCGATGGGCTCGAGAAACGAATGAGTGAAAAGCAAAGGGTAATTGGCACTGAAGTCCTCAAGGAAATCCGGAAGCGGATAGGATTTCTGTTAGACGTAGGGTTGGAATACCTCAACCTCAATCGACCGATTCGCACATTGAGCGGTGGTGAGTCACAACGCATCCGACTTGCGACACAAATTGGCACCCAGCTAGTGGGCGTTTTGTACATACTTGATGAGCCCAGTATCGGTTTGCATGCGCGAGACAATGTCAAGCTGATTAAAGCATTAAAGGACTTGCGTGACATCGGTAACTCGGTGATAGTAGTTGAACACGATAAGGATATGATGCTGGAATCGGATTACATTCTTGATATCGGACCGGGGGCGGGTCGGCATGGAGGTCACGTAGTCGGGCATGGCGACCCAGGGACATTCCTCGCCAACAAGAGCACGACAGCCAAATTTCTGAGTGGCGAAATCAGTATTCCTTACGAAAAAGTCCGCCGCAAGGGAAGCGGAGAGAAGATTACGATCTCCGGAGCAAAAGGGAATAATCTGAAGAATGTCACGTTGGCGATACCCCTGGGAACGCTCACCTGCGTCACCGGAGTATCCGGAAGCGGCAAGTCTACTCTTATCCACGAAACGTTGTTTCCCATACTTAATCGTCATTTTTATAATTCGCGAACGGAGCCTTTGACATTTGATAAGGTTACGGGGCTTGATCATGTCGATAAGGTTATTGAAGTCGATCAGTCGCCTATCGGACGGACTCCGCGGTCGAATCCCGCGACCTACACCAGCGTATTCACAGATATACGTGATTTATTTGCCCAGCTCCCGGAAGCAAAAATTCGCGGTTACAAAACCGGAAGGTTCTCCTTTAACGTGAAGGGTGGACGTTGTGAAACGTGTCAGGGTGCGGGCCTTCGTTTGATCGAAATGGAATTTCTTCCCGACGTACACGTTCCTTGCGAGACGTGTAAGGGGAAGCGGTACAACCGCGAAACGCTGGAAGTGCGTTTCAAGGGCAAGTCAATCAGCGACGTACTTGATATGACTGTTGAGGAGGCCGTGACTTTCTTCGAGAATCAACCTAAGATTCTTCGCAAGATTCAAACGCTGTCGGAGGTCGGTCTTGGATATATTTCACTCGGCCAGCATGCCACAACCCTTTCCGGCGGAGAGGCACAACGGGTAAAGCTGGCTACCGAACTGTGCAAGAGAGACACGGGTAGAACGTTTTACATACTGGATGAACCAACTACGGGATTGCACTTTCAGGATATCGCTCATTTACTGGATGTGCTGCAAAAGCTGGTGAACAAAGGTAACACGGTTCTGGTCATCGAACACAACATGGATGTGATCAAATGCGCGGACTACATCGTGGACCTGGGGCCCGAAGGTGGCGAGAAGGGTGGAATGATCATCGCTTCAGGAACACCGGAACAGGTTTGCCGGAATGCAAAGAGTTATACCGGAAAGTTTCTTAAAGCAGAACTAAATTAACAACTCCCAAAAAAAGGCGATACTTTTACCGTATGAATTCACTTTCAAGACAATACCTGTTTGGCTCTATTTTCTTTGCTGTTGGTATCTATCATCTTTGGATAAGGGAATACCTCGAAGCATCCCTGTATTGTCTCGCCGGCCTTGCCTTTATAGTTAACACCCTGACCTCGGAGCCGAGGCTGGCTGAGTACAAGAAGATCCTGGTGGCGATTACCTGGATATTAATTATTGCCACCGCTATCTTGTTTCTCTATTTGCTTCAGGTGAGGTTATTCTAATCGTTTGCATTCTCAGTAACCATTGCGCAGAATATGGTAAACAAGCATCGGCTCTATTGGATGATGCAGCTAGGCGGATGGTTGTTCTATGCGTGTATCCAAATCGTCTCGAGTTTTCTGGCGTCCGATGTGCTCACTATCAAGAGGGCGGTCTTCCTGCTATCCGAAGCCTTTCTTTGTCTCCTCATCACTCACTTATTCCGCCAGTTCCTCATCCGGTACAAATGGCTTAATTTTCCTGTTCCGAAATTGATTCCCCTTGTCGTACTGGCGATATTTCTGATGAGTGTAGTATTATACTTCGTTCGCATTCCAGTAAACCTGATGCTCGGCAGGTTATTCGATCCGCTTGCCGCGCTCGATCCTGCGACGATACTCGGCCAGTCTTCATTTTACATGATCCTATTTTTTTTCTGGACGGTCTTTTATTTCACCTATCATTACATCGATCGGTACAATCAATCGTTGAAGTATGAGGCGTCTATGATCGAAATCGAGTTGAATAACCTGAAGTCGCAACTGAATCCGCATTTTATCTTCAATGCGCTGAACAGTATCCGCGCGCTGGTAGATGAGAACCCGGTAAAATCAAAGCAGGCAATTAACCAGCTTTCGAATATCCTTCGAAATTCGCTCGCCACCGATAAAAAGGGCCTCACCAGTTTTGATGCTGAATTAAAAATCGTACGCGATTATCTGGGCCTGGAAACTATCCGGTTTGAGGAAAGACTGAGAACAGAATTTGACGTGGATCCGCGGTCGTCACAGTTTCTCGTTCCACCTTTGATGATCCAGACCCTGGTGGAGAATGGAATCAAGCACGGCATCTCCAAGCTCACCCGCGGGGGAACGGTTCAGGTCAAAACTTTTGTTAAAGGAGAAAATCTTTATATTCAAATCCGGAACAGCGGCCAGTTAACGCAACCGCTCAAACGGGGGAAGTCCGGATTGGGAATAAAAAACACAATTCAACGACTCAGGCTGATCTACGGCGAACACGCGTCGTTCCGAATTGTGAACGAAAACGATAATTTTGTGTTAACCGAATTAACAATTCCTCAAAACAAGAACAATGAAAGCACTAATCGTGGACGATGAGCGCCTGGCGCGTAAGGAACTGATAAAATTGCTGGAGGACCATCCTATGATCGAAGTCGTTGGCGAAGCAATGAACCCGGACGAAGCGATTCAAATGATAAATGACCTGAACCCCGATTTGCTTTTTCTGGATATTCAGATGCCGGGCAAGACGGGGTTTCAGCTTCTTGAGGAACTTGATTCGGTGCCGTTGGTAGTATTCACTACCGCTTATGACGAATTCGCTTTGAAAGCATTCGAGGTAAACGCCCTCGACTATCTGCTCAAACCAATTCAACCGGAACGCCTGCTGGAAACCATCAGCAAACTTTCCGAGAAAGAAAGGGCCAAAACCGCGGCGATTCGCGGTCCGGAGAAGAAACTCGGTCTCAATGATCAGGTCTTTGTGAAAGACGGAGATCGGTGCTGGTTTGTTAGTCTCTCAAACGTCCGCCTTTTTGAATCCGACGGAAATTATATCAAGGTATATTTCGACACTAACCGTCCCATGATCCATAAGTCACTCAATGCACTGGATGAGAAACTGGATGAAAGGGCGTTCTTCCGCGCCAGTCGTAAACATATCGTCAATCTCAGCTGGGTTGAAGGCATCGAGCCCTGGTTCAACGGCGGTCTTATGGTAAGATTGAAGGGGGGTGACAAGGTGGAGGTCAGCCGCAGACAGGCCGCGAAGTTCAAAGATATGATGAGCTTATAGGTGCTGAAGGGGCTTTTTTACGTCCCGTTTTATTTCAGCACAAGTTGAATCAGTTCCTGTTGCACATTCCAGTCTTTCGCAAGCTTCAGCATTGCCGTGGCTTCCATTTCGGTAACATAACCCTTGAGATTATTAGACTGCCAGACCATGTTGATTAGCTCAACACGTTTTTCTTTTGAGTAATCTCCGATAAAGTCATTCAAGTACACGCGGGCGCGGTCAAATGCGGTGATATAGTCTGTTGAAATAAACTCCAGCGCCCATTGGTACTCCTCTTCAGCCTGGAGTTCCCGGGCAGTGTTGTCAAGATCCTTTTTTTCATCAACGTCGAGGCCATGATAATAGTATATCACCGCCTTGAGGAGCATGTACACACGTTTCTCTTCTTCTGATTTCACACCGTGACAATATAATGATCGAATTGCATATAATTTTACTGTGGTTTTGCACAAGCCTAAATCCTCGCTTCGCACAACGACTAAAATACAAAAACTTCATTCAGGTGATTGCGGTGACAAACAGGTCAGACGAAATTTTGTCTGCAATCATTTTCCCTTTTTTTGTAAGAACCAGATGCGTTTCCTTCAGTTCGGCCATGTGCTCATCTACGAGGCGTTGCACATAATGTCGATGGAGAGCTAACAGGTCGATATTGAACTCTTCTTTTATTTTGATCAGATCCGTCCCCCAGCTGGTGCGAAGGGTAGTGAGAAGATAGTCATTTATTTTATCCGCCACAGTGAGTACCTCTACCGTTGCAGGAACAGCATCCCGGGCGAGTTCTTTAATGTATATGGCATTATTACTGATGTTTGCCTGGCGCGACACCAGATTATAGGAATGGGCTCCGGGGCCGACCCCGAGATAAGGTACACCCTTCCAGTAAGAACTGTTGTGTTTCGAATAGTAGCCGGGCTTCGCGAAGTTCGAAATTTCATATTGTGCGTAGCCTTGGCTTTCGAGGGTCTCAATCAATTGAGCCAGCTGCTCCGCAGCATGGTCGTCGGTTGGAGCACTAATCTTTCCCCGGGCTGCCCACTTTCCAAAAACAGTTTTGTCTTCGATGGTTAATGAGTAAGCCGAGATATGCTCAGGCGATAATTGTAACGCAGCTTTGATGTCGTTGGCGAAAATCGCCCCGGACTGGCCGGGAATAGCGTAAATCAGATCCAGGCTGATGTTGGAGAATCCTGCGTCGCGGGCATCGGGAATGCATCTCCATGCCGCGGTCCGGTCGTGCGCCCGGTTCAAAAACATAAGGATAGTATCATCGAAGGATTGAATTCCGATACTAAGTCGGTTAATGCCTGACGCCCTTAGCTCCCCCAATTTTGATACAGAAAGATCATCCGGATTTGCTTCAAGCGTTATTTCCGCGTCAGGCCGGACACTGAAAAGGGAATATGCTTCGTGGACCAGACCGGCAATTTCGTCTCCGGGCAAAAGTGAGGGTGTGCCGCCGCCGAAATAAATCGTTTCAACCGGTTCGTTAATATAGTCCGCCCTAAGCCTAAGTTCCTTTTGCAGGGCGTTCACCATTTCCCTTCGCTGGGAACGATTCGTAGAAAAATGGAAGTCGCAATAATGACATGCCTGTTTACAGAAAGGTATGTGAAAATAAATTCCGGCCATATTTGGGAACAAACTTACAGTATTTCGGATATACGGCCAGTTTCTGATATTTTTGCCGTTCCTTATGAACAATCTTTTCCTGATCTTGATTCTGGTCCTGACATTTTTTCAAAATGGTACCGGACTCGCGCAGCAGTTTCAGGTTAAACAGGATCTTAATTCTCAATGGCTTCATTATCATGAGGGAACGTTTGTTCCGTATAGGGAGCACCAGGTCACTACCGACGTTGTCTACTTGCAGTTGGGGACACCGCGCTCCGGTGGGGACTATCTGGCCGTAACCGGCACTGAGGTCGTCAATGTGTTTGTAAATAACAATCTCGCTGCATCGGGAACCTACTTAATGCTTAATCTCGATAGTCTTTCCCGTGTGTTTTATTCACCACGTATCCATGTGGGCCTCCACCAGCATGGTTTGAGCGAGAAGACGGTCAGCACTTTTCTGGTTTCTGGTAATGAGAGACCCGCAGCAAAGGATGATAACATCTTCCGGCCCGCTTTCTTTTTCCGGGATTTCGCAATTCTGGCAGGGCTGTTACTAACGGCTTTGGCAGTAGTGATAATACGGCTTAACCCCAAACTCGCTTCTGATTATTTTTCTATAGGGAAAATGATTTCTCTCCGTGAAGATGAATCGCAAATGCTCACGCGGATAGGCAATAGCACCAATGTTCTGTTTTATTTTTATTGCAGCCTGCTCCTTGGATATTTTTTTATGATCGTTTTCCGGTTTCTGCCTGACGACTATCGGGTGTCTTTGTACTTCCAGTCTGACTCGTTCTGGGGAGCGATGCTGCAGTGGTTGAAGCTTAGTTCAGTCATCCTTGTCGTGCTTATTACCAAGATCATTCTCATACTGAACCTGTCCTTTCTGTTCGGTATCGGCGAACTTGGAGGAATTCATTTTTTCAACTGGATAAGAATGATCGTGATCTTTTTTGGCGTGCTTACCGCTGTTGTGTTTATTTATTTTGTCAGCCATGGATATGACCAAAACACACACGGGATGTTTCTAAAATTGGTTGTGGTACTCACAGGTGCGTGGATGGTGTTGATATTTTTGAAACTCAGCGGCAGAGCCAATGCCTCAATGTTCCATTTATTTTCGTACATTTGTGCCACTGAAGTGATACCCTTTCTTGTTATTATAAAGCTGCTGTACAATTAGCTTGAATTGTTTACGTGTTGATATGAGTGAAATTGCTACTGACAGAATGCGAAAAGTCAAAAGTATTCTGGTAACCCAAGAAGCGCCGTCAGACGCTAATTCCCCATACATTAAGCTGGCTGAAAAGTTTAACCTCAAAATAGACTTCAGACCGTTTATACAGGTTGAGCCAGTACCGGTCAAGGAATTCCGAAAACAAAAGATTGATATACTGAATCACACGGCTGTAATCTTCACGAGCCGCAACGCAGTCGATCACTTCTTCGCAATTTGTCAGGAGTTGAAACTGGAGATGCCGCCCGAAATGAAGTACTTCTGTATTTCAGAGCAAACTTCGAACTACCTCCAGAAGTACATCGTGATTCGAAAGCGGAAAATCTTTACAGGGCTAAAGACAGCCCAGGATCTGCTGGAGATCCTGAAGAAACACAAGAGCGAGAGATATCTTTTTCCATGCTCCGACATCCGGAAGAACGATATCCCGGACTTTTTAAAGAACAACGGATACCAGTATACTGAGGCGGTAATCTATCATACCGTTGCCTCAGACTTGTCTGACCTCAAGGAAGTATTCTACGACATCCTTGCCTTTTTCAGCCCTTCGGGAATCAATTCCCTGCTTGTTAACTTCCCCGAGTTCAAACAAAACAATACCCGGATAGCTGCCTTCGGGCCGACCACCGCCCAGGCGGTGCGCGATGCGGGATTCATTCTTGATATTGAAGCTCCCCTTCCGAATGCCCCTTCGATGACGGGAGCCCTTGAATTGTACATAAAAAAGGCAAACGGAATTAAATAACGATTTCGGCTCCGCAATTTTTCAGTACATAACGTCAAATGGTTGAAGTCATTAGGAGCCCCTTTCTGCCTTAAATAACTGCTTCATTCATTGAATTTTAGAAAGTAGGCTATTTTATTACACTTTAAACGCATTTGTTGACAGTGTCGCAAAAAAGCGTTTACTTTAAATCCTACTTTTTAATCTTTAAATGCTGAAAAGGACTTTTTATACCATTCTGCTTTCCCTTGTTGGAACAGGCTTGTTTGCTCAGCAAGATGCGATCTTCACGCAGTACATGTTCAATAACCTGTACCTGACCCCGGCCTATGCAGGAGTTGATGGGATTACCCGGTTCACGGCGATTCACAGAAGTCAATGGCTGGGCTATGAAGCAAGCTTCGGCGATGGTGGTGCTCCGTCAACACAAATGATTTCCTTTAACACACCTATTCATAAACTTAAGAGCGGCGCTGGTCTTTATGTATTGAATGACAGACTTGGCCCTGTGAATAATCTTGAGGCTCAGGTAAGCTATGCTTATCATCTCGGTATTAAAGAGTCGAAGCTGAGCTTCGGTGTTAAAGCGGGAATATATTCACAGTCGATAAACGGAGACCGATATCGTGCTATTCACAAAGATGATCCCCTGATCGTTTCAGGAAAGGAATCGCAGATCAGACCCGACCTGGGCGTAGGCGTCTTTTATCGTTCAGAAAAATATTATGCAGGTGTTGGATTCAATCACATTCTCCGTTCGGAGTTTGATTACGGAATTGATCCGGCAAAAACAGCGCTCACAAATCATCTTAATATAACCGGCGGCTACTTCTATGAAGTGAGTTTTGATTTAAAATTGCAACTAAGTGGTGCAGTTCGTTCGGATCTAAATACCTCCCAGCTTGATTTTGCAGGCATTGCATACCACAAAGATACTATGTGGGGTGGTCTTGCGTTTAGACAGGGTGAAGCGTTGAGTATGATTCTGGGATACGCCCTGTTAAAAGACAAGTCGTTGAAAATCGGCTCTGCGGTGGATCTGGTCATCATTGACACTCAGGCGAAAGAGAATTTTTCTCTGGAGTTCATGGTAATGTATGACTTGCCGGTAGTCGTCGGCCCGGGTAAAAAAGTCATTCGGACGCCCAGATACCGTCATTAATCGACCGGGAATTCCATTTTTTATATTTAATGTAGAATTTGAACCTAGTTTCCAAAAAAAGATAAGCGGAGAACTTTTAACTTTCGCGGCTCATAGTATAAGCATTTTGACAAACTGAAGAAGTATGAATAAATCGGTTCTTTCTAAAGTAGTTTTAATCGTTGCAGGCGCTTTTGCCAGCAGTTGCGGCCTTCTGGGTCTCGGCGGTGGAGGCGGAGGTAATGACCGCGGTGAGCTCGTTGGTGTTCAGGGCCGTGAAGGCTGGGTCATGACGGTTCCCTTTGGTATGGTACCCATTCCCGCCGGAACTTTCCATATGGGACAGGCCGACGAAGATCCTGCTTCGACTCAGATTAACTTCAACAAGCAGGTTACGATTGGTTCATTCTTCATGGATGATACCGAAATCACTAACAATGAGTATCGCCAGTTCACCAATTTCTTCCTGGTAGACAACGGTACCATTGAGGGTTTTGAAACACTCGATCCGGAGACCTTCCGCCAGAACTATTATCCCGATACAACGGCCTGGGTACGCGACTTTGCACACCACATGGGTGACCCCGTTCAGGATTATTACTACTGGCACCCCGGTTATGATGATTATCCCGTGGTCGGTATCGACTGGGATGCGGCAGTGTACTTCGGTCAATGGAGAACGGCTTACCTCAATGATTATCGTAAGAGCGTTGGCGACTTTCCGATGCCGGCATTCCGCCTGCCTTCTGAAGCAGAATGGGAATACGCAGCACGCGGCGGCCGCGACCTCGCCAAATATCCATGGGGTAACCCATATATCCGTAACTCCAAAGGCTGTATGCTGGCGAATTTCAAGCCGGGTCGTGGGAACTTTTACGATGACGGGTTTGCTTATACATCACCCGTTCAATCTTATTTCCCGAACGATTTTGGCCTGTTCGATATGGCTGGTAACGTGTCGGAATGGTGTCTTGATGACTTTAACCCGGCATCTGTTCCCACTGTATGGGACCTGAACCCGCAGTATATCGACCAGCGAACGAACCCCGAAAGCTCGCGCTATGATGATCGCGTACCTCCTAAGAAAGTGGTTCGCGGTGGTTCATGGAAAGACGTTGCGTATTACCTGGAAACAGGTACGAGAACGTTCGAATTCAGAGACTCCACCCGTGCGTATATCGGTTTCCGTTGTGCGCTTACGCACCTCGGACGGTCTTCCGGTCAGGAATTTTAAGATTGAAAACTCTCTTGTATTTTTTAATATATCAAAAGGCAAAATTTAAACCATTACTACAATGAGTAAGAAAAAAGGCGGATTTGTTGAACTACTCTACAAAACCATAATGCCAAAAGTTTATGGTATTGGTGCTGCAGTCGTTATCGTAGGTGCGTTATTCAAAATCCTTCACATCGAAGGTGCAGATTTGATGCTTATGATCGGTCTGTTGACTGAAGCAGCGATATTCTTCTTGAGTGCTTTTGAACCTCCTCATCAGGAGCTGGACTGGTCAAAGGTGTACCCTGAGCTTTCAGAAGACTACGAAGCACCTGCTACTCCTACGAGGATTTCCAACAAAACCGGCGCTTCGTTGACACAACAACTTGATGTTTCTCTGGAGAAAGCCAAGATCGGTCCCGAACTGCTTGACAGCCTTGGAAAAGGTCTGACTAACCTGGCAGATTCAGCCAAGAAAATGGCGAACATCTCTGATGCAGCAGTAGCTACCAACGACTACGCGGTGAATGTAAAGAAAGCTTCTACCCAGTTGGTTGAAATGAACAAATCTTATGACGTTGCCATTAAGGCGGTTTCCAGCATGTCGGAAGCGTCGAAAGATGCAGGTGAATACCATGCTCAGGTACAAAAAGTAACCAAGAATCTCCAGTCGCTGAACGCAGTTTACGAAATGGAGTTGAAAGACGCTGACAGCCATGTGAAGAACATGAACAAGTTCTACGAAAGTCTTACCGGTGCGATGAACGGTCTTTCTAAAGTAGGAGAAAACACGACGAAGTTTACAAGTGAACTCGGTAAGCTTACTGATAACCTGACTTCCCTTAACAAAGTTTACGGAAGCATGCTTACCGCAATGAAAGGCGGAGGACAACAGGCTTAATTGATAATTTTAGAGTGATAATACCGTTTAAAAATATAAAAGATTAAACATGGCAGGTGGAAAAGAAACTCCGCGGCAGAAGATGATTGGTATGATGTACCTGGTACTGACTGCCCTTCTGGCGCTGAACGTAAGTAACGCTGTGCTTGAAAAATTTGCCATCATCAGCGAAACGCTGGGGGTCATGATTCGTGAAAGCGACTCGAAAAACCAGCAGACCCTTGATGCCCTCGTAAAAGAGGCTGGCAAAAGTCAACGTGAGAACGTGCTCCAGGCAACTCAAAATGCCCAGAAGGTGCGCGACCTTACAAAGTCGACAATCAAGTACATCGATGATTTGAAAGACAGAATGGTGAAAAAAGTGGGCGCTGATGCCGTGAATGAAAAGGTTATCAATAACCACGGTTCGGCGGTAGCTACTATGATGATCGACACCAACTCTCCCGAAAAGGAAGGGAAAAAATACGAGGAACTCCTCAACACGTATGTGAAGGAATTGAAATCCCTTACTGGTCTCGAATTTGAAAAGATCGCGAAGGCTCCCAAGGAGATGCCGCTTTTTGCTTCGGATAAAGATCACGCCAGAAAAAACTTCCTTACGTTTACATTCGAAAATACGCCCGTTATCGCTGCCCTCGCTTCGGTAACCCAGGTTCAAACCGAGATTCTGGAGTATGAAGCCAGAGCTCTCGATGAACTTCAGAGAAAGGCTGACATCGGAGCTATTAAACTTGATCAGTTCGTACCGATGGTGCGCCCCAAGGCCTCGGTTGTTGCTGCTGGTGCCAAGTACGAAGCGGATCTTTTCCTGACTGGTTCGTCGAGTTCTATCAATCCTGAGTTCTTCATGAATGAAGGTACGCTTCCGGTTGAACAAGACGCGAAGACAAATGTGAAAATGGGTAAGATCGCTTTCACAGCCACAGCTGGAAATTATGACGCACAGGGCTTTGCCAAGAAGAGCTTTGTGGCAAAAATCAAAATGAATGATCAGGAGTTCGATGAGGTAGTCGAATACCTCGTGGCTCAACCTACTATTAAAGTAACTACAGGTAATGCTCCGACGCTTTATCTGAACTGCGGTAACAACGTGCTTATTGAAGTGCCAGCTCTGGGAACGAGCTATAAACCTTCGTTCAGTGCCGGTGCAGCTGCCCAGATTATTGCTGGGGATAAACCAGGTCGCGTTACGATCATCCCTAAGCAAAGAAAGGTTAGTGTGAATGTGAGCAACGGCGGAACACCTGTTGGAACTACTGGCTTTGATGTCAAGAATATCCCCGATCCGCGTTACGTTGCCTATGTAGGAAATCAACCCGTTGATCTCCGCCAGGGAATCCGCGCGAATCAGATCGCAAACCTAAGATTTGTGGCAGAGCCAGATGAAAACTTCAAACAAGAGGTTCCCAAGGATGCGCGCTATCGCGTGAAACGCGCCTCAGTAAGCCTTGGCCGTGGGACGACAGCTGTTCAAAGCATAAATGCCTCGAACGAAAGTCCAGATTTGCGCCCATGGATCAGTCAGGCGAGACCTGGTGACAGGATCATCATTGACATTAAAGATGTTAGCAGACGTACCTTTACTGATGAAGAAGAGCGTGTTACCGTAAAAGGATCAAGTGGTATAATTCAGATTCCTATTCACTAACAGATGAAAAAGATATTTTCCATTGTATTATTGGCTGTAGCAACTACCGCGTTCGCGCAGGAGGTACAGGACCTCGAGGTCCAGTACAACCCGAATTCGCTGAATCCGATTCCTCTGTACGAGCAGTTATACAAGGTGCGCGTATGGCGGACGTTAGATCTCCGCGAAAAGCAGAACAAAGGTTTCTTTGCTAGAAACGGTGAGCTTAGCAAGCTTATCGTGGAAGCAGTTAGGTCAGGTGAACTCACGGATATCTATTCCAGTGATTCGCTGATTACAAAGTTGTCCAAGTCAGATTTCCAGGATCGTTTAGTCGCTGAACAGGCTGTGACCTATCAGCAATGGGATCCGGCATTTGATTACTATTCTGAGGACATGGTATCGTACAATGGAAAGAATTACCGCGCTCTTCGTGACACCCGCGGGGAGACTCCTGACTCTGAGCAGGGAGCCGATGCCTGGGCATCTACAACGGTGGGTAGCGGCCTTGATTACATGTTTTCAGATATGACAAAAGTTAATATGGTTGAAGATATCATCTTTGATCGTAGAAGGTCGCGGTTGTATTATGACATTCAGGGAATTGAGGTCCTCATTCCTGGCGATAAGACCAACACTGGTCTGGATGTGTCCCTGGGATGGTTCAAGTACAAAGATCTCGAAAAGCTGTTCCGGAATAACATTCCAAAAGCGGTGTGGTTCAACCCGCAGAACTCTGCGCAGAATAAAAACTTTGCAGATGCATTCCTACTCAGATTGTTCCACGGAACGATTTACAAGAGACAGAACCCTGACGACGAAACGCTTGATGATACCTACCGCAACAACGGAAGGCCTTATCGCGAAGGAGTTTGGGCTCGTGAATGGGAAGAAATGAAGCTAATGGAAAGGGAACACAATCTTTGGGAATTCTAAGATTTTGCCTTTGATATTTGATTGGAAAGGGAGGCTCAGGCCTCCTTTTCGTTTTGTATCCCTTTGATCTGCTCGGCCTTCTTCCGGCCAACCAGCTTCTCAAGCTCTTCCACCGGTGCTTCCAGAATTTTTTTCAAAGATTTGAATTCCCGCAAGAGTTTTTCAGATGTTTTTTTTCCTATACCTTCCATTCCTTCCAATGCTGTAGTAAGGGTTCCCTTGTTTCTTTTCTGGCGATGAAAGGTGATAGCGAAGCGGTGGGCCTCGTCGCGAATCTGCTGAATCAATAGTAACCCAGGGGACTTCTTGCTGATAAGCAGTGGAAACGGGTCTTCCGGATAGTATATCTCCTCGAGTTTTTTCGCGATACCCGCGATGGGAATCTTTCCGTAAATCTGCAATTCTTTCAGGGCCTCGCAAGCGCTGCTAAGCTGGCCTTTCCCGCCATCAACGATTATGAGATCCGGAAGAGGCACTTGTTCATCAATGAGCCGTCTGTATCTTCTGCTGACCACCTCCTTCATGGATGCGAAGTCGTTCGCGCCTTCTACGGTTTTGATGTTGTAATGCCTGTACCCCTTTTTATCTGGTTTACCGTCGACAAACCGCACCATCGAGGCGACAGGAGTAGTGCCCTGAAAATTGGAGTTGTCAAAGCATTCGATCACGGATGGCAAGTGTGGGAGCTGAAGATCCTTTTGTAGAATCGTGAGAACTTCTTTTTGCCGCGACTTCTTCCCTTCACGTAGCAGCAGTCGTTCCCGCTGAAGGTCGAGTGCATTCTTCAAAGACAGGTCAACCAGCTTCTTCTTATCGCCTATTTTGGGCAAAACATTTTCGACATTGTCTTCAAGCACGATCAGTCCCACATTGCTGTAAATTGTCTTGTTGGTACTCCTCGTTTGCTGCCGCATCTCAACCACGGCCAGGCTAAGCAGTTCTTCGTCGGGCTCATCGAGCTTTTTCTTGAGCTCAATGGTTTTAGAAAACACAATGGATCCCTCGGTAATCTGCAGGTAGTTGATGTAGGCATACGACTCCTGACTCGCTATCGTGAAAACGTCGATATCGGTAAGTGCGCGGTTCACGACAAGAGATTTACTTTGGAATCTTTCGAGCGTGTCGAGCTTCTCTTTATAAAACTGAGCGCGCTCAAACTCCAACCCGGCAGATGCTTCACGCATCTTCTCCTTGAAGTAGTCGTAAACGATGCTTACGTTGCCTTTGAGAATCAAACGTGCCTGTTCAATTTCTTTTTGATAGGATGGCTCGTCATAAAGACCTTCGCACGGTCCTTTACAGTTGCCTATGTGGAATTCAAGACAAATCTTGAATTTCCGCTGAGCTATGTTCTCTTCACTGAGGATAAGGTTACACGTGCGAACGGTGTACAGCTTACGAACGAGTTCAAGCACATTTTTCATGGCGACCACACTGCTGTAAGGACCAAAGTACTCACCCTGTTCCGGAAGGTATTTTCGCGTGTAGATGATCCGTGGGAAACGTTCCTTCAGAATGCAGATGTACGGGAAGGTTTTATCGTCTTTGAGGAGGATATTGTACTTCGGCTGATTTTGCTTGATGAAGTTGTTTTCGAGAAGAAGTGCGTCGAATTCGGTGTTAGATATCGTGTAGTCAATGCGGGCTATTTCAGAAACCACGCGGAGCGTCTTGCGATTAACTCCGGCCTGTTTGTTGAAATAACTGCTTACACGTTTGCGAATGCTTTTTGCTTTACCGACATAGATCAGTTCATCCAGATCATTGTAGAAACGGTAGACACCGGGTGAATCCGGGAGTCGGGATACTACGTCCTTCAACCGGTCATACATCATTCTTTATTAGTTCGGCGTCCACATTTCTTCATCCTGCGGTGCTTCCTCAATTTCCGATTCGAATCCTCCGGACACTTGATCGTATTTTGAACAATCAAGAGTCATATCCAAACCGGTGGCCGGTCTTTTGAAGAAGCCTTTTTCATAGCCGACTTCGGGACTACGGTACACCTTGATCATGTACTTGTCCCAAATGGGTCGCGCAGAGCGGGTACCCGAGCCGAAGGTCCAGTTCGGGAAACGAATGGCGCGTTCATCACCACCAACCCAAACGCCGGTAACGAGATTATGAGTAACGCCAATATACCAGCCATCCGATGCGTTGTCAGTGGTACCGGTTTTCCCGCCGATTTCATTGTTCTCCTTCAGCTCACGGCTCAGGCCGAGAGACGTACCGCCGGCTTCCTGAACACCGCCCTGTAGCATATAAACCATTTTGTAGGCGGTTCTTTCATCAAGGGCCTGCCGCGTACGCGGTACAAAATTTTCAATTACGTTTCCGTTCTTGTCTTCGATGCGCGTGATGTAATAGGGTTCTATCTGAATGCCCAGGTTTACGAAGGAACAATATGCCGCCACCATTTCATAAAGGGAAACATCGCTGGTGCCAAGGCATATCGATGGTACGGGATCGAGTTTGGTTTTTATGCCTACCCGTTGAGCGAAGTCAACGATATTGGCTGGACCCACGCGCTGCATTACCTGCGCGGTAATAGAATTCAATGACTGCGCCATGGCTTGCCTAAGATTTAGTTTCTGTCCCGATCCGCGTGTGCCGTCCGCGTTGAGGGGGTTCCAGGTTCCTCCCGGGACTTTGATGGTAGGCGAGATGTCAAGCAGTTCCATGCAGGGGGAGAATCCTGCTTCGATGGCTGTACCATAAACAAATGGTTTGAATGTAGATCCCGGCTGCCGTGTACTTTGTTTTACGTGATCATACTTGAAAAACTTGTGATTAAGTCCACCCACCCACGCACGTACCGCCCCGGTCTCCGGATCCATCGACATCAATCCACTCTGGAGGAATTTTTTATAATACGCTAGTGAATCCATCGAACTGAACAGCGTGTCGCGTTCACCTTTCCAGGTAAAGACCCGCATTTTCTTTTTCTTATTCAGAAGGATGTTCACCGAATCAGAGGATGCGCCGTATTTGTTAACGAGCCCTCGGTAAGCCTCCGTATTCTTGATACGTTTCTCCAGGTAGCCTTTGATTTCAGCACCGGTTTCCTCATCCGTCCAGGGATTCCGGCTCCTGGCTTTCCATTCGCGAATAAAGTCGGCCTGTAGCTTTGACATATGCTCGGCCATAGCATCTTCCGCCATCTTCTGCATACGACTGTCGATGGTAGTATACACCCTTAAACCTGAATCCCAAAGGTCATAGCCGTGTTCTTTGCACCAAGCCATCAAATCGTTTCGCAGAATGTTTCTGAAGTATGTTGCGAGTCCCTGGTTCTGATTCTGTACAGCAAACTTTAGTTCGATTGGTAGGTTTCGAATCGAATCGTATTCTTCACGAGACTTGATATACTTGTAGTTATAGAGTTTGTAAAGTACATCGTTGCGTTTCGAAAGTGCGTTATTCGGGTTGTTTTGTGGGTTGTAAAACGACGGTGCCTGCAGCATCCCCACCAAAACCGCGGACTCCTGAATATTCAAATCCGAGGGCTGTTTATTGAAATAAGTCTCGGCTGCCACTTTGATCCCGTAAGCGTTACTGCTGAAATCACTTGTATTGAAATACATGGTGATGATTTCTTCTTTTGTGAAGTTCTTTTCGAGGTGGGTGGATATGATCCATTCCTTCGTTTTTTGGATAACCCTGCGAGGAAGCTTCCCAAGCCTCGCCAGATGTCCGTCAAGTTCGGGATTAATGGTGTAGAGGTTTTTCGCCAGCTGTTGTGTGATGGTACTTCCTCCACCTTTGTTGTTGAAGGTTATTATTCCGAAGAGTACCCGTGGGTACGCCCAGAAGTCCATGCCGGAATGGTCGTAAAATCGGTGATCTTCCGATAATAAAAGGGTGTTAACAAGGTCCGGTGATAGATCTTCATACGTAACCTGGCTACGGTTGTAGCGGAAGTAGCGCCCGAGGGAGACACCATCGGCGGAAATTATCTCTGACGACAGATCGTTTTCCGGGTTTTCGATTGCTTTGAGACTCGGCATTCCTCCGAATAGCCCAAGGAGATCTATGCTCACGCTGAGAACATACAACGGTATGGCTATCACTAAAGCGGCAAACCCGATCCAGATCCACTTGATAGCTTTGTTGAAAATCCTTCCCTGTGTTCCGGAAGCCTTACCGGTTTTCGAGCGGGTAGTTTTTTTCGAAGAAATAGAGGTATTCATCAAGCCCTTTTGTTCTGTAAAAAATGTTAAAGTTGTCTTTCGTAATTACAAAATTATCGAATTTATGGTTTCGTAATTCAATTAGACCAGGCAGCTTCTCGTTAAAAGTATAAACATATTCGATGGCTGAACTTACGCGGGGAAGATCGGCTACGAGCGTAATGATGTATCCATCATTTAACTCCAGATTACTGGTTTTCAACTTTAGATCTGCAAAGTACGTTGCATTGAACTTTTCAAGCGCAATACTGGCCTTATTTCCAATATTTTCTGATTTCTTGTAAACGAGCACGAAGTAATGCGGTTCTTCGAAGGAGCGGATATACTGAACGCCCAGTCGTTGTTCCTTTTTCTTCAGGAATTCACGCGACGCTTCGAGCAATTTGGTGGCATACTGTCCGGCGGGGCTGTCGGGATACTTTTTCGAAAATTGGTCGAGCTGATACTGGTACTGGTTAATGTCTTCCGTTTTTCCAACAATAAGGATTTTCAGCAACTCAAGTTGTGGGCTGAATGATGTCTCACCCAGCCTTAGCCCGTCTTCAATACCTTGGAGGGAGGCACTGAACTTTCCGTCCTTGAAACGCTCATACGCATATTTATAGTGTTCTTCCTGTTTATTGATAGTTTGCTGTGACTCTTCAAGGTAATTCGGGTTGATCAGGATCCGCGCGAAAGTTGATTCGGGATGCGCTGATTTCAGGCGACTAGCATGTAGTCCTGCCGTTGCAGGGTCAACGTCTTTTAAAATAATGTATAACCGGTAGAGCACTTCTGGTTCGTATTCGGAATCCGGAAACCGTTCCAGCAATGTATTGTACGAGGTCACTGCGTTCTCGTTTTCAAGAAGCTTGAAATAATAGATGTCGCCCAGTTTGAAGTAGGCCTCTTCGATTTTAGCCAGTGCCTCGGTCTTTTGTTCGTCCGTCCGCGGAATCATGGCATTAATCTTATTGAATTCCTGCGTAACCTGATCCACGACAGGGCTATCATCCGGTTCGGCTTCGTCGTTCGTTGGTTGTTCCCGGTCTGCGGCTTGAGCTGCACGCCTTACTCCGGCATTCGAGCGTTGCGAACGCCGCCAATTGTCTTCGAGCGGCACGTCGCCCCAGACCCGGCGAAATTCGGTCTGCCCTACAGCCAGGGCCGAGGGATTATAAAAGTACCATTCACCAGATTGCCCTGATGTCAGATCGTCGGATCCGTCACTGTCGATGCTCCCGAAAATGTTATCGTCTCTGTTTGCAACGATTTGTACGCGGTTTGATCGCTTCTTTTTCTTTTTTGAAAGTAATTCTTCCTGCTTCTTGCGTTCCTGAAATAGGGAATCAACCTTGCCACGCAGCGCGACGGAGTCAAGCGACGAAAGAGCAAGCAGGCTGTCCTGGAGGTTAATCACATTCAGGTACTGCACGAACTCGTTGAGAATCTCCTGCCGGGCCTTGATCTCCGCATAATTCTCATAATCCTGCGAAAGGGATGAGATAGCGCTGTCATAGTAAGCCTGCGAGAGTTGATACTGTTTTAAGGTATCATAATAGATCTCGCCCAGCCGAAGATACGCCTCGCCATCGATCTGTTTGTTCTTGCCAACCCGTATCGCCTGATTGAACTCGGAAATTGCTTCTGGGAGATTTTTCTGTTTCAATTCAAACATGCCCATTTCATACCGGATCTTGTCCTGGAAATCCCGGTTCTTCCGATCCTTCAGCAATTTCCTGAACGACTTGCGTGCAGCGTTCACGTTGCGGCTGCGTGTAATTTGCGTCACCTGTGCCATGTAAAGGCGGGCGTAAAAGTCGATTTCGTACTCCGGGTTACTCGCGATGGTTTTTTTATAATACTGATAAGCCTCGGATTCAAACCCAAGCTTCTGGTAGACCTGGCCGATGATAAAATAAATCCTTCCTGGCTTGTCACGTTTCTTCAGAAGGTCATCGGCCTGGGCCAGGCTCCTCACCATATAATCGAGATTTCCCTGCTCCTGAAAGAAGTACGCCTTCATGATCGCGAAATTCTTGCGGTTCTGCTTGTTTAGCTTTTCCTTTTCCAGATAATCAATAGCTGCCTGGCCATTGTTAAACTCTCTATGCTCAGTATACGTACGGATCAGGCCGATGAGGGCGCGGTGTCGCGCGTCTGGATCCTTGCTTTTCTTGTTCACATATTGGTAGGTGTGAATTGTGTTGCCATAATCGAGGGAGAAAAGCCGGGCGTGACCGACTAGAATGTAGCAGTCGTCCACCCATTTGCTGTTGGGGTGCCGTTGAATGGCGATTGAAGCCATCTTGATTGCTTCTTCAATCTCCTTCTCGTTAGATTTGTAGAGAGACGAATCGATCCTTGGATAGAGGCGCAGTATCCGGTTGTAGTCATCCTGCATGCTGGCCCACAGCTTCGCATCTATTTTTTCTATTTCTTCACGTGCGTAATAATAACCGTTATAATGCGCAGTTGTGTTGTGAAAAGCCTTGCTCGTCCACGTGTTACTATGGGGAGAACAGCCAGCCAGGATAATGATCACCAGAAAGCATAGGACGCGGATAAGCCTTTTCAACCCTGTTATACCCATTTCGATAGAACGAAACAAAATAGAATTCAATATTAGCGGAGGGAAAATTAGTAAAACGTTGAAACTAAAAAGAAACCTGTCGACCCAAGCCATCCCAAATTTACCTCTGAATTTGTTCCCGTAGGCTATCGGGGTTAATTTTGTTGAAAATTCCGGAATTTGCGACCCAAAAAGACACTCTCGAACTGGCTTACAACCAGGTACCAGCTCATTATCAGAAGCGACGAAAACTTCGCCGAAAGAACGAGTCTTGGGTTCACCTACTCGAAAGTGATCCTTTTTTCGGTGGTCATGTTTACCGGCCTGTTCGGGATGAGCATGTTCATGAGCAAAACGATACTGGCCCGGTGGTTTGATCCAAAACATGAACAGCTGCTGATGAATCAGCAGCTTTATGAACTGAGCCAGATCGTCGACTCGCTCGAAACACAGGTAGATCAGAAGGAACGCTTCATTCAGAACGTCAAGCGCAGACTAAGCGGCGACACGGCTGTCTATCTTGATGTAGCGGTTGCTGTAAGCGCGGAAAACCAACCGGTTGTAAAACCGGCCAATCTGAAAGCCACCCCGCGCGATTCTGCTTTTCGGAAGGAATATGAAAGTTCCGGACTATCGCAACTCTCGCTTGCGCAGTCGAAGAACCGCGAACTTGAAGAAATATTTTTTTATACGCCGCTTACCGGTTTCATTTCTGACGGCTACGATGTGAAGAAGAATCACCTGGGTGTTGATATTGTGGCCAAAGCGAACGAACCTGTGAAGTGCATCGCCGATGGTACGGTGATATTTTCATCCTGGACGCAGGACGCCGGGTATGTAATCATGGTCCAACACCGTGGAAACCTGATCTCTGCGTATAAGCACAATGCCCAGCTACTGAAAAAGGTCGGTGCATTCGTCAACGGTGGTGAGATCATTTCAATAGTTGGCAACAGCGGTGAGCTTACGAACGGACCACATCTGCATTTTGAGTTGTGGAACAACGGAAGTTCCGTTAATCCCGAAGAATTTATAAATTTTTAAAACCCCTACTCATGCTAAGTTCAAAAGACAACAAAAGGTCCGCCGATGAGCACGCCAGTTCAAGTAACACCATCGGTAAAGGAACCTACCTCGAAGGCAACGTTGAAACCCACGGAAATATCCGCATTGAAGGTAAGGTTACCGGGAACATCAAATCCAAATCCAAAGTCGCCCTTGGCCCGCAATCACAGGTTGAAGGCAACATTCTGGCCCTGAATGCCGATATTGAGGGTGAAGTAAAAGGTAAACTCGAAATAACCGAGTTGCTTGTTTTGAAGGCGACTGCCGTAATTCACGGGGATATTGTGACAGGCAAAATGGTAGTTGAGCCTGGAGCTGTGTTTAATGGTACCTGTAAGATGGGTGCGGTTGCCAAAGAAATCAAAATAGGGGAGCCCAATGGCGTCGCAAGATCCATCCAGGAAGCCAAAACAGTATAATTCATACCTTAAGTATGGCGGGCTTGCCTTCCAGTTACTGATCGCCATAGCTTTGTTTGGCTGGATTGGTTCCAGGGTCGATCATTGGCTGGAACTGCAATTTCCGGCCTTTCTGCTATTGTTCGGTTTTCTGGCCTTTGCAGGAATGATGTATCAATTATACCGGTCAATCAACAAGGAATAGGTGAAGCAGTTCATCATTACCTTGCTTGTTGCGGCCGCTGTGGTTGGTGGTGTAGTGATCGGTATGGGATACTCTGGTCTTATCCCGGCCAAACCGACATCTTTCTGGGAGATCATTGTTTTTTTGATAATAACTACCGCAGTTCTTTTTCGATTCGTTGTTCGCGCTGAGCCTGGCGCATTTGTCCAAACCTTTCTGTTAACAATGGTGCTAAAGCTTCTTGGATATGGAGCTTTCCTTTTCTTTGTCATTCTCCCTGACCGGCAAAACGCTGTTCCAAATGTTGTTCTTTTTCTTACTGGTTATTTGGTTTTTACTGCCATTGAGATCTTTTATTTGCACAGGAAAACACGTGGCTGAACGCCGCCTCAGCGAAGGCTAAAAATTTTTTCAAAGATGTTTTTTCTGGAGGGATAATTAATACCTTTGCGGTCGGATTTTAAAACCCCCCAAAAACAAGCCAGATGACCGTGTTTTTCAACACTTTAAGCCGTTTTAACTCTGTCTTTTCAGGCGTCCTTTTGATGTTGCTTTTGTCTGTTCCGGCGTCGGCCCAGCAGCAGTCTTCCACCGATATGGACACCCATGAAACATCGACAGCGGAGAAGTTCGACGCTGGGGAGGTAATTATCCATCACGTACTAGACGACCACATATGGCATTTCTGGGATGGCCATGGCGGTACTCTTTATCTGCCGGTTATCGTTTATTCCGAAGAAAAAGGAATTGATGTTTTCTCTTCGTCCAGGTTCTATGATGAAAACCATGAACTTGTGTCTTACGAAGGATACACGCTTGATCATAACCACATCTATTTAAATGGAAAGCAGGTTTTCGACCTTTCGATCACCAAGAACGTAGCCATGCTTCTCATTAATGCGGCTTTGATGGTTGTGGTATTCCTTTCTGTAGCGGGAGCATACAAACGCAATAAGGGCAAAGCACCCAAAGGCCTTCAATCCTTCATCGAGCCGATTATTGTTTTCGTACGTGATGAAGTGGTAAAGCCAAACATCGGGCATGGCTATGAGAAATACATGCCTTATCTGTTAACGCTGTTTTTCTTTATCCTTTTTGGAAATATACTTGGCCTTCTGCCTGGGGCGGCGAACCTGACAGGAAATATCGCCGTGACGTTTACGCTGGCTTTGATTACATTCATTGTTACCAATGTAAGTGGTAACAAGGCGTACTGGTCACACATCTTCTGGACACCGGGTGTACCGCTGCCGTTGAGAATTGTAATTCTCCCTGTTGAAATCTTGGGCATCTTCACCAAGCCTATTTCGCTGATGGTTCGTTTGTTTGTAGCCATCACCGCCGGGCACATCGTAATTCTGAGTCTGATAGCCCTGACATTTATTTTCCAAAGCTACCTTGTGGGCGTTGCCTCGTCGCTGGTAGTACTGTTTATCAATCTGATTGAGTTGCTGGTGGCGGGGATTCAGGCATACGTGTTCACATTGTTCACGTCACTTTATATCGGGATGGCCACAACAGATCATGAGCACCATTAACACGAGTTTTTGTTTCACTTTTAATTATATACAATTATGCTTTTAGCAATTTTATTGGACATCGCTTATGCAGTAATGGGTGCTGGTATCGGTGCCGGACTAGTAGCAATTGGCGCGGGTCTTGGTATTGGTAAAATCGGTGCAGCTGCTATGGAAGGGATGGCCCGTCAGCCTGAAGCTTCTGGAAAAATCCAGGGAGCGATGCTGATCATTGCGGCACTTATCGAGGTAGCGGCCCTTTTCGGGCTGGTTATCTGCTTGCTGATCTCATTCAAGGCCTAAAGACCGAAGCCTGGTTCGCAATTGGTGAACCAGGTTTCTTTTTCAAAACTTAGTAACTATTTGAATACAATATGGAACTTCTAACCCCTGGTTCGGGTCTGATTATCTGGCAATTGATCATCTTCATTGCCTTGTTTATTTTTCTCGCCAAGTTCGCCTGGAAGCCAATTCTTGGTTCACTTAAGGAACGTGAGATGTCCATTCAGCAGGCGCTGGATACAGCTGAAAAAGCGAAACAGGAAATCGCCTTGTTGAAATCAGATAATGAAAAGATTCTTAAAGAGGCTCGCGAGGAGCGTGAACGAATTATGCGTGAAGCTCGTGAGGCGGCAAACCGGATGAAAGAAGAAGCGGCGCAGGATGCAAAGAAGAGCGCGGATAAAATCATCGATGATGCCCGAAACGCTATCAATATTGAAAAGCAGGCTGCGATGAAGGAGGTCAAAGTTCAGGTTGCGTTGTTCTCGCTTGAAATCGCGGAAAAACTTATGAAGAAGAATCTCTCCTCTGACAAGGAACAGCATCAGCTTGTCGAGACATACATAAACGATTTAAAGCTTAACTGAGTATGACCGAATCCAGGGCGGCTATCCGATATGTGAAATCACTGCTTAACCTCGCTGTTGAACAAGGCGCGTTGGAGCATGTTCATGATGACATGCGGACATTTTCAAAGATCCTAGACCAAAATCGTGACTTTTCGCTGGTGGTAAATAATCCTATTATCCGGCATGACAAGAAACGCGCGATATTTCACCAGCTGTTCGACGGCAAATTCCATAAGCTCACGCTGTCTATGCTGGATCTCATCACCAAAAAGTATCGGGAACCAATTCTTCCCATTATCGCCCGCGATTTTCATCTGGCCTATAATGAGTACAAAGGAATTGCCAGAGCATTTATAATAACGGCGACGCCGATTGACGAAAAGCTGAGATCCGAGTTCACGGATATGGTGCGGAAGGTTGCAAACACAAAGCAGGTTGAACTGATTGAAAAGATCGACCCTTCACTGATTGGTGGTTTCATCCTTAATGTCGGAGACCGTCAGATTGATACCTCCATCAAGAGCAAGCTGAAAGCGATGGAGCTTCAGTTTAGTAAGAACCCTTATATAAGAGAAATTTAGGGAGATAGTCCCACAAAAAAACGTAGACAACACTTAACGATTTATAATAATCATGGCAGAAATCAGACCAGATGAAGTATCCGCGATATTGCGTGAACAGCTTTCTCAAACCCGTACGGATGCTCAATTAGAAGAAGTAGGTACCGTATTAACTGTCGGTGATGGTGTGGCCAGGATATACGGCCTTACGAAGGCTCAGGCAGGTGAGCTCTTGATTTTTGAAAACGGGCTTCAGGCGCTGGTGCTGAACCTTGAAGAAGACAATGTCGGAGCAGTATTGCTCGGTGATTATAAAGATATCAAAGAAGGAGCTACGGTTAAACGCACAGGAAAAATCGCTTCGGTGCATGTTGGTGACGGTATGCTCGGACGTGTAGTGAATACGTTAGGTCAGCCTGTTGATGGCCGGGGTCCTCTTGCGGGTGATCTGTACGAGATGCCGCTCGAACGTAAAGCACCCGGCGTAATATTTCGTCAGCCGGTAAACGAGCCCCTGCAGACCGGTATCAAAGCTATCGACGCCATGATTCCTATCGGCCGTGGACAGCGCGAACTTATCATTGGTGATCGTCAAACCGGAAAAACGGCGGTAGCGATCGATACCATTATCAATCAAAAGGAATTTTACGAAAGAGGTAATCCTGTATTTTGTATTTACGTTGCAGTGGGTCAAAAAGCATCGACTGTCGCGGGTGTGGCCGCTGAACTGGAAAAGGCCGGCGCACTTGCGTATACAGTGATTGTTTCTGCTTCGGCTTCTGATCCGGCACCCATGCAGTTCTTCGCGCCATTCACCGGAGCCGCCATTGGCGAGTTCTTCCGTGATACAGGGCGTCCGGCTCTGGTTGTGTACGACGATCTTTCAAAGCAAGCAGTTGCCTATCGTGAAGTGTCGCTCCTGCTTAGAAGACCTCCCGGCCGCGAAGCTTACCCTGGTGATGTATTTTATCTGCATTCCCGCCTTCTGGAAAGGGCTGCGAAAATCATCAACAACGATGCAATTGCAGCGAATATGAATGATCTCCCCCATTCAATCAAACACCTTGTAAAGGGTGGCGGATCACTGACGGCGCTGCCGATCATAGAAACTCAGGCAGGTGACGTTTCAGCGTACATCCCGACGAACGTTATCTCGATCACTGACGGGCAGATCTTCCTCGAAACCAACCTCTTCAACTCGGGTATCCGCCCCGCGATTAACGTCGGTATTTCGGTATCACGTGTGGGGGGATCAGCGCAGATCAAGTCGATGAAGAAGGTTGCTGGTACCCTTAAGCTCGACCAGGCCCAGTTCCGCGAACTGGAAGCCTTCGCGAAATTCGGTTCAGACCTTGATGCTGCAACCAAGCTCACTATTGAGCGCGGCCGTAGAAATACAGAGATCCTGAAACAGGATCAGTATGCACCTGTGCCGGTAGAAGAGCAGGTTGCGATCATCACGGCTTCGACTCGGGGATTTCTCGATCGCGTACCCGTTCCAAAGGTGAAGCAATTTGAAAAGGAGTTTCTTGAACTGATGCGCGGAAGCCATCAGAGTGTTCTTGATAATTTCCGGATCGGCAAGTTTGAAGACGCTGACGTGGAAACGGTGAAGAAAGTAGCGACGGATCTAGCCAAACAATACGCCGCCTAACAGCATAACGAATGGCAAGCTTAAAAGAAGTAAAAAACAGAATAACCTCCGTGGTTAGCACACAGCAAATCACCAAAGCCATGAAAATGGTGGCGGCAGCTAAACTGCGGAGATCACAGGACAGGATAACTCAATTACGCCCGTACGCACTTAAGCTTAATGCTATCCTGCAAAATTTATCCGCGGCTCAGGCTGAGAATGATTCCGACAACTGGTATAGTGAAG
The DNA here is from genome assembly GCA_023417785.1 of Bacteroidota bacterium. GTDB lineage: Bacteria > Bacteroidota > Bacteroidia > Cytophagales > Cyclobacteriaceae > Ohtaekwangia. Next base: position 85,930 of record JAEZEH010000145.1, read on the forward strand.
TAAGGGAAGGTGGAAACGTTCTGATCGTAGCCATCAGTTCGGATCGCGGCTTGTGCGGATCTTTCAACAGTAATATTTTTAAGGGTGTGATACGCCTGATTGAAGAGAAATATAAGGCTCAGTTCAAAGCGGGCAAGGTTACTGTGCTTCCAATCGGAAGGAAAGCTTCTGAGTACTTCGCTAAACGTGAGGCGGTTAAGGTCGTCGGGAATTATGGAACACTTTTTTCAAATCTGACATTCGACAGCGTTTCAAGTGCGGGGGATTTTATTATTGAGAACTTCCGGAACGCAAAGTTCGACCGGGTTGAAGTTGTCTATAACGAGTTCAAGAACGTGGCAACTCAAATTGTCCGGATGCAGCAACTGCTGCCGATCCGTCCTGCTGCCATAGGTGAGGTGAAAGAAAATCAGATAGATTATATCTACCAGCCTGAGCAGCAGGAGATTCTGAAAGGAATTATTCCAAAAGCAATCAAGATCCAGCTTTTTAAAGCTCTTCTTGACTCGAATGCAGCTGAGAACGGAGCCCGGATGACTGCTATGGACAAGGCTACGGAAAATGCCGGCGAGCTTTTGAAAGAGTTGCGACTGACTTACAATCGAACTCGTCAGGCTGCCATCACCAAAGAGATTCTGGAGATTGTTGGCGGAGCCGAGGCGCTCAAGTCCGCATAATCGATGAAACTGTTTACAATTAAGTCTCCTCATAAAGGGGACTTTTTTTTTCTTGCACAACATCAAAGAGATATATCGCCTCGTTAATATCTTAAGCTTAGACGTTTCTGCCGGAGCGGTTATTGGCAGCTTTTTCCTGGCTGATTTTTTTGGAACCGCTCCCTCAACCAACGGTGTTGCATGCCTCGCACTCTCAGTCTGGCTGATATATACATCAGACCATTTGCTTGATGCTTATAGAATGGGAAGCATACCCGTGACCCCGCGGCACGCGTTTCATCGCCGCCACTTTTCGGTGTTGACGTGTATTGTGGGGGTTGTGGCTTTGATCGACTTCAGTTTGGTGCTGACCCTGCCATTTTCAATGATCCGAAACGGCATGGTGTTGGGAGTTTTTATAGTCCTGTATCTCTTGTTCGTAAATCGATTCGCTGCTATTAAGGAACCGATTGCCGCGGCATTGTACTGTTTTGGTATTCTCATACCAATGGGAGCCAAAAGCGCGTTGAGTCATATGGACATACTACTAACAGGGCAATTTTTCTTAGTAGCGCTCATGAACCTTTTGCTGTTCTCCTGGTTCGATTTTCCCAAGGATCGCGCTCAGGGAACTCGCTCAGGTGTACTTGTAATAGGGAGGTCAAGTGCCGCCAAAATCATCTGGTTACTTTTTGCTTTGAACACATTTATTTTGGTGGCCGCGGTTCCTGGTTTGCATTTCCTGCTGTTATGGTGCATAGGATTTGGAAACATGGTCTTATTCATACTTCACCGGAAAGTCGGCGGGCATGATAATTTTCGTTTGATCGGCGATGCTCTTTTTCTTTTGCCTGTACTTTCACTTTTGTAAGGATGCAGGAACTTAATCGCTTCAACGCAGTCTCCCGCTGGTATGACTGGCTCGCCGGAATGATCTTCGGTGATGCAATTCTGAATGCGCAGCTTCATTTGATCATGGAAATTCCGCCAGGGGCGAAGGTACTGATACTGGGAGGTGGCACCGGCAAAATTCTTCCGCAGTTGTTCAGGGATTGCTCAGAAGCGGAGGTTTGGTTCATCGACGCTTCTTCAGAAATGATTCGTCGTGCCGCATCGCGCCTGCGTGGCTCTGAGTCAATTCATTTCATTCATGGAACCCACCGTGACATCCCACAGTCAAGTCAGTTTGATGTTGTTGTAGCATGTTTTTTTCTTGATCTTTTTCCGCTTCCAGACCTAAAAAATGTTATCGAAAGTATTTCGGCTAATTTGAAAGCCACGGGGAAACTCCTCGTTTCCGACTTTGTTGCAGAAACATATTGGCATGAAGCCATGCTGGCGATAATGTATCAATTCTTCTCGGCAACGTCTGGGTTGCAGAACACAACCCTCCCTCCCTGGAATGATGTCCTGATTCAGCATGGGTTTTCCCGGCTGTCGGAGAAAAACTTCTATGGCGGGTTTATCAAAAGCGTTTGTTTCGGCAAATCCGTTTAGATGGTGCGAACCCAACTTTTTGCTGAATCGCAAAATTGCTTTCTACAGGGCTTCCCCGTATCTTGCGTAGCTACCCTTCTTGTCTTTATGGTTCAATCGTTCCGTGGTTTCTGATATGCAGGACTTGCTTGCCAACATTCCGGTTGTGCTCTATGAGTATCTCCTGTCCGAAGACCAGCGGAGAAGTTTCGTCTACCTAAGTGAGTCAGCCGAAACGATACTGGGTGTATCACCCGCGGAAGCGTTAGAAAATCCCAATGAGATGGATCGGCTGATTCATCCGGAAGACTACGCATCATTCGCCGAGTCGTCGCATCGAAGTTTGATCGCTCAGACCGATTGGTACTGGAACGGCCGAATGATCATCAGGGGAGAGGAACGGTGGGTTGAAGTGCGTTCGAATCATCAAAAAAGAGATGATGGATCAGTTTTGCGAAGAGGTGTGATCCAGGATGTCACCGAAAGAAAGGACTACTTCAAAGAAAGCGAATTACGCTATCAGACGCTGGTAGAACGATTGCCAATCGGCGTTGTAGTTCATAACCACGGAAAGATTGTCTTGGCCAATAGCCATGCTAACGCCATTCTGGGGGCCACCAATCAGGAATTGATCGGGACGAATGTGCTTAGATACGTGTATCGCGATCAGCGTGATAAGACCCTCAACAAGATGAAAGAGGTCTCATCGACGCCTTCGGGAATGCTGGAGCAGAAATATGTCCGTCTCGACGGCAAAGTGATTGATGTCGAGGCGTCGGTTTTTCCGTTTGTCTACAAGGGGACGCCGTCGTATCAGGTGATTTTCCGTGATATCACCGAAAGGAAACAAGCTGAAATGAAGTTGAAGAAGAATGAAACGATGTTCCGGCAACTTTTTCAGAGTGTTCCCATCGCGGTCGTCCTTCTTGATGATAACGGTAAAGTCAATCAGGTGAATCCCGGGTTCCAGCAGATGTTCGGATACGAATGGAAGGAACTTCGTGGGAAGAACCTGAACGATCATATTGTTCCGGATCACCTGCATAATGAAGGAATTGATCTTAATAACCTGATAACGTCCAACAAGGTTGTCAGGCTTGAAACGCTTCGCAAGCATAAGGACGGCAGGATAGTGAATGTTATTCTGTATGGTGTTCCCATTATGCAGGAACATCAGATCATTGGAATCTATGGCGTATACATTGATATCACTGACCGGATAAAAATCGAAGAAGAACTTAAGATCCGGAATGCAGAGCTCGATAACTTCGTTTACAAGGTGTCGCATGACCTGCGGGCTCCGCTGTCGTCGATACTTGGGCTGGTCAACCTTGCGCGACTTCCCGGAAATACGGATGACCCGCTCGAGTACATAGACATTATTGGTAACAAAGTCGAACATCTCGATCATTTTATAGGCGATGTGCTTAGTCATTCGAAGAACCTGAAGATGGAGCTTACGCTGAGTAAAGTCGATTTCTCACGCGTAATCGATCGAACGTTTAACGATCTCAATTACCTTGAGGGCGCCCACGAAATAAAGAAGTTTGTAAAGGTTGAAGGTTCCGATTTCTACAGCGATCCATGGAGAATCTCAGAAATTTTCCGGAATCTTGTATCCAATGCGATCAAGTACAGGCAGACCGAAGGTGTCGACTCGGAAGTGAATATCCGGGTTACAGTGGATCAACATCGGGCTGAAATCGTCTTCGCGGATAATGGTATCGGCATAGACGAACCGAACCTCAACAGAATATTTGAAATGTTCTATCGGGCTACAGAACAATCCGATGGATCCGGAATTGGGCTTTACATTGTCAAGAACGCAGTTGAGAAACTTGGCGGACAGATCAGTGTTTCCAGTAAACCCAACATTGGAACTCGCTTTCATATTATATTGCCGAACCGTTTAAAGAGCGGCGTAATGAGGATTACGCCAATACTAGTCGAACAAGGATGAGGATTGTTGAAGTAACCACGCCGGACCAGGCACGCGATTTCCTGATGCTACCGGTCCGGCTTTACAGGAATGAGCCAAACTGGATAAGGCCACTTGATAAGGACGTCGAAAGCGTTTTTGATAAAGAGCGAAATAAAGCTTTTCGCAACGGCGAATGTACACGCTGGATTTTGATAAGCGACAATGGCGAGACGATTGGCCGGGTGGCGGCTTTTGTGAATAGTAAAACTGTTCATAAGGGCAATGACCAACCCACGGGGGGCATGGGTTTTTTCGAATGTATAAATGAGCAGGATGCCGCCTTCAAATTGCTCGATCAGTGTAAGGACTGGCTTAGCGAGCGTGGAATGGAAGCTATGGACGGCCCGATCAATTTCGGCAGCAGGGACCGGTGGTGGGGATTACTCGTTGAAGGATACGACCGCCAGCCAAACTACCAATGCAATTACAACTTCCCCTACTACAAAGATTTCTTTGAAGCGTATGGATTTCAGGTATATTTCTATCAATTGACTTTCGCGCGGGGTGTGAGGGACCCTCTTCATCCGCGGCTCGCCGAAAAAGCAGCCATAGTTGCAAAGGATCCCGATTATCGCTTTAGCTATTTGGGAAAGGATGAGATTTCTAAACTACCCGAGTACTTGCATCACGTTTACAATAAGGCATGGGGGAATCGGTCGGAAAATCCGGAAATTAGCCTTCAGCAAGCGCGGCTGATGGTTAAGCAAATGAAGCCGATTATGGATCGCCGGCTACTTTATTTCGGGTTTTATAAGGATGAGCCTATCAGTTTCTTTTTGTCTCTTCCCGAAATCAATCAGATTTTTAAGTATGTTAACGGTGCACTGGATTGGAAAGGGAAATTGATAGCACTTTGGCATACGTTAATGAAAACAAACCGAAAGGCTTTCGGGATATTATTTGGTATTGTTCCCGGGCATCAGGGCAAAGGTGTGGATGGAGCCATGATTGAAAGTGCGAGGGCGATACTCCAGGAAAAATACAACCGATACGACGAATATGAAATGAACTGGATTGGCGACTTTAACCCAAAAATGATCAACGTGGTCCAACAGGTCGGCGGATTTGTATCAAAGAAACATGCAACCTACCGTAAGTTGTTTGATCCTTCGAAACCCTTTAAACGTGCACCAATTTTAAATTAGGAAGATGGAACAGGAGCAGGAACCGGAATCGAGGTCGCGTTTTTTGTTTAAGAATGTTTTCCGCGGCTTAATATGGCTGGCGGTTATTTTGGTGTTGTTTGTCTTGGCCGAAGATTTTATCGTTGAAAACTTTGAGCGGCACATCAATGTCCTGAAAGACAAGCCGCTTATTTTGTTTTCAATATTCTTCGTTTCCGAAGTGGTGTTTGGCATTATTCCGCCAGTTCTTTTTATGTCGACGTGGAAGCAACTCGTGGGGGTATCGCTATCTGAATATGTGATGTACCTGTCTATACTCGCCGTGATTTCGATGGGCTGTGGCGTCATTGGATTTTATATTGGAAAATACTTTTCACAAACGGCGTTTTATCGGAGAATTGAAGAGCGGTATCTGCTTCAATATAATAAACAACTGAAACGATTCGGCGTGTTTTTAGTCGTTGTCGGTTCGGTGACACCGCTCCCCTTTTCGGGCACCTGTATGCTTGTGGGATCAGTACATATTCCCACAAGACACTTTTTGATTGCGTGCTCCATGCGCGTATTCTATTTCATCATCTACGGATGGGTGGCGTGGTCTTTTCCGGGATTGTTTTCATAACATCTTTTCAGAAATGGTGTTAATACTTAAGTTCGTATGCTCCTATGGGAAATAAGACCGCCGTACTGCTGATAAATCTGGGTACTCCCGACAGTCCTTCTGTCGGCGACGTGAGGTCATATCTTTCGCAGTTCCTCAATGACCCTCGTGTTATTGACATCCCCTGGCTTTTCAGAAAGATTCTTGTTAACCTGATCATCGTTCCGTTTCGCGCGCCTAAATCTGCGAAGATCTATAAGAAGGTTTGGACGGATAAAGGATCGCCCCTGCTCTTCCACAGTGAGAACGCATGCGACTTGTTGCAGAAAGAACTCGACGAAACACATGATGTATATCTGGCCATGCGGTATAAGAACCCATCAATACCAGATGTTCTGGAAGAAATCCGGAAAAAAAACTATCCGCGTATTGTGGTGCTTCCCATGTTTCCGCACTATGCCTCAGCTACAACCGGATCCGCGCACGACGAGGTGATGCGGGTGGTGAGAACCTGGTGGGTGATACCGGAGATTCGGTTCATAAGTCAATACTACGCTCATCCCTTGTTCATCGACGGTTTCGTTGACCGTGCAAGTAAATACAATATCGCAGAGTACGACCACGTCCTCTTCTCGTATCACGGGCTGCCTGAAAGGCAGGTGGACAAGGTGTATGACAACGACCTTTGCGCCAATCACAATTGTGAAACCGAGATTACCGAAGACAATAAGTTCTGTTATAAAGCAACCTGTTACGCAACCACCAGGCTACTCGCCGAAAAGCTTAACATTCCTCAGGAAAAGTATACGGTTTGCTTCCAGTCAAGGCTGGACAAAAAATGGCTGAAACCTTTTTCCGATGCCGTCGTCGAGGAATGTGCGCGAAAGGGAATGAAACGAATTCTGGTTCTTTCGCCGGCGTTCACCGCAGACTGTCTCGAGACGATCATTGAGATTGGCGAGGAATACCAGGAGATTTTTCACAGCCACGGCGGTGAAAAGGTTCAGTTAGTTGAAAGCCTGAATGACCACCCGTCCTGGATCGGATGCATGAAAGACCTGGTTCTTTCGCCTTAAAAGCTTAATAGTTCCTCACATAAAGGAACACATCCTTCATCATACTCTTGGTGAAAGCGAACGAAAGACCTTTATCTACAAAAGATTTCTCAGGGTCTGTTGCCGGAAATGATGCGGCATTTGGAACGTTTAATCCCCACGATCCTGACGGAGTCAAAGCTCCCGGCACGATCAGAACAACGTGACCAAGCCCGTTTTCGCTTCTGTAAACAGCCACCACGGCTTTTTTCGCGTTGGCGTTTTTCTGTGCTTCTTCAAGAGCGGACTGGTCAAAGGACCTTCCCAGAAGCGTCCATTTTCTGTCTCCTTTAATTAGATCGGAAATTTCGGACGAACGCAAATACCTCTTCTCGGAAGAAGAATAAAAATCGTTGATGTTGTACACCCTCTTTAACGACTCGCCAACGAAACTGCTACACGCGCCAGATTCTCTGCACTTCACAAAGTCTTCCAACGCACTACTCAGTTCCTTTCTCCACTGGCTGTTTATAGACTGCGCGTGAACGGCAACTACACCCCCCGGTGCGAGAAGAAAAAAAAGGATGATAAAGTTTAGAGGGGTCTTGCGGAAAAATCGTGTCATAATCAAAGCCTTGAATTTAGAAATGGAAATTTAGCGCAGCGACGTCTTGAAAATCAGTAAAGCAACCTTATTTGATGTTGGACGTAAGTTTTTTTAGGAAACCGGTTCTGAAAATGATCTAAAAAAAGCCGGATTTCTAAGGTTACCACGCGAATTCGGTTCTATTCATGCTCCATATCCCTTAATTCAATTTCGAGGGCTTTCGTGCTGATCATAATCTCCTGCAGCGACAAAATCAAACTGACTATCAAAAAAACAAGGCTCAAGCCAAAGATGATAACACCAGTGGTATTGTATTGAAGATAAAATCCCAACATTGAAAGCACACAAAAAAGGAAGCTTACAATTCCCGCAGCCTGCATTCTCTTTATCAGCAGCAGCCGTATTCTAAGGTTTTTGATCTGGGCTTTCATGATGTCCTGGTCTTCATGAACCTGCTTGTACTTCGTATGTAGATTCCGGATCAGGCTTGCGAGGCCGAGGAATCGGTTCGTGTACGCCAGCATCAGCAACGTAATTGCGGGGAAAAGGAGCGCCGGGGTGTTTATGGAAATTTGGGTAAAGAGCATAATCCACAAAACTATACAGTTCGAATTGATAATGCTTCGAGGTATCCGTAATCTGGTTATAAGTTCCGAAAAACAGCCGCGCCAAAAGGCGAAATAGACATTTGATCAGCCTCGAGGAAATTCACGACACGTTACGAACCAGGGTTACTCTTCGCCGTGAACTCGTCAACAGCCCGGATTGCGGTTTGTCGTCGGTCTTCGCGTTCGCCCTTTACCTCGACGAACGGTACCGACTGGTTTTTTAGTTCGTTCAGATAGATGTCGTACAACTCATTTCGTTTGTCAGGATGTTCGCGCTGGGGATCATCTTCCCACGGAACATCAATATAGGTCAGCAAGTAGAGGTCGTACGTGCGGTTTTTAATTTCATCAAGAATTTCATCAGGGCACTCGCCGTATTTGAATTCGCTCCAAACCTTGATAACGTACAGGTTAGTATCACAAATCAGCAATTCATTCGCCGTTCTCGCGAACTCGTCCTCCACGCGGGTTTGTCCACGCGCGATAGTCAGAAGGTCGTCTTCATTGTAGGGGCGTACCAGATTGCTCAGGTATCCGCGCGCATATTCTGGTACGCATGCCGTGTTATAATGCGTTGCCAAAAACTCCGCCAGGTCGGACTTGCCGGTGCATTCCGGCCCAACGACCACAATTCGCTTCAGATGTTGTGCAGGTGTATCAATCATAGGGCGAAAATGCTTATTAAGGCCACGAAACCAAAGTTTTCTAACCGAAAAGTACAACCCGGCCGGCGTCTCCTGCACTGTATCGGCTGATTTCCTCAGCTCGTCTGGTTATTTTAGTTAATAGGGTTACTGATTAACCCGTTTTCGATATCAATTCGCTCAAACCTCTGGTCTATGAAACGTAGAAATGCTATTAAAAAACTAGGTGCCGGTCTTTCGGCGGGGCTGGTTTTACCTTGGCTGGCGTCGTGCACCGGCGACGAGCCTGAACCAAAGGGTGGCTATAAGGGTACTGTCGCTATCATCGGAGGGGGCGCAGCAGGGCTGTTTGCTGCCGACTATTTGCTGACGAAAGGTATTAATGTAATAGTTTATGAGGCTTCGAACCGTATTGGCGGCCGGGTTCGGACCCTGAGGCCGAACGATCGGAGTGGTGGCGGACTTTGGTTTAACGAGCAATCGCGTTTTAGTGCCGATTTCCCGGTTGAACTTGGTGCAGACCGGATATATGGCGACGATTCAATTTGGGCGAGGTTTGTCCGGCAACAAAAATTCACGACGCAACCTCTTGATAACGAATCGAGTAACTTGTACTGGATGGCTGAAAACCTGGTCTCGATCGACGATGCCATGGTTAATCCGGATTTTCAGCAGGCGTACCAATTTTTGAATAATATTATAGCCCAGGGAGAAACCGGTGCCACCGTTCAGGATGCGATCTTTGCGAATGGCATCTCACCCTTAATGCTCCCGATGCTCCACGGGCGAATTGGGAACCGTCATGGTACGTCAAATAGCCGCATGGGAATGGAAGGTTTCGCCGAAGAACTTGGCCTGAGAACCAGAAGTGCCCAGAATTTATTGTTGTCAAACACGCCCATGGCCGATGTGCTGATTGAGGGTTTTATCCGGGCCTCGGAACGAACACAGCTTAATACCGTGGTCAGGAACATCAATTATGAAGGTGAAAAAATTGTTATTTCCGGTGAAGTAAATCCCGGAGGAGGAGCCCAGCCTTTCACAAATGAGGTTGACAAAGTGATTGTCACTGTTCCCGTTTCCATCCTCAAGTCCGGCGATATTTCGTTCACTCCAGGGCTTCCTGTGGAGAAACAAACAGCACTCGAGAACATCGGAATGGATAGTGCCATGAGGATCGTCCTCGATTTCAAGCGGAATTTCTGGGGCAACGGTTTTCATACAATTTTTGGGGGCGAAATCCCCGAGTACTTCAATGCCGGTGAGGGTCGAAGCACAGTGGCGAGATCGCTACAAATGACGATCTCCGGCGAGAAAGGAGAAGTATTTTCCGACCTCGGTTATGACGCCATACCGGTGATACTCGAAGAGCTTGACCGGATGTTCGATAACCAGGCTTCCCGCGATGTGCGGAAAGATCCCACGAATAACCAATTCGTTGCAGCGATCCAGGACTGGGGTAAAGAACCATACATAAAAGGCACCATGTCGTATCTGAAACCGGGAGGCACGATGGAGCATCGGCGGGAACTGTCTCGATCGGTGCAGAAAAAAGTATTCTTCGCCGGCGAGGCCACTGACTTTACAGGTGAAGCCGGAACGGTAAACGGGGCGTTGCAATCAGCCGAGCGGGCCGGGCGTGAAGTTCTTGATATTCTTTTGGGTTAACCCGATCAAAACAAAACCTCCCGGGCCAGAATATAGATCCCGGTAATTAGTACAAACCATCCGAAACCATAGCGCAGACGAGTCGCCGAAACGTGGGCGGAAAGTTTGTCCCCAATCAGAATTCCGACGATTGCCAGAAGCGTGATGCCAAGCAGAAACGGCCAGTCAATCGCAAAGTTGAGCACGTCGCCAAGAAAGCCCATCAGCGAATTGATGGCAATAATGAATAAAGACGTACCCACGGCTGTCTTAAACGGCAGCCCTGTCAGCAGCACCAAGGCCGGAATGATCAGGAACCCACCTCCGGCGCCTACAAACCCTGTCAGAAACCCGATCAGGCCCCCTTCAAGAATTAGCAATCCAACGTTGTATCGGTGATCGTCAGAGAGCAGCCTGTTGGCGTTTCGAATCATAGTGATCGACGCCATAATCATGAGCAGGGCGAAAACACCCAAGAGGAGCATGCGCTTGCTGATCACCAGGAAACCCATATCAGCAATAATTTCCGGTAAAGCGGGTACAACCCATTTCCGGGTACTGAAAATTGAGATGATGGAGGGAATACCAAAGAGCAAACCTGTGGGAAAATCTACGAGGTGATCTTTATACTTGGGAATCGCGCCGACCAGACTGGTCAAGCCAACAATGAAGAGTGAATAGGCCGAAGCTGTGACGGGCTCAAGTTTGAATATATAAACCAGAATCGGTATCGAGAGGATAGAACCACCTCCGCCGATCAAACCGAGAATGACTCCAACAAGCACCGAAAACAAATAGCCTAACCATTCCATTGAATCTGTAGTGACGGTCCCGGCACTTTAAACAATTCTACATCCTTTTGAAATCTACGATGAACGCGTCCGGATATTTCTGTTTGATTTCACTTCTGAATTGCTCGGCCCTCTCTCTGTTTGAAAAGGGGCCAAGGATCAAACCGTAATACTTTATGCCATTCAATACCTTCACCTGTACGGTCACTTCTTTCTTGTACGACTGTTTCAGGTTTTCTGAAAGACGTATCAGATTAACCAGTTCCTGATAGTTTCCGATCTGGACACCGAAACCACTAGGTTTATGGCGTTCGGCCCGGAACTGATAATATTCCTTTTCATCCACAGCCACGTTATCGATTCGGACTTCGGTCTGTTTGGTTTTTCCGTCTCCAGGGTCAACGACCTCTATACGGACTTCGGTAAGCCCCTGGCTCACAAAGCGGAGTTTCTCGGCGGCAGCTTTCGACAGATCAATGATGCGCCCCTCAACGTAAGGACCCCGGTCGTTGATCGTCACAATAACTGATTCGTTATTCGACAAATTGGTAACCTTTACCTTGGTTCCGAACGGAAGTGTCTTGTGTGCACCCGTAAGTTTGTTGCGCTTGTATTTTTGTCCGCTTGCCGTACGCGAACCTTCGAACTTATCGGCATAAAAAGATGCCTTACCCGTCTGCACCTGGGCGTATCCGGAGAGTGCACCGAAGAGTAACAATAAACAAAACGTTAGTTTTCTCATTTGGCGGGATCGATTAGGCTGGCAGTTGGTGTAAAGTTAAAGCTCCAATTTTAAAGCACCCAACATTACAATCAAAGTGTTATTTCTCAAAACCAGTTGGCCTCGCGTACGCCGAAATTTTCAAGTCGCTACGGTGGTTGTCAAAGTTAACTTGCTCTTGCTTAATGACCACGCATGAGTAAGAATTAATAAATTGGGAAATTCGCCAGTAAGGATTACCTTTGCCCGGCAAATAATCAATCGTAATTATTTGCTATGCCATTCGATACATCCAAATTCCTTTTTGAAGCCCTCACCTACGATGACGTGCTTCTCGTCCCGGCCTATTCTGAAGTAGTTCCCCGGGAAACCGATACTACCTCTTTTCTGACGCCGAACATTAAAATCAATATTCCGATCGTGTCCGCTGCTATGGATACGGTGACTGAAGCAGACCTTGCCATCAGCATAGCACTTGAGGGTGGTCTGGGGTTCATTCATAAGAATATGAAAATCGAACAGCAGGCAGAGCAGGTTCGAAAGGTTAAACGATCGCAAAGCGGAATGATTCTCGACCCGATCACCCTCGAGGTCCATGCCACGGTTCGTGAAGCCGAAAAAATCATGCGTGAATACAAAATCGGCGGTATCCCAGTCGTTGATCAGAACAGAAAGCTGGTTGGAATCATTACCAACCGGGACTTGCGTTTTCAGAAAGACATGGATCTGCAGGTCGAAAACATCATGACGAAAGAGAACCTCATCACGGCACCTGAGGGAATCACACTCGATCAGGCTGAAGGGACACTGAAAAACCATAAGATTGAAAAGCTGCCCATCGTTGACAAGCAGGGCCGGCTCACTGGACTTATCACCTTTAAGGACATCCGGAAGAAAAAGAATAAGCCCCATGCATGTCAGGATAAATATGGCCGGTTGCGTGTGGGTGCGGCCATCGGTGTGACTCCCGACATTATTGAAAGGATTGAAGCATTGAAAAATGCAGGAGTGGACGTGATCAGTATCGACACGGCTCACGGCCACCAGGTTAACGTTTTGAATGCTACCAAGGCTGTTAAATCAAAATTTCCGGAGCTGGACCTCGTCGCTGGCAACATTGCGACCGGTGAGGCTGCAAAAGCATTGGCCAAAGCCGGAGCAGACTCGATCAAGGTCGGCGTCGGTCCCGGTAGCATCTGCACGACCCGCGTGGTGGCGGGAGTCGGGCTGCCCCAGCTGTCGGCGGTGTACGAAGCGGCAAAAGCGATAAAAGGGTCGAATGTAAAGATCATTGCCGATGGCGGGATACGGTTTTCAGGAGACCTTGTAAAGGCCATTGCAGCCGGAGCGGATTGTATTATGATAGGCTCTTTGCTTGCCGGAACAGATGAGGCGCCCGGTCAAATGATCATCTACGAGGGACGGAAATTCAAAACCTACCGCGGAATGGGTTCCCTCGAGGCAATGGAAGGTGGGTCAAAAGACCGTTATTTCCAGGATGTCGAGGACGATGTAAAGAAACTCGTTCCGGAGGGAATCTCGGGTCGCGTACCATACAAAGGCCTCGTCTCTGAAGTGTTATACCAGATGGTGGGAGGCTTGAAGGCTGGAATGGGCTACTGTGGCGCACCTGACATTGAGCGCCTGAAGGAAGCCAAGTTCGTTAAGATTACCAGTGCAGGAGTAGTGGAAAGTCACCCGCACGACGTGACGATTACTCGTGAAGCGCCGAATTACAGCAGGAAGTAACTCCATCACCGTCAGAATACTTCTTCGAAATATTATATTATTCATATAATTGTAGGCCAGTCTGCGGATTGGCTTATTTTTTTGCTCAGTGATCCAATTTGTGAGGACAAAGGCCATTATTCGGTTACTATTTACGGTTGGGGTAATTACCTGGCTGGCCCTTGTATTTACTGACATTTCGATCGTTTTCACGGCGTCGACCGGTAATGTTAAACAGGAAGTTCCCCATTGGATTCCAGAACTGCTTCTGAATCTCTTCATCCTTTCCGTTTTCTATTATTACAAACTGAAGATTGAACGCGATGAGGTGCTTAATTTTATCGATCTTCTTTGGCGTGTCTTTGCCACGGGCCTCATTGCTACCGTGATCTCGCTCAGCCTTTGGTTGTTCGAATCACTTATGGGCAACACCAGGTTGACCAGCCTGCCGGTGTTTCGCGATTTCATCTACCTCGTCAATCTTGGATTGATGCTCGGATTCCTAATCATGACCTTTACGGCATGGAAACGTCTGATCCTCTATCAGAAATCGAAATGGCTTCTTCGGTTGTGGACCTTTTTTGAAATAGGATTGCTGTTGACTTTGGTGTACAACACTTTTTCCTTCCCGCAAATCGACTGGCTCTTCGGGACTATGCTTGGAATTCTGGTACTCACCGGCCTGGTATTGTCAGGTAACATGAAGTGGGTAGCATACCTGAATTTCCGACAAAAATGGACCAGCCTGTTGCTGCTGCTGCTGACCGTTTTTTACCTTCTGTACATCCTGTTCATAAACTCTAAATCGGTCGACGAGCTGCGTGACCTCACTCCATACTTCACTGACTACAAAGGTCATTTGTTCATTCAGGGATTGATCATATTCGTGGCGATCTATGCCGTGTTTTCGTTCCTCGTTATTCTTTTCAACTTACCGACGACGTCTGTCTTCGAGCAAAAGCTCGAGGAGGTGGTGAATTTCCAGCGGATCAGCCAGTCTATCCAAACCGAACAAAGCGAAGAAAGCGTCTATAATATTCTTTTGGAAGCGTCGGTCAGTACGGTTTTCGCCGATGCCGCCTGGCTGGAGATAAACAGCGGAATGGACGGGCATAAGTTCTTTACTTATAAGACGTCGGCGAAGGAGGCCAGTGAAATCACCGAACACCTCAAGAACCTTCATATCAAAGGCATTCTCGATCAGGGAAGCGACAAAACGAAAAATCTGAGCAAACATTTGGCATCCTTGAAGGGGTCCCGTTTCAGATCGATTCTGGCATTTCCGATATATGTAAAGGGCGAAAACATTGGCCAGCTTGCGTTGCTGAAAGAATTGCCGGAAGGCTTCAATAAGGAGATGACCAAGATAGTCTCGACGTTTGCAAATCAGGCCGGCATTTCGATTGAAAACTTCCGCCTGATGGAGGAGGCCCTACAAAATGAACGATATAAGGAAGAGCTCAAAATCGCCAAAAAAGTGCAAAAAAGCCTGCTTCCTGAGTTACTTCATGAGCACGAGGATTTCAACATGGCAGCCTTTTCAGAATCTGCGGACGAGGTGGGCGGCGACTATTATGACACAATCCGCGTGACGGACGACCTTGTCGCGCTGATCATCGCAGATGTTTCCGGAAAGGGAACCACAGCGGCCTTCCATATGTCACAAATGAAAGGCATATTCCACAGCCTGGCTCAAAGTGATATTGAACCCGACGAGTTTATGGTTCGCGCTAACCAGGCTCTGGTGGCCTGTCTCGAACGAGGTTCGTTTATTTCCGCCACCTATTTTGCGATCGACACTCGAAATGATAAGGTACGTTATGCCAGGGCCGGGCATTGCCCTGTCCTGTATTATTCTGCACAGAAGGGGACGGCTGAGTTCTTTAAGGACCGCGGTATCGCCTTGGGAATGGTGCGCAATAAGAATTACAGTAACTTCATTCAAACGAACGAGTTCAAATATGAGCCTGGCGACATCATGGTTCTGTACACCGACGGGATAACGGAGGCGAAAAATGTGAAAGGCGAGGAGTTCGGATATGAGAAACTGGTGGAATTGGTGCTGCAAGCCAGGGATCAGAACGCCAGGGAAATCCAGGATTTCATCATCAAAAGGCTGTATGAGTTCTCAGAAACACATAACATCAATGATGACTACACAACCATGATAGTCAAATTTAAATGACTAAAAGCAGGGAAATAAGTACGAACATTAAATTTAAATATAACGTTAAAACCCTATGATCCACATTAAAAGGTTACAAGAAGACGGTGCTGATGTGATCGTTTTGATCGGAGAAATTGACGCCAGTTCTTCCATTGAATTGGATCTGGCGATTGCCAAAAGTGTGGGCGAAGGCTACTCCCGTATCCTGGTTGATTGTACGTCGTTAGAATACATTTCATCCGCCGGATTGGGGGTGTTCATGTCGTACATCGAGGAATTCAAGGATCGGGAAATCCATATGGTTCTTTTTGGGATGAACGACAAGGTGGCTAATACATTTGAGATTTTGGGACTTAATGAGCTGTTGAGAATTGGAAAAGACAAGGTTGAAGCAAAGCAAATGGTCAATGAACTATAAGTATAAAGTCGGTTGCAACATCGAAAACCTGAAAGGTGTGCGCGATTTTATCCGCACGTCCTTGAAGAAGCATGGGATAGCAGAACTTGCGATCAGCGAGATTGTGCTTGCGTTGGACGAAATGTGTTCCAATCTCATGATCCATGCACACCATTGCAATCCCGACGAACTCTTTGAAATACATATAAACATTGAAAACAATAAACCACTCGTGTTCGAGTTAATTGATGACGGCACCGTTTTCAATATCAATCAGTTCAACGAGCCGGCGCTTAATAATATAATTCATGAAAAGCGGAAAGGTGGACTCGGTATTCGGCTTGTGAAATCAATCATGGATAAGGTTGAATATCATAACCAAAGCGGCCGAAACGTGTGCCGCCTTACCAAAACGCTTGAGTAAACAGTTTTCCTAACCTATGATCTTACGCGCAGTACTCTTCCTGCTCTGCATTTTTTTCGCTACGCCGCATTACGGACAATCGCTCCAGAAGTCAGATAAAAAATCCAAACCGGTTACCTTATTTTCGGTTAACCGGAAGCCCGTAACGACTGATGAATTCATTTACTTGTATAAAAAAAACCATCAGAATCCTTTAGAGGATTATACCCGCGAGAAGATCGACGAATATCTTCGATTATACATAAACTTCAAGCTGAAGGTTGAAGAGGCGAGATACCGCGGATTAGACACAACCTCGGCTTTTAAGAAAGAATTTAACCAATACAAGGAGGAACTCCGCAGGCCCTACCTTCCGGGAAACGGGCTTACCGACAGCCTCGTGCGGCTCACTTATGAACGGATGAAAGAGGAAGTGAGTGCCGGGCACATTCTGATCTCTCTGAAGCCCGACGCAAATCCGCAGGATACCCTCAATGCGTATAACCGTATCGTGGAGCTTAGACGAAGGGCGGTATCAGGAGAGGATTTCAGAGACCTGGCAGCAACGCATTCGGAAGATCCCTCGGCGAAAATGAACAATGGCGACCTTGGATATTTTACGGCGATGCAGATGGTATATCCGTTCGAAAACGCTGCGTATGCCACCTCCGTGGGAGAGTTAAGCTCGCCGGTCCGGACACGATTCGGGTACCATATCCTCAAAGTATATGACAGACGGCCCGCCCGCGAGGAGGTGGAGGTAGCACATATTATGATCAGGACGGGCGAACAGACCGACAATGATCTGGCAAAAGACAAGATTTTCTCAGTACATGAGCAACTTCAGGCCGGTCGCGAATGGAATGAATTATGTAACGAACATTCGGAAGATCCGGGGTCGCGCGATATTGGGGGTAAACTTCGTCCGTTCCGTGCGGGGCAGATGAGTAACATTCCTGAATTCGAACGGGTCGCCCTGGAGTTGAATCAGCCAAAACAGTTTTCCGATCCATTTCAAACACAATATGGCTGGCACATCGTCAGACTTGAGCGGAAGATACCCCTTGCCTCCTTCGAGGAGATGGCCCCGTCGCTGAAGAATCGTGTGAACCGGGATGAACGAACACAGGTATCAAAACAGGCTTTGCAGAAAAAGCTGCGCGCAGACTTCAAGCTTGCCGAGAATGAGACAGCCAAAACGCGACTCTTCAATATTCCGGATTCCTTAATACGAAAGGGAGACTTTATGGCCTCTGGGGATAAGACGGCTTCCTTGGAGTTATTCACGCTCAGCGGGAAGTCTTACCCGGTTTCCGCATTCGCTAACTACATCCGCGAACAGGTTTCCGTTTCCCAGCGTTCTTCCCGCAATTTACCTGGGCTTTACGAGCAATTCATTGACGACACAATCCTTCAGCTTCAGGAGCAGAGGGTTTTGCAGGTTCACCCCGAATATCGTTTTCTGCTCAACGAATACTACGAAGGCATTTTGCTTTTTGAAATCATGGAAAAGGAGGTATGGAACAAGGCTTCTGGAGACTCAGTAGGTCAGCATAAGTATTTTCTGCAAAATGAAGCTAGCTACACCGCCGGGTCACGAGTCAGGGCATCCCTGTATTCAACTGCTGATCAGGCGTTGCTCCCGGCTCTAAAGGGCCTCATTGATGAAGGCAGCACCACGAAGATTCAGGAATACATATCACGGAATAAGATCCGCGCCGAAAGTGGATATTTTACCGAAGAAGAGAAGGCGGTGTTGAAAAAGGTACCGGCTGAAGTCGGGATACATCGGGGAGAAAACAATGGAATGTATTACCTTGCATGGTTAAAAGAAACACTTCCTGCCGGAAAGATGTCATTTGAAGAAGCCCGGGCAGCCGTCATTGCGGATTATCAGAACCATCTGGAAGCCGAGTGGCTTGCGGACTTGAGGAAAAAGTATCCGGTCAAACTTAATCCGGCTGGCAGGAAACAGATCGTCGCGGTATTAGAAAAGAAATAAGTTGCGAAAAGGTAAACCATCCGCTGTTCGGGCCAGGGGCAATGCGTTGAAAGTGTCAATCAGCTTGGTGCTGGCGCTTTGCTTAAGCGGTTGCGGAAAATATTCGAATAGTGACGATGATCGAACGGCAGTTGCGAGAGTCAGCAATGCTTATTTGTACCTGGATGAACTTCAGGGTGTTTCCGCCCCGGGAATATCTGCGGCGGATAGCGTTCAACGTGTCGAAGCTTACGTCGCTAGCTGGGTTCGGAAACAGTTGCTGATCCAGGAAGCCACCCGACGGATGGACATAAACGAGGCCGAGGTAGAAAGAAAAATCCTGGATTACCGCTATAGCATAATTGCCTACGAATACCAGGCGCAATACGTCCGCGAAAAACTGGATACCGCGATAAGTCAGTCCGAAATCGAGAAATACTACCGGGAGAACCGAGACAATTTCATCCTCAAACAAAATATCGTCCAGGCGACCTTCATTAAGCTGCCCAAGTCTGCTCCCCGGGTGGAGAAGTTGAAAGAGATGATTTTCTCCACGCGGGAGAAAGATCTGCGCGAATTAAAATCGTATTGCTTGAGTTTCGCAGCCGCCTTTCAGTTGGCCGACAGCACGTGGATGGTGTTTGACGACCTTGTCAGGAACTCACCCCTTGCCGAAATTCCAAATAAAATACAGTTCCTTAAGGCGAATCCGTATTATGAAACATCTGATGATAACTATCTTTACTTTTTGAAGGTGAATAATTACCGGATTTCTGATAATGTCTCCCCGCTCGAGTTCGTCCGGAACGAGATCCGGCACATAATTCTGAATAAGCGGAAGGTGAGACTTGCCCATGAGTTGGAAGATAGAGTCTACGATGAGGCGGCTGCGGGGCAGAAATTCGAGATCTACAAATGATATGAAATACCCATTGAATAGCATAAAGAAATGGTTTCTCGCAGTGGCGATGTTTGCCCTTGCACATTCTGTCGTAGCGCAGGAAGAAGGATTCGTGGTAGACGAAATCATTGCGAAAGTTGACAACTACATCGTTTTGAAGTCCGAACTGGAACGTGCATATCAGGACTATATTACGAATGGGGGCACGCCTAACGACCGCGTTCGATGTCAATACCTCGCCCTGCTGGTACGGGGAAAACTTATGATGGCAAAAGCCGAGATAGACTCAGTTGTCGTTCTCGACATGGAAGTTGATGCCAATACCAAGCAACGGATGGATATGATCCTCTCCCAATCCGGTAAGACCGTCGACGAACTCGAATCAATTTATGGAAAAACGATGGAACAGATTCGTCTTGAATTGAGGGAGCAGATTCGCGAGCAGATGATTGTGGGGAGGATGGAGGATCACATCACTGACGGCATAAAAGTCACGCCCTCAGAAGTACGCCGCTTTTTCAATCGGATTCCGAAAGACAGCCTTGATTACTTTTCAGCATCTGTGGAGGTGGGGCAGATCGTGAAGGTCGCCGAAGTGAACGAGGCACAAAAAAATGTCACCAAGGGCCAGTTGATGGAACTGCGTAACCGCATCCTTGCCGGCGAAGACTTCGATAAACTCGCACGGGAATTCTCCGATGATCCTAGCGTTACGGGAAATAACGGAAACATGGGCTGGGTTGGTCGCGGCAGAATGGTGCCCGAATACGAAGCTATGGCTTTTAGACTAAAGCCGGGTGAGATATCGATGCCCTTCGAAACCAGCTTTGGGTTTCATATTATGCAACTGATTGAGCGAAGGGGGAACGAGTACAACTCACGACACATTCTCATTTCGCCCCGACCTTCAGAGGACGACCTGGCGAAAGCTACCCGATACCTGGATAGTCTAAGAACCAAAGTTCTGAATGATACCATCACTTTTGAACGTGCTGCCAAAGAGTATTCGGACGACGTCGAGACAAAAGGAAACGGTGGGTTTTTCAGCGATCGCGAAAGCAATACACGACTGCTCGTTGACGAACTCGATCCTGTAATTTTCTTTACTGTTGATACGATGAAGGTTGGAGCAATATCAAAACCAATCGTTTACCGAACCGATGAAGGCAAGGACGCTGTTCGGATTCTTTACTATAAGTCGCGGATCCCACCCCATCAGGCATCGCTGGATCAGGACTGGACGCGGATTCAAAATGCAACCTTAAATCACAAAAAGGACCGCGCACTGCAGAAATGGTTTCAGAAAGCCAGAAAAGATGTGTTTATTAGCATAGATGAGGAATACGACTTCTGCGGAATCCTAGACGAATAATCAATGACAAAATACAGCTCCGATGTTGAAGCGGCCGACGCCTTGGCCGAGTCTTATAATAATTTGAGACGTGAGATCGCGAAAGTGGTTGTAGGACAGGACGAAGTTGTTCGTCAGGTGCTGACGGCCATTTTTTGCCAGGGTCATTCACTGCTCGTCGGAGTACCGGGACTTGCCAAAACGCTTTTGGTTCAAACCATTGCTACGTCTCTTGATCTAGAATTCAAACGCATTCAGTTCACCCCCGACCTGATGCCTTCTGATATTGTTGGCGCCGAGACGATGGACCGCGAGCGCAATTTCAAATTTGTGAAGGGACCGGTTTTTGCAAACATTATTCTCGCGGATGAAATCAACAGAACGCCGCCAAAGACACAGGCCGCGTTGTTAGAATCGATGCAGGAATATGCCGTGACAATCGCCGGACAACGATATCCGCTCCCCCGGCCATTTTTCGTTCTCGCCACACAAAATCCGATTGAGCAAGAGGGTACTTATCCGTTACCCGAGGCTCAGCTCGACAGGTTTATGTTTAACATTATGTTGACATACCCATCCTTTAAGGAGGAGGTTGAAGTCGTGAAAAGCACTACCACGGATGATCCGAAAACGGTAAACAAGCTGCTCACAGGAGATGAGATCGCGTATTTCCAGCATCTCGTCCGACGCGTTCCCGTGCCTGACAATGTGGTGGAGTATGCCGTAACACTTGTCAGCAAAACAAGGCCTCATGCTGACGGTACGGCAAATCCGCTGGCCAACGAGTTTCTCGACTGGGGCGCAGGCCCGAGGGCTTCTCAGTTTTTGGTTATGGGTTCGAAGTGCAACGCATTATTGAACGGCAAGTATTCGCCGGATATCGAAGACATTCAGGCGATAGCGAAACCTGTCCTGAGGCATCGTATCGTTCGCAACTTCAAGGCAGAAGCCGAGGGGATAACCGTCGATAATCTTATCGATCGAATGCTTTAGACCTTTTCGGCGGGCCAGCCTTCAACCTCAAGGCGGAACCCTACCCCGTGATAGTTGGCAATGGAAATAGCCGGATCTTCACGAAGGTATTTGCGGAGTTTAGAGATAAACACATCCAGGCTTCGTCCCATGAAGTAATCGTCGTCGCCCCAAATCTGATTCAGTATCTCTTCTCTTTTCAGAACCCTTTCACGGTTCACGCAGAGAAACCGGAGAACTTCCGCCTCTTTTTGTGTAAGCGATTTTTCAATGCCGTTTCTTCGAATCAGGAGACGTGAATAGTCAAAGGAGAATTCGCCAATAGAAAACGTCGTCTCGGCTAACGGGGCTGACTCACTGCTGCGGCGAAGAAATACTTCAATCCGGTAGTAAAGTTCATCCAGGCTGAACGGTTTGGTGATATAGTCATCAGCGCCGGTTTGAAATCCCTCAAGTTTGTCGTCCATCATCGACTTCGCGGTGAGAAAAATAATGGGAACGTTCTTATTTTTCGCGCGCACTTCACGGGCCAGTGTAAACCCGTCTTTCCTGGGTAACATAACATCAAAGATGCATATGTGAAACGGCGCAGATTTGAAACTCTGCTCAGCCTCTTCACCATCGGTACAAAGGGTCACATCATAGCCTTTGATACTGAGATTGTCTTTGATAACAAAGCCGAGGTTAGGGTCATCCTCCACGAGGAGAATTCGTTTTCCGGTCATAGGATTACCATCAATTAAGATTCTAGTTAACTAAAAGGCAGCTGAACACGGAATGTACTCCCTCTGCCTAATTCGCTTCTGACGGACACGGTGCCTCCGTGACCTTCGACCACCGTCTTTACATAACTTAATCCGAGCCCGAATCCTTTTACGTCATGCACGTTTCCGGTAGGAACCCGATAGAATTTCTGAAAAATTCTTCTTTGATTTTCCGGGGATATACCTATCCCGTTATCTGACACTTCAACGGTAATCCCATTGTTATGGTTTTGTGTGTGAATATTTATTTCAGCACAGCCCCTGCAATATTTAAGTGCATTTTCGATCAGATTATTGAAAACGTTGGTTAAATGTAACCGGTCGCACGTTATGTCAGCGCGCTCAGCATTTTTATGGCTCACGATAGTTCCGGCGTTTTCATTCATGGTAATGCATGTGTTGCTGATCGCCTCATCCAGCAACTGATGTAAGTCTACCAATTCTTTTTTGTAGCCGTGGTCCTCCTTATCCAGTTGTGCCATTTGAAGAACTCGCTCAACGTGATGTTTCAGACGCGTGTTTTCTTTCTCAATGATCGCCGTATAGTTCATAAGCCGATCCGGCTGTCGGATAATGTCGGGATGCTTGAGCACTTCTGTTGACACGGCAATCGTGGATATTGGCGTTTTGAATTCATGCGTCATGTTGTTGATGAAATCCTTCTGGATTTCGGAAAGTCGCTTTTGCTTCAGGATAACGAAGAGTGTGTACGCAAAGAATACGATTACCAGTAGCAGCACTCCTGATGAAAAAGTCCAGATACCCATCTGGTTTAACAAATGCGCTTCGCGGTTTGGAAACTGGACACCAAAGTGATAACCGTGATTTGCCCATTGTGGAAAATGCTTGTTCGTAATTTTGTCCTTCGCAGTTTTAAGAGGAACGTAATCTCCATAAAGCATCTTTTCGCTGCCGCAGTCATACACACCGTACTCGAAATCAACAATCAGATTTCGTTTTTCAAACTCGTTTCGAACCAGGTATTCCACCAGGCTCGGATCAACTTCGTTGTTGATCATTACGACGAAGTAATTGGTGGAGATTTGTTTGACCGGATTAGCGGCAGGTGACGGTGTCTTATTGAGATCAAAGATCTGTTGAGCTACATTGAAAAGGGCCGTGGTCACAGTGCGGTCAAACTCATTTTCTTTCAGGTCGAATGCCCGCTTCACCCAGTAGAACTGAGTAATCGTAATTCCGGCGATGCTGAGCGTCGCCAGTAGTATTATCCGCCGGATGGTAGAATTCCTCACAATACAAAGGTATGGTTTCTGATAAGTCATCAAACCAGGTTTAACAAGTCGTTAACATTAATTGGCTTTCTGTTAACAAAGGCGGTTTGTTTTTCCCCGCAAATTTGTCCTGAATCAAATTTTCACCTAAAACGAAATATTATGAGAAAAGGATTATTGTTCTTCGGTATCGTCATTTGTGTCGCTGCCGTATTCAGCCAGGTCTGCGCTGCTTCCGTGCAACCCATCGTTAGTTTTTTTGATGCAGCTTTTAGCTGGGAAAAGACCGAACACGATTTTGGTACAATCAAGAAAGACGTGCCGGTTACTCACAAGTTTACCTTTACGAACAAGGGAAATGCGCCCCTCATCATCACCACCGTAGAGGCATCCTGTGGCTGTACCGTTACAGATTATTCAACCGATCCAATTGCCCCAGGCGAGACCGGATATGTCAAGGCGACCTACAATGCTGCCAACGCAGGTGTATTTTCCAAGACTGTCACTGTCAACGCAAACACCACCGAAGGTGCGGTACGCCTTGCCATCAAGGGCATCGTCAAGGAATAACTCAAATGAAGAATGACAGGAAGCCGCCTTTTCTGTCATTCTTTCAATTACCCTTGCTGGCAGGGGTCATTAGCTAAGAAAAAGTCAGTCGAAAACGATTTCGAAAATAATCTCGCTAAATCCCACGATCATTTGATACCTCCGGGCAGGTTTTGATAACTTTGGTCTCGTTTATAAACCGCAACCATGCCGCGTCACTTCAACGAGACTGTGTCTACAAGGTATCACATGTACAACAGTCTTTTTCTGAATCTTCCATATACGGGAATCTACCGTACAGGCACTTTGCTCCCGCTTCTGCAACAGGCTTGCGAGCAAGGTTTTGATTCCGGTAAGGATCCCCAGACCATTATCCGCAAATTCTTTTCGGACTATACTCCGCAGGCAACGGCAGAAGAACAGTTCAGTCTGTTGTTTGGGTTCATTCAATACGCGGAACGACAAGTCGTTCTGTTCGATTCTATTGAGGATGCTGCCTTTGACCAGATTAATGACCTTACCGGCTCCGGATCTGTAAATTCATTACTGGTTCGCGCCAAAGCGGAAGACGCCGAGGAGGAATTAAAGCGAAAACTCCAAGATTTCAGTGTCCGCGTTGTATTGACTGCGCACCCTACGCAGTTCTATCCCGGTAATGTTCTGGCTATCATCAATGACCTGGAACAAATGATTCGCGAAAACAAACTTGAGAATATCAATCTGTTGTTGCGTCAGCTGGGAAAAACACCTTTCATTAACAAGGAAAAGCCGACCCCGTACGACGAGGCGGTGAGCCTTTGCTGGTTCCTCGAGAACGTTTTTTACAACGTTATTCCCGACATCATTTCGCGTCTTATGACCGGCCTGAACATGAGTCTCGAAGACTGGAAAAATTACAACTTGTTCAAGATCGGATTCTGGCCAGGTGGCGATCGCGATGGAAATCCCTACGTTACGCACGAAATTACCCTGCGTGTTGCCCAGCGCCTGCAGGAGACCCTGTTGAAGTGCTATCACCGAGACATACGATGGCTCAAAAGAAGACTCACTTTCAAAGGTGTTGACCACATCATTACACGGGTCGAACGGAAGCTTTATCCGATCGCTTACGGAGGCTATGGTGAGATTTACCATCACCCGGACGAGCTGCTCTCAGACCTCCTTGAAGCAAGGGGCGTACTCATCGATCAGCACAAGGGGCTTTTTCTCAATCTTCTCGACGACTTTATCCTCAAAGTAAAAATCTTCGGGTTTTATTTTGCGAGCATGGACATCCGCCAGGACAGCCGCAAACACGCCTATGCGTGGGAGGCAATCCTTCAAAAGTTGCAGGCGCGCCAGAAAAAGCTCAAAGCATTCGATACGTTTTCAGACGAGGAGAAGATCGAAACGATCCTCGGGCTCAACTTCAAACCTTCGTCGCTCAAGTTCGAAGATCCTTTTGTAACCGAGCTGATCGAAAGCATTCATGTTATTGGCCAGATTCAGGCACAGAATGGTCCCGAAGGCTGCCATCATTATGTGATCAGTAATTGTCAGTCGGCACTCGACATCATTCGTGTTTTCCAGCTTGCTAAACTCATCCTCGGACGTGACAATCAGCTTCAGCTGGATATTGTTCCGCTGTTTGAAACCATTGACGACTTGAGCTCCTGTGGGAATGTGATGGAAGCGGTGTATAATATTCCGGATTACCAGGAACACCTCAAGATCCGCGGAGGCACGCAAACCATTATGCTGGGGTTCTCTGACGGGACAAAAGACGGCGGATATCTGCGAGCCAACTGGTCTATCTTCAAAGCGAAGGAGGCACTTACACGAATTACGCGTGAAAAAGGGCTGACGGCAATTTTCTTCGATGGCCGCGGCGGGCCTCCTGCGCGCGGTGGTGGAAATACGCACGACTTCTATGCATCACTCGGAGACACCATCGAAGACAAAGAAGTCCAGCTTACGGTTCAGGGGCAAACGATCAGCTCCAATTTTGGTAAACCGCTTTCGTGCAAGTTCAACCTCGAGCAATTACTCTCCGCAGGTGTAGAGAACGCGGTGTTCAGAACGCGCAATCATTTTAGCGACGAGGCAAAGGAATTGCTCGAAGAACTTGCGGGCGAAGGATATAAAGCATATGCCGCTCTAAAACGGCATCCCAGATTTGTTCCCTACCTCGAAAAAATAACACCACTTTCGTTCTTTGGCGAGACAAACATCGGCTCGCGTCCGGTGAAAAGGAACGCAGGCAGTCTCAAGTTTGAAGATCTTCGCGCGATACCCTTCGTGGGCTCCTGGGCGCAGATGAAACAGAACATCCCGGGCTTTTACGGTGTCGGTTCCGCCATCAAGGATCTGAAACGACAGGGAAAAATGAAGGATTTGCAAAAGCTTTTCCATAGCTCTTTGTTCTTCCGCACCTTGTTAAGCAACAGCATGATGTCGCTAACCAAGAGTTACTTTCCTGCCACTGCCTATCTGGCTAAAGACAAGGAATTCGGAGAGTTCTGGAAGCTGATGCATGCGGAATATGAACTGGCAGTCCAAATGATCCTTGAAGTGACCGGTTACAAGGAACTCATGGAAAACAATCCGGTAAACAGGGATTCTGTAAAACTGCGAGAGCGGATAGTGCTACCGTTGATCACGATCCAGCAGTTTGCGTTGTACCAGTTGCGTCACCTGGACGCAAAGGACAAAGCGCTCGAAACGCATTATCGGAAACTCGTCATGCGTTGCATGTTCGGAATTATCAACGCGGCCCGAAACTCGGCCTGATGGAAACCAGTATCACCAACGGGCCCGTAAGGGTCGTTATTAAATATAAAGGGGCGGAGCTCTCAAGCTTGTATCACGGCGAACACCAGATCGAATATATCTGGCAGGCTGATCCGGCCTTCTGGGCCAAGTCCTCGCCGGTCCTTTTCCCAATAGTGGGGCAGCTGAAAAACAATACCTATCAACTGGATGGAGTTCCTTACAGTCTGCCTCGGCATGGGTTTGCACGCGAGCTGAATTTCTGGCTTGAGAAATTAACAGCAGACAGTGCCGTTTTTGTTTTGAAAAGTAATGCTGAAACCAGAAAGGCGTATCCTTTTGATTTTGAATTACGGATAGGCTATACGCTGAGCGAAGAGGGCGCGCTGGAAGTCGCCTATGAAGTGTTAAATGCAGGTCGCGAAACAATGTACTTTTCGCTGGGCGCCCATCCGGCTTTCAGAGTTCCCCTGCTTGAGGGCGAGGTGTACACCGATTATTTTCTGGAGTTTCAGCAAAACGAGGAAGCTGACCGTTGGAAAATAAGCCCAGAAGGACTTATTGAAAATCAACGGCAACCGCTTTTGAAGAATACGAATCGACTTGACCTTCGTAAAGACCTGTTTTATGAAGATGCACTTGTGTTGAAAGGGCTGACATCAAATGAAATTTCGATACGGTCGCGAAATCATTCGCACGGTGCGATATTCAGTTATAATGATTTCCCCTATTTTGGGATCTGGGCATTTCCCGACGCGGATTTCGTCTGCCTTGAGCCGTGGTGCGGAATTGCTGACCATGTTGATCACGATCAGCAGCTGAAGCACAAGGAGGGAATCCAGGCTCTTGAATTCGGCGAGCGGTGGACGCGCGCATGGTCACTCCGTTGTTTTTGACAGCTTGAGTCCAACGGTAATTTTATACTATTGTTTTCTTCAATACGGCCAATGAAACGATACGCGCTTTTAATATTTACCTGCCTTTTCCTCATTCATTCAGGTTCCAATGCGCAAGGGGGTATTAAGTTTTACTCAGCTGACAACAAGCTATTCCGGTACACCGGTCGCATTGACTGGAGTAATCCGGGTATTCCAAGATTCTGGCAACCCGGAGTGTACATCTCTGCGAAATTCTCCGGTTCAGCGTGTGAGATTCTGCTTAACGATGAAGTGCTTTGGGGTAAATCGTTTAATTACGTCAGCGTTTCGGTGGATGGCAGGGAACCCAGGCGTATCCGGATGAAACAGAAAAATGATACGATTCGTATCGAAGGACTTTCGGCGGGCGATCACACAATCGTTATCTGCAAGTCCACGGAGGCGGGAATAGGTTACCTGGAGTTTGTCGGTCTGCGCTGTGGCGCGCTGCAGGAATTGCCCTCGCGCGCGCCGCGAAGGATTGAATTCATTGGCAACTCGATAACCTGCGGCACAGGCAGTGACGTATCTGAAGTACCCTGCGGCTCCCGAGAATGGTACGACCAGCACAACGCGTACCTTAGTTACGGCCCGCAAACGGCCCGGACTTTGAATGCAGAATGGCACCTGTCTGCCGTTTCCGGGATCGGTCTAATCCGGAGTTGCTGCGAGATGGAGATAACCATGCCCCGCGTTTTCGACAAAATCAACATGCGCGACAACGCTGGTTCGTGGGACTTCAGCCAATTTCAGCCAGACGTGGTCACGATCGCCCTCGGCCAGAACGATGGCAGGCAGGATTCAACAGCATTCTCGGAGGCGTATGTAGCCTTTATATCATTGGTAAGAGATAAATATCCGTCTGCTGCAATTGTATGCCTCACCAGCCCGATGGCAGATGAAGGTCTTAATGGCGTATTGCAAAATTACCTTTCCGGCATAGTAAACCGTGTGAATGTTTCCGGAGATTCGCGTGTTTATAAGTTCTTCTTTAAAAAACGTTATAACCGCGGTTGTGGTGATCACCCCGATCTGCAACAGCATAGCGAAATTGCCGGCGAACTCACGGCGTTTATCAAAACAATTATGCACTGGTAACATGGGAAGAATTCTGGCTGTGGATTATGGTAAGGTGAGAACCGGATTGGCGGTAACTGACCCACTGCGCCTTATTGCAACTCCCCTCGATACGGTTCCATCCGCCGCGCTTATTACTTTTCTCAAGTCATATCTGCAAAAGGAATCGGTAGACGAGTTTGTAGTCGGAATGCCAAAGACGCTTCGCAACGAGGATTCGGAGATCGCTCCACTTGTGCGAATTTTTGTCACGGAACTTGAGAAGACCTTCCCCGGCAAGCCGGTTACACTTGTCGACGAACGATTTACCAGCAGCATGGCCATGAAGGCAATGATCGCGGGCGGTATGAAAAAGAAGGACCGCCAGATTAAAGGGAACGTCGATAAAATCAGCGCCACCATCATTCTGCAATCGTTTCTCGACCGGAAGAATTTCTAAGTCGGGCAGCCTCCGTGTGATTTACAGTAATAAATAATGCGTTAAATTTGCGGCATGATTTATCCCATTGTCATGTACGGCGACCCGGTTCTGCGTCGAAAGGCGCAGGACATCGAGCCAGGCACGGATCTCCAGCAGTTGATTGAAGCTATGTTTGAAACGATGCAGGCTGCCAGCGGGATTGGCCTCGCGGCTCCTCAGATCGGCAAGAGTATTCGACTTTTTGTTGTTGATGGAACGGCCCTCGAAGACGAGCCGGGCATGGAAGATTTCCGCAAAGCGTTCATCAACCCGGTCATTCTGGAGGAGATCGGAACACCCTGGGATTTTGAGGAAGGTTGCCTGAGCATCCCAAATATTCGCGAAAAGGTGTCGCGAAAAGCGGAGCTGCGAATCCGTTATTATGACGAAAACTGGGAGTTGAAAGAAGAGGTTTATGACGGGATGAAAGCACGCATTATTCAGCATGAATACGACCACATCGAAGGAAAAATGTTTGTCGACTATCTCACCCCGCTGAAAAAACGGTTGCTGAAGGGAAAATTGGCCGATATTTCAAAAGGAAAGGTAGATACCGAATACCGCATTGTTGCTGCCGGAAAGTAGTTGGGCAACGCTCCTTTATGATCCATCCCTGCAATGAAAATAACTTCCCGATTGCCGGACGTCGGCACAACGATCTTCACGGTAATGTCGCGGCTTTCCGCCGAGCACGGAGCTATTAATCTGTCACAAGGGTTTCCTGACTTTCCGATTGATCCGCACCTAATCGAACTGGTAAATGCGGCAATGATCAGAGGTCATAACCAGTATGCACCAATGGAGGGTGCGCCGGAATTACGGCGCCGGATTGCCGGAGTGCTGGCGCGCGCGTACGGTGTGCAGATCAATCCCGAATCCGAGATCACCATAACGGCGGGAGCAACTGAGGCGCTGTTTAGTGTAATTGCGGCATTTGTATCACCCGGCGATGAAGTTATCCTTTTCGACCCCGCGTATGATTCCTATGCCCCGGCAGTTCGCCTGAATGGAGGCATTCCAGTTCATGTCACCTTACGCTATCCGGATTTCAGTATCGATTGGACAGTGGTAAACCGGTTCGTCAATAACAAGACGAAAATGATTGTCATAAACACCCCCCACAACCCCCTGGGTACTGTTCTCGACGCTCACGACATGGCAGAGTTGGATAAACTCGCTGAACGCCATAACCTCATCGTTCTTAGTGACGAAGTTTACGAACGCCTTGTCTACGATGGGCAGTCGCATCAAAGCGTACTCCGGTTTGCAAACCTCTTCTCGAGGAGCTGTGCATGTTTTTCATTTGGAAAGACTTTGCATGCCACGGGTTGGAAAGTTGGGTATGTTGTCGGGCCTGCCGAACTGATGAAGGAAGTCAGGAAAACACATCAGTACATCACGTTCAGCGTTAATACGCCGGTGCAGCATGCGCTTGCCGAATACCTTAGCCTGAACGATAGACTCGAGAAAATTCCATCCTTTTATCAGCGTAAGCGAGACCTGTTCCTCGAACAAATTAAAGGGTCTTCATTTGAACCGCTTCCTTGTCGCGGGTCCTATTTTCAACTTCTCTCCTATCGGAATGTATCTTCAAAATCAGATGAGGAAATGGCTAAGGGACTGATTAGCGACCACAAAATAGCTGCTATACCCGTTTCCGTTTTCTACAAAGATCGGGTGGATGCAAAAATCCTCCGGTTCTGTTTTGCCAAAAAGGACGAGACCCTGGAGCGCGCGGGAGAAATACTCCGGCAGATTTAGGTCCTGCAATAAGTATTAACAGACTTCGTCTACATCACCAATGTTCTTGAGGATAATCACGGGAATCTTAAAACGTATGCTAATTGGTTTTCTTTTAGTCGTAGTGACTCTTTCCGTGGGAACCTGGATTTTTTTGCAACAGCCGAAATTCGGAAAATACCCTTCGGGTGACAGGTTGGAACGAATAAAAAAATCTCCGAATTATAGTGACGGCAAATTCCGGAACCTGAGCGTCACGCCTGACCTTACCGAGGGATCCACTTATTACTCGGTGATGAAGGAATTCATTTTTTCAGACAGGCCGCGACGAAAGCCAGTAGATAGTATTCCCTCGACGAAGACTGATCTCCACGCACTGGACCTTGATCAAAATTCGCTGGTGTGGTTCGGTCATTCGTCGTACTACCTGCAAATCGATGGAAAGCGTTTCCTGGTGGATCCGGTATTAAGTGGAGCCGCGTCTCCTGTGGCAGCGACAACAAGAAGTTTTCCCGGTACCGATGTTTATTCACCTGAAGATATTCCTTCAATTGACTACCTCCTCATTACCCACGACCATTGGGACCACCTGGATTACAAAACACTCATTGCGTTGCGCGACCGCGTAAGTATGGTATTCTGCGGACTGGGAGTGGGTGCTCATCTTGAACAATGGGGATATGATTCTGACAGGATTGTAGAATTGGATTGGTATGACTCAGCCGAACTTGAACCGGGTTTCTCTCTTCACATCAGGCCGGCCCGACACTTTTCAGGAAGAGGTCTCCTTCGCAACAGATCTCTATGGGTTTCCTTCGTCCTCGAAGCTCCTTCGACAAGACTTTATCTCGGAGGAGATAGCGGATTTGATAATCATTTCAGAAGCATTGGAGAAGAGTTCGGTTCGTTCGATCTCGCAATTCTTGAGAACGGCCAGTATGATAAAAGCTGGAAGTATATTCACCTTATGCCTGAGGAAGTAATCCTTGCATCAACGGAACTTCGGGCAAAACGACTTCTCGCCGTACATTCATCTAAGTTTGCCCTGGGAAATCATCCTTGGGATGAACCTTTGATCAGGGTTTCAAAGCTTGCTGCGGAAGAGAATGTTAAACTCATAACACCCATGATTGGACAAGCGGTAAACCTACGGGATTCGGCTCAAAGGTTCGACCATTGGTGGAACGGTGTTCAATGATCCCTGACGTCAAAGTCATTATACTTTAATTATTAAAGTAATATTACCTGATGACGACAGTAATGCACTTAAGTGACTGCGGTCACGTTCAATAATTGCGGAATCCGCGTTATTGATTATAGCATGAAGAAGTCTCAACATCCCTTTCACATTTTGCAGGAAGTATTCGAACTTCTGCCTGACGCGGTGCTCGTGGTGGATGGGACGGGCCGGATCATGTTCTACAACACGCAACTGGCTGCTCTCCTGGGTTATTCTTCTTTTGAGTTACTAGCACAATCAATAGACCTCATAATTCCGGAACGCTTTCGACAGCAGCATTCCGCTCATGTCAGCGACTTTTTTGTTCGTAAGCAAACGCGTAAAATGGCCGCGGGGACCCGTCTCTATGCATTAAAAAAAGATGGCAGCGAAGTGCAGGTGGATATCGCCCTGTCACCATACGAAGTCGCCGGTACCCCCTACAGTATTGCAGTGATTCGTGAACTTTCAGACAAACGTTATCTTGAAGAAAAGATTGGTTCCCTGGAGCGCACAAAGGAAGAGCTGGAACGTTTCGCGTGTATCGTGAGCCATGACCTTAAGGCACCCGTGAAACGGATCCATACTCTCGTAGATATGATCCTGAAAGATTTACCGGTAGAACCGGGGGAAAATCTGCGCGAACTGATTGGGTACCTCAACCAAAGTATTTCACTCACCGAAAAATTAATTTCCGGGATTCTGGAGCAGGCCCGCACGCAGCATTTGCAAAGTATAGAAATAATCCCGCTTGACGATGTACTAAAGGAAGTCTCCCAGGGCATCGTAATTCCTGAAAACTTTGTAATTCGGTCAATGAAAGCATTGCCCGAAGTTCGAGGAAACAAAACGCATTGGGTCCAGATTTTCATCAATCTGATTACCAACGCGATGAAGTATAACGACAAGGAGCAGGGGATTCTTGAAATTGACTGGACATCGGATGAGCGTTTTACCATCATTACTTTCGCCGATAACGGCATGGTGGTTCCGGAAAATAAACGGCAATCTATTTTTAACATGTTTACACGAGGCGAGCACCACCCGTCGGATGGTTCCTCCCATGGAATAGGCCTTTCAATTGTCAAAAAAATCACGGAGGCTGTAGGCGGCAACGTTGAATATCAGCCAAGCTATCTGGGTGGATCGGCTTTTCGGGTTCAGTGGCCGCGATTTTAATTTTGAACGGAATCCCGGCGTAGCGCACGCTAACCACCACTCCCGGATTACCTGGAAAAAGACCTTCAATTTTCACGGGCTTTTGTTTTCTTTGCGGTCCGGAACAATCCCACTATGCAGGACTTAAAAATCACCCTAATTCAATCAGACCTTCATTGGGAGGAAGTTGATGCCAATTTGTCCATGTTTGAAGAAAAGATCTGGCAGATCAACCGGTCTACCGACGTAATCATTCTTCCCGAAATGTTTACTACCGGTTTCACCATGGCAGCTTCGAAATTAGCGGAGCATATGAACATGAAAACCTTCAAATGGATGAAGCAGATGGCTGACCAGACCGGAGCACTCATCCTGGGGAGTTACATAGTGAAAGTGCACGACATGTACTTTAACCGCCTTCTTTGGATGGAACCGGGTGGAAGTTATCGTACTTACGACAAACGGCACCTTTTCCGGATGGCTAATGAACACAAGACCTTTTCGCCTGGGGAAAGTCTGCTTATCGCCACCTGGAAGGGATGGCGAATCTGTCCGCTGGTTTGTTATGACCTCAGGTTCCCTGTCTGGTCACGGAACCGGTGGGACAAGGAGTCTGATACGCTGGCCTACGATGTTTCAATCTACGTGGCCAACTGGCCGACCGCCCGCATCGATGCGTGGGATACGCTGCTGCGGGCCCGCGCAATCGAAAATGTGAGCTATGTGGTGGGTGTCAACCGGATAGGCATCGATGGAACCGGCGTGGAACACAATGGCAGATCCGCAATCATTAGCCCGAAAGGTGAGGCTATTTTTACAAACGAGGGCGCCGAGATCATCCATACTGTCGAGTTGAATGCCAATTCGCTCCACGCATTTCGTCACCGGTTTCCCGCCTACCAGGATGCCGATGACTTCTCTATCGAATTTGAGTACGAGGAGGATTAGTCGCGGACTGAGCGTAGCTGCGAAAGGCATTGTGGCAGTCGATGAAATTGAGTGATCTGCTTGAATCCTGCCAAAGGTCTTTTAGTTTTGCAGCGTCATTCTAAACCCTGATCCTAATGTCGTCGCGCAAAATCTCCCGTGCCCTTATCAGTGTCTTTTATAAGGATAACCTGGAACCGGTTATTCACGAACTCGGGAAAAGCGGAGTAGAGTTTGTTTCCACAGGTGGAACACAGGAATTCATAGAAAAGCTTGGCTACCGTGTTACGCCGGTCGAGGAGCTAACGGGTTATCCATCAATTTTTGGCGGAAGAGTAAAAACACTTCACCCGGCGGTTTTTGGGGGAATTCTTTTCAGGCGTGATGAGCCCGGAGACCTCAAACAGGCCGAAGAGTTCAGCATTGCGCCAATCGATCTGGTAATTGTAGACCTTTACCCTTTTGAAGAAACAGTAGCTAAAGGAGGCACTGAGGGCGAAATCATTGAGAAGATCGACATCGGTGGCATTTCCCTGATTCGCGGTGCGGCCAAAAACTTCGCTGATGTATTGGTGATTTCTTCACAAGACCAATATGCCGGACTCACAGAACTGCTTCGGAGCAAGAACGGTTCTACAGACCTGGAAGACCGGAAAAAGTTTGCGGCTCTGGCATTCGACGTAACGTCCCACTACGATTCAGCTATTTTCCAGTACTTCAATTCAGAACAACAGCACCCGAGTTTCAAGGCATCGTTCCGGAATGGAAGGGTACTGCGCTACGGTGAAAATCCCCATCAGAAAGGAACCTATTTCGGTGACCTCGACGGATTGTTCGAACAGCTGAATGGGAAGGAACTGTCGTATAACAATCTTGTCGACGTCGACGCCGCACTAAATCTTGTACAGGAGTTCGAAGGCCAGACGGCCTTCGTTATAATCAAGCACACCAATGCGTGTGGCGTGGCTACCGCCCCGACGGTACGCGAGGCCTACCTTAAAGCTTTCGCTGCCGACACGGTTTCTGCTTTTGGCGGCGTGCTGGCCTCAAATAAAGCTATTGATATCACGGCGGCTGAGGAATTAAACAAACTCTTCTTTGAGATTCTCATCGCCCCTTCGTTCGACGACGATGCGCTTACCTTGTTGCGTTCGAAGAAGAACCGGATGATCTTGCTACAGAAGAAACTACTATCCGGTAAGAAACAATTCAAGAGTATTCTCGATGGCGTCATTAAGCAGGACCTCGACCTGAAGACCGATAGCCGCGGTGATTTGAAGGTCGTCACAAAGAGATCTCCATCGGAAAATGAAATAGACGCCCTGTTATTCGCGAGCAAGATTTGTAAACATACCAAATCAAATACGATCGTACTTGCCAATGACGGGCAGCTACTTGCCAGCGGTGTTGGTCAGACCTCACGTGTCGATGCCCTTAAGCAAGCCATCGAAAAAGCTGCAGCTTTCGGGTTTACCTTACAGGGGGCAGTAATGGCATCGGATGCTTTCTTTCCTTTTCCAGATTGCGTCGAGATTGCTGATCAACAAGGTATTAAAGCGGTGATACAACCCGGCGGCTCCGTGAAGGATCAGGATTCGATAAAGTACTGCGATCAGCACGATATGGCTATGGTGTTCACGGGTATCCGTCACTTCAAACATTAGTACATCCGCTGGCAGAAGACTTGAATAGGTAACGGGTCTCGTACCGGCGACATGTGGTTTGAACGGTTGTCGACAATTAGTTTTGTATTCTTGAAGGTTGATGGAAAATGTTACTTCGGCGGGAACGACCAGTCATCCTCATTGAAGGGGCGATGAGTTAAAAAACTTACATTTTTCATTAATTTGGTAAATTAGATGCAATTTTGGAGGAGTTTACTCCCGACCTTAGCTTTTTTAAAAACCCTTTTTTGTATAACACCACATGGCATTTTTTGATTTTTTTACCAGTGACATTGCAATTGACCTGGGTACTGCTAACACGCTGATCATTTACAAAGACAAGATTGTGGTGGACGAGCCGTCCATCATCGCCATAGACAAGCAGCAGAATAAGGTGCTTGCTATTGGCAGGGAGGCCATGCAAATGCATGAGAAAACTCACGAGTACATCAAGACAATCCGACCCTTGAAGGAAGGCGTTATTGCTGACTTCCAGGCAGCGGAGATGATGATCCGGGGGTTGATAAAGATGATCGATACAGGCAAACGGCTCTTTCCACCGTCGTACCGGATGGTCATTTGTATTCCGTCAGGAATTACCGAAGTAGAAAAGCGCGCGGTTCGCGATTCAGCTGAACATGCAGGCGCAAAGGAAGTGTATATGGTATACGAGCCCATAGCTGCTGCTATTGGGACCGGCATAGATATCGATCAGCCTATCGGCAACATGATCGTAGATATTGGGGGAGGTACCACTGACATCGCTGTAATTGCTCTTTCGGGAATCGTATGCGACCAGTCGATCCGCGTGGCCGGAGATACATTCAACAGGGATATTCTTGATTACATGCGTCGCCAGCATAACCTTCTTATCGGCGAGCGGTCTGCCGAGAAAGTAAAGATTGAAGTTGGTTCGGCACTTACAGAACTTGATGACGGACCTGAAGACTACGAAATCCGGGGACGGGATCTGATGACCGGGATACCAAAAACGATAAAGATTTCATATTCCGAGGTCGCTTTCGCGCTGGATAAGTCAGTGTCCAAACTTGAAGAGGCTGTACTGAAGGCGCTTGAAACCTCGCCTCCGGAGTTGTCGGCGGACATTTACGAACGCGGTATTTATCTCACCGGCGGCGGCGCGTTGCTTCGCGGCCTTGATAAGCGCCTTGCATTGAAAACCAAGTTACCGATACACGTGGCAGACGATCCGCTTCGCGCTGTCGTTCGTGGAACAGGACAAACCCTTAAGAACCTATCGCAATTCCGTGCTGTATTGATGTCGTAAATACGAAATGGAGAGGCTGTTTTTATTCGTATATCAGTATCGGGCCTTCTTTACTTTTGTCGTGCTGGAGGTTTTTTGCTTCTGGCTGATCGTGCAAAACAACCATTACCAGGGAGCAAAGTTCTTCAATTCTTCTAATACCGTTGTTGCGTCACTGAACAACTTCTCCCAAAGCATCCGTGATTATTTTCTGCTTAGCGACGTTAACCGTACGCTGGCGGAAGAAAATGCTGAGCTACGGCGGATTGTTGAGCAACAGAAGTACCTGATGGAACGAAACTACCAGATGGCGAATTACGATTCGGCCCTGGCCACTCGTTACGAGTTCATCAGCGCCAAAGTAGTCAACAATCAACTCGACAGAGTAAAGAATTTCATAACCATTAACAAGGGGGAAGACGATGGTGTAACGCCGGGTATGGCGGTCATTAGTCCTCTTGGCG
Organism: Bacteroidota bacterium; assembly: GCA_023417785.1. Classification (GTDB taxonomy): domain Bacteria; phylum Bacteroidota; class Bacteroidia; order Cytophagales; family Cyclobacteriaceae; genus Ohtaekwangia. The sequence continues at coordinate 123,906 of JAEZEH010000145.1, forward strand.
CTGTAGGAAAAGTGAAAACTGTTTCGGATAACTTTTCCGTTGTTACTTCAATATTGCATATCGATTACATGATATCAGCGATGCTGAAGAAATCGGGACACTTTGGATCGGCACAGTGGAATGGACGCGATCCCGGCTTTACGAAGTTGAATTACATTCCGCGACATGTCGAACTGGCCGTTGGCGACACCGTTGTAACCAGCGGCTTCAACGCCGTTTTTCCGGAAGGAATTCTCATCGGAACGGTTTCAAGCATTGCCCTGAGCCCGGAGGCGCTTACGTATAATATTACCGTCGCACTTTCGCAGGATTTTCGGAAACTGTCTTACGTTTCTGTGGTTAACAGCCCGCTGAAAGAGGAAAAGGATGATGTTGAAAATTTTGTGGAGGAGAAAAAATGACGAGAATTAACATCCAATACGTGATTTTGTTTTTTGTTTACCTCCTCTATCAGGTAATGATCCTTCAAAACGTGGTATTGTTTCACACTGCCTTTTGCTTTCTCTATGTTCTATACCTTCTGATTCTCCCTGTTGAAGCAAATCCAATGGTGTTGATGGGCGTCGGATTTTTGCTGGGCTTCTCGGTAGATCTGTTTTACGAAAGTATTGGATTGCACGCTTTTGCCTCTGTCACCGTGATGTACCTGCGAAATTATTGGTTGAATTCACTGACACCGCAAGGAGGTTACGACAGCAGTTCAGTCCCGACTATCTCCATGAATGGAGTCCAATGGTTCCTGGTGTATGCCATGCCGCTGGTGTTTATTCATCACGCGGTCCTCTTCTTTATGGAGGTCGGAGGTTTCAATATGTTTTGGTTTACACTATCGAAAGTGATAACAAGTACTTTATTTACGACAGTTGTAATTTTATTAGCGCAATTTCTCTTTCCCGGGCGGAGGCGTTAAAGAACTTTGTTAGCTTCCCGGAGTGTTGTACCGGGAGGTATCCCGTACATTACTGCATTCAAAATATTCCGTTCACATGAACGAAGGAAGAAAAGAAATAATCCAAGTCGTGTTTATCCTGATCGGAGTCATCTTTCTGATCAAGCTTTTCTTTATTCAGGTGCTGGATGACAGCTACAATAACCTCGCGCAATTCAATGCCATCCTGAAGGTTCCCCAGTACCCCGTCCGTGGTACCATCTACGACCGCAATAAGAAACTTATTGTTTATAACAATCCCGAGTTTGATCTAATGATTACCCTCAAGGAAGTAAAAAAGCTGGATACAGCACGCTTCTGCCAGGTGTTCGATATTTCGAAGGAACAACTCGATGAGATGTTCAGAGCTTTACGAACGGAAATCAGAAACCGTAAGGCTTCCGAATTGCAGCCTTCGCCGTTTATTAAGCAACTTTCAAATATTGACCTGGCCCGGATGCAGGATCACATCGATGAGTTTCCCGGATTTTACGTAGAAGCCCGAACAACACGAGCCTATGCCAGCACTGCGGGCGCAAATGCGCTGGGATATGTAAGTGAAATTTCGAAAGAGCAACTCGCCCGGGATAACAGCAAATTCTACCGGCAGCGCGACTACATTGGTCAAAGTGGAATTGAAGCATTTTATGAAGAATACCTCCGGGGAAAACGCGGTGTTAAATACCTGCTCCGCAATAAAGATGGTGTAATCAAAGGTAAGTATGAAGATGGCGAATATGACACGTTGTCCTATCCAGGCCAGGACTTGATCACTACGCTTGACCTCGATCTTCAGGAATATGGGGAGTATCTCATGAATGGCAAGGCAGGCAGTATAATCGCGCTGGAGCCGGCCACCGGTGAGATTCTTGCCATGATCTCCGGGCCTTCCTACGATCCATTAATGTTGACCGGGCGGAACTATAGCAAGAACTATGTGCTGATCAGCAACGATACAAACAAACCACTTTTCAATCGCCCATTAATGGCACAGTATCGGCCAGGATCGATCTTCAAAATTGCACAGGCTATGATCGCGCTCCAGGAAGGTGTGATTTCCCAGGATACCCGGATTCGCTGTGACAGGTCGATTATTGGTTGCCACGGGGCCCATACCAATGAAGACCTTCGTGGAGCCATCACAAATTCCTGTAATCCCTATTTTCACGGTGCGCTGCGTCGGATGCTAAATAAAGGCAAGTCAAACGATCCCTTTGACGATACTCGCATAGGTCTTGAGGAATGGAATCAACATGTCACCAGTTTTGGATTCGGCAAGCCCCTCGGAATTGATCTCCCCAGTGAGAAAGGGGGACTAATGCCCAGCCCCGCTTACTATGACAAGGCCTACAGAGGTCGGCCATGGAAATTCTCCAACATATACTCTATCGCTATTGGTGAGGGTGAGAACCTGGTGGTCCCATTGCAGATGGCGAACTTTGCCGCAATTGTTGCCAACCGGGGATTCTATTATACTCCTCACCTCGTGAAATCAATTGGTGATTCGGCCCAGCCGCTACCGCAATTCAGGGAGAAGCATAAGACTACCATTGATCCGCAGTATTTTGAAGTTGCGGCAGATGCAATGGAAGAAGTGGTGCGTTCAGGTACCGGCCAATATCGCGCTGCACTCAAAGATATTGTGGTATGCGGAAAGACGGGAACCGTTCAGAACACGCGCAAGGGGCAGGCCTTTGTACCTGATCACTCGGTCTTTATTGCCTTCGCTCCCAAAGATGATCCGAAAATCGCCGTAGCGGTGTATGTAGAATATGGCGGTCAGGGTGCACGCGCCGCCGCGTCGATCGCCAGTTTGATGATCGAAAAGTATTTACTCGGTGGAACAAAGCGACCTACCATAGAACAGTATGTATTAAAAGGTGAATTCGGCCAGTTTATACCATGAGGCAGCAGGAAATCATAACCCATAAAATCGATTGGCTAACGGTGTTGCTATACGCTGTAATGGTCATCTGGGGCTGGCTGAACATTTATTCGGCAACATTCGATGAAACCCAATCCATATTCAGCATGGATATAAATTCAGGGAAGCAAATGTTTTTCATGATCATTTCCCTGGGACTAATCCTGGCGATACTTATCATTGACGTCCGGTTTTACGAAACGTTCGCGTACGTGATTTACGGGGCCATAATGTTGCTGCTCTTACTAGTTCCTTTTATCGGGAAGGAAGTCGGTGGTAATCGCGCATGGCTGGGTGTAGGTTCCTTCGGAATTCAGCCTTCGGAGTTTGCAAAGTTCGCCACGGCGTTAGCAGTGGGAAAGTTGATAGGCTCTGTCGGATTCAAGATGGACAACCTCCGAAATCAGGTGATGGCATTCGGCTTCGTCTTTCTTCCAATCGCATTGATACTTCTCCAGAAGGACTACGGTACGGCTATGGTTTTTACCGTCTTTGTGCTCGTGTTCTACCGCGAAGGGATGTCACCGTTTCTCCTTTTGGTCGGCCTTGGCGTCGCGGTCATTTTTATACTTACTCTTTTGGTCGAGAACAACTGGTTTCTTTTTGGCGGCATCGCTGTTATCTGGGGGCTCGTCATCTGGTTTAATCGCCGCAAGAAAATGAAGCGTCATTTGTTCGTAACCGCGGGAGCCCTGGTGTTGGTGATAACCATCGTGAGTGTGGAGATCATTTTCGAAAATCTCCTTGAACCTCATCACCAGAAACGCGTAATGGTATTGCTTGACCCTGACAGCGACAGGATGGGCGCAGGGTATCACGTTTATCAATCCAAGGTGGCAATCGGGAGCGGTGGCTTTTCAGGCAAAGGATTCCTGGAGGGCACCCAGACGAAGCTCAAATTCGTCCCTGAGCAATTCACAGATTTCATTTTTTGTACCATAGGAGAGGAGCACGGCTGGATTGGCAGCCTCATGATGATCGGTATTTTTATGGGACTTCTCATGCGGGTAATCTTTCTGGCGGAACGACAAAAAAGCAGGTTCTCCCGGGTCTATGGATATTCCGTTGCCTGTATTTTCTTTTTCCACTTTGCCACAAACATCGCCATGACTATCGGCTTATTCCCTGTGATTGGGATCCCGCTTCCATTCTTCAGCTATGGTGGATCTTCCCTGTTGGGATTCACGGTCCTGCTATTCATCCTGCTCAAGCTGGATGCTCACCGGATGAACGTGCTGCAGAGAGGCTAATCAGAGAAATCGTTTTTCGACCAGATCCATGAACTCGTGAAACTCCTCGCTTTCGCGATCCCAGGTAGAAGCGTGTTCATCTTCAATATACCGTATCGCTGCCTGAAATGAATCCAACTGATCAAGCCGGTCTACCGCTTTGCTGAAGAGTTCAAAGTCTCCGTGGAACAAGACCTTGGTAAACATGAACTTCTGATTGATCGTCAGGTTTTCCTTTATCTTGCCAATGCGCTGGAAATTTTCCGCCAACGTCGGCCGCGACTCCCGCGTATGCATAGTATTCAGCGTGGGAATTTCACGCGGTGCCGTCTTTTCAACCTGCGTCACGACCTTTTCCACCGGTGGCTCAGCGGGTTGAACATATTCCTTTACTTCGTTACTGGTTGGAAGGGGTTTCTCTTCAACTTTCACAGGAGACGAAAATGAAATAGGTTCAGAATTCTCTTTAGGTTGGCTCTTCTTGTTGGAAACAAAAAATGAATTTGGATCAAGTGGATGTACTATGGAAAACCTCTCGATATAGTAGTCTACATCTTCCGGGTGGAAATTTACCTCTTCCAGAATTTGATCCAGAATCCCAAAAGCTTCGTTCCCTGAAATTTCGTTTACACCGCGTTCTTCCAACTTTTGAAGCATGCGCTCAAGCGGGGCCTTGTTCACCTTCAGGTATTTTATTTCCTCGCGAAAAGAAGTCAGGTCCAGCATGTCATTCTTTCCTCCAACAACCGCCGAGAAATAATCATACGGATTGAAAATTAGCATAAGCGATTGACTAACAGCTTTGTTAGCCAAAGGCTGAAAATGCTCTCTGTCAATCGAAATATTCTGCGAAAGCAGATTCATCAATTGATCAAAGGTTTCTTTAACCTGCGGATTATCGTAATCGAAGTAAGGACTACGGATCTTCCTCTGTTCTTCCCTCCACTCCTTCAGAAGTTCTTTGATAATAAAGAGATTTACTTGTTGAACGTTCGACAGAGACAGGATTTCACGGCCATTGATCCTGTTATTTTTCATGAAAAATGCGTTCACAACCTTTTCCGCGTATCGGTCTCCGTATCGCTGAATTGCTTCCAGGCTTATCTTCTCGTCCATTGCCAGTAATGAATTTATTCTTGTACTTGCTGGCTATAAAGTTAATGCTTATTCAATAATGTACTACTGCATTACTTTTCCGCCGCGAAATCGAGGGTAAGATGGGGACGATATTCATAAAAAACCTGAACAAAAGCGTACATATTCAGGATACCACCCGGCCATTATTACATAACCTGCATCTGGCATTAATAGATTGGATGCACGCGTGCGGCGCTAAAGGCCGGTGTACCACCTGTAAAGCGCGTGTCATCGAAGGGTCCGAAAACCTCGACAATTATACCGCGGCCGAACTCAGATATTTAACCAATGGCGGCCTAAGCCCCGGTGAGCGTCTCGCATGTCAGGCCAGCGCAAAGGGGGACGTCACGATCGAGGTGCCACAGGAAAACAAATTGCCACACCTCACCTACACCGACGAGTAGCCCCGATATCCGTGCATTCGCAATCTCATATCTTAATTCTATCTTAGCCACATGTTTGTAGAACCGCATTTTGGCAGAAAACGCGACCCAAATCACGTGGGATGGATTGAAGTTATTTCCGGTTGCATGTTCTCCGGGAAAACGGAGGAACTTATTCGCAGACTGAACCGATCGATCATTGCACGCCAGAAGGTGGAAATTTTCAAACCCCGTACCGACAGCCGATATCATGCAGAAAATATCGTCTCACATAACGAAAATCAAATACGCTCCACTGCAGTTGATTTTCCGGCCGACATCCTTCTGCTTTCAGGAGATTGCGATGTCGTGGGAATAGATGAAGCACAATTCTTCGATGAATCTATTGTGGAAGTCTGCAACTCCATGGCTAACCATGGCAAGCGCGTTATTGTCGCGGGCCTCGATATGGACTTCGAGGGCAGGCCGTTTGGCCCAATGCCCTTACTTCTTGCAGTCGCCGAATTCGTTACAAAAGTGCACGCAATCTGTGCTCAAACCGGCGAACTGGCTTCGTTCTCATATCGCCTCAGTAAGGATCAAAAGCAGGTAATGCTCGGCGAAAAAAATGAATACGAAGCCAGGGGCCGAAAAGCGTTTATCGAAGGAATGAAAAAGAAAACGCCATGAAAGCTGGTCTCCGGATGCTGAAACTGACGCTTTACATTCTTGCTTCCGGCGGAAGTCTCTGTGCGCAGGATGTCCCCATCGGGACGTGGCGTGTGCACATTTCGTTTTATGCCGTGGTTGATGTTTTGCCAACCTCATCAAAAGTATACGCGGCGGCACCAAACGGTGTAATGATTTTTGACCGTCACGACAGATCAGTTCAATCTTACCATAAGGGAAATGGATTGCATAATACCGGTATCGCACAAATTGCTCACGATGCGACGTCAGGTAAACTGCTCGCAGCTTACACCGATGGGACATTTGACGTCATTGGAGGAAACCGTGTCCGGTTTTTTGATCCAGGTAAGAATGCAGTAATTTCTGGTTCAAAATCGATCAATGGTATACATGTGAGTGGAACGATGGCTTATTTTGCCACCGACTATGGCGTTCTGATTTATGATCTTGCAAGAGAGGAAATCAAGGAAACCTGGCGCGACCTGGGCGAAGGTGGAACGACGATGCGCATACTCGGTTCTGCAATCCGTAATGACTCGGTCTTTTTGGCGACCGAATCGGGAATTATCGCGGGAGACCTTGCTGACAATTTGCTTGACTTTAATAAGTGGAAACGATTTGACGATACCATTCTCGCGGCAACGGCAACCAGTATAGCTACCGTTGGAGAAGTCGTTTACGCCACTTTCGATGAGGGTGGGGTATTTGCCTACTATTCCGGCTCATGGTCGAAGATCGATTTCCTTCCGGAACTAACGTTTTTCGGATTAACGGCTACATCTGAAAAGCTGGTATTCACAGATGGCACTACCGTTTGGGTTCTCAATCCCGCTTCGAATGAGGCCGCGATAGCATACACCGATTCGAAGCCCGGCGTTGTAAAAGGTACTATAGACGGTGGCGATGTATTATGGATTGCGACGAATTCGAGTGGATTACTCACCAATGAAACAGGCTCATTTGTGTCGATAATTCCCAATGGTCCGCTGTTCAACGAAACCGCTGCACTTCTCCACAACGAGGGGAAACTATTCGCCGTGCCCGGCGGATTCTCAACGGATTTTGAACCGTTGAATAACACGGGCAACATCAGCGTTTTTGAGGGTGGGATCTGGTCTTCGGAAACTTTACCAGCTTCGGATCTCACATCCATTGAAATCAACGAAAAGGGAAGAAGATTTATCGGAAGTTTCGGTACGGGTGTGGTTGATCATGAAGGGGAGACAACCAGGATTTGGGACGAAACAAACAGTTCGCTTATCAACCCGGCTCCGCCAGGAAGGAATGTCGGTATTACCTCCATTGCGAGCACGGTTGACGGGCTTTGGGTCGCAAACTATGGAGCTATTCCGGCGTTGCATTTTTTCGATTACAATGACAATACCTGGGAATCTTATTCTTTTCCGCATGCCAATACGCGATACCCCGTGAAACTTCACGCCGACTTCCGGAATAATGTATGGATGTCATTGGATCCAGCGCGGGGTGGCGGCCTTGTGGTTTTTGATAAGGATCAGAATCAACACGTCAATCTGTCTGTACAGGCGGGCCAGGGCGGACTCCCCTCGAACCGTGTATACGAAATGGAAACAGACCGCGATGGTAATGTTTGGGTGGGGACCGATGCGGGAGTTGCTTACTTCTTTGATAAGAACAGCGATGCTGTGAAGCCCATATTTGAAAATCGCTTTCTGCTGCGGGATGAAACCGTTCATGCTATCGCTGTCGACGGCGGAAATCGCAAGTGGATCGCAACGGAACGCGGTGTGTGGTTATTCAATCCAACCGGTGATCAGGCGTTGGCAAATTTCACGACAGAAAATAGTCCGCTGCCGTCTAACCGTATCCATGATATCGAAATAGACCCAGTTTCCGGGGAAGTCTACTTTGCGACGGATCGGGGCATTGCGTCCTTTCGAAGCAACGCAACCGCGGGTGGTAAGACTTTTCAAGCTGTTAAGATTTTCCCGAATCCAGTTTCGGGCGCCTTCGCAGGTGAGGTAGGAATCAGTGGCCTCGCAACGGATGCGGTAGTGAAAATTACCGATATTTCAGGAAGATTGATTCGCGAAACACAGGCTAGCGGTGGGTCTGCCTCGTGGGATGTGAGGGATTACAAAGGCAGAAGGGTTGATACCGGAATTTATCTTATCATGGCCGTGACACCCGATGGAAGTGAAAGTATCGTGGGCAAAATTGCAGTCGTAAATTAGGGCCTGTGTTGTTCAAGACCAAAGGCATCGTATTCAGGTTTACCCGTTATGGTGAAACATCTATCATTGTATCGATTTTCACAGACCAGTTTGGTCTGCAGAGTTATATCGTGAACGGTGTTCGGAATAAATCCCTCAAAAGTAGGATGGCCTTGTTTCAGCCTCTGACACTCGTGGAGTTGGTCGTGTATCATCGGGAGAACGCCAACATAAACAGGATAAAGGAAATTAAATGCCTTTACCCCTATCAATCGATTCATCATGATTTTTACAAATCATCGATAAGCATGTTCCTCAATGAAGTGCTGAACAAAACAGTGAAGGAGGAAAGCCATAGCCAGAACCTGTGTGAGTTTATAATTTCTTCACTTGTCACGCTTGATACGTTGACGGAGCAAGTCGAAAACTTTCACTTGCAGTTTCTGTTGAAGCTTAGCGGTTTTCTGGGCTTTGGTGCTCAAACGGTGCAGGATATCCTTGGGTTGAGGGTAACTGACCCGGCGGTTGAAGACCTCCTTAAAACACTTCTATACGCTGATTATACCAGGGAAGTATTATGTACGAATGTGCAGCGACGCGAGGCTCTCGGTCTGCTCATAGGCTTCTACAACGATCATCTTGGACTGGGAGAATTAAAATCGCTTCAGGTCCTTCGCGAAATGATGAGTTAAGGTAAAGCACAGGCCTTACAACCTGTGCTCATATGTTATCCTAGGTTCTTTGCCGCCTCGTCCCAGTTCACGACGTTCCACCAGTTATCCACATACTCTGCACGCTTGTTCTGGTACTTCAGATAGTAGGCGTGTTCCCAAACATCCAGGCCGATTACGGGTGTCCCCTTGGTTTTTACTCCGTCCATCAATGGGTTATCCTGATTCGGAGTTGAACCAATGCTCAGTTTACCATTATCAGTAACCAGCCACGCCCATCCTGAACCAAATTGATCAAGTGCAGCTTTCTTGAATTGTTCTTTGAATTTATCAAAAGAGCCAAAAGATTCGTTGATAGCCTCGGCAATCTTGCCGGATGGGTTGCCTCCATTTGGTTTCATGATTTTCCAAAAGAAGTTGTGATTCCATGCGCCTCCGCCATTGTTTCGGATTTTATCAGACATCGAAGCGATTTTCTTGAACAACGCCTTTTCGTTTTTGACGTTTGTCTTTTCGGCTCCGAGTGCTTCGTTGACATTCTTCACGTATGCGGCATGATGCTTTGAGTAATGAAGTTCCATGGTTTTCGCATCGATATATGGCTCCAGCGCGTCATAGCCATATGCTAATTTATCCTGCTTGAATTCCATTGCTGTGAAACCAGGGCCAATATCAAAGGCATGAGCCGCAAGAGGTGAAACCAATGTTCCTAGTACCGCCGCTCTAGACGTCGTGTGGAGGAAGTTTCTTCTGGAAGTTTTCATGCAAATTAGGGTTATGTGTATTACTTATAAAAAGTCGGGCCATTGCGTGTCGCAATCACGTCAAACAAATCGGCGAAGGCGACTAAGGGTAAAATTACTCAAAAATGCATAGCTTGCAGGAAACAACTAACACCCATGGCGGATGTTTTATACGATGAGATTCCTTCACTGGATCTTGCCGACTTTTACGGTGACGACTATCAAAGGAAAATCAAATTTGTTCAACAACTGGGCGAGGCGTATCAGAATATTGGCTTCGTCGCTATTCGGAATCACTTTCTCGCGGATCAGATGCAGGCCGACATTTACCGCGACATCAAGTCCTTTTTTGCGCTTCCCGATGAGGTAAAACTTAAATATGAAAAGGCAGAGCTGGCCGGTCAGCGTGGCTACACCGGGAAGGGAAAGGAACATGCCAAGGGTAGAAATACGGGAGACCTAAAGGAGTTCTATCATATCGGCCAGGATTTACCTGAAAGGGAACTCGCCGACGAAGGCTATCCAGCCAACATCTGGCCAGCTGAAGTTCCGGACTTTAAATCAAGTACACTAGCCGTTTACCGCGCGCTCGAAAAAACCGGGGCTTTTATGCTCAGTGCCATTGCGCTGTTTCTGGAGTTGCCTGAAGATTACTTTGACGACAAAATCCGTAACGGAAACAGTATCCTGAGGCCAATCCATTATTTTCCCATAGAGGATCCTAAATCGGTTCCCGAAGACGCTGTGAGGGCCGCTGAACACGGAGATATCAATTTGATTACGCTGTTGATGGGTGCAAGTGCCGATGGTCTGCAGGTACTACGACGCGATGGGCGATGGATTCCTATTACCGCGCTGCCGGATCAGCTCGTAGTTAATGTGGGTGATATGCTGGAGCGTCTTACGAATGGAAAATTACGCTCGACAATTCACCGCGTGGTTAATCCTCCATTTGCACAGATGAAATCGGCAAGGTACTCCATACCGTTCTTTATGCATCCGCGTTCGGAAATGAGCCTCGCTGCTTTACCTCAATGCGTCGATGATGGGAATCCAAAACAGTGGGAAGATATCACAGCAGGGGAGTTTCTGGATCAGCGGTTGCGTGAGATCGGTTTGAAGAAATAATCCCCATTGTGGACTCATTTTAATGTCCCGGCAGTGTTTCAACGAGTTCGATACTTCATTTTTCTCCGTGATGTTTTGGTTCTGGCGCTAACTACGTTCGGAGGCCCTCAAGCCCATTTGGCGCACTTCCAGAAGATCCTGGTTCAGAAACGGAAGTATTTGACGGAGGCCGAACTGCTTGAACTTAATTCTCTTTGTCAGATCTTGCCTGGCCCCGCCTCGACTCAAATGCTAATAGCGATCGGTTTCAAGTTCGGAGGACCTAATCTTGCCTACCTTACGTTGCTCGTCTGGATTCTGCCCTCCGTAATCTTTATGACTGCGGCCGCCGTCATAATGTCGAACATTCAGGAGAAGAACTGGTCCACCGAGTTCACAAGGTTTATCCAGCCAATGGCAGTTGGATTCGTGAGTTATGGCGCGTGGGTGATTAGTCAGAAAACCGTGAAGACGAAAATCGGAATCGCGTTAATGGCGACAGCTGCAGTGGTGTCGTACTTCTTCCAGACACCATTTATATTTCCCGCAATAATTATCGGCGCCGGATTGGTAACCTCGCTGAAATACCACGCCCAGCCAAAGGAAGAAAAACACGGATTCCGGATTGAATGGTCAAATTTTACATTATGGGCTGGGGTATTGATTATTGCTGCTATTCTCGGTGGGCTCACCAAAGCCCTTCCCGTCAAGCTTTTTGAAAACTTTTACCGGAGTGGAAGTCTTGTTTTTGGCGGAGGTCAGGTGCTTGTGCCATTACTTTATACCGAATTTGTCGATGAACACGCCACAGAGGAAGGTGAACCCAGCCGTAAGGTTAAGCAGCTAAAAAGCCGACTAAAACGAGAGTATGCACCCAAACCCTTTCATCACCCGATTTCCCCAAATGAATTCTTATCGGGCTATGCGGTAGCCCAGGCGCTGCCCGGGCCTGCATTTTCTTTCAGCGCATACATTGGCGCGTTGTCATCGCGCGACTACGGTGTGGGAGGTGAGATTTTGGGAGCTATGATGTCGGCTCTGGGTATTTTTCTTCCCGGTACGTTTCTGATCTTTTTCGTTATTCGATTTTGGGACAACCTGAAGAAATACCGGGCTGTTCGAGCATCTTTAGAGGGAATTACGGCCGCAAGCGCCGGGCTTGTCGCCGCATCTGCAGTGATCCTTTTCCAACCACTTGAAAATTCATTCCTGAATTTTGGTGTAACGATTGCCACATTTTGTCTGATGATTTTCACCCGTGTTCCATCAACGCTGATAATTGCAGGAGGATTGGCACTAGGTCTGTTGGTGGAATAAAAAAAGGCTGACCTTTGGGGCCAGCCTATGAGTTTTCTTTACGGTCTTACTTAGCTTAAGAAGAGAGTCTGAAGGCAATTGGAAGCACCATTTTCTGGCGAACCGGTTTTCCTCTCTGCTTTCCAGGCTTCCACTTAGGGGCCGATTGAAGGATGCGCACAGCCTCCTCATCACATCCGGCACCAATTCCTTTGATGGCCTTAACGTCGGTAATGGTTCCGTCTTTCTCGATTACGAATTCAACGAACACTTTACCTTCGATTCCCATCCTTTTCGCCTGAGCAGGATATTTTATCTTCTTCCCAACAAACTCGTAGAAGGCTCCCATACCGCCGATCGGTGCGGCAGTTTCTTCAACAACAGTAAAAATTGTATTCGGGTCTTCTTTTTCCTCTACAACAACCGGCGCCATAGGAATTTCAACTTTGGTTTCGTTGATATCCGTTTCCGCATCCATATTAATTTCGATTTCCTCCTCTATCTTCTTGTCATCGGGGACCTCGATAATTTTTGGTTGTTCAATTTTTGGGGGCGGAGGAGGCAGCTGCTCAGTAGGGGGAACCTCAAGAATTTCCTCTACCATCATGTTATTATTGGCAAGGTTCTTCTTTGAAGAGTCATCCTCAACCTTGTAAGTGAAGGCAGCGATAGCCAATAACAAGCTCACAATCAGTCCAATGTTAAAAAACATGAACGTTTTCCGGGTCAAATCCGCTTTTTCTGATTTCTTAGGTTGCATAGGTTTCAAGTAATGTTCAGGTATTGGAATGTCAAAGGTAGAAAAAGGTCACATTTTTCGGAAAAATTTTTTCAAACTACTTCCGGGATCCATAGAACAACGTTATGTAAACAGTAGGAAACACAGAATAATTCTTCGTAGAACTCATAATTTCAACCGTTTTGGAATAAGCGTCCAGAAGAAAACCAGCCTCAAATCCGGTGACCTGACTCTTTATTGTCCCCAATTCAAAATTCATGGCTGCTTTGATGTTTCCTCCCAAAGTAAGTTTAGAATCCCCGATTCCTTCGAATAGTCGCCCTGTCCCGGAAATATCCGGAAACGAGATTTCGTCGGTAAACGGCCCGCGGACCGTGACGTTATCGGTGGATAATTTATATTCCACAAAATATGGAGCCACTACACCAATAGTGGGCCCGGCGGCAAAAACTGCTTTGATTTCAACGCCCTGCTGGGGAGCTTTTTTGAACAAAAGCAGATCTCGTCCATATTGTAGCCGCACGGCGTACAGGTAGTTAGACTTCCCAAAAATAAAGGTATTTCCAGTCGTTGACGGTCTGCGGCGTTCCTGGGGATGCTTTACATTCATCAACTCCAGTCCATAGGTCTCCAGCACGCGGTCATTCAGCTTCCGCGCCTTTTTAAAAACGAGACCTCCGATCAATCCGCCTGAGGTGTTCTTATTGATTCCCCAGGTAAACTCTGATTGGTATTCATAACTGTCCTGGGTTTGTGCGGTTGCAGGTATCGTCAGCCCACTTCCAACAAAAAGAACCAGCAAAAACTGAAAAATCCGGCGCATGAATTCGAATGTTAAGATAAATTTATGCTTTCTGACATGTATCGCAAATTTTTAACAGAACTAATACCATATGGTTTCAATGACGGGTAAATATCAGGGTAAACTTCGAACAGAAGTTACCCATCTTCGTTCGGCTAACCAGATTATTACAGATGCCCCACCCGACAACAACGGAAAGGGGGAAGCATTTAGCCCAACGGATTTAACCTGTGCATCATTGAATAGTTGCATGATGACACTAATGGGTATGCTTGCAGAACGAGAAGGCATCGATCTTGCCGGTCTGAAATCTGACATCGTGAAAGTTATGGCCTCGAACCCCCGACGTATCACCGAAATCCATATCACGTTTCATCATCATAATTTGAATGCCACCCCAGTTCAAAAAGAAAAGCTAAAGCACGCTGCGCGAACCTGTCCCGTAGCACTTTCGCTTTCGGAGGCGATCAGGCAGGAAATCATATTCAACTTCTGATCTCTTTGATGATCTGGTGATAGTCGATATCAAAATGTGACCTGTCGTACGTAGCTTTTTCATTTCTGATAATCATCACCTGAGGAGATTCGTGGTAAACCCCGAACTCGTCGGCGATTTTGTCACTGATCTGACGATAGGAAAGAAGATCAAGGAAATATAATTTCACCCCCGGTGTTTCTCCATCCTGCCAATTTCGCTCCAACCGGTCCAGTGATGCACGGCTGATATTGCAACGCGTACTGTGTTTAAAAATTATCACCGGGGCATGCCTCGATTCTATCTTTATCTGCTCAATCTGATCGATCGAGCGCAAACTATTCCATTTCATAATACCGTTTCAGTCGTACCACATTCCCAACTCGCCCTTGTCATAACGGGGTTTTTTCCCTTTTTCTTTCAAATGGTCCGGCTGGGTATCCTGTTTTTTAAATAAACGTGCCCACCATAGCTTAAAGTTCGTAACCGTATCCCTTTCCTCCCGCACATTATTTTTGTTTGTGCGGACAAACTGCGCGTCGGGGTGGAGTCCCCGGTTTCTGGAAAAGCGATACTTCTGCATTTTGATATTTCCCTGGTAATCCGTTATGCGGGCAAATGCCCGTCCAGGCTCGCGAACTTTAAGGGCTTCCGATGAGCTAGCGGGATTGCGAACATATTTATCCTGTTTAACCCGAACCTGAAGACCGGCTACACTCCTGTCTGTTTCGGTCGGTTTAAGTTTTTTCAATGCATCGTCAGCAGCGTTCTTGTTTTGGACATAGTTACGACGCTTTACTTTGACCTGGAGCCCGGTTACAGCATAGATTGTTTTATCAGGCCTTTTCTTCTTGATTGAGTTTTCATTCGCAAGCTTGTTCTGTATATAATTTCGCCTGAATCGTGAAAGCCTTTGATGGCCGGTAAATTCCTCGCCCTGGTCCGAAAATGCTGGCTGCATGGACATCAGCTTGTTATTTCCTTTGAACGCTGCTGCCTTTCGTGCGGCTGCCGACGGCCCCCGGCTCTTGACTTTGATATTGCCCGCATAATTCGCGGCGCGTTCACCACTTGCCGGTTGACGGCCGGCTATCGGCTTTTCGTCGTTATTCCAGAGCTTTCCACTAACGCTGCCTCCGCCTTTCTTGGGCCTGCGGGCCTTGATCAAGCCCGTAAACTCCTCTCCCTGATCCTGAAATTCCCTTGGAAGCCTTCTCTTAACAGGGAACCCGGGAATACCCGTTTTTGGTGTTCTGGTCGCAATTGCCCGCCCATCATTGTTCCAGAGTCTTCCGCTGACGCTTCCGCCGCCCTTCATCTGGCGACCTCTCTTTATTCCTCCGGAATACCCTTCTCCCTGATCGGAAAAACCTCGTCCCAGGCGTCTCTTTACGGGAATCCCGGAAACATTTGTTCCGGGCCGTAGAGCCGGTAAACCCGTTCCGACACGTCCACTCCGCGTTGCTGATCTCGGTTTTTTTGAAAAGAAAGGAATTCCCTCAATACGTTTTTTGCTGGATCGGTCGCGATGCCGGATCCGTCGGCCCGCGATATCTCCCTGCCAGGCCCCGCTTCCGCGTGTGGCACTCTTGTATCCGCCTGCAGGCCCGGTATAAGGTCGATCTTTCTTTATTTCGCGACGACCACGATACGTATTCGGCGCGGGAATGAAACGACGTCGTGGTGTTTCGAAATTACGGCCACGAATTTTTCGTCCGGCTATGTCGGTGGTCTGGGCTTGTTCACCCTTGCGTTTTTCCCGGGGGAAATTTGCCCAAACATTTATGCTTTTATGCCTGATAAAAGGTCTTGAAGCGCTTCTGGGAACAACTCTCGTTTTGCGGTCTTCACCAGGCCTTCGTTTTCCATCCGTCTGAAGTTTTTTCAGTCGGGCAAGGACCTGCTTGTTGGATACCGGACGTTGTGTGTCGCGCGGTCTTGAGGAGCGGTTATTGACATATGGTCCCCGCTGGGGATACACATTGCGAACGCTTCCGGTGGCCGAGCGAATTCTCGTGGCCCGGCCGCGGGTTACATTCTGTTTTCCTTGTCGATCGGGGGGATTCCGCTTCACATAAGGCCCCCTCTGCTGGTGTAGGTAAACTTTTTTGCTTGAAGAATTTCTTTTCCGGAGGGGCCTGCCTGTCAAATCTCCCTTCCAGGCGCGCTCGCGTTCACGTGGTTTATGCACATTGAACACAGGCTTCAACGGTTTGCCAGCTTTTTCGCCGCCTCGCGCCTTGCCGCGTGCCCGGTATCCATCCCGGGAGGATGCCACCCGTCGCGACGATTTTACCTTCTTTTTGTCTTTTCGAGGACCCGTCTTGAATCGGTTTTCACGCGAACTTGCAGGGGTGTCTCCTTTTGTATTTTGCCCGCTGGCTCCGATAGCAAGAAAGACCATCAGAACAATAAGGCACAGGCACCGGTAAGATGATGCGATGGTGGCAATGCTATGAGGGGACCGTGCGTTCAAAAAATAATACTTGGAACCTGCTAATTTAATCAAAATCCGAGCAACTCCTTAATTCTCTCTTTCAACCTTCCTTTAGGCAGGAAATTCTGCTCCAAAGTGGGGGCAAAAGGAACTGGTGTATCGAGGCTGGCCACCCGGAGAACAGGCGCGTCAAGAAACCGGAAGCAGTTTTCGGTAATCCAGGCGCTGATTTCTGCGCCAATCCCTCCTGTTAACGTGTCTTCATGAAGAATTAATACACGACCAGTCTTTTTTACGCTTTCCGATACCGTTTCTTTGTCCCACGGCAGCAACGTGCGTAGATCGATCAGATCTGCCTGGCAGTCCATTTCATTCAGAACTTCGCTGGCCCAAATGACTCCCATTCCATAAGTGATGATGCTCAATTCGTTACCCTGGCGAATTCGCGCAGCTTTTCCGATTTCAACCGTATAGTACGAATTTGGGATCTCCTCCTTTACGGAGCGGTAGAGTGCTTTATGTTCAAAATACATAACCGGATTCGGATCCTCAAATGCAGCACACAGTAAGCCCTTTGCGTCATATGGATTTGAGGGATACACGATTTTGAGCCCCGGAGTATGAAAAAACCAGGATTCGTTGCTTTGTGAATGGAATGGTCCTGCGGCTGTTCCGGCGCCGGTAGGCATCCGAATAACCACATCGGCGGCCTGACCCCAGCGCCAGTGACTTTTTGCCAGATTGTTCACGATCTGCGTCATTGCCTCAGAAACGAAGTCCGCGAATTGCATTTCGATCATGGCTTTCATGCCCTTGATAGCGAGCCCGAGCCCGGCACCGACTACTGCCGATTCGCAGATGGGCGTGTTGCGTACGCGATGGCGTCCGAATTGGTTTACAAATCCATCTGTTATCTTGAAAACACCCCCATATTCGGCGATGTCCTGCCCCATGAGAACCAATTCAGGATGTTTCTCCATGGATTGGCGCAGACCGTCAGAAATTGCATCAATAAAGCGCCTTTCCGATTTGTCTAACGTTGCAGGTGTCGAAAGCACAGCTTCATGTTTTGCAAAAAGGTCAGCTACTTCACGGTCCGTATCCGGCACCGGGGGCTGTTCCGCAAAGGCCACGGACAGACCGTCGTCAATGGCAACCTTTATTGTTTTTCTGAGTGACTCGATCTTGTCGGTGGTCAGAATTCCTTCAGCCAGCAGGAACTGTTCAAAGTTCGTTAGAGGGTCCTTTTTCGCCCACTCGTCCATAAGCGATTTAGGAACATACTTCGTACCTGAGGCTTCTTCGTGGCCTCTCATTCGGAACGTCATACACTCGAGTAAAACAGGCCGGGGGTTTTGTCGTATAGATTCGGCAATTTCAGTGACTGTCTGATACACTTCAAGTATATTGTTACCATCGATGCAGTATCCTTCGATTCCGTAGCCGGGAGCCTTGTCGACAAAACTTTTACATCGGAACTGCTCAACACTGGGCGTAGAAAGACCATATCCGTTGTTCTCGATGATGAAAATGACCGGAAGATCCCAGACAGCGGCAAGATTTAACGCCTCATGGAAGTCGCCTTCACTCGTCCCGCCGTCGCCGTTGAAAACCGCCGTTGCTTTTTTTTCATTCGTCAGTCGACTTGCCAGTGCTATGCCAGTAGCCACACCGTTTTGCGGACCGAGATGCGAAATCATACCCACAATATGATGCTCTTTAATGCCGAAATGAAACGATCGGTCGCGACCTTTAGTGTAACCCAAAAGTGAACCCTGCCATTGGGCAAACAAACGCTCAAGTGGCAATTTCCGGCTGGTGAATACGCCCAGGTTGCGGTGCATCGGTAAAATGTATTCATCCGGTTGCAATGCCTGAGCGACGCCTACCGAGATTGCTTCCTGGCCGATTCCGCTAAACCATTTGCTGATCTTATTCTGGCGCAGCAGAATCAGCATCTTTTCTTCGATCATTCGGGGGGTAAGAAGAGCCTCATACAGGTCCGCTAGAACCGAGTCAGGGAGATTGCGACGGTTGAATTTCATATTAATAGCAAGCGCCGTAAAGTTATCAGAGTTTTTTTATCCTTCTGAGAATACCCTATATTATACAGTCCCATTCGCAGCAAAAAATTTCGTAAGCTTGCAGGTGGTTTGGGCTATTGGCGCATGCGGTTTATATTTCTTCTACTCTTGCTTACAGCTTTTGTTCCAGCCCGGGGCCAGCATCACCGTTTCCATCAATATCGGGTTGAACATGGATTGCCAAGCGATGTTATCAAGGCCGTAACCCAGGATTCTTTGGGTTTTTTATGGATCGCTTCTGACGATGGGCTGGTCAAATACGATGGACTGAAATTCACGACGTATAAAGATGCTTTTCGAAGTCAGTATGTAAAGGGCTTTCTGCACACAAAAAATGGCCGTTTACTCGCATTCGGCGATCTCGATGTAATCGAAATTCAAAATACTATTGATACTGTTGCCTTCCAACCTCTGCTCAAAGGGGAACGGTTTTTTTCCGACAGCGCTATTTGGTTTCCGAAATCCGCTTATGAAGACCATTTCGGCATGATCTGGTTCGGCGAGCCGAAGTCTGTCACCCGTTTTGATGGCAAGGACATCAAAAGGTATGATTTCGGGGAAGAAAACCGTTCCGCTGTCTTCGTGAGATCGTTTTCATTTTTCGAAGATGATGAGAAGAATCTTTTCGTCATTTCATACAACGGGAAGGTGTTTCGATATTCAAAGGGTGGCGACAAGTTTATCGCAATGAAGGGAATTAAGTTGCCCACGGACATAAGCAGCGTACTCTGGTTTAATAAAAGTTTATGGATCGCCTCACGTAGCGGATTGTATTTCGCCCGAATTGCAGGGGACAGAATAAGCCAACTGGAGAACATGTTTCCCGTACGTCATGTGTCTCACCTTGCATTGGACAGCGATTCTTCTCTACTGGTGAGTACCTATGAGCAGGATTTGCATCGGATAAAACTTTCTCCTGAATTCGTGTGGGAAAGCCTCCAGTATAATTTCAATGGAATCAATCACTGTTTTGTCAGTAACGAAAATGATATCTGGGTGTCGACGGACAAGGGCCTGGTATTGGTACAAAAGAATTTGTTTGTCTTAAGTGATATCGGTTCACAAACACACTTCGTAGAAGGGATTGCGTATGATGACGAAAATGACCGGGTGTATTATTGCACTAAGGAAACACTCGTCGAACTTACGCCAGATGGCGAACATGACTGGTCAAGACGGGTGCTTCACGCCGGGAGTCAGAATTATTTTCAGGCGCTGGAATTTCGTGATGAAACCCTTTGGGCAGCCTCAAGCTCGAACGTCCTCCAATTCCAGGAAGGCAAGCTTGTAAAAACGTGGGACTTTTCATCCGATGGAAATTTTGTTCATGATATTTTTCTTGACAAGAGGGATAACCTGTGGATAAGTCAGGCAGGGACCGACGAAATTAAAATGATGTCGGATTCAGCCACAGTGGAGAGGTTCAGCACGCGTGACCTCACCCAGAATGATATAAATCTCGTGCGCGAAGGAACCGATGGAATTTATGCAACTGCAAGTGGTAATATGTCATATCTTTTTTTTAAAG
The DNA here is from genome assembly GCA_023417785.1 of Bacteroidota bacterium. Lineage (GTDB taxonomy): Bacteria > Bacteroidota > Bacteroidia > Cytophagales > Cyclobacteriaceae > Ohtaekwangia. Next base: position 144,250 of record JAEZEH010000145.1, read on the forward strand.
GCCATGGCGACGACAGATTTCGGAATATAAGCGCGCCCCTGCCTTTTTTCGTTCGAGGTGACCTCAACGTAGTCGATATGGCGATTGATGGCGACGATGTGATCTGGCTTGCCAGCAGTGAAGGATTATTAAGGTTCCAGGATCAGGCTATCGAAAGAGTTACATTCGGTGAAAAGTTCGAGGAATACCCGGTGAGCTCTGTCGAATTATTAGACAGGAAAAATATCCTTTTTGCAAATTCATACGGGCTCTTCCGGTACGATGTAGATTCGAACGAGTACTGGTTGTACGATGAAAATACAGGGTTGCCCTCAAATACAATTACAGATCACGGTATATACGTTACACCGGCCCGGGAAGTATGGATAGGCACTTCCTATGGAGTTGCGTCAGCGCGGGGATCTCTGCTTACGAGCATGAATACCCGAAAACCTTTTTGTGTTGATGCCCGCGTTAACGGCGTAGCTACACGTTTTATTAACGGATTATCGGCTGAATACGGGTCCTTCATTACCCTTCGGTTTTCGCCCATATCTTTTCCGGAAAATAAAATAAATCTTCAATGGAAGTTCACGAAGGATTCGGTTTGGACACCGATTGAAGGCCAGCAACTAAGTCTGTCGCGACTTAACGACGGAGTCTACACAATAAACGTCCGCGCAAAAAAAAATACCGGCTTTGGTTGGAGTGATCCGGCTGAACTAACTCTCACAGTTGCACCGCCGTATTGGAAGAAGACGACCTTCGCAATGATCGTCTTTTCCGGGGTGCTGCTTATTGCCTGGGCTTCATATGGACTGACTTCGGTACTTATGAACCGAAGGAAAAAGTTTCTGCAGGAGGTGATCAATGAGCGCACGATGGAATTGCAGAAGGCGAATGAGGAACTGCGAATGCGTAACTCGGAATTAGATCGGTTCGTCTACAGTGCATCACACGATCTGAGCGCACCATTGAAATCCATATTGGGTCTTATTCGCGTTGCCCAGATGGATCATCCCGGCGAATCTCAGACGCAATATCTCACCATGATGGAACGGAGTGTTCACAAATTGGAGGCTTTTATTCAGGAGGTTGTCACGTATTCGAGAAACATCAGGATGCCGGTGAAGTATGACTCTTTTTGCTTTCGGGATTTTGTCGAAGGCCTCCTGCAAGACCATGAGTTTAGCCCGAACTTCAGCCGCATTCGATTCATTGTAGAGGATGAGCTCGATGGTCTGATGGTATCTGATGTCACTCGCATGAAGATTATTTTGAATAATCTACTCAGCAACGCGATCAAGTTTCATTGGGTAGACGAGGGTCGTGATCCATTTGTGAAGATAAGCGCCCGAAAGGATGCGGGATCATATGTGTTGTCAGTTTCTGACAACGGGAAAGGAATATCCGAGTCGCATATCAACCGGATTTTCGAAATGTTCTATCGGGCGACCGACCAGACACAAGGGTCAGGGTTAGGGCTTTATATCCTTAAGGAATCCGTTACCAAACTTGGTGGATCCGTCTCTGCGTCTTCCGAGGTGGAGAAGGGAACTACATTCTCCATTATTCTTCCGGTTCCGGTGCCGGAAACTCAGCTGGTGGAATAGTTTTAAGTGGCGGTTCTTTTTTGCGTCGCAACTGTTATTTTTGCGAACTATGATAGCGTTTGAAGAATTTTCGCTGGATAATGGTTTGCGTGTAATCGTACATGAAGACCCGACTGTCCAGATCGCAGTGATGAACATCCTGTATAAAGTCGGTTCGCGCGATGAACAGCCGGATAAGACTGGGTTTGCACATTTATTTGAGCATCTTATGTTCGGAGGCTCAAAGCATATTCCCAGTTACGATGAGCCGCTTCAACTGGTAGGTGGTGAGAATAATGCGTTCACTAATACAGACATCACAAACTACTATCTTACACTTCCGGCAACAAATCTTGAGACAGGCTTCTGGCTTGAAAGCGACCGCATGCTTGGCCTTTCCTTTGAACCGAAAGTGCTCGATGTACAGCAAAAAGTAGTCATTGAAGAATTTAAACAACGCTATCTAAACCAGCCGTATGGAGATGTGTGGTTAAAACTTCGTCCTCTGGCGTATAAAACCCATCCTTACCAGTGGGCAACGATTGGAAAAGAAATCAGTCACATCGAAAACGCTACACTTGATGATGTCCGGGAATTTTTCTACACCTTCTATGTACCAAATAACGCCATACTCGTCGTTGCGGGTAATGTCACCGTTGAACAGGTAAGGATGCTTTGCGAAAAATGGTTCGCTCCCATTCCCGCCGGAAAGCCCGGGGATCGCCGCCTACCGCAGGAATCTCCCCAAAAGGAGAAACGTTTGTCTGAAGTCAATGCGCCGGTTCCTGCCGACGCGTTCTATAAGGCGTGGCATATGCCGGGAAGATTTCACAAAGATTACTACGCCTGTGACCTGATGAGTGATATTCTCAGTAGGGGCCAGTCAAGCCGGCTATATCAAAAACTTGTAAAAGAGAAAGAGATTTTTACATCGATCTCGTCTTTTGTCATGGGCTCAGTTGATCCGGGTTTGCTGGTTGTCAGCGGTCGGATTAAGCCCGGAACGTCGTTATCACAAGCAGATCAACAAGTGCAAGTGATCATAGATGAATTTGTGGCAGACGGCCCGACTGAAGAGGAATTGAAGAAGGTGAAAAACCAGGCCGAATCAACTATTGAGTTCGGTGAAATTGAAGTGATGAACCGTGCGATGAACCTTGCATTCTCGAAGCTTTCCGGTGATGCAAATCTGGTGAACCGCGAGATTGATCTTATTGAAGAGGTCACACGTACCGATGTGCAGCGTGTAGCCGGCCAGATACTTGACGAATCGAATTCCAACACATTGTACTACAAAGCCACAAAGTGAGTTCTATGAAAAAAATCAGAGTGGGAATGGGGTACGATGTGCACCAACTTGTCGAAGGCCGCGAGCTATGGCTTGGCGGCATCAATCTACCAGCACAAAAAGGGGCAGTAGGCCATTCCGATGCCGATGTGCTGATTCATGCTATATGCGACGCACTTCTCGGCGCTGCCGACCTGCGCGACATTGGTTTTCACTTTTCAAATAGCGACAACCGATGGAAAGGTATGGACAGTAAGTTTTTTCTCAGGGAGGTAACGAGCCTGCTCGCAACCGAAGGCTGGAAGATAGGCAACGTCGATTGTACGATTTGTCTCGAGCAGCCGAAGATCAACCCGCATATTTCTGCGATGAAAAGTGCGCTGGCGCCGTTGATGCAGATCGGGGAAGGAGATGTATCCATCAAAGCGACCACGTCCGAAAAAGTTGGTTTCGTTGGCAGGGAAGAAGGCATCAACGCCTATGCGGTTGCTTTGATATTTAAGGAATAATGTCATCACCAAACCTGATTATCACAGGAGACGGTTCTCATTCGTTGTTGAACACGCAAATGAATGAGACATATCATTCTGTTCATGGTGCAATTCAGGAATCGAGATATGTATTCATACAGCAAGGTCTTGCTTTCTGGTGCGCGAGTCACACGGAAACGGTCTCGATACTGGAGGTGGGCTTTGGCACGGGTCTGAATGCTTTGCTTTCTTTGGAGTTTAGCCGAATCCAGAATCGACCTGTTCGTTATGAGACCCTGGAGGCCTATCCGCTGGGGCCGGAAATCTATCGTTGTTTGAATTACGGTGAAAAGATCATGGGACAGGATTGGCTAAACGGACTTCATGACCTGGCCTGGAGTGCAACCCATCGTGTGACAGACAAGTTTACATTTGTCAAACACCAGGACAAATTGCAGGACTTCGGGATAGTCCCGAATGCGTACGATGTCATCTACTTTGATGCTTTCGCGCCGTCAAGACAACCCGAGATGTGGGATTTGCCACTCCTTGCGAAAGTCATCCAAGGATTGCGGCCATCAGGCGTCTTCGTGACCTATTGTGCTAAGGGACAGTTGAAACGGGATCTTCGGCAACAGGGGTTGAAAGTCGAAACCTTGCCGGGACCACCCGGGAAAAAAGAGATGGTCAGGGGGATTGTGGATCATGCCACAAAGTGATGTGGATTTGAAAGCAGAGGGTCAACCAACCACACTTTTTACAAAAATTTCAATCGTTTTCGGTTTAATTTCAAAATTTCAAAATCAGCCACAGTGCAATCGTGTTCGTTTTTGACATTTTTAAGTATTTCGAATCATTTCTGAAAAGATTCCAAAAATTCTGTGCTGTACCCTGTGCCTCCAAATTAAGTTCTGTTTATTCCGTAATTTCAAAAACTCGTTTCGCCCTAAACGGGTACAAGACTACAACTACAACCAGTAAACTTAAATTGATGAAAGAAGAAACCAGAAGTGGTTTGTACACCCCTGAGCTGGAACACGATTCGTGCGGAATCGGCTTCGTGGCTAACGTAAACGGCACTAAAAATAATCAAACTCTCCGTGACGCTCTTTCGATGTTGGAAAATATGGAACATCGCGGCGGGAAGGGTAGTTCGCCAAAGACCGGCGATGGTGCCGGGGTCCTTTTCCAGTTACCCCACGAGTTTTTTGTTGAAGAAAGCCTGCGCCTCGGATTTGATCTTCCGGCCTTTGGAAAATATGGTGTAGGAATGGTCTTCTTCCCCCGCGACAAAAAAGTGATGAACGGATGCAGGGAGGCGCTACGCAAAAACTTTAAGGAACTCGGTTTTGAATTACTCGGGTTCAGGGGTGTGCCTGTTGATCATAGCGTACCCGGCCCGGGCGCGGCGGAGGTAGAGCCAGTGATCGAACAGGTTTTCGTTAAACCAAAAGACGAAAGCTGGACGGGCGAGATGCTCGAAAGGAAATTGTTCATCCTTCGCAACTACACGCAGCACATTATTGCGGGTAAGGATAAAGGTTCCAGCAAAGAATTTTATATAGCGAGTTTCTCATCCAGGACGATAGTTTATAAAGGTCAGCTGAGAACAGAACAGTTACGTAAATACTTTTTTGATCTTCAGGATCCCCGGATTCGAACGGCCCTCGCGCTGGTGCATTCGCGTTTCTCCACAAATACATTCCCCAACTGGAAACTCGCCCAGCCCTTCCGTTATATTGCCCACAATGGTGAAATCAACACCATCCGTGGCAACGTAAACAAAATGAAGTCGAAAGAATCGTTATTCAAATCAACGATGTTTTCCGATGAGGAGTTGAAAATGCTCTTGCCCATTACAAATCCTCAGTCATCCGACTCCGCGAACCTTGACGCGCTGGTGGAAATGCTGGTATTGTCTGGTAGACCCCTTCCGCACGTGTTGATGATGCTCGTGCCTGAAGCGTGGCAGGATAATAAGCTGATGGATCCGCACCGCAAGGCGTTTTACAAATATCACGCATCCATGATGGAGCCTTGGGATGGACCTGCAGCTCTGGTTTTCACGGATGGCTCAAGAATCGGGGCAACTCTCGACCGCAATGGGCTTCGTCCGCTACGTTACTGTATTACCCGGTCGGGGCGGGTAGTTGCCGCCTCTGAAGCCGGGGCTCTTCCTGTTGATCCGAAAGATGTTCTTGAAAAAGGAAGAGTGACACCGGGCAAGATGCTTATGGTCGATCTCGAACAAGGCAAGGTGCTCGACGATGACAAAGTAAAACGTGCGGTCTACGAAGGGAAATCGTACTACAACTGGATCATTCAAAACCGATTGAAGCTGCGCCTGGAGCCGGAACCCGAGTGGTTTGACGACAACTTCGATGAGCGGTCTCTGGTACAACGGCAGAACGTCTATGGCTACACGTCGGAGGATATAAAGACGCTTATCCTGCCCATGGCAGAGAAAGGATACGAGGCCGTGGGCTCAATGGGTGACGACACGCCGTTGGCTGTGCTGTCGAAGGAAAGCCGGCATATTTCGAATTATTTCAAGCAACACTTCGCACAGGTTAGTAATCCACCTATAGATCCGATTCGCGAACGTCTTGTGATGTCTCTGTTTACGCGCGTCGGACAAAGCCTCAATGTTCTTGACGAAACGCCGGAGCATACACGTCAGATACATATTTCCCAACCTGTTCTGCTTAATGCCGATCTCGAGAAACTTAAGCACCTCCAGGACCAGGGTTTTGAGTATGCCGTCATCCAATGTGTTTTTAAAGCTGATGGCCAGCCGGGCAGACTTGAGGAGAGCCTCAATCGCATTTGTTGTGAGGCCGAGAAAGCGGTACGTGCCGGAAAAAGGATTTTGATTTTGTCCGATCGCCGTATTAGCGAGGATTATGCACCCATACCCTCGCTGCTTTCCGTTGGAACAATTCACCATTCACTTGTCGAAAAACGTATCCGCACAAATGCAGGCCTTATTGTAGAGGCCGGTGACGTGTGGGAAGTTCATCACTACGCTACAATCATTGGTTACGGAGCAAGTGCCATTAATCCATATATGGCCCTTGAAACGATCCACTTCATGAACAAGCAAGGTTTGTTCGGCAAACCACTGACCGACGAGGAGGCATATTCGAATTATCAGAAGGCAGTGGGTAGCGGGCTTCTCAAAGTGATGTCCAAGATGGGTATTAGTACGCTGCAGTCTTATCAGTCTGCACAGATTTTCGAGGCGCTTGGATTGGGTAGTGACGTAATCGAAAAATGCTTCAGGGGAACTATCAGCAGAATCGAGGGACTCTCGTTTGATGATCTTGCCAAAGAAGTATTGATTCGTCATCATCTTGCGTATAAAAACCAATCGACTGAACTGCAGGCTGGCGGTGTTTACCAATGGAAGAGACGCGGCGAAAAACATTTGTTCAGTCCCGAGGTTATTCACCTTCTTCAGCATTCTACCAAGAACAACAGTTTCGAGTTATATAAGAAATACGCACAAAAGATAAACGACCAGTCAAAGGATCAATTATCGATCCGCGGTTTATTCGAATACAAGAAACGTAATCCCATTCCTCTTAGTGAAGTTGAACCGGCGGATGAAATCTTGAAACGTTTCGCTACCGGAGCCATGTCATTTGGTTCAATTTCTCACGAGGCCCACACAACCTTGGCAATTGCCATGAATCGCATCGGCGGCAAGAGCAATAGCGGTGAAGGTGGCGAGGATGAAGTTCGCTTCGAAAGAAAAGAGAATGGTGACTGGGAACGCTCCGCTATCAAACAAGTTGCCTCTGGCCGTTTTGGCGTAACAAGTCATTATCTTTCTAATGCTGATGAAATTCAAATCAAAATGGCTCAGGGGGCCAAGCCTGGTGAAGGTGGTCAGCTTCCGGGTCACAAGGTAGACGAGTGGATTGGCCGCGTAAGGAATTCGACTCCTGGCGTAGGATTGATTTCACCGCCCCCACATCACGACATCTATTCGATCGAAGACCTCGCGCAACTGATTTTTGATTTGAAGAATGCCAATCGTCAGGCACGCATAAACGTGAAACTGGTTTCACAAGCTGGTGTAGGAACTGTTGCCGCAGGGGTGGCGAAGGCAAAGGCTGACGCCATCTTGATTTCCGGCGCCGACGGAGGTACCGGAGCATCACCACTGGGATCTGTGCGTCATGCAGGATTGCCCTGGGAACTCGGTCTCGCCGAGGCGCACCAAACTCTTGTTAAGAACAATCTGAGAAGCCGGGTAACACTGCAAACGGATGGACAAATTCGCACGGGGCGTGACATCGCCGTGGCGGCCATGCTTGGTGCTGAGGAGTGGGGCGTTGCAACGGCTGCGCTAGTCGTTGAAGGCTGTATCATGATGCGTAAATGTCATTTGAATACATGTCCGGTGGGAATAGCTACTCAGGACAAAGAACTCCGCAAGCTTTTCACCGGAAATCCGGATCACGTCGTCAACTTCTTTAAATTTCTTGCGGAAGACCTGCGCGAAAACATGGCTGAGTTGGGATTTCGTACGGTAAATGAGATGATCGGCCGCAGCGACATGTTGCGTGTGAAGAAGGACGTAGACAACTGGAAAATCAAGAAGCTCGATTTGTCGCCCATTCTTCATGCTGAGCCTGGTAGCGAATACGTTGGTCTATACAAACAGATCGAACAGGATTTTGAACTGGAGCGTGTACTCGACTGGAAACTGGTTGAAGCGGCCCGTCCGGCATTGGATGAGTGCGAGCCGGTTCAGGAAAAATTTCTGATCAAGAATACTGATCGTTCAGTCGGGGCTTTGCTGTCGAATGAGATCTCCAAAAAATATAAAGGTAAAGGCCTTCCCGAAGACACGGTCCATCTCCACTTCAAAGGATCGGCAGGCCAGAGTTTTGCGGCGTTCGTCGCACCTGGCGTAACGTTCGAGCTGGAGGGTGAAGCCAATGATTATTTCGGTAAAGGTCTGTCAGGAGGAAAGCTTGTTATCTATCCGGATAAGGAGGCTACGTTCAAACCAGAGGATAATATCATCGTTGGTAACGTAGCGTTCTATGGCGCAACGTCAGGAGAGGCGTACATCCGCGGCCAGGCCGGCGAGCGGTTCTGCGTCCGGAATTCCGGCGTGAAGGCAGTAGTTGAAGGCGTCGGCGATCACGCTTGCGAGTATATGACAGGGGGGAGAGTAGTCGTACTTGGCAGAACAGGTAAAAATTTTGCCGCAGGTATGAGCGGCGGAATAGCATATGTTTTCGATCCCGAGCATAATCTTGAAAAGCTTTGTAACCGCGAAATGGTTGAACTAGAAACCATGGAGGCCGACGACAAAGAGGAAGTGAAGGCAATGATTCAACGTCACTTCAAGTACACCGGCAGCGATCCGGCTGAATGGATACTCGAAAACTGGGAAAATGCATCTGACCACTTCGTTAAAGTCATGCCTCAGGACTACAAAGCGGTGTTGCTGAAACAAAAGAAGAGCACCAAGCCAACCGCTTCGGTAAAGGATGCCCCTAAGGCGAAAATAAAATAATCAGAACAACTACAACACGACCAGAAAAGATGGGACAAATAGATGGTTTCATGAAGTTCAATCGCGAGATGCCCAAATCGCGCGATCCACGGGAACGTATCAAAGATTACAAAGAGATTTATCAACCACTTGAGAAGGAGAAGGTAAAGCAGCAGGCTGCCCGTTGTATGGATTGCGGTGTTCCCTTTTGCCACAATGGCTGTCCATTAGGGAATATTATTCCTGAATTTAATGATGCAGTGTACAGCGGTAAATGGGAGGATGCGATTCGAATTCTGAGCAGCACCAACAATTTTCCGGAGTTCACGGGGCGTATTTGTCCGGCGCCTTGTGAGGCGAGCTGTGTATTAAGTATAAATAATAGCCCCGTAACTATCGAGTATATTGAAAAAACGATCGCAGAACAGGCGTTCGAAAAAGGATTTATCAAACCTAATCCACCAAAGACCCGGACAGGCAAAAGAGTAGCTGTTGTCGGCTCCGGTCCCGCCGGTCTGGCAGCGGCGGCGCAGCTCAATAAAGCCGGGCATTGGGTGACCGTATTTGAAAGAAGTGACCGCGTTGGTGGGCTGCTCCGCTACGGAATACCCGACTTCAAACTTGAGAAATTTGTTATTGAAAGACGGGTACGGATTATGGAACAGGAGGGAATCATCTTCCGAACCAACGCACACGTAGGTGTTAATATCAGTGCGGCTCACCTTCGTTCGGAGTTCGATGCTATCGTCGTGTGTGCAGGAGCTTCCGCGCCACGTGATTTGCCAATTCCCGGAAGGCAGTTAAAAGGTGTGCACTTTGCAATGGAGTTTCTTACGCAACAAAACAAACGCGTTGCAGGAGACAGAATATTCAGTGGTGAAATCCTTGCTACAAACAAGAATGTCCTGGTTATCGGCGGTGGAGATACGGGCTCGGATTGTGTAGGCACATCAAACCGTCACGGTGCAAAATCAATTACTCAGATTGAACTACTGGCGAAGCCGCCGTTGAAAAGAAATGATTCAAGTAATCCGTGGCCGCTCTGGCCTATGGTACTGACGTCATCGTCATCGCACGAAGAAGGCGGTGATCGTCAATGGGCGCTTTTGACCAAAGAGTTTCTCGGAGATAATAATGGGCGCCTCACAGGGCTAAAGGTCGTGGAGATAAAATGGGGCCTCAATGCGCAGGGCAGGATGGGATTCGAAGAACTACCCGGCACGGAGCGCATCCTTCCATGTGAGCTGGCATTGCTGGCCATCGGTTTTGTTGGAGCGGAAAAAGGTGGAATGGTTGACGAACTCAAACTCGAGCTTGACGAACGCGGGAACATCAAGTCCACCAATTACATGACTAGTCAGGAAGGGATTTTTGCCGCGGGCGACGTTCGCCGTGGGCAGTCACTGGTAGTCTGGGCGATCTCCGAAGGAAGGGAGGCAGCGCGCGCGGTTGATACATGGCTCATGGGTACTTCCGAGTTAGAGACCAAGGATGAGTCTTTTGTTCACATCGAACAGGGCGCATAATCACTAAAGAAGTTTATCAAACCCTCCCGGTCAGCCAGGAGGGTTTTTTCATTAAGGGAAGTGAACGTATCGCAACTTTCCTATGTTACGTGGGAAAATCAGTAGAATCATTAATTTTACCCTCTTAAAAACCGCGAAGTGTCTGGAAAGAATGTAACTATTGGAACCGTTCAAATGACGTGTTCCGCAGATCCTGAAGAGAACCTTCAAAAAGCTATAGCCGGTATCAGAGAGGCCGCCGAAAAGGGTGCTCAAATTATCTGTTTGCAAGAATTGTTTCGCTCGCTCTACTTCTGTGATGTGGAAAACTACGATAATTTTAAGCTGGCCGAGCCGATCCCCGGTCCCTCAACAGATGTTATGTCGCAGTTAGCCAAAGAGCTTGGGGTGGTGATCATAGCTTCGCTTTTCGAGAAGAGAACGGAAGGTCTTTATCACAACACCACCGCCGTTTTGGATGCTGACGGAACCTATCTTGGAAAGTACAGGAAAATGCATATCCCCGACGATCCGGCGTACTACGAAAAATTCTATTTCACACCGGGTGATCTTGGTTACAAAGCTTTTAAGACCAGGTTTGCAACCATAGGTGTGTTGATATGCTGGGATCAGTGGTATCCTGAGGGAGCGCGGATAACCGCACTGATGGGGGCGGAGATCCTTTTTTATCCCACCGCCATCGGTTGGGCTACCTCGCAGGACGAAGAAACCAACTCGGAACAATTCAACGCATGGCAGACCATTCAGCGTAGCCATGCCGTTGCCAATGGTATTCACGTTGTGAGTGTGAACCGGGTCGGGTTCGAACAGAATGGCGCGATGAAATTCTGGGGAGGATCGTTCATTGCAAATCCTTTTGGTCGGGTCTTATACCAAGGTTCACACGATAATGAAGAGGTGCACGTCGAAACGATTGACCTGAAGAAGACTGATCGTTATAGAACACACTGGCCTTTTCTGCGCGACCGTCGAATTGATTCCTATCAGCCCATTACCAAAAGATACATTGACGAGGAATAATCCTCGAACGGTTAAATCGTATGAATACGAGTTCACAGAAGACAACCGCATTCACATTACCGGAAAATAAGACACCGCGCGAACTGGGTTATTACTTTCCGGCGGAATTCGCTCCACAGACTGCTATGTGGCTGAGTTGGCCGCACAAGGAAGCCTCGTGGCCCGGAAAGCTTGAAAGTATCTATCCTGTTTATGCCCGGTTCATTAAACTTGTTTCCGAGTCGCAGCATGTAAATGTCAATGTATCAGACGAAGCGATGAGACAAAAGGCGCTCCACTATGTTACGGAGGCGAATGCGGAATTATCGAACGTTAATTTTTTTATCCACCCTACAAATGATGCGTGGTGTCGCGACCATGGACCGGCGTTTCTGATTAATCCTGAGGCGGATATCAAGAAGATAATTGTGGATTGGGGGTACAACGCGTGGGGTGGGAAGTATCCTCCGTTTGACCTTGATGATGATATCCCTACAAGGATTGCAGCGCACTATGGTATTCCTGTTGTATATCCCGGAATTGTGATGGAAGGCGGCTCAGTCGATTTCAACGGAAGGGGTACTGTGCTTACTACTACTTCCTGCCTGTTGAACAAAAACCGGAATCCTCATCTTAACCAGGATCAACTGGAACGTTATCTGATCGATTATTACGGCGTATCCAATGTTCTCTGGTTATGCGATGGAATTGTCGGTGACGATACTGACGGACATATCGACGATATTACCCGTTTTGTGAATGAAGACACGGTGGTAACCGTTATTGAAGAAAACCGTCAGGACGAAAACTACCGACCATTGCAGGATAATTTGCGGGCTCTTACGAAGGCGCGGCTTGAAACCGGGAAACAGCTGAATATTGTTGAGCTTCCAATGCCGTCTCCTGTGATTTGCGAGGACATGCGCTTGCCGGCTTCCTATGCGAATTTTTACATAGCGAATGAGTATGTGGTCGTGCCGACATTCCGCGATTCAAATGATGACCGCGCGTTGAGCATTCTTCAGGGATGCTTTCCGGACAGAAAAGTAGTTGGACTTGATTCGTGGGATATTATCTGGGGACTCGGCTCATTCCATTGCCTGAGCCAGCAGGAACCACACGTTTAAAATGTGAATGTCTTATCCGGCGTGACGCAATGATGCAGCGGCACATCGAATTCATTGATGTCGTCAATCTGTTCAACCGGTGGGAAAAATGAAATTCCGATCCTTTTTGTATCAGGCCTGCAGGTAGCGAGAAATCGGTCATAAAACCCTTTCCCATAGCCAACTCGTTGTCCTTTGGTATCGAATGCAAGTAGTGGAATCAGGACGCCTTCTATTTCGGAGACAGGTGTGAGATTGCCAGAGATGGGTTCGTTTATCCCCCAGCGATTTGTTTCAAATTCGGTGTTCGAATCAAGATAGAAATGCTTTAGCGATCCTGTGCCAGCCGAGATTTTCGGGATGGAAATGCGGATCGGCAGGTCGGATTCCTGAATAAATCGGATAATGTGCCATGTGTTCGGCTCATTATTTCGGATAATGGGCAGAAACGTGTGAATCACCAGCAAATCGGCAAAATCGAAGTCACCGACGAAACGCTCACAAATCCTTCTGCTGAGATGTTCAACCATTGAATCATCGAGGGCTTTCCTCTTGCGGATATGCGCCTCGCGCAACTCTTGTTTTGTCATGGTAACAACATCCTAAAGTGGTGGTCCATTATGACGGATTAGTCTATCGCTTACTCGCCTCCATCTGGAAGGTCTTGGTAACAACATCTTCGAGAAACGCAATAACCTCCTGCTGGCCTTTCACCGAATGTTTTGCAATACTTTGTCCCCGTCCAACTTTAATAGTTGTCCCTACGTCGGCGAGGGCTCGAAACATATCTTCGTCGGTTTTGTCGTCACCGATTGCCAGCACAAAGTCGTATTGTGATTCCTCAACTAATCTGATAGCAGCTGCGCCTTTATCGATTCCGGCGACGCGAACTTCCACGACTTTATTTCCGTCAATTACCTGGAGTTGCGCGTTTCTGATAAGATGGTAAAGGTTGTCTAATAGCTCCCTTGACCGCGCGAAGCCCGCATCGGGTTCAACATTCCGGTAATGCCACGCCAAGGTGTGATTCTTTTCTTCAACAAACGACCCGGGTAACCTTTTGCAGAAAAGATCCATAGTGGGTTTAATCAGCGGCTTCCATTGTTGATCGAACTCTCGGCGGAGTTCCCAGGTGTCTTCCCTTCGCCGGATAGCCGCGCCGTGTTCCGCTACAAGCGTGATGGGAAGATGGCCGAACCATTCGTCAAGCGTAGCGGCGTCACGACCACTGATAATAGATAAGGCAGTCTTGGGGTCAGAACTCAGATGTCCAATCAGATTTAACAAAGCAGCACCCGGAACAGCTTGCTTGGGATGTTTGGCAAAGCCAACCAGGGTGCCGTCGTAGTCAAGAAGAAGAAGTCGCCGTTCAGCATTGATGAATTGCATAATGATTTCATCCTTCGATTGGCGGGTCAGGAACTTATTGTTTTCCTGATGTTGCTGTACTTGAACCTCGTTGAGGGTCTGGAAGAAATCATGCACCCAGCTGGCTACATCATAATACTGAAGCCGATTTTGCATTAGTGAAAGCTTGGTCTTTTGTTCGTCTTCCGGCATATTCAGAGCCTGCTCTATGCCAGCAGCCACTTCAAACTTGTCAAGGGGGTTAACAAGGATTGACTCACCGAGTTCAGACGCCGCACCCGCCAGTTCACTCAATACAAGAACGCCCTTTCCTTCCGAGCAACACGCCACGTATTCTTTGGCAACGAGATTCATCCCGTCGCGCAATGGTGTAAGAAGCCCTACATCAGCAGCGAGATAAAGCGCACACAATTCCTGAAAGGGAAGGTGGCTGTAACGGTAGATAACCGGTTGCCACGAGAGTGTCGAGAACCTTCCGTTTATGCTTCCTACCTGTTCTTCGATGAGTTTCCGCCGCTCATTATATTTCGATATGATTTGTCTGGACGGCACTACGACCAGAATAAAAACAACCTTTTCCAACCATTGCGGGTGGTCTTTGAGAAATTGTTCGAACCCGTCGAGTCGATGCGTTACACCCTTTGTATAATCCAGTCGGTCAACCGAGAAAATTACCTTCTTGTCCGGGAAGTTCTCAAGTATTTTTTCTTTCTGCTTCACAACCTCCGGCAGTTGTGACGTGGAGTGAAAGAGCTTGTATTCTATACCCAGTGGGAAAAGTTCTGCTTTGACGAGTCGCCCTTCATGTCCAATCACCCGATAGTGATGGTCAATGCCCAGAACCATACGCACCGACTTCAGAAAATGCTGAACGTATTCCGAGGTATGAAATCCGATGAGGTCTGCCCCCATGAGGCCGCGGATGATCTTTTCTTTCCACGGCCGGTGCAGAAGCCGGAATATTTCGAAGGAAGGAAAAGGAATATGGAGGAAGAAACCGATCGTGGCATTCGGAATCCGGTCCCGGATCATTTGAGGTAAGAGGAACAACTGGTAGTCGTGCACCCAGATAGTGTCTCCGGGCTGGTAAATCCTGACCAGGTGATCGGCGAATTGCTGGTTCACCGTCTCATACATTTCGAAGGACTCCCGATCGTATACTACAAAGGACGGAAAATAATGGAAGAGCGGCCAAAGCGTAGCGTTGCAAAATCCATTGTAGTACTTGTTATAGACTTTTTGGTCGATGAAAATGGGCTCAATACGGAAATTTTCCTCCCCGGATGGCTTAAACCGGTCCCATCTTTTTTCTGGAAAGTCGGCCGATCCCAGCCATATTTTCTCGGAGAATTCGTCGTCTTCAGAAGTAGTTTCGAAATAGCTTTTCAAGGCTGTTACCAGACCGCCGTCACTCTGTTTTAAGAATATTTTACTTCCTTTCTCCAACAACTGAAAAGGCAACCGATTGGAAACGATTATAAGTCGTTTTTTTGATATATGTTCCGCCATTCACTGTTCTTTTCGTTTAAAACAGGGTTAAAGGTACGAATAAAGCCCCA
>JAEZEH010000160.1 GCA_023417785.1 Bacteroidota bacterium
TTGCGATTCTTGGTGGTGATATAGCGGCTCATGCCGGGCATTCCGGAGTTTTTGTGCTCTGTGCACTCCATGATCACCTGAATCCTGTTACCTTTCTTTGCCATTTCTTTTTCGTTATCGGTTCGACCCTTATAGTACTAGGTATCCGTTAGCTCTCGCTTCCTTCAGGACAGCAGTAATGCCGTTCTTATTGATAGTCTTGATTGCTTTGGTAGAAACCTTCAGCGTGATCCACTTATCTTCCTCAGGAATATAAAAACGCTTCTTTTGCAGGTTGGGGTAAAAACGTCTTTTCGTCTTGTTATTGGCGTGGGATACGTTATTTCCAACCTGTGGTCTCTTTCCTGTAATTTGACAAACTCGTGCCATATCTGCTCTTTTAAAATTACCCCTTTTGAAAAGGGATTGCAAATATCGGAAAAAGCAGGACAAATATCCAAAACCCTCCGGAAATATTCCCTAAAAAAGACTGTCTATCAGTTCAAGAGGGTCCAGACCGTCGAAATCCGGAATGACCATATCTGCCTTTTTCAGCTCCTCTTTTGTGTGCGTTGTGGACAATGCCACGACCTTGCATCCGGCCGATTTACCGGATTCTACCCCGGAAAGCGAGTCTTCCAGCACAATACATTCCTTCGGGTCAAACCCGAGCGCTGCGGCGGTTTTTAAATAGATGTCGGGATCTGGTTTGCCGCGTTCGACGAAACTTTCGTCCAGAATAACATCGAAATAAGGGCTAATCCGTGTTTTCTCCAGGGTAAAGTCCACGTTCTCCCGCGGCGCCGAAGTGGCGATCGCGCGTGCAATGCCGTAATGGTCAAGCTTTTGAAGAAACGGAAGAAGTCCTTTCAGCGGTTGGATCGAATCTTCATATAGATCCCGGAACAGCTGTTCTTTTTCAAATGTGTATCTGGCAATTTGTTCATCCGTGACGTTTCCAAACACTACCGGAATCCAGTCCTTGTTCGTCCGGCCATAAATCTTTTTATAAAGTTGGTCTTCGGTCAGCGTGTGTCCGTATTTTTCGCAAAACTGCTTCAATGCAATTTTATGCACAGGATTGCTATCCACAATCACCCCGTCCATATCAAATAGAAACGCGTATTTCTGTTTCATCCCTGACAATTTCCGGCAAAGATGAAAAAATTAATGCACGATGATACGCTGTGAGGTTACGCTATTAGCCGAGGAGAACCGGAAAACATATAAGCCTTTCGGTAGAAACCCGACATTTAAGGAAGTGAAACCGGCAGGCAACGGGACACCCTCATGGACGAGTTGGCCGGTAGCAGCGAAAATTTCGATGGTTCCGGGGGAATTTGTTATAACGATCAAACGCTCTTCCGCAGCCCTGACGGGATTGGGATAAATCGAAAGTAATGCGCCTGATGAAGCCTCGTCCGGTTTAAGAATGCGCATTCCCCCTAAACTTGTCCCAACGACGATCGCCGGCCGGCTTCCCGCAAATAAATTAGCCGCTACCGGCCATATCCGCCCGCCCAGGTTGGCGGCATAAGGTGTACCGTCGGCTTCGGCGATAATTTCGTCCACAGCATCATCGGCAGTGCGAACCTTCCGATAATCGCTTACAATTCGAATCCTGCCGGTGTGATCGCCAATCATAAGATCCGGCCGCCCATCAACGTCAAGGTCTGAAACAGAGGTGATAAGATTGACGCTTAGCAAATTCGCGCCAATGCCCATGAATTGAGGATCCTCCAGGGTGAACGCCATATTCCCGGTGTTTCTCCAGTACTCCAGCGCGCCCGTATTTCGCCCGCGTAAAATATCCGGATTGCCGTCACCATCAACGTCTGCGAGGTGAAGGTTCTCGGGACCGGAAAAAGTGAAATTCACCCTTTCAGGTACAACACCGGAAAAGTCAAACCGTCCGCGCGCTTTGTTTTGCATTACATATAATCCAGCCACGCCGTTGAACGTCGCGGTGAAAACAAGATCCATCCGCTGGTCGCGATTAATGTCAATGACCTGGATCTTCATATTGGAAAATCCTGAAGCAGAAAGCCCGAGGTAATCGTCGTGCTTTAATGAGAACGCCGGTTCACGAAACGACCCGATGTTTTCATACATTACAATAGTAGAAGGATTACCGTTGTGACTGATTAATAAATCCTGATCGCCGTCGCCATCAACGTCTGCAACCGCCGGAACGGCATTGTCGCCAACATCGATCATGGCAGATTGCAAAAAGCTTTTGCTTTGTAAGGAAAAATCGGGATTCTCGTTTGAACCCGTGTTCTTATAGAACCAGCTTGATTGCTTCAGGTCAATGGCCGGTTCGGTTTTCGAAAACAAGTTAGTCGAGACCATCAGATCCTTCACACCATCAAAGTCAACGTCTTCGAAGTAAGCAGAAGGATACAATGGAAAAATCGCAGGCGGTGAAGGGAATGTTGATGATGCACTAAAAACCGCAGCATCTACCGTGCCCTCATTAAGCAGGCGAGAAAGTCTGTCGCATTCCGCTTCTGAAAGCAACAAGTCTTTCTCTCCGTCTCCATTGGTATCAAGAATAAGTAAACTTTTTCCCCCCTGGTGCTTCGTCCTCCCGCCAGCTAGCCCACAATCTTCGTTGAAAAAAGCAAACTCGGCGCATTCACACTCAGCGACTCCACCCCAGGCTTTGGTCATCAGTTCAAACTTCAGCGAATCCCGATGGCCAAATTCCTCAACACTTAAATTGCGGTGAAATTCGATGCGGCCACTGCCTCCATAATCCATGCAGAAAATATCAAGATCACCATCGCCGTCTGCATCACCAATCGATGGGAGATCATCGAACTGAAGTTGAAGATTGATTGTGCCTGACAGACCTTTGGTTAGCAGAACCTCGCTTTTTGAAAAGCCCGAGAAAAAATAAAACGGGCTCCACGCCAGGTTATCGGATGTTGATGTATTCTGAAAGACCCTGATGCCAAAAACGCTACCGGTGAACAGATCTTTTTTGCCGTCACCGTCGAAGTCGCGCAGCAACAAAAAGTTGGCGATCTCCTCCGGAAATAACTTCTCGAATTCGGGTGCGTAACGGTAAGTGTCGTTCTCGGAAACGAACGTAATAACTTTTGCCGCCATACGATCATAAAGCACAAGGTCCTCAACCTGGTCGTTATTCAGGTCCATAGTATTATACTGAACCGCATTAAGTCCGCCAGCCCATGGCATCGCGATCAGGGCACCGTTCACATCTACAGGAATGCTTTGATCCGGATGATATACGAACTGAGCACGGCCAGTCAATGCAACGAACAGAAACAGCAATACTGAGATATTTTTCATCAAATAAATTCCTTTAGCAATAAACGCACTTACCAAACTACTGTTATCTTTCCAGCGATGAAATGTTTGAAAATATCGCTCGCTGTTAAGTGGCCATGAATATAAATGATCTGTACGACAAGTTTCTCAGGTCGCGAATTGTTTCGACAGATTCGCGGCACATAAAGGAAGGTTCCCTTTTCTTTGCCTTAAAAGGAGACCGTTTTAATGCTAACGCTTTCGCGGATGAAGCATTGCAGAAAGGGGCTGCCTTTGCGGTAATCGACGATCCGCAATACAAAACCAGTGACCGCCATGTTTTGGTTCAGGATACACTAACGACGCTTCAGGAGCTGGCGAAACATCATCGATCTCAATTGAAAATTCCCGTGGTGGGGCTAACGGGTTCTAATGGGAAAACAACGAGCAAAGAGCTTATCAACACGGTTCTTTCACAGAAGTATAAAACATTCGCGACTCAAGGAAACCTCAACAATCATATTGGCGTACCCTTGTCGATCCTGTCAATAGACGAACGTATTGAGATGGCGGTGATCGAAATGGGCGCGAACCACCTGGGCGAAATCGCATTGTTATGTTCGATTGCCCAACCGACGCATGGGTTCATTACCAACATAGGAAAGGCACACATTGGAACTTTCGGCGGATACGAAAATATCATTCGCGGGAAATCCGAATTGTATGATCACCTCCTCCGGCACAATGGAACTGTATTCATAAATTCTCGTGACGAAGTTCTCTCTAACATGGCGAAACGTTTCAGGGAACCGATTATGTACTACCAACCCGGTGACTATTATACATGCTTATTGATCGAAGCAAATCCCTACATAACGTTTCGGGCAGAGAACGGAGACACAGTACAAACCAACCTGATCGGGGCTTACAACTTTGAAAATATTGCGGCTGCGCTGTGTATTGGAAAATTCTTCGAG
>JAEZEH010000015.1 GCA_023417785.1 Bacteroidota bacterium
CAGCCGCGGAATGCCCTCGCTGCATAGTAGGATTGGGCCCCGTTGTGGTACACGAAAACATGGTCATAACGACGATCGCAAAATAATGCGCCGCCAAGTTTCCGGATTTCCGGTGGTGTTTCTATCCAGCTCGACGTCTTAAGATCGAATTCTCCGAGTTTCTGAAGTTCACGATACTGTTCTTCTGTCAGAATATCGATGCCCATGTCAGTGGCCATATCCAGGGCGCTGGTCTTGGGCGGGTGTTCTTTACGTGATTCGAGTGCTTCCCGATCGTAGCAAATGCTTCGGCGGCCCTTAGGAGATTCGGCGGAACAATCCATAAAAATGTATTCACCCGTTTTTTTATCATGACCTACCACGTCGGGCTCACCTCCGGTTCGTTCCATTTCAGAAAGAGACCAGACCTTCTGCGGATTGCCGTCAAGCCTGGACTGGACTTTAGCCCATTCGATGTTTTTATGGCGGTTCTTATTTTTATCGAAACGTGTTTTCAATGTCTCAAGGAGATCATTATGTTGTTTTTCGGAAAGCCCTCCTTTGGTAGTTGATTTTTTTGCCATACGTTTTTTGTTATATGAAACTGATGTGTTGGTTTTCACCGTTGAGCGGTGACAAGCATTAACTTAGTATGTTTGGGCAATACAATCAAGCTGTATTCGCCAGCCTTCTGTCTTGTGGTCTGAGGAACCAGGACACTACCGTCAATGTTAGCAGCAACAATGCAGGAAGCGCCTCAGTGAAACGATTGCCGGCAGCAATGTGTGAAAATGCTGCACCAGTCATGGCGAAAAAGAATCCGGCATATGCCCACTCCTTTAGCAACGGAAGTCGCGGGATCAGTATCGTAACAGCTCCAAGGAGTTTCCAGAAACCCAATAGCGTAAGGAAGTATGCAGGGTAACCGAGGTCCAGAATGGGTTGCACGTTTTCTTCTATCTGAAGCAGTTGAACCATTCCTGTTGACACCATACCTAGGGCCAGCCAACCCGTGGCAATCCAGTAGATAATTTTGTTTCGTTTGCTCATAATATCTATTTCGTTTTTGTCAGTTTACCGACAACTTCCTGGAGACGGTTATGCGCCATATTAAGACCAAAGGCGAATGGCATGCGTAAGACGTGGTCGCGGTGAGCAACTGATTTGTAAATCGTGCGCATCGTAAGTCTGCTGGTTTCGTCAGTAATGCTTTCAAATTCCAGAAACTCCAGTTGAGCATCGAAGTCCGGACCATCCATTTGAAATGTTCTGGTAATTCGTTGTTGGGGACGGAATTCATGGATCACCCCATGTGCCTTGAAAACGACGTTTCCCTGAGGATCACTTGTTTCAAACTCCCAGCCTCCGTATTTCCTGTTTTCGAGCTTTATAACTTTCGTACCCATCCACTGTTCCACGATTTCACGTTCAGCATACGCTCTGAATAGCAGCTCAAGGGGCAAATCAAATTCCCGGATAATGAGAATTTCCTGTTTGTCGTCTTCCGCGTGAATTTTTGTCTTGTACTCCATGGTGATTATTTCTTCTTTGATTTGTATTTCTGCATTACAGCTTCGAGTTTATTAAAACGGTCATCCCATAATTTTCGGAATGGCTCAATAAAATCAGCGATCTCTTTAATCTTTTGTGGATTTAAGTGGTAATATACTTCACGGCCGTTTTGTTCCTGATCAAGCAACTCGCATTCGGTAAGGATTTGCAGGTGTTTCGATACGGTGGGTCGGGCGGTATCAAAGTTGCCGGCAATCGCGCCGGCGGTCATTGATTGCGACGCTACCAGCAAAAGTATAGCCCTTCTGGTCGGGTCCGCAATGGCCTGAAATACGTCTCGTCTCAGATTCATTATGTAGTCATTTGACTACAAATATATATGAAGTCATATGGCTACGCAATAGTTTTCTGTATTTTTTTAATCGACTGTCTTTTTCAGATAAGATAACTGAGGTACCATCACACGAAATGGTCGTGGACCGGAATCGCTGTACGCGTTAATTGAAATAAAGTCGCATCTTTCCCCCGGAATCACGCCGCACCAAGGTCAGTTTGCTGCGAAAAATTTGGAGATAGAAGACCAAAATAGTTGTTAAGCTATTGATCCTTAGATTTTAAATAATTAAATATGTAGTCTTCTAACCCTTGAAAACCGCGATATCCATATTTCTGGTTATTCTAATCCTGTTCAACATCATGGGATTCTATGGCCTATTGGTCGGGTTAGGTTTCAAGGCTAAACACGATATTTCGAGGCGCCTTGACAAAGATCAGTACCGTGAAGAAGAGACGATAACGTTAAAAGTGCCTATTTCTATTCCCTATTACTCTGGCACTGAAGAATACGAAAGAGTTGAGGGAGAAATCCTGCATGAAGGTGAATTCTACCGGTTGGTAAAGCAAAAGATAGAGCGCGATACGTTATACATTGTCTGCATCAGGGATCACAAGAGCAAGCATATCAAACAGGCACTTGCTGATTACGTCAAAACCTTCACCGACAAACCCGTCAGTAAATCAAAGGGAAAAGGTCTGATAAGCTTTATCAAAGATTATCTACCCACCTTG
The DNA here is from genome assembly GCA_023417785.1 of Bacteroidota bacterium. Taxonomy (GTDB): domain Bacteria; phylum Bacteroidota; class Bacteroidia; order Cytophagales; family Cyclobacteriaceae; genus Ohtaekwangia. Next base: position 2,560 of record JAEZEH010000015.1, read on the forward strand.
TTCTCACTTTCGGATGGAAGTGATGGATGGAACCGCTCGGTAAGCTGGTTCTCCGTGTCCATCTTCTATCAGACGAGATCTGTTCCTTTTTTCGGCCCTCCGCCCAAAGCGTAACCCGATTTTCGGATTGCCTTACTGCGTTTCATCCAGATGAACCGTCTGCAGTAAACCTGTTACTTAAAATTTCCATGGAGGCACGACCCGGCGTTTGGAAAAATCCAATGCTGAGTACGGTATCCATCCCTCAACATTAACCCTTTAACTAAATGAAACTCTCTACCGGTTTTACACTGAGCATTTGTATGCTCTTGTGCATCTGTTCTTCGGCGTCTGCTCAGACGCCGTCAGATGCAATGATGATGAAAAAACGTGAAGCATGTATTGCTTTGATTTATGATCGTGGCTTCTTTGATCAATACTGGGAAGGCACCTATTTGCGGAGTAACGAGACCATTGCTACAGTTACTCGTGTGTCAGTTATGCCTATGCTTGCCGTTGGCATCCTTGACCAGCTGAACTTTTATATTGGCGTACCATATGTCAGGACGGAGTCTTCCGAGCCAAATGGCGGCCAGTTACAGGGCGCCAAGGGTTTTCAGGACCTTACTGTTGCGTTGAAATACCGCATTGTAAACTCCGATCTCGGGAAAGGAAAGCTGTCTGCGTATGCCGCAAGTGGTTTTGCTTTGCCCATTTCGAATTACCTCTCCGATTATCGTCCTTACAGTCTGGGCAACGGAACCCAGGAGCTAAGCCTTCGCGGGATTGTTCAGTACCGTTGGAATATGGGGCTGTATTTAAGAGGTATGGGCGGCCACTTTTTCAGAGGTCAGACGCAGGCCGAACGCGACTTCTATTACAACAATGGTGCGTATTATACACGGTGGATGGACGTTCCCAGTGCATGGGAGTACAATGCCGTGGCCGGGATATGGTTGTTGAACAATACCCTGAAGATTGAAGGCTCTTATTACAAAATGCAGTCTACCAGCGGCGATGACATTCGAAAGTATAACGCTGCCCAGCCGACGAACAGAGTTGTCTTTGATCAGGTCGGGGCGTCTGCACAATATTTCTCAAAACATGTGAAGGGTGCTGGAATTCTTGCATACTATAACCAGATGCTTAACGGAAGGAACCTGGGCAAAGTAACAGGCTTTGGTGTTGGTCTTACCTATCAGTTTTCCTATTAATCGATTTCCGGACAATCAAATCTTTCAAGATGAAAAAAAATATACTCCTTGTCTTAGTCTGTAGTTTTTGCGCTGCCTTTTTCGTTTCGTCGTGTGACAATCATGAGATGCCACGGTATGCAAGCTTTTCCGCCTATGAATACTCAAAACTGGATGAAGATGGCGGAACATGGCAACCCATCATCTTAAGTAGCGGAAGCGATATCGTGGTTGATCCGCCTGCTGACGTGAATAGTGCCGAATATCAAAGCGAAGTGACCGCCCTGAAGGGAATTCAGTCGGCGCTCAGTAAAAAGCAAAAGGACGCAGTTGAATACTGGACAAACAATCCGTTGGTCCGCTGGAATGAAATTGCTCTTGAGCTTGCCGCGAAGTACAACCTGATACCTGGTCCGAATCCGGATGGAACGTATACATTGCCTAATCCGGCAACACCTGAGGGCCCCTCACCATTTCCGTTTGCTCACCCTGCGTACACCAGCCGCGTCCTGGCATACCTGAGTGTTGCGCAGTTTGATGCGATGATCACAACATGGAATTACAAGTATCAATTTAACCGGATGGCCCCCTCACACTACGACGAGGAAATTGAGTCTGCGTATGGTCAGTCAGATTTGCCCGCGTATCCGTCAGATGGTGCAGTAATCGCCGTTGTATCAAGAGACATCCTGAAAGCTATGTTTCCACTGGAGGCGGCATACCTGGATGAAAGAGCGGAGCAGCACCTCGGCAGCCTGCTCTGGTCTGGCGCTAACGTGGAAAGCGATATTGATGCAGGGTCGAAGATCGCCACCGAAGTAGTTCAGCTTTCCATGGCCCGAGCGAAAGCCGACGGAATGGGCAAAGCGCAGTGTCCGAAACCAGTATCAGATTCGATTGCACAATCTGCGTTTGATCGCTTTGGATGGAAATGGGAAAACATGGAAAGCCCCAAAAGACCTGTTGGTCTGGCCCCGCTATATTGCAATGTAAACATGTGGAGTGTACCGAATGTTGAGGCAGTGCGACCCGGACCTCCTCCAGCGATTGGTTCCGCCGAATTTAATGAAGCCGTGGCGGAGCTAAAGCATATGCAGGCGAACATGACCGAGGAGATGCGCAAGATTGCCAACTGGTGGTCCGACGGGCTAGGTTCGTATACACCTCCCGGGCATTGGAATAAGTTTGCAAAGGACTTCATCATAAAGTACAAAGAGAATCCTTTGCGTTCGGCGCGAACAATGGCGTATATGAACATGGCCATAATGGATGCCGGGGTCAGTTGCTGGGATG
>JAEZEH010000042.1 GCA_023417785.1 Bacteroidota bacterium
CAGCAGATTCATTATACTGAAAACCGAAGCAACAGAACTTACGATCAGAATGATCATTGAAGCACTGAAACCAATAAGCAAATTTCGTTTTAGGCTACCACTAGTCATGGCGTTGTGATTGCATTTCGTGATGTTTGTGTGATATTGGTACCACTATGGTGAACGCAGCCCCCTGTCCCTCAGCCGCACTCGCGTGAACGAGCCCGTCGTGACGTTCCACTACCTTTTTTACAATAGCAAGTCCGATTCCGGTACCCTGGTACATTCCCCGGTGATTGAGCCGCTGAAAGATTTCGAATATCTTGTCACTGAACTCCTGATTGAATCCGATTCCATTATCGCGGACACAAATCCTGCAATACTCACCGTCTGGATCCGGATCTGCAAAAATTGATCTGTGACTTATTCGTTCGCCGGTTATCTTTATCACGCCGGGTCTTTCGCTGTTCGTGAACTTCAGGGAATTGCTGATAAGGTTCTGAAAAACCTGACGGAATTGCGAAGGTATACCCTCTATTGTCGGCAACTCGGAAACGTCAATCCGGCAATCCCGGTCCTTTACAAACAACTCCAGATCCGATAGTACTTGTTGTACAAGCTCATTGAGGCTGATCATTTCGAACCTTTCGTCAACGTAGATGTTCGAGTACTCCAACAGGTCAGTGATGAGGTTTCTCAGTCGCGATGCGGAAGAAGAAATCTTCTCAAGGTGAGATCTTACTTTCTCCTTGTCGCCGAAATCCCGTTCCAGCGCGAGGTTGCTGAAGGTCTGTATCTTTCTGAGAGGTTCCTGAAGATCGTGGGAAGCGACAAAGGCAAATTGTTGCAGATCTTTATTGCTTTCCTCCAACCGTTGATTTGACTTCTGAAGCTCTTTGGTCCGCTCGTCAACCTTCTGCTCAAGAATGGCCTCAGCTTTCTTTCTTAACTCAATCTCGCTTCGCAGGTTCTTCTCAAGGTTCAGGAGTTCCCTGGTCTGTTCGGAAAGACGGTAGAACGTCTTAACCTTTAGCAAAAGGATATCCGGGTCAAAGGGCTTCGTCACGTAGTCCATACCCCCCGAGTCGTAACCTTTGGTAACGAATCGCTTATGCGTATTGACGGCCGAAAGAAAAATAATCGGGATGTCTTTAGATTTGCTGTATCCGGAAATCGCCTCTGCAACTTCAAACCCATCCATCTCAGGCATCTGAACATCTAGTATGATCAGCGAATAGCTTCTCCGCAAAATCTTCTTAAGGGCCTCCTCGCCTGACGATGCCGTGTCTACATCAAAGTGGTGAAGGGTCAGAAGCGTCTTGAGCGAAAAGATGTTCTCCTGATTGTCGTCAACAATTAGTATCATTATTTGCGGTGACTTGCCCGGATAATTATGAAACCGTAAAATGTTAAAAAAGATTGAAATATCAACAGGCACGTCTTTTTACGAGCCGCAATATTCGTCCTTTTTTCCTAAAAATAAACTAAAAAGGTATTGGCATTGTGTCTGCCAAAACGCAATACCTCACCACCAGTATGAAGGATGAAAAGTGAAATGGAGGACTGAACCCGGGACGTCGTGGCAGCTTGGCTGGAAACTGCGCTGATTCAGTCCATCCATTAAAAGGGGCCTTTTCATAATAATGGCTAATAATCGTGGCTAAATACCTGAAGTCCGGCCCCCGAATTACTATACTGCCAAAAACGAAATCGATACTTTCCCTGGCACTGAGAGCTGTATCATGAGCTTCACTACGTCCTGGACTAGTGACGTCCTTCTGCTGATGATAGTCCATGAAGTTGGCATATTCAGCGTGTTTAGCGTGGGAGGGTGAATTTACAAACTCGCGCGCGAAAGGAAAAAGGAAATCCAAAAAAGAGCTACCCGCTCGCTATGACAAACGACAATTCTGAAAAAGATCAAGCTCCTGATTCCCATCAATAACGTGATGGTTATACGCAATCGATGCTGGCACCGGATACAACACGTTTCATTATATGATAATCGCCTCATGTCGCAAACAACCTTAAAAATCCGGTTAGGTATTTAAGCTTCGTTATTTTTTTACTGTGAATTATTAATGCATTTTGGCCAGACACTTTTTGGAACAAAAATAGATTTCATGCAGAAGAAAAATATTCTTCTTATCGACGACGATTTCACTTTTAATTATGTCGCACGCGTGATGTTGGAGAGAACACAAAGAGTTCAAACCGTATCAACGGCTATGAACGGCAGAGAAGCCTTGCGCGAACTTAACAAGTCAATTGATGCCGGTGCTCCTCTTCCCGATCTGATCTTTGTAGACATCAACATGCCCGTGATGAACGGCTTTCAGTTTATCAAAGCGTTTCAGGAGATGGACCTGCCGGGGAAGGAAAATGTTTCCCTTGCTATGGTGACTTCGTCGCTTGACCCACGTGATCTTGAGGAAGCCAGGGCTTTAGGGGTGAATATGTATTACTCGAAACCCCTTTCGGAGTCGGACATTCAAGCCGCCCTCTCCGGCTGATTACATCCCATTTTTTTCTGAACTTTTGCACCGGTACGGCCGTTTAACGTAAAAACCTGTTTAAACATGGAAATCGGTATAAGTACGTTTGCAGAAAATACGCCGGACCCGTCTTCCGGGAAATTGCTGAGTCCGCATGAACGATTAGGCAACCTGATGGAAGAAATCGAGCTGTCGGATCAGCTCGGATTAGACATTTTTGCCATCGGCGAACATCACCGGCCTGACTTTGTCGTTTCCTCCCCCGCAGTGGTTCTGGCCGCTGCCGCCGTAAAAACGAAAAACATCAAGCTGTCCAGCGCGGTGACGGTACTGAGTTCGGATGATCCGGTTCGGGTTTTCCAGGATTTCGCTCACGTAGACCTTCTTTCCAAAGGCAGGGCCGAAATTATGGCCGGGCGTGGTTCGTTTATTGAATCTTTCCCGCTCTTCGGTAACAACCTTAACGATTACGATTCATTGTTTTCGGAGAAGCTGGATTTATTAATCGCCCTAAACAAGAGCGAGCGTATTACCTGGAGCGGTAAACACCGGGCCTCAATCGATAACCGTGGTGTATACCCGCGGCCGTTTCAGGAGGAGCTACCAATCTGGATAGCTGTGGGCGGGACTCCCGAATCGGTTATCCGCGCCGCGACCAAAGGCCTGCCTATGGCCTTGGCGATTATCGGCGGAATGCCGGAGCGTTTTGTTCCCTTCGCTGATCTGTATAGAGAAACCTGGCGTACCAGCAACCTTGATTCAAAAAAACTGGGACTGGCGATACACTCGCATGGATACATAGCAGACGATTCCCAAAAAGCCGGAGATGAATTTTACGGTCCTTACGCCCACGTGATGAGCAAGCTTGGCCGCGAAAGGGGCTGGCCTCCCATGAATCGCGAGCATTATGAAACGATGCGCGAACCGCGGGGAGCGCTTCTCGTGGGTAGCCCTCAACAGGTTGTCGATAAAATTCTTTTCAATTATGAACTCTTTGGCAACACGCGTTTCCTGCTTCATATCAGTGTCGGGACACTTCCTCACGCACAGGTTATGCGCGCCATTGAACTTCTGGGTACTGTTGTCGCGCCTGCGGTGCGAAAGGCTCTCCAAAACGCAGTAGTCTGACCGTTACCGAATGCTTCCACCTCCGTTCCGACGATTCAAAGAGTACGTTGGGTTTATGAAAGGGCTTGCCTCACGGCAGCCTTCATTTTTTTCAAACCTGCCGCGGCAACGTCAAGCGGATCACGTTTCCAGTAATCGGGATTGAACAGTTCAAGACTGAGGATTTTTGTATTGGGCGTGGCCGCAAGAACATTGATAACATCATTGAGGGGCGCCACACCATCACCGGGAAAAATCCGGTCTTTGTCCTTTTGTTCTTCGCGGGGAATGCCTGGGTAATCATTCATATGAAAGATATCGATATGTTGCCCATTTATCAGGCGTAGTCCTTCGAACCCCGACCCGCCACGAAAGAGGTGGAACACATCTGCCAGAATGCGTACAGCCGGATCGTTAGCAGCAGCGGCTACCATCAGCACTTGTCCGAGGTGATAAAAGACCGGAGAAACTCCCCAGAACTCAAGCTGCGGCATTACACCGGTTTTTTTCCCAAGTGCAATCAGCTCGCGGAAGTAATTTCCAATGGCCAGCAAATCAACTGTGTCGCCTTGCTTCAATCCGGCGGGAGCCGCCGCAATACGCGTGCAGCCAAGTTCCGACATCATTTTCATTTCTTCCTCCATCTGATCAAATCCTTTCTTACGCGAGGCATCATCGGCAAGCATCCACGGCGCAAACCCAATAGCGCTTGCCACTGTTAGCCCACTGTCGCGAATCAATTTGTTAAGGGAGGAAAGCGTGTTTCCGTCGCTGGCGAATTTTCGTAAATCCGGAATCCAGAGCTCTATCATATCATACTCAGCACGAGCAGTCACCTCAACGGCCTTCTTCAGTCCGGTTTGCTGTACATTGATGGTGCTGGTATTGAGGCAGTACTTAAACGCGCCGGTTAGTTCTTTCAGTGGTTTTGTGCCGATTAATGGGGCCACAGCAAGCCCGGTTGCGGCTGCGAATGTTTGAAGGGATTCCCTGCGATTCATTTGCTTGGATTTTATCTGGCTAAAATACTATTTTAACCTAATACTCCCCAGCCTGCACCAGGGCGCGCGGGAAGGTTTACCATGCTAGCATCGCGTGCCTCCAACTATGCGGCCTGATAGAATTGTTGCACCGGGTTCGATCAGTTGCGCTCATCCCGCCAAACTAGTTTCTTTTCTATTCCATTATCAAGGTCAGGGCAATTGCCCGACCCCATTCCAGTAATTCCACCATCAGGGCTGCATACCACGTTGCACTCTTCATCTAATAAATAACTGAACTGGTCACAACAATACGGCGGGATGTAATAATACGTTCGGGTAGCGGTTTTCCATTCCCATATTTCTGCGGGAGGGTTTCTCAATGGCTCGGATTTCAACTCATCGGCTTTCGACGCTACACAAGAGGGAACACCCGGAATAACGGTGCCTGAGTCAGCGCATCCAGAAAGCACCACGACCCCAACGAATGCAATGAACCTAGAAATGAATCGCTTATTAAAATGAGCCATCGTGGCAGAGACTGTGTTCATACTCGTTAGACGTCGATTACGCTGATGAAGTTGGAAAAAATAGTACTGAAAAATATCTGACGCGCATCGTTTTTCAATGGTTTAAGACATTCCTGAAAAAGACACACGAATCGTCATCGTACGATTCTTACTCCAAAAAGCCGGCAGCTTATAAACGCCCCACGAATAAGCTGGCATAATTTTATACAATCTGGGAGATGGGATCTTTGTTCAAACCACATTCTACGTAATGGCTGAACATCAAAGACTGTATGGCGTTTATTATCTGTTAGCAAAAAATAAACGAGCTGTGCATGCGACTCTAAATAAAGATATCGTCATAGCAAACAGCCGCTTTAAACCTATTAAACGCTGATCATGAGAATCTTTCACATCCACAATCAATTCGCCGCATTGCGAGATACGCTCCTAAACCTGCCAGAGTGCAGGGGTTTTACTGCCACGGTATTGCAAGACAATCGGAACGTTGTGACCAAAGTAGAAGGACCTGATGGAATCTTTGTCATTAAGGATTTCCGTGGAATGTATTTCCTGAACCGTTTCGCATATTCTATTTTTCGGAAATCCAAGGCGATCAGATCGTTCGAGCATTCGGAGCGACTAAACGAGATGGGAATTCAAACGCCCGGCCCGGTGGCATGGATCGATGATTACGCCGCGGGCCTGCTTACAAGGAGCATCTTTATCAGCTCTTATCTTCCATACCAAACGCTGCAACAATACATGCAGGACACAGAAAATGAAGGGCCGGATTTTAAGATAACGCTGCTGAAGGATCTTGCAGCCTTTGCACTGAACCTCCATCAAAAAGGAGTTTATCATGAAGATTTTTCGATAGGAAACATCTTTGTCATACCAAAAAGAGATGGTTATGATTTTGGGTTAACGGACCTCAACCGGATGCGGTTCCTGAAAACAATCTCCTACAACGAGGCGATGAATAACTTTCGCAAAATACAGTTCAGTCCCGGGGATCTGAACACGTTTATATCCAGCTACGCACGGCTTACGTCACATTCGCCCAATGACTCGCTGACGGTTTTTCACCGACTGAAAGAACGGTCGTCGAGGCTTAGACGAGCACGAAGAAAATTACGGCATTATACCCTTGGCATGATCGAATCCATGCGTCCACAAGCGGGCAAACCGGAATCACCGGTCTGGAATTCCAGGAACAAAATCCCGAACTCAATGATGGGGAAAAGACATGAACTACAAAGTCCGAATCAATCAACTTCGCAGAAAGCTGTTTCGCAGCCTCACCCGAAACATTCTTAGTTCTCAAGTCGGCGAGACTAAAAAAGATGTCGTTGTGAGACGAATTCTTATTATCCGACCTAATCACCGACTTGGAAATCTCTTGTTGATTACACCTCTTTTGCAGGAAGTGTCAGCGACATTTCCCGAAGCTCAGATTGATCTATTCATCAAGGGCGGCACCGGTAACATTATTTTCAAAAATTATCCTTCCGTCAAATCGATCTTTGCACTGCCCAAAAAACCATTCAAGAGTCTCCTGACATATTCTGCGACCTGGATACGCATGGTAAGAGGCAAATACGATCTCGTTATCAATGCCGTAAACAATTCCTCATCGGGTCGACTGGCCGCAAAAATGATCGACGCGCCACTTAAGATCTCTGGTGATCCTGAGGTTGAGCCCGGTGCTGACTCCGATCATTGGCGGCATATCGCTCTCGCACCCATCTTTAGCTTCCGAAAGTTTGTTTCACGACTGGGTATTAAACTTTCGGCGGATACGTTTCCGGTTCTTGATCTTAGGCTTTCTTCCGGGGAAATCGCCAATGGCAGGATTATTCTTCGCAAGCTAACGGATAACGACAAGCCCACGATCGCGCTATATACTTTCGCCACCGGAGCAAAGTGCTTTTCAACTGCGTGGTGGGAATCTTTCCATGAACAACTGCAAACCGCATTTGATGGTTATAATATCATTGAAGTACTTCCCGTTGAAAACGTTTCGCAACTTACGTTCAGGATTCCCTCATTCTATAGCAAGGACATTCGCGAAATCGGATCGGTCATCGCGAACTGCGCAGCGTTCATTGGCGCTGATAGTGGTATCATGCACCTTGCCAGCGCTTCCGGAACACCAACTATTGGGCTATTCGCCGTCACCGAGCCCGCGATTTACCGACCTTATAACCCAGGTAGCCTCGCCATTGACACGCGTTCCGGTTCAATAGACCAATGGATAACCACTATCCGCACTGCCTTGATTCAGGAGCAAACGCATTCCGAATGAAGCCACTCAGCTTTTGATCATCGTCAGCATCATTTTGAATCGATCGGCCGCTTTTAATGCGTGAGGAATATTTGCCGGAAGAATAATGCTCTCGCCGGCCACGAGATTGAACGGTGATCCGCCAATCGTGATTTCAGCATTGCCATCCAGAATCTGCACAAGGGCATCAAAAGGCGAACTATGCTCGGTAAGCCCCTCCCCCTTGTCAAACGCAAAGAGTGTAACATTTCCCGAAGGCTTTTTCACAATGGTCTTACTCACCACCGCACCGTCGGCATAGCCGATGCTATCGTTTGACGTAAAGACTTTTGAAGGTTCTATTGTGTTGGCCATAGCGTTTCAATTTGTTGTCGGCAAAGATAGCAGGCGTGATAGTTCTTTGATACGGCCAGCTGCCATATCTGGTGTCAGAACCCTTCAATATGCTTGCGTTAATCCGTTCGCCAGGTAAAGTTGTGGTGTTCGTTCCTTCTCCAATTGGTCTATAAGAACATCAAGCGAAACGTGGCAAACCCGCGCTTCTGTTTCAGGAATCTTTTTCCTCGCCGAATACGCGTGTTTTAACGCAGCTTTGAAATTTCCTTTTGCACCGTAAGCTCGCGCAAGACCAATATGAGAGACCCAAAACCCCGGGTGTTTTGATGCATTCAGTTCAAAAACGGCAAACGCTTCATCAATCATTTCCTTTTGCAACAACTCCCTGGCGTAATTATGCAAATCATAAACGCCACCAGTGTATCTGACTGCGAATTGCATTACAGAATCGGCTTCTGTTTTCCGATCCAGCGCATACAGTATTTCTGCCTTTGTTTTCAATGTCGAGAAATTGGCATTGCCAATCCACGTCTGACTGATCGCTTTGTTTATCCAGGCCAGTCCAAGTTCAAGTTCAACATTATTTTCGAGACAGTATTTGGCGGCTTCCTGCCAGTTGTACCAATAAAGAATTTTGCGGGTCTGTAAATCCGCCTTGATCTGATCTATGTAAGCCTGATGGGCATTTTCTACGGTGATACGAATAGGAATACTCAGTTCCTCCCACGAAAGAATGAGTGTTGAACGATCCGGTTTCCGTTCTGTAAACTCATAAGTAAGCCATTCGCGATATTCCGATTTGAACGGTGTAACCGTAACCCTAAGCGCATCGCGGTCTTCGCGGTAAGAATAGTGACCCCAATTATCCGCGTCTCTGGACAGGATCAACTTCCATTCCTGGTCTCCAGGAAGAAAGAAAAGACCATACTTTCCGGCTGAAAGTTTTTTGCCTTCTACCAGCACATCGTGAGAAATACTAAGGACCGTGTTTTCATTGGCTCCGGCACGCCAAGGCTTTGGGGACGTAGGCTCGTCTTCGTTTTCAAGCCATCTTTCCTGACTCCAGCCAAAGGGTACGAGTCCACCCCAGATTTCTCCCCGCCTGTCTGTACCACCCTTGGTCGTAACAGCGGGACTGCTGTAAGTGATGCATATCTCTACCATGCCCATCGTCTGGCATACGTGGGATTTCTGGCTCCCGCCAGCGGCAGGACTAGTAACCTGGGCATTCAGTTGCGTGAGTACGCCAGTCATACACAGGCCAAACAATAACATGAATGCACCTGAACGTTCTTTTAAACTCATAGTCTTATGAAAAGGCAAATGGAATTTGAATATAATCTTTTCCGGGAGAAATGTTTTCACCATTGGCCTGGCATGCAAGGTGTCAGTTCCCATGTGACGATCACTATTGTTTACTATTGATTTTACATTTAAAAGACGGCTTGTCAGTTTACAATAAACCTTTTCGGGATCCTTCTTGTCTCCGTAACGACATGTATCGAGTAGATGCCCGCAGGAAGGGGACTATTCATATCCACTTCGATATTATCACAACCATTCGGACAGTTCAGCAAAACACTGCGAATGATCTGCCCGGTCGGGGATATTACGAAAGCCCTCACGGGACGTACATTTTGCCGTGCGAACCCGCGAAGTTTGATCACGCTTTCAATGCCCCTTAAGGGATTCGGATAAATGACAACGCCTTCATCAGGGTCTTCAACCACCGGTTCTTCTTCTTCTTCTTCTTCTTCTTCGGCCTGTTCAACGTAAGGAATAAGGCGTATCCCCGGAATTGGCCTTTGAAGCGTTCCGTCAGGCAGGGTCCATCCCACAGCAAGGTGGTCGCTCAAAATGGATTCTTTGTGAACAGCTTCAACGTAGTAGCGTGTTTCAGCTACCAGCGATATTTCGGCGGATTTTTGTGAGCTATGTTTAGTCCATTCACGGGGATTTGTGTACCGGTCGACATAGGCAATCCGTTGCTTTTTTTCAGGCGAATCATCCGTGCTCAACCAAAGTTCGCTCTGTTCATCACTGGCAATCCAGAACGTGTACTTCCCCGTGATTGGCGGGCATACATATCCCCGAATACGCGCGCCATAATAATCGCCTGCACCTCTTTCACCCGTCGGAGCTTCAAAGTCGTATAACGGACTGACGATTGAAGGGGCTGTACTCAATGGGATATCAGCTACGCTTACGCCATCTATACCCGGCCAGATTTCGCGGTA
>JAEZEH010000044.1 GCA_023417785.1 Bacteroidota bacterium
CCGGTTCAGACAGTTCGCGCGCATTGAAATGAAAATCCTTCTACCTTCAACGCGCCTTCATATTAAACGGAGACACCGCACGCCCTTTAATTCCCTGAAGGGATCGCCGCACCCTTCATGATCGCTAAACAGGAGACAAAGTCGAACTCGTCATTGTGCGGCTGTTCCCCTTTAGGGGCCAGGGGCGCGCGAGGGGTAGAAGGAAGTCACTATTCAAAATTCCCAAAGGCCCCTACAGTATATTCTTCGTACAAATAGGGGAAATCCTCTGCATTCAGTTTCACATACCGCATGTCAAAGTCCGCGAGTAGTTGCGCCGGTGTGAAGCGATGGTCCCGCACGGCGATATAGTGGCAGCTATCTTCAAAAACGAAATAGGTGATCTCGAGTTCCTGTAAGGCACTTAATGTAAGTAGCCGAAGCGAATCCGCGGCATCCCTGTATTTTCGGAGTTTTGTTAGTTCAGGATCTTTCTTTACACCCGTACGAAGTGTTTTCAATGGCTTGTTGAGATGACTATAAAACCGCTCGTGAAATGGGCTTTGGGCATTTGACGTAAACGAATGGAATAGCAGGACAAACAGTATATTTTTCATGTAGTACAATTTTTTGCAGGGATATACACAACGTGTGACGCCTAGTGTCAAAGTATACAGGGCAGGATGTTACGTGGCAAATATTGGACTTCTGGAAAACTACCACATCCAAAACCTATGCAAGTGTTTGCGTACAGAGACGAGGGAACGAAGGACGAGCGAAAGCACCGTGAATGTTTCGTACAGGATCAGCGAGGATGAAATGATGAGATAGAGACTAAATTCTGGTCTCTATTTCCTGTAACGTGACTAAATATTGATCCCAATCCGCCCGGAGAAAATTCTGTTGATGACGTTAATTCGTATGTCGGTTCTGCACAACGCTCGAGAGTTGATGTATCGTCGATAAGAATTAAATAATATGTTAAACCTTAAAAACAAAAATTTATGGCCAAGGTAGATGGTAATGATCTCACACTGGGACTTCGGGGAAAGTTCGGAGATCAATTTGTATTTCGAAAGTCAGGTAAAATGACTGTTGCAACGAAACGGTCTGTGCCCACGGGCGCGGCAACAGAAAAGCAGCTGCTTCAGCGCGAGCGGTTCCGAATGGCAACGCTCTATGCCAAACGATGTATGCTTCATCCCGAGTTGAAAGCGGATTATCAGGTGATCGCTTCCGCTGCAGACATGGGTGCATTCGCTGCGGCAGTTCGGGATTATCTGAAACCAATCGCTATTTCAGAGATAGCTCTGAATGGCTACAACGGCGAAGCGGATTGGCCGATCGGGATAGTTGTCAATGATATCTTGAAGGTGAAGACGTTAAAAGTCACCGTTACAGATGTTAGTGGTAATATCCTCGAGAGTGGCGAGGCAACCCGGAGTGGCAGCAGCTCCGGTCATACCTACGTGACCACGGTTCCCATACCCGACGTATCGGGCGTGACTATCCGCGTGGAGGCTACAGACCGTCCCGGGAATAGCGCGTCGAGTGAAGTAACGCTGTAAAGCGTCTGCAAAAAGAATCCCCGGCCGCGATGAGTGGTCCGGGGATTCGCTCTTAAATAATGACTATTGTCGGCGTGGTGTTGTTATGAGACGGGAGTTGATCTGCCGGAATGATGTATCAATGCGGAGCGAGTTGCATCATCCTGACCTGGCTTTGCTCGCGCTTTCCAAAGCCAGGAATGTATTCGATGTAACCGAACTCGTGAAGTTCACGGATTACCTTATAGTAGGTAGCCTTGCCATTGAGCTTACCCAAGACCATCAGTTCTTTCTTGGCAATAGTCATGGGGTTTTGAAAATTCCTCGCCACCCAGCTCTGAAACAGCCCGAGATACAGACTGATATGACATGGTGCGAGCCTCGGGTCGGTCATAGCCCTATCAAGAAACGATTTGAAGAATTTCAACTGGTGCATAAGTGTGACAGATGTTTATCGGTTGCTTCGCTGCTATTCCCACATCAGGTAAATCTAACGCGAAGTGTTTGCCGAATGTGTTGACTGCGCACGATTGTGCCGCTTTGTGCCGGTTTGTGCCGCATTGTGCCGCATTGTGCCGGTTTGTGCCGGTTTGTGCCGGATTTGGTCATATCTCTCATCAAGTCTGTCATTAATGTTCCCGGCGTTGAGATTTTTTGTGTGTTTGCGTTGAATGCGTATCTCGGGATCCATCGTGAACGACATAGCGGTGCCGCACGCGGTTCTCAACGCCGAATTTCAGCCTTTCAAATCCCCCTAATCCCGGTTCAGACATTGGCTACCCGTTGTCTGAACTGTGATTTTCGAGATTACATGATTTCCTTGATTAGCGTGGTGCATTAATCACGGTAATCATTGAATCCCACGAATCCCGGTCTGCCTTTTATGAAGTCGCTTGTATTCCAGCGAAGTCGAGCCGAAGTTGATCAATAAGCCCACTTCAAGGTGGAAAGCTTCCAGATAATTCAGGCCCTGCGCGAGATGTACATTCCCAAGCTCGGAGATAGCCTTAAGTTCGACCAGGACCGTTTCCTCGACCAGGAAATCGACTCTTCTCGTGCCGACGCAGATGTTCTCATAAAAGATGTTCTGTTCCCTTTCCCGATCGAATCGCAAACCGATATTTTTCAGCTCAATGGCAAGGCATCTCTGGTAAATCACCTCCTGAAATCCATTGCCCAGGTACCGGTGAATCTTCATAGCCGCACCAATAATCTTTCCGGTGATGTCCGAATATTTATATTCCATAATACACAACGTTTCGTTAAAGAAACTACTCCCGACATAATTGTCAAACATGATTTCCCTGATTGACTGTGATTTTCGAGATTACATGATTTCCTAGGGTAGTAGATTCAATCACGGTAATCATTTAAATCAATCGAATCCCGGTCCAGACATTGGCTGTTCAATCACGGCAATCATTAAATCAAGCAAATCCCGGTTCAGACATTGGCTGTTCAATCACGGAAATCAGTAAATCCCACGAATCGCGGTTCAGACTGTTAATCAGTGCATTACAAGTCATACCCAATCCACCCTCCTTAATTATCATTTTACCCCCCGTCCCCTTTCATTAGGTTAAACAGCTTTATACAACGTTTGCGGAATTGTTTGAATCCTAATATTAAAACCCACTAAACCCTGACAGCCATGACTACCAGTTCCATTAACTCAGGTTAGCTACCGAAACCGCAGGGGCCATGAATCGCGCCCTTTTAATCGGTCGGCATTTCACCAGTGCAGATCAACTTCATCACCTTTTAAAACCAAACCTATGAGAAAACGAATTCTACCAAATTGGATTCCTAGCGTACTCGTCCTGATTACGATTGGATTGAGCGCACACGCAACGGCTTCCCCGTTCGTCGCCTATCAGCAGTCTACAGTAAGTGGTACAGTCACCGCCTCTGACGGCGGTTCCGGCCTCCCCGGCGTCAACGTGTTGCTCAAGGGAACTTCTGTTGGAACAACCACCGACAGCGATGGGAGGTTTTCCATTGCTGTACCGGGGGACAATGCCATATTGATTTTTTCCTTTATCGGCTACACGAGTCAGGAAGTCCCGGTTCAGGGTCGAACCACCATCGATGTTACGCTTGAGGCGGATGTCAGAGAGCTTTCCGAGGTCGTTGTGGTGGGTTACGGAACCCAGAAGCGATCAGACATCACGGGCTCGGTTGCATCTGTACCCAAGGAGCGCCTGTCAAACCTTCCCGTCACCAACGTCATGCACGCCATTCAGGGTACAACGGCAGGGGTAATGGTCAACCAGAATTCATCCGTTCCCGGAAGTTCAGGGACGTGGCAGATCCGCGGAGTCAATTCGATCAATGCCAACACGAGCCCGTTCATTGTGCTCGATGGCGTTCCGTTCTTTGGCCAGACCAATGATATCAATCCTAATGATATAGAATCAATAGAAGTCCTTAAAGATGCATCTGCGGTTGCCATCTATGGAACACGCGGATCGAACGGGGTAATATTGATTACGACGAAGCGTGGTGCAAAGGCCGATGGTCAGCCACGGGTTAATTACAATGCTTATTATGGAAGGGAAGGAATAGCTCACGTTCTCACACCCATGGATCCCGACCGATATGTTCAGAAGTACGCTGACTTCAAAGAGGCAAATGGCATTGCCGATGTGAAAATACTCCCGAATGCGTCCGAGGTCGAGAATTACGACGCCGGACTGACAACGGATTGGCTGGACGAAGCAACACGGTCAGGAAATATCCAGGAACATAATCTCAGTGTAACCGGTGGAACGCAAAAGGTTCAATATTATGTGTCGGCAACCCACCTGCGACAAAAAGGAGTTGTGGATGGCTACGGTTATAAAAGAACAAGCATCCGATCCAACATCGATGGACAAGTAACAGATTATCTCAAGGTGGGCATCTCGGGTTTCTTTACGGATAACAATTACGATGGTGGAAGAGTAAACTTGCTCGAGGCAACGGCGATGAGTCCATACGCAAAACCCCGCGATGAAAACGGCAACTATATTATTTTTCCCATGTACCCTGAAACCCTGTTTCTTAACCCATTATTGGGACGCACCGTCGATCGCGTTGACCGCGGCCGAAACCTGACGGGGAACGGATATGTTGAGGTGACCCCGGGCATCGTGAAGGGATTAAAATATCGTCTTAACGGCGCGTACACCTATAATATGGGCCGCACTGCACAATACAACGGCAGACAGGCTAATGATCTGGCGGGTACTGCGCAGGTCGGGAATTCAGAAACAAATAATTGGGTTATTGAGAACATTTTAGGATACACGAAAGACATCGAAAAGCATCATTTCGACATCACGGCATTGTACAGTGCGCAAAAGGTGGATTTCTTCCGGTCTACTGGTCAGTCAAAAACGTTTATCAACGACGCACTTTCATTTTACAGAATGGGTGCCGGCGTATCGCAATCCGTGTTTTCAGAAGGGAACCAATACACACTGCTTTCGCAAATGGGTCGCCTCAACTATTCTTATGACAGCAGGTACTTGTTCACCCTAACGGCCAGACGCGATGGATATTCGGCTTTCGGTGCAAATACCAGCAAATACGGAACGTTTCCTTCGATGGCTTTGGGTTGGAATGTGCACAACGAACAGTTCATGAGCGGGATTGGTGCGATCAATCAGTTAAAAGTTCGTTTCTCTTATGGAAGAACCGGTAATCAGGCCATTGGCGTAAATCAGACTGCCACCACCGCGGATGTGATTCAGCAACCCTTCGGAGGCACCGTGCAAACCGGTATATTATACAGTACATTGGGCAATGCCAAACTTGGTTGGGAGACTACAACGGCACGCAACATTGGTCTTGATTTTGGCGTGCTTCAAAACAGAATCACGGGAACGATCGAAGCTTATAAAAGCGTAACCGACGACATCCTTCTACGTCGTAATCTTCCGACAATCACAGGCTATAACAATATCTGGGCAAACCTGGGTAAGATGCAGAACGTTGGTATTGAGGTAACCCTGAATACTGTCAACGTGGAGCAGGGTGATTTCAGATGGGAAAGCACAATCAACTTCTCATCGTATAGAAACGAAATACTTGAATTATATGGCGATGGCCGTGACGATATAGGTAACCGATGGTTCATAGGTGAGCCGCTTCGCGTTATTTACGGATACGAAAAAGTAGGTATATGGCAGGAGGGCGATGACATCGCTTCCTCAGATAAGGTTGCAAAGCCGGGCGATATACGGTTTAAGGATCAGAATGGAGATGGCGAAATTAAAGATGCTGATGACCGGGTAGTGATCGGACAACGCGATCCCAAATGGATGGGCGGTTTTACCAATCGCTTCAGCTACAAGAACCTCAATCTGAGTGTGTTCATTCAGACATCGCAAGGCGGATTAAAAACCAACCCCGACCTTAGTTACGCCGACGAAGCCGGACGGAGAAACCTGCCCGAAGGGTTTGGTTACTGGACGCAGGAAAACCCGGACAACTACTGGCCATCACTCGCCGCCTATGCGCGGTATCGCGGATATCATTTCGCGGAAGACTGGAGCTACGTACGCATCAAGGACGTTCAGCTGAGCTATGTATTCCCGGAAGAAGTATTGAGCCGACTGGGTATCAATGGTCTCACCGTGTATATCGCAGGACGCAACCTTCATACGTTTACCAACTGGTTCGGTTGGGATCCTGAAATGAACTTCTATCCCAGAGGGTCCGAGGATTCAAATGGAAGCTGGCGCAACAACTACCCGGTTGTACGCACGTACTCACTGGGCCTGAACGTATCTCTATAATGTAATACTTCCAACTAAAGAAGATATGAAGACACCAATAATAAAATCGGTTTGCATAGGCCTCATTATGATGATGAGCAATGCGTGTAGTGATTCCTTTCTCGATGAACAAGTGCTGGATAAATACGCACCCGAATCGCTGAACGACAAGCTGGGTTTTGATGCCGCCGTGATTGGGCTGCATCAGCATTTTGCAACACACCTGAAATCGACAAATGATCAGGGTTTGATTGCTATATGGCACGCGGGCACTGATATCACCTGGGTCGTAGAAGGCCGTCATACCGGTGACTTATCGCCTTACTACAATTATACTCAGCTTAACGCCGCTGACAATGCGTCACGCAAAGTGTGGAGTTACCTATATAAGCTGATCAGCAATGCCAACACCCTGATCAAAGGTGCTGAAAACGCAAACGTGGCGGGTCTGACCGATGCCGACAAAGAGGTCTACGCCGCCGAAGCGCGTTTCTTTCGTGCATACGCGTACAATTTACTCGTTACGCTTTATGGAGACGTACCTCTTCTAACGGAGGCGTTAGACGCACCAAAAACTGATTTTGTCAGAACGCCTGTAGGTGAAATCAATTCGCTGATTGAAATGGATCTTTTATTTGCCGCTGACAAGCTTCCCATGATAGGTGAAACCGCATTGGCAGGCAGGGCTAACAACGCGATGGCCAGGCAGCTGCTCGCGGAAGTTTATCTGCGCATCGGCGAGAATGCAAAGGCGGAAGCGCAGTGTACTGAAATTATCAATGGAAATGCGGGTAGTCTGAGTTTGATAATGGCTCGATATGGCGTGAAGGCCAATCAGCCCGGCGATGCGTTTTCAGACATGTTTGTGTTTGGAAACCAACGCAGATCCCAGGGTAACATGGAGGCTATCTGGGTTCTTGAAACGGAGAATCCTACCGACAAACCCTATAATACCGACTCGCCTCAACAACGCAGAGTATGGGGTAGCGGATACTACGACGTTCCGGGCATGCAACCCGCCGACTCCCTGGGTGGACGAGGCATCGCGCGGCTTCGTTTGAACGATTGGGTTAACTACGGCCTTTACGAGGCCAACGATATGCGGAATTCGAACTATAACATCCGGAGGAAATTTTATTTCAATAGCACCAACCCGAAGTTTGACAACATCCGGGGCGAGGCTGTACCCTATGGTGAAACAAAGAGTTTTGTAGTAAGCGATGGTTCATCCATAACGGTTAATGCCCAGGATACCATTTGGCGGCTTGCACCTTCCACCACCAAGTGGGGTCACTTCGACGCACGTGATGAATTTGGTTATGGAATGTGGAAAGACTTCATTGTTATGCGACTTGGTGAAACTTATCTACTGCGAGCGGAAGCTCGATTCAATCAAGACAACATCGCTGGCGCAGCCGCAGACCTGAATGTGATCCGCGAACGCGCCAACGCGTCTCCTGTGTCGGAGGCCGATGTTGATCTTGACTTCATCCTCGACGAACGTGTTCGGGAGCTAATCGCAGAGGAAAACCGCAGAACAACCCTGATGCGTACGGGTAAGCTGGTAGAAAGAGCCATCGAACACAGTGGGACAGGCGTTCTTCCCGGTGGAATTAACACGGTAATCGGAATCGAAGAATGGTATGGTAAAACGGGACAAACCGGGTATTTGCCAATTCCACAAACGGAAATCGACTTGAATAAAGACGCCGATCTCCAACAAAACCCTGGATATTAAGTCACTTGTCCAATTATAACACTCATTTGCTAATGTGCAAAAGCGCGTTAAAATTTTCGTTAGGTTTAGTTTGGGTCGTTATCAGCCTGGCATCACGAGATGCCGGGCTGTTTATCGTATGCACCAGACGAAAGACCACGGAAAAGTTGCGCGTTAGCAATAACCAATCAATTGCAATGAGCTGCACACCTTAAACAACATGTCTGAAATGCAATCATTAATGAAGCTGTTACGAAAGAGCTGCGGTATATTATTATTGGCGCTGTCTTTCTCAATCGGAGGATGGGCCCAGAAAAAAAACCAATTGTTCTCTGAAAACCACATAAAGGAAACCATGCGCAAGGTGGCAGACTGGCAGCTGGACAATCCGGTTTCTATCAATGAGAAAAATGAAAACGATTGGGCACGCGCTGCTTTCTACACTGGACTCATGGCCACTTACTACACAACACGGGATGAACGATACCTCAACGCCGCGATAGAATGGTCACAGTCATTCGACTGGAAGCTCGCTAACAGATGGCGTCATGCCGACGATCACGCAAAAGGCCAAACATATCTCGAGCTTTATGAAATAAAGAAAGACGAGAAAATGATCGCACATACCAAGGCCATTTTTGATTCACTGATCGCCAACCCCAGACCCGGGCGCGATGACTGGTGGTGGTGCGACGCGCTTTTTATGGCACCTCCCGTTCTGGCAAGACTTTACAATGCTACAGGGGATAAACGCTATCTCGAATTCTTGCATACCATGTTTTGGGATAGCTACGACTTTTTGTATGACAAGGAGGAACACCTGTTCTACCGCGATAAAGGATACTTTGAAAAACGAACGCCTCAGGGCCGGAAGACCTTCTGGGCGCGGGGTAACGGCTGGGTTATGGGCGGAATAGCGCGGGTGCTTCAATACCTTCCAAAGGAGGATCCTAATTATTCGCGCTACACCACATTGCTGCGGGAAATGGCATCGTCCGTAAAGAAGATACAACATAAAGATGGACTTTGGCGGCCAAGTCTGCTCGATGAGCAGGAAGTTCCGCATCCCGAAACCAGCGGGTCAGCCTTCTTCTGCTATGCTATCGCCTGGGGAATCAACGAAGGGCATCTCGATAAGAAGGAGTATCTGCCTGTAGTCAAAGAGGCATGGCGTGGTCTTAATAAGTACGTAACGCCCGAAGGTAAATTGCAGTGGGTACAACCGATTGGAGCCGCCCCGGATAAGGTGACTATTGACAACTTTCAGGAATATGGATCCGGTGCTTTTTTGCTTGCGGGAAGCGAAGTGATTAAGTTAAATTTGAAATGAGGTGCTTCAGGAAACAAGAAATCAA
>JAEZEH010000073.1 GCA_023417785.1 Bacteroidota bacterium
GAGTCAAATACATAGAATCCGGTTCCAAAACGCTGGAACCCGTTTCTTGTGTTCTGGATATCAAACTGTACACCGGCGAGGAGATTATGAATGCCGGTGTTCCAGCTTACGAAATCAACAAACGAGAAGGACTCAACATCCCGCAGGTTCCCGTAGGTGAAAGGCTCGTATCCGAAAGACGTGAAAGGCGTTTCATCTTTAAGGATATCGACAAAAGGAAACTCGTCACTGTCGGAGCTGCGTGGGTCATTCTGATTGGTGTACGTTGCTCTGAACGTATTCGCAAAACGATTTCCAAACAGGGAGTTCGCTTCAAGCGCGAGTGAATAGAAGTTCTGCTCCTGGTAGTAGTTCGCGTTCTTGAACCAGAGTGCATTGTTACCACGACGCCCCGCACTTGACGGATAGTTGATTCCTGATCCGGAAGTCGAGGTACTTGCAAAAGACGGGCTACGGCTTTCCACCTGGCTGTAGCGGATGTTCATGCGGTGGTTATTGTTGATGTTCCAGTCTAGACGAGCCGTTAATTTCGTGTTCTCGCTCTCGAAATCGTAGTTGTCGAACGGGCCTGTTTCGTATCCGTAATTTTCACGCAGATAATTGCTGATAGTCGTTAGCTCAGCAACCGTAGGCCGGTTTATACTTGGATCGCTTCCGAAAGGTCTTTCTGGTGTAGCAGCGAAGCTTTGCTGGCCTGGCTGAACGGTGTTTGTACGCTCTGCATTCACAAAGAAGAACAATTTATTCTTCACGATGGGACCACCTAACCTGAAGCCATAGGTATTTTCTTTTAAGGACTGAAGGGTGAGGGGTGTGTTATCACGTACTTTATTCCCCTGCTGGTTATCACTGCGGAAAAACCAGTATGCTGATCCAGAGAAATTGTTTGTACCGGAACGCGTAACAGCATTGATCGCACTTCCGATGAAAGAAGACTGACGAACATCGTACGGAGTTACATTCACAGAGATTTCCTCGAGGGCATCGAGCGAGATCGGTGATCCGCCCGCAGGCAGGTTTGTTCCGATTCCGAAAGTATTGTTGAAGTCAGATCCGTCGACGGTGATATAATTCTGACGATAGTTACCTCCACCTATGGCTCCGTTGTTCGTTGAAGTTGCCTGCGGCGTGAAGCGCGTCATATCGTTGATACTCCGTGTTACCGAAGGCATTGTAAGCAACTCGCCCTTGCCAATGCTGGTTATCGCTCCGGCGCGTTCATTATTGAGCAACCGATCCTGATTTGCTGAAACCACAACTTCTCCGAGCTCCGTGCCTTCCTCGGGCATTTTTACATCGAGCGAAAACGTTTCGCCCAGTTTCATGTAAATGTTTTCGAAGGCCTGAGTCTGATAGCCGACAAAAGTTACGGTGATTTTGTATGGCCCGCCTACACGCATATTCACAATCGAAAAGCGTCCATTCGGATTCACCGACGTACCGTATTGGGTGCCGGAAGGTTCATGGGTAGCGATTACGTTCGCCCCGGGCAGTGTCTCACCTGACGGATCAGTGACTGACCCCGACAGACTTGAAGTGGTTACCCCTTGCCCCCACGATACCGCAGTTACAAGTAGTAAGGAGAAAACAAACAGTAAAAT
Source organism: Bacteroidota bacterium (assembly GCA_023417785.1). GTDB lineage: Bacteria > Bacteroidota > Bacteroidia > Cytophagales > Cyclobacteriaceae > Ohtaekwangia. The sequence continues at coordinate 1,602 of JAEZEH010000073.1, forward strand.
TTTCCTCATGTTAGCTTAAGGTTAGGTTGATATTTGAGCCGCACAAAAATACCGGACTGCTCACACTTAAACTTTATTTCAGCTTTAAATATTTCCGAAAAGAATTGACGAAACCTTAACATTCTGACCGGCTTTTAGTGATAATATTGAACAGGTCATAACGCCCGTCTGGCGGTCAACCATTCAATCGTTTGAATTCCAACTTTATGAAAAGTATTTTAGCAACAAATACTTCAACCATTTCAGAAAAGAGAAAACTACTATGAAACCTGCACCCATTTTACTCATTCTTGTTCTTCTTACGATATCATTTTTGACGACAGCCCAGTCCTTAAAAGTGATGACCTATAACATACGCTACGCAACAGAAAACGATGGAGTAAACGCGTGGTCCAAAAGAAAAGATCGCGTTTATAGACTTTTAAAGAAGTATAATCCGGATATAATTGGCGTCCAGGAGGCACTCTTGCACCAACTCGACGACATCGTCAAGGCTCTTCCCCAATACACGTATGTGGGCGTAGGCCGGGATGACGGCAAAAACGCCGGCGAATTTTCCGCATTACTTTACAAGAAAGCGCTGTATCAGGTTGTGGATCAAAATACATTCTGGTTGTCGGAGCAGCCTGATCAGCCCGGAAGCAAAAGCTGGGATGCCGCCATCACCCGCGTCGCAACGTGGGCTAAACTCAAAGAAATAAAATCAGGAAAATCGTTTTTCGTTCTTAATACGCACTTTGACCACATCGGTAAAGAAGCCAGACTGAAAAGCGCGATGCTCATAAAAGAAAAGACGCCGGCACTTGCCGATGGCCTACCGGTGATTATCACAGGCGATTTCAACCATCAAAGGAATGATCCACCTTATCAGGTAATGATCCGCAAAGACAAGCTGCCACTTATTGACCCGGCTCCGAAAAACGCACCCGGCACCTATTGCACCTTTGCCGTAAATAGTGAGCCGTGTGTCGGGATCGATTATGTCTATCACTCGTCTCACTGGAACAGTTACAACTATTCGGTGATCGCCGATCACGACGGCTCCAACTACCCGTCTGACCATTTGCCTGTAACCGTTGAAATGACATTGAGAAAGTAGTCTTACGTCGGATACCACGATATATACATTTCGACTCGCTCTTTTCACATGAGCTACCGGTTTCGATTGCGGTGAAATTTGTGGGGCATTCCCCGTGAAGTTGGCGACTATTCAGTATTTTGAAATCCGCAAAGAACGTAACGCATGAAATCGACCGATCTGTTCAATGATTATTCAACCGGTCCCGGAATCTGGGATGAAATGCGTTCGGATAGCGAGTTCAGAAGCCACTACACACGTATAATCGAGTACCTGTCAAACGTCTCGCGGGAAGAACTGAATAAGAAAGAAGAACTGGCAAAAAGCCTTTTCATGAGTCAGGGTGTCACTTTCACAGTTTACTC
>JAEZEH010000118.1 GCA_023417785.1 Bacteroidota bacterium
GATTCCTGTCCATTCTTAAATACTTCTATTGATACAGGTAAGCCGAACTTGTTTTCGAGTTCCTTAAGCTTCCCGTCATTAGTACCGGCCATTTCAAGAAGAATATATTTTTTATCGGGGTATGCCGCTGAAAGAAGGTCATACCTTTCCTGAACATGGGCCGGAACATCCAGCGCCATTTGTGTTTCCTGGGCCATACTGGATATCTCTGCGGCAACTTCATCGTTACAGGCTACTCCAACGAAGAAAACAGGTAGCACCGTCGCCATGGCCACAAGTTTCCACGGCTTTGTCCTGAATTTTATTTTTCTCATCATTTGAATCCGTTTTAAGGTGAGTGAATTTGAAAAGTGATTGGCGATTCTTAAGTCGGCCGACATAAGTGCAACCCTTGCCAGAAGGCTGCAATAATCATCCAGCGACTGGTCATCCACAGCTCGCGAATCTGCTTCAAACTCATGTAACTGAATGAAAATGTTTTTGTATAGGTGAATCACGGGATTACACCAGAAGAATATCTGCAATATGTTGACGACCATAATATCAAGTGAGTGATATTGGCGGGCATGAATGGTTTCGTGGGAGATGATTTGTCGTTTCTCCTTTTCGTTTAACGATTCGGCGCTCCCAATCACAACAAAATTGAAGAAGGAAAAAGATGGGTATGAGTGGTCGGCTTCAGCTATCAACAGACTTCCTCGGTTGACTGTCGGGAGCCGCCTTATTAACCGGGCCATTCGGAAAATCTGATTTACAAACATGCAGAGAAACACAGCCACCCCCGCGCAGTAGATACCATTGGCGATGGTCCATGCCCCTGTCTGCCCGGAGGTAACTGGGTCTGCAGACTGCCCGGCCTCAAACCTGAATTCCGGTAGCCATATCGTTGGAACTACCTCCTGCAGCGATGCGACGGTCTGGTTCTGGAAATGCAACAATGGAAAAAGAAGGGAACACAGGATCCCAACCAGGAGAACTTTACGCTTGAGCCGGAAGTCGGTCTCATTTTTCAAAAAAACTAGATACAATAACGCGAGCAGCGAAAGGCCGAGGTTGGCTTCGACGAAGTAGTTTAGGTACGCATCCATCACTTCTGTTTTTTAAGTTCCTCAAGTAATTTTTCCATTTCATGAACGTCCAGCTTGTTCTCCTTAGCGAAAAAGGAGACCAGATTTTGAAATGATCCGTTGAAGTAGCCCTTGATAAGGTTGTTCAAGTAAAACTTGGTGTACTTTTCTTTGGGTACGACCGGAAAATATTGGTGAGTTTTTCCATATGCCTTGTGATCGACAAACCCCTTCGATTCAAGAATCCGGACAATCGTGGAAACGGTATTGTAAGCTGGCTTAGGCTCGGGCATCAGTTCAATAATGTCCTTCACGAATCCTTTTTCGAGTTTCCACAGGATTTGCATGACCTGATCCTCGGCTTTCGTAAGTTCTTTCATTACTATGTATTTAGGTATGAAACTAAATCATTAGTTAATAAAAAGCAACAGACCGCCGATATTATTTGGGCCGAGTTAGAAAGAATGCCGTATTAAAAGGAACTCGTGAAGCAATAAGAAAGGATGTTTGCGCCCATACGAAGGGCCTGGAGGCGCTTTTCCTGGGGATCGTTGTGTATTTTCTGGTCCTCCCAGCCATTTCCAAGATCGGATTCGTATGAATAAAACACTACGAGGCGCCCGTTGTAGATTAACCCGAATCCCTGGGCAGGCTTGCCATCGTGTTCGTGAATCTTCGGCAAACCACGGGGAAAATCAAATTTCTGGCTGTATATGGGGTGATCAAAAGGCAACTGAACCAGCTCAAGTTCCGGAAAGACCTTTTTTAATTCGAGTCTGACAAACTTGTCCAGACCATAATTATCATCAATGTGCAGGAATCCGCCACCGACCAGGTATTTTCGGAGGTTTGATGCTTCATCGGCTGAAAATACTACATTCCCATGGCCTGTCATATAAATATAAGGGTATAGGAAGAGGTCCCGGCTTCCGACTTCGACAATGTCCTCCTCAGGCGCCAGATTCATTCCCAATTCACGATTACAAAACTCAATTAGATTAGGGAGAGCTGTTTTATTGGCATACCAGTCACCGCCGCCATTGTATTTCAATTTTGCGATTTTAAGCGTCACTTGCCCATATCCGGACGCAAACACTGCAACGAAAAATATCACTAACGCCCCGAACCTTGCACCCATAGTTACTAACCGGTTTTAGAAAAGCCTTGAATCCGGGAAAATAATTGCTTTGTATGGTAAAAACCAAGCAGCCATCTGGCTTCTTTTAATCATTAACACTTATGGCAGGAAAAAAATTGTACCGGAGCACGGTCTTCTCTTTGCTCGTCGCCGCCGCGATGGCTGGTTGTGAAAAGGAAGAGCGCGAGCTGACTCCCCAGGATTCACGTGATGTGGCCGAGGAGGCGGTAATAGATGCGTATTATCAGGATATGGACGACCTCGCTGCTGTCGCGATTGCAGCTCCGACCGAGGACGAGTACGGTAGCGGACGCAAATCGGCCACCATCACCATTAACGACAGTCGGTTTAATTGTGGGGGAATCGTCGTATCGATTGAGCCGGATGCAATATCAACTCTGCTGAATCCTGTTGGCGTACTGACTGTGGATTTCGGAACCGGATGTAGTGACCTTCAGGGAAATGTTCGAAGTGGGAAACTCATCTTCCGTTATTCTGGACTGCGTTTCGTCCCCGGATCGACATTGCACACCACCACAGATAATTATAAAATCAACGGCATCAAGCTTGAGGGCACCCGCACATTGGCGAACGTCTCAGGAAGTACCTTCGACGCCCCGAAGTTTAACGTGCTGCTTTCTAATGGCAAAGCGACTTTCATAGATGGCACTTTTGCCCTGAGGGAATCTGACGTCACCCTTTCATGGGTTCGTGATGCCAATCCGATAAACGATAAACTGGTTATACATACTGGCAGCTCAGCCTCAGGAACCACGCGCGGCGGACGAGACTATGAGGTTTCCTTGTCAAAACAACTGGAATACAAGCGTTTTTGTCCTATGGCAATCTCCGGTATCAAGACCTATACCATTGATCACAACAAAGAAATTACCATTGATTACGGTGCGGGTGAATGCGACCGTACGTTCTCAGTAACCATTGACGGGGTTACCCGATCTGTAACGATAGAATGATAATTCTTTCATTTTTTAGTTTTTAACCCGGGTTAATCCCGGGTTTTTTTATGCCTTCCATGTTGAGAATCTACTCAACACTTTATTAATTGCGGGCAATCTGATTCGGCGAACCGGGTTAACGAACGCAAACTAAAAGGCATGAGACAGTATCTTGAGTTGATGGATGAAATACTTCGGAATGGCGCGATGAAAAGCGACCGCACCGGAACCGGAACCCTTTCAGTATTCGGCCGCCAGATGCGTTTTGACCTTCAGGAAGGATTTCCGCTCGTGACGACAAAAAAACTGCACCTGCGTTCCATTATCTATGAGTTGCTTTGGTTTCTCAACGGTGATACCAATATCAAATACCTTAACGATAACAAAGTTACCATCTGGGATGAGTGGGCCGACGAGAACGGAGAACTCGGCCCGGTTTATGGCCACCAATGGCGAAGCTGGCCCGCCCCCGATGGACGCCAGATCGATCAGATAAGCCACGTTTTGGAGCAGCTCCGGGAAAAACCGGATTCGCGCCGACACATTGTTACAGCCTGGAACCCCGCTGAAGTGGACAAGATGGCGCTTCCGCCGTGCCACGCATTGTTTCAATTTTATGTTGCTGATGGGAAGCTGTCGTGCCAGTTATATCAGCGCAGCGCTGATTTTTTCCTTGGCGTACCCTTCAACATCGCGTCATATGCTCTGATGACACACATGTTCGCTCAACAGTGCAATCTCCTGCCTGGGGAGTTCATTTGGACAGGTGGAGACGTGCATCTTTATACAAATCATATTGAGCAGGCAAAGCTTCAGCTTTCCAGACCGCCTTTCGAATTACCCCAACTTCACATCAGGAGAAAGCCGGATTCACTATTTGAATATGCGTTCGAAGATTTCGAAGTTCTTAACTATCAGTCGCATCCTGCTATCAAGGCACCCATCGCCGTGTAATGACATCTACGTATTGCTGTCGCAACCTTGATGATTATTCCAATCAATATCACCGAAATTGAGGCGGCTTTTTGTAATAATGCGGCGGATTGCTCGACAGATAGCCTGATAATTTCGCAATGCAGGAAAAAAGCAGTGTATTTGATATGATAGGTCCGGTGATGATAGGTCCCTCCAGTTCACACACAGCCGGAGTGGTACGCATTGGCAGAACCGCCCGGAAAATACTTGGCGACGCTCCTGAGGAAGCCGATATTATCTTTTACAACTCTTTTGCCCGGACGTACGAAGGCCATGGAAGTGATCTGGCAATCATTGCGGGGCTACTTGATATCAAAACCGACGACAAGCGTATCAAGGAGGCCTTTGCGCTTGCCAAAGAAAAAAATCTTCGCTACAAATTCAAATCCGTCGGCAATGCTTCTACGTTACACCCCAATACAGTCAGGCTGCTGATTCGCCGGGGAGAAAATGTGGTAGAGGTGGTTGGCGAGAGTCGCGGGGGTGGACTGATAAATATTGCTGAAGTGAACGGTTTCAAGGCGGATTTTACTGCGAACCTTCACACAGTGATTATCACTGCTGAAGACGTGAAAGGCAGCATTGCCTTTATCGCCGACGTTTTGGCGCATGACGACTGTAACATCGCAACCATGGCGGTCTCCAGGAAAGGTAAAAATGATCTGGCTTGTCTGGTTATTGAAATGGATTCAGGCCTTAAACCTGTAACATTAGAATACCTCAGGAGTCTTAGTTGGGTTAAAACCATGACTTATATACCTGATATCGACCGATGAGCAGTCATGATAGAATTAGTTTAGTACTACCTCACAATATGTTTCGCCACATGAAAAAAATCCTTACCGCTATTCTATTTCTAACCGGCTTTTGCAGTGTTATGGGGCAGGAACCTCCCGAAAACACTCCGGAAGAAGAGAAAATCTGGACGCTCCGGGAATGTGTGACGTATGCCTTGTCAAACAACATTCAGATTGCCCGAAGTGAGAATAATCTCCGTAGTACCGAAGTTGATTTCCGGCAATCGAAACTATCCACGTTGCCAAATCTCAACGCAAATCTTTCATATGGTTACAACTGGGGTAGATCTGTTGACCCCGTAACCTATCAGTACACAACGCAGGAATTGAATTCAATCAATCCGGGGTTAAGTTCTTCGGTTACGCTGTTTAATGGACTTCGGATCCAGAACACGATTAAACAAACTTCGCGTGCCCATCATGCTGCGGAGTATGACCTTCAGAGGACGAAGAACGATGTGATGTTGAATATAGCATCGCTTTATATCACCGTGATTTTTAATAAGGAACAACTCGAAAACGCGCGCTTCCTGTTGGGTTCCAGCCAGGTTCAACTCGACCGCATCAGGAAACAGGTGGAAGCAGGTGCGCTGGCCCGTTCCGAACAATTAAATCTGGAGGCTCAGGTGGCAACCAATGAGGTGAATGTCGTTAATCAGGAAAATGCCGTTGCGCTTTCGCTCTTGCAATTAAAGCAAGCGTTGCTCTTGCCAGCCTCAACACCGATGGATGTAGAACTCATGGAGATCGAAGTAGTGGATATGGTTCTGGAAGAAAGCCGTGACGAAATTTTTGATATTGCAAAGGAAACCATGCCGGAAATCAAGAGTGCTCAACTTCAGGTTGAAAGCTCCGAATACGCTGTTAAGGCCGCACGAGGTCAGTATTATCCGCGGCTGACTTTAAGCGGTTCAATAAATTCGAATTATTCCAGTGCATCTGACCGGCCCCGTTTCGTTCCTGAGGGCGGTGATCCGGTGCCTGTTACCCAACCGATAGGCTACGTTGAAGCAACAGGTCAGACGGTCGTAACACAGACAGTCCAGCAACCCGGAAGGATGCAGGATAGCTGGAGCCAGGGAGACCAGTTGAGAGACAACGTTTTCCGCTCTCTGGGGGTTACGCTTGTTATACCACTTTTCAATAATTATCAGACCCGTGCCAATGTTGAGCGTACGGTGATCGCAGCCGATAATACACGACTGGCTGAAACCGAAACCCAGATGACTCTCCGTCAAAATGTCGAAAACGCGTATAACAATGCCGTTGCGTCATCGAAAACGTACCTTGCAGCGCAACGGACCGTTGCTGCCCGTGAGGAGGCGTTCCGTATGATGGAAACACGCTATAGCTCAGGAGCGGCTAACTCATTTGAATACCAGGTTTCGCAGAACGAGTTGTTTCAGGCGCAAACCGATCTGACACGCGCGAAGTACGATTTTATCTTCCGAAAAAAAGTACTCGACTTTTATCTAGGCAAACCTCTTGACTATTAATCTTCATACTCTGATGGCAAAGCAAACTAAAAAATCAAACAAACTCGTTTACTGGTTAATTGGGTCCTTAGTATTTCTGATTCTCTTTATTATCGTGGCGCGCTCAGCAGGGTGGATTGGTAAGCCAAGAGAACTTGAAGTAGAAGTGGCACAAGCAAAAAAGGTTACGATAATCGAAAAGGTAAGTGCTTCAGGGACGATACAACCGGTAACAGAAGTGAAAATTGCTCCCGAGGTATCCGGTGAAATCACTGAGCTGCGTGTGGAGGAAGGAGATTCGGTCAAGGTAGGCGATGTACTGGTTCGCATCCGCCCCGACATTTTCCAAAGTCAGTTACAACGGGCAGAGGCGGGATTGAGCCAGCAACGGGCAAATCTCGAGCAGGCAAAGGCAAGTTTGGCGCGTGCCAAAGCCCAATTGATCCGTGCCGAAGCTGAATACAATAGACAGGAAACTTTATGGAATGACAAAGTGATTTCGGAAGCCGAATGGCAACTCGCGACTCAGAACTATGAAATCGCTAAGAATGATGTTACCTCTGCTGAGCAAAACGTACAGGCATCTCATCACATTATCAGCAGTACTCAGGCCTCGTTACGTGAAGCGCAAGAGAATTTCCGACGCACCACCGTCGTTGCACCGATGCCGGGTGTCGTTTCCAAGCTGATCGTAAGGCATGGTGAACGCGTGGTGGGAACGGCTACTATGGCCGGAACCGAAATGCTGCGAATTGCGGACCTCAGCAAAATGGAAGTCAGGGTCAACGTCAACGAAAATGATATCGTCCGTGTACATCAGGGAGATACTGCTGTTATAGATGTTGATTCGTATTCAAACCAGAATAAAGAGTTCAAAGGGATCGTTACACTTATTGCGAATACTGCAAAGGAAAAACTCTCTGCCGACGCAATAACTGAATTTGAAGTTCGCATCCTGATTCTTAGTTCGTCATACCAGGATCTGGTAAAGGAGGGCAATAGGTTTCCGTTCCGTCCGGGAATGACAGCGAGCGTTGAAATTCTGACTACCAGAAAAGACAATGTGCTTTCAGTTCCGCTTGCTGCCGTAACCACGCGTAACCCTGATGAGAAACCCGAGGGCGAAACAGACGGACCGCAGTCTGAAAGAGTGCAGACATCTAACCAGCCGCTGGCAAAGAAAGAGGATAAGACAGTTATTTTTATCAACGACAATGGCACAGCTAAAATGGTTGAAGTTCAAACCGGTATCAGTGACTATGAGAATATTGAAATACTTTCCGGCGTGGGCGATACGGTTGAAGTGGTTAAAGGCCCCTTTCTGGCTGTGTCCAAACGTTTGAAAGACGGCGACAAAATCAGGCCGGCCGGGAACAAGGACGGAAACAACCAGGATTCAGCGAAGTAAATACAGAAAGCCCCGGAGTTCGGGGCTTTTTCATTAATATTGGCAAAAAATCAGAATATGGTTCAGCACCCGTGGCATGAAGTATCAACAGGAGAAAATCCGCCGTACAACGTTAACGCTATTATAGAAATCCCGAAAGGCTCCCGCGCAAAATATGAAATAGACAAGGCAAGCGGATTGATCAAACTCGACCGTGTTATTTATGCGTCCATGTACTATCCGTTGAACTATGGATTTATACCTCAAACGCTCGGCGAAGATCATGATCCCCTCGACATCGTTGTGCTTACTCAGGTTACCGTTGTGCCGCGATGCCTGATCAATGCCAAGGTCATTGGGGTAATGCAGATGATCGACCATGGCGAAGCTGATGACAAAATTATCGCTGTCGCTGAAACCGATCAGAGTGTCAGCCACATCCGGGACGTCGCGGATTTGCCGCAGCATCTTGTGCTGGAACTGAAACATTTTTTTGAGAATTACAAGACACTCGAAGACAAGAAGGTAGTAGTGGATGAGTTCCGGTCGCGCGAAGAAGCTTACCGGATTATTGATAATAGTATTCGTCTTTATCACGAAACCTTTCCCCGCTGATGCGAGTAGGCTTTGATGCCAAACGCTTCTTTGCTAATTTCACGGGCCTGGGGAATTATTCGCGGTTCGTAGTGAGTGCATTGAGCAACCAGTATCCGGATGATTCGTTTGTTCTCTTCTCCCCAAAGTCCAATGACCAACATCCCGAGTTAAAGCCTCTTCTCACACGCCCAAACGTCACCACAATATATCCTCAGGGAGCTTACCGGTATATGAAAAGCCTGTGGCGATCGTACGGCATGAGTGTCCATCCAATGATGCGTTCACTTGATATTTTCCACGGCCTTTCACAGGAGCTTCCATTTGGCCTTAAAGGGGTTAGGAAAGTAGTAACGGTACATGATCTGATTTTTCTTCGCTTTCCGCAATTTTATAATCCCATCGACGTCGCTATATATAAGACGAAAGTGAAAGCAGCGTGCGCCTCAGCGGATATCGTTATCGCCATCAGTCAACAAACCGCGGATGATCTGAAAACTTTTTTTAGTGTTGCCGAGCAGAAGGTTCGTGTTGTTTATCAGGGATGCCATCCAAATTTCAAACGCGAAATTGGGGCGGATGAACGAACTGCTATTCGGGAAATGTACGGGCTTCCCGACGAATATATTTTATCTGTCGGAACAATTGAGGAAAGGAAAAATGTAAAGATTGCTGTCGAGGCGATGGGTATGATGCCGGCTTCCCGAAGAATACCATTGGTGATCGTTGGCAAAAGAACTGCCTATATCGAGCAGGTTAAGCAGCATGCGATTCGCCATGGCGTGATCGACAATCTGGTATTCATACACAATGCGAGATTCGAAGACCTCCCGGGTATTTATCAAATGGCTACGATCTTCGTTTATCCAAGTTTATTTGAAGGCTTCGGTATTCCCATAGTGGAAGCGATTGAATCGGGTCTTCCGGTGATTACCTCGAAGGGTTCCTGCTTCAGTGAAGCAGGAGGTCCTTCAACCCTTTATTTTGATCCATCCAATGCGGAAGAACTGGTCGCGCATTTGACGACGATTCTGGACGATCAGGCTTTCCGAGCTGAAGTGGTTTCCAAATCCAGAAAATACATTTCCCGGTTTACTCCGGAAAGAATTGCATCAGATCTGGTGCGTGTGTATAATGATGTTTTAACCTTTTAAGACGTCGATATAAATTTGATGAGTCTTAAACGCCATTTGTTCTTTGGAAAACTCCTTTACCTTTTGCTTTGCTGAGGCGATAATTGCTGCTCTAAGCGCATCATCAGATATTAAGCGGGTAAGGCAATCACTCAATTCAACAGCATTCCCTATTGGGGCCAGAAGTCCTGTTTTCTCATGAACCACCATCTCAGGAATGCCCCCGGCCCTGGTTGCAACCACTGGTACTCCTGAAGCGAACGCATCAAGAACAGAGGTACCAAGTCCTTCTTCTTTGGAGGTCATTAGAAAAAAATCAAGGCAAGGAAGAATCTCCGGAATATTTTTTTTAAAGCCTGTGAATACTATATGATCCTCCATGTTGGATTGAATTGAGTAGTCCCCTAATTTTTTCCGCAAAGATCCCTCTCCAAAAATCAACGCTTTGCAGGGTATTTTTCTTTCGACTAGCACCTTTATGCAGTCTATAAAGGTGAAATAATCTTTGTGATCCTCCAGGGCAGAGGTATTTCCAATGATCCAATGGTCATCCGGAATGTTGTATTCCCTGCGTAACAGACCTTTTTTGTTGCCATCTGACTGAAATTTCTCAAGGTCAATACCGCTGTGAATCGTTACACACGTTTGAGGCAGGCTAACGTAATCTTGCATGATTGATTTAGTCTTGTCGGAAACACAGAGTATCTTCTTAATTGCGGGGTGGTTATACTTCCAACGAGTTAGCAGGGAATTTTTCGGAATAAAGTCGACTCTCCGGCTCAGGATCAATGGGGTTCTGTTTCCGATCATTGCACCTAATACCGCTATTCCATGTGATTTGGAACTGTGAGCATGGACAAGATCAATCGATTCAGTTTTACAAATTTTGTTGATTTTTGATGCCGTATAGATGTCTGAACCATTTCTAAAGGGGAGTGAATATAACGTTAGGTTATTCTCAATGCAATGCTTTTCAAAAGCGGAACCGGACTTAGCTGCCACGATGACTTGGGTCCCAAATGATATTAATTCCGAGATCAGATAGGCAATTTGTTGCTCCCCGCCGCGCCAGGTTTTTTCGGAACTTAACATCAGGACTTTTAGCTTTTTCATGTTACTTTGCTCAAAATTTACCATGGGTTCTATTCCTGAGAACACGTCTAAAAATACACATAATGTTGTTGCCAGGCTTTTGTTTGAAGAACAGAGTATAAAAGTCCTCGACATTCCCTCCGGCGCGGGCGCTTTTACAAAACGATTGTTGGATAGAAATGTCGAGGTTTATTCTGCCGATATCGAAAACATCATGCGTGTCGACAATGACAATTTCAGGGTTGCGGATATGAACCTGGGGCTGCCGCATGACGATCAGTTTTTTGATGCTGTGATATGCATCGAGGGGATCGAACATTTGGAGAGACCATTTGATTTTGTCCGGGAGTGCGCACGAATATTGAAACAGGACGGGGTTTTGATTCTGTCAACTCCGAACATCAACGCATTAAGGTCGCGATGGCGGTGGTTTTGGACTGGCCATCACAATAAGGGAAAGCTTCCTTTGAACGAATCGCAGCCAAGCCCGCTGCATCACATAAACCTCATGTCGTATCAACGCTTGCGCTATATTCTGCACAGTTCGGGTTTTGCCGTTGATAAGGTGGCCACTAATCGTATAAAACTGATCAGTTGGGTATATTGCATTTTTATCCCGGTTTCTTTTCTCTTCACAACTTTTGTGTACCGGTCTGAGAAAGATCAGCAACAGCGAAGCAAAAACGTAGAGATAAAACGAGCCCTTTTTAGTAAGCCACTGTTGTTCGGGGAGACGATGATAATTAAAGCAAGACGTGGGAAGAGCGAGAAATGAGTACCGCATGGTAATTTGCGTATGGACGTGCTACAACTCGTTAGGCACAATATGTTCAATAAATCCGGCTAACTGATGGGCCACTACCGAGTAACGCTTATTATTTCTTTTTATAATCAAATCGATTATCTCAAACGCATCCTGGCATCGCTGGAACGCCAGTCCATACAAGATTTTGAAGTTATCATTGCCGATGACGGGTCGCGCCCCGACGTAGTTCTCGAAATTCAGCAACTTGGCCGCACGGCGCCCCTTACAATACAACACATTTGGCACGAAGACCTGGGTTTTCGCAAAACCCGCATTCTTAACAGAGCGATAATTGCCAGCAGAAGTGATTACTTAATTTTCATCGATGGCGACTGCATTCCTCATCCACGGTTCGTGGAGGAACATTTCAGGAATCGGGAGGCTAAGACAGTACTGGCTGGTCGACGAGCGAACCTTTCACCTAAATTTATTAACCTCCTTACAGAGGAAAACATTCGGTCAGGAATTCTGGAAAGGGGATTTGAGCGAAAGCTTTTCCTCGATGGAATATTCGGCAAGTCAACTCACGTGCTAAAGGGTGTGTTTTTCGAAAGCCCGGCCTTACGGACGTACCTCAATCGAAAAGAGGCGGGTTTGCTTGGCTGCAATTTCTCTATTCATAAGAGCGACCTGTTGGAGGTCAATGGATTTGATGAGCGTTATCAAGCTCCCGCAGTTGGTGAAGACACGGACCTGGGGGTGCGATTGAAATGGAACCGTATTAAACTGAAAACCGTAAAAAACATTGCAGTTCAATACCATTTTGACCACCCGAAACTCGAACGCCCGCAGGTGAATTTCGATATTTTCGAGAAAGTTCTGCAGGAAAGGAGGGCTTACACGCCCTACGGAATTGTTCGATCGCATCAAACCGGGGACTAATTCGAAATCGGCGTTTCTTTCGCCTTTTTTAGAAGATACAGTTTTGAATATTTCATGAATTTGGAGAAACCAATGCTGACAGCCACCATGAAACCGGCGAGCCCATCAAGGAATCCAAGGCGGAGAAAATATATTCTCAGGAAGGTCACAAAGGGATACAACACGATATGAATTAACGGGTAGACTTTCTTGTTTTCCTTGTATGCTTCTTCAGAGGCGATAGTGCTGAGCTTGTTGAGTTTGTCGAGCTGGGCACTTAATGAATGGAAGGAGTAATGTAAGAGGTCACCTTTCAATCGTCCAACTGTCGCGTCTTTCTGCACGCGAACTGTTTCATGAAGTCGCTCCGGCGCCCAGGTGCCCTTCTCCTTTTTCCAGAGCCTTATCTTTTGGTCGGGGTACCAGCCACAATACTGGATCCAACTTCCGCAAAAGTTTGTTTTTCGATTTAGCAGAAACGCATCTGATGAAGGTGCCTTTTTCACAGCGAGGATCGAGGCCTTCAACTCATCTGACAACGCTTCGTCCGCGTCTAGAGAAAGAATATAATCGTGGCTTGCAAGGCTAACAGCCCTGTTCTTTTGCGTGCCGTAGCCTTCGAAGGCGCCGGTATAAAATCTGACCCCGTACTGCTTGCACAAATCCTCCGTTCCATCCGTCGAAAAAGAGTCAAGCACAACAATCTCATCAGCCACCGGAAGTAAAGATTCTATGCATCGCGCAACATTCTTTTCTTCGTTGAAAGTAATTATTACCGCCGAAATCTTTATTTCATTCATGTCAAAAGTCTTCTCGTACTTGGGCACGTCAAATCACCATTCGGTTGGAATGCCTTCCTGCTTTTGCCAAATTACCAATTGGCAAGATGGTCATAAACCCGGTGAATGGGCAACCCTACAACGTTAAAATAGGAGCCTGTGATTTTTTCGATGGCAACCATGCCTATCCATTCCTGAATCCCGTAAGCGCCGGCTTTGTCGTAAGGCATATATTTGTCAATATACCACGATATCTCTGCTGACGTCAATGGGCGAAACGAAACTTCCGTGCGGTCGTCAAACGATATTTCTTTCTCTGCAGAAACAACGCAGACACCCGTGATAACGGTGTGTGTATTCCCGGACAAAAGCTCGAGCATCCTGATCGCATCATCGCGATCCACCGGCTTGTTGAGAATAATGTTTCCCATAACTACCGTCGTATCAGCCGCGATTGCAATTTCCGTTCTGATCCTGCCCTTAAACGCCGTTGCTTTTTTTCTGGCCAGGTATACCGCTACGTCGCCGACAGGCATCGCCGACGGAAAGTCTTCGTCGATATCGGTTTTCTGAATGTCGAAATTGAATCCCGCGTCTCTGAGAATCTGCTGGCGGCGAGGCGACCCCGACAATAATACGATTTTTCGGTTGTTGAGATTCTGTAACATCTAGAAAGGTGAATATGCCGAAGGATGAAACTCGCTCTCGCGGATTGAACCGAAAACAAAACCGCATACTACCTTTGGATAAAAATATGTCGATTTCTGAGGCATCGTGTAACCGCTTCCGCAAACACGCTTCACCTCTTCAATCGAAACTTCGTTGGTGATTATGGCCATTTGTGCTGCCCCGTTTTGCACCTTCTTCAGACATTCCGTGAAACTTCGGTCGAAGGATATGCGGTCGCTTCGGCGTTGATCTTTTCCTTTTATGCCCAGCGCTTCCTGGAGGATGAAATAATGCATGATCGTAAGGTCAAGTTCCCTGATCTCACCCGGAAACGGCCACCGAAGGTTTAAGAGGCTCGCCGGTTTCAACCGGACTTTGTAGGCGTTATCAGGAAAGACGAGTCCAAAGGCCCATCGTTTTCCCACGATGATTTCATTCAGCGTCGCGGGGTCATCGACTGGCTTGATGGTAAAGTATTCCGCCAGCTTTTTCATAACAGCGGACTCGTCGAACTTTTCTATTCCGTGCACCAGCCTGTGGGTTGGAAGGATACGAAGGTCACCAGCCTCGGTGTTCGTCAGATACATGAGATGGAAATTATATCCTTCGTTCCCCGTATGGTTAGGGTTACTGCGCTTTTGCTGGTGCTTATGGGCAAGAGCTCCCTCATAACGATGATGGCCATCCGCAAGAATGATATTTTTCTCCCGGATCACCTGCTGGAATAGTCCGATAACTTTTGCATCATGGATCACACCCAGCACATCGCGTACACCCTGATAGTCCTCGGTTTCGAGCAAAGGCGATTGCATCGCTTCATCCATGTACTTCTCGAGTGTAAATGTATGGTCGGTGTATAGGCCGTGCGTCGGACTCGAATTCAGCTCGGTTTTCTCCAGCATCTCAATCCGGTCGTTTACGGATTTGGGAATCGTGTTTTCATGCCGCTGGATAACCTGTTCGTTCCATGAATAAAGCCGGATATTACAAATGAACCCCTTCCGGCAAAGTTCTTTTCTCGAACCCGGGAGGGTAAAGTATTGATAGTAAACATAAATCGCTGGCAACCGGTCCTGAATCAGAACGCCGTTCTTTTTCCATTCGTCCAGTAACAATCCTGCGCGATCGGCAGCCAACGGAGCCTGGGGCAGGTTAATGTGAATACTGTTCAACGGGTTTTGATAGAGCTTCTGCTTCTGTTTGTCGGAAACGACATCGAAAAGGGGGGAAGTCAGGGATTCGATTTCCCGGGAAAGTTTTCTGTTATACCGCCATGCCTGCAAAGGTCTGATCTCTGCCATTAATTCCTGATTAAACGCCCGGCGTGAGCCGGAAACAAGAAAGCCAGGCGAAAAACCTGGCTTCCTGAACAATAGTGAATATTTTAGTCAGCTGTTGAATCAGCCGCATCTTCCATATCGCCAAAAGGTAACGTACCCTGATTGGGACTGGCCGCAGGCGCCTGTTCTGCTGCGTTCTTCAAAATTTCATCGGAAGAGGAGACGCGATCGGTGTGTATGGCACTTGTAGTCAGCGTCAGTACCACAAGGGCAACGATAAATCCCCAGGTGAGTTTCTCGAGCAAATCTCCGGTCTTTTTTACACCGATGATATTACTTGCCGCCGAGCCGCCAAACTGGCTGGAAAGGCCACCGCCTTTGGAATTCTGGGCGAGGATTACCAACACTAAAAGTATGCTGATTACAATGATTAAACCGATAACTAAGCCGTACATAACTCTATTTCCTCAATTCTTCAATTTGGGTTGCAAAGTAAGCTTTTTTTTGCGGAAACTTCCAAATGAGTTTCTTCAATACCTCTACCGCTTTTTCCTTTTTTCCCTGTTTAAGAAGAATTTCGACCAGCGTTTCTGAAATAATCGCGTCACCAAATTCGCCTGATCTGATCGTTGAAAGATCTTCGGGCACGGCTGTTTTGTCTTTTGTACCTGAAATCGTCGGCTGGATCCTGATAAAATGATTTATTAGTTCAATCTGCTCTTTCTGTTTCTCGCTTTCAGGAGTAATTTCTTCCTTGTTTGTTACAATCTGGTCGATCAACACATCAATGGCGTCTTTGCGTCTACGCCGTGTTCTTGGTGGCTCAACGCTCGTTTCATTGGAAGCGGCTTTCGCAAGTTCAATGATCCGTTCCTTTTTAGATTTTTGAGGTTCATCCAGACCGGATTTTTCGATGGGCTCTACCGGTTCCACGGCAGACGCTTCTTCCGGGGCCTGAAACGAAGTTGCTGACCCATCAGCGAAAAGCAGTTCAAAATTCTCGCGTAGCTGATGAAGCCGCTCAAGTTCATGAATAAGGTTCTGCGAAAATTCTTCGCTGGCCTGAAGGTTCTTCTCCTCCTCGGTTTGAAGAATGCTAAAAGAAGTCTCACGTTCCATGATATCTTTCAAAACACCTCGGTCTGCAGCATAAACAGCAGCGAGCTGAAGTTCCTGTTGTGAATTGCTGAATCCGTGATCTTTACTTACACGAGCCGAGAGGGTATGCAACACCTGGCTGAAAGGGAACGCGTCCTTTAAGGTTAGAACATTTTCAGCGTCCTCCGATGTAGTCCCGCAAAAATGTTGTAGTACGTTTAAAAAATCAGGTGTCTCCACTTAGGTTAGCAATAGAGTAAAAATACGAAATTTTACCAATTGGCAACCGAAGCATTGAAGATGTCATTGATTATACGTTCGAAAATGTCACGCGTGTATTGTTCCTCAATATCTGTGAGGTTCGCTTCATTAGGGAAGTCGCGATAAAAGGAAAATGTGCGATTCTGGAAGCTCATTGTTTCGTCAAGCGTGTTCACATAGGTAGCCTTTACCGTGATAGTGAGCCGCGTGGATGTGGCAGTTGCAAAGCCGTCATCGCTCTGCGAATTTACGGGCGCAACAGGCGTAAGCCGAAGGTCAACGATTTCTCCCTCAAACTGCAATTCACCCTCTGCAGAAACTACCGACATGTTTGTGTTCTGAATGAAGTAATTCTTCAATTGATTCGTGAACGTCTGACCCATATTCGCGGGGCCGAGATCCGCGTTATTATAAAATTCTGTAATGGAAATCGTACTCGCATTGGTTGTTGCTCCCGTAAACGAATAACTCACCCGCGTGCCGCAGGAGGAAAACAGTACTATCACCACTACCAGCAGCAATGTTACGAGTGTTCGCATATTGAAATCAGTCTTCAAGATCGTATTGCTTGATCTTTCTGTAAAGAGTGCGTTCCGAGATACCCAAATCCCGTGCCGCATATTTCCGACGGTTGTTGTTTTTTCGAAGTGCACGAATAATCAGCTCCTTTTCCTTCTTTTCAATCGACAGCGATTCATCCTCTGTTTCATGCGTAATATCCGTAATATCTTCTACTTCATTGTCGTCGGCACCTCTCCCCGAAAGATCGAGAACCATGGCTTCGTGCTGGCGATCGGAATCGTCGTGATGCAAACCTTCAAATAACTCGGGATTCTCTTTAATCAACTGTCCGCCTTTTCCAACACCGGAATATGTATCAAGAACAAGCTTCTTGAGGTCATGCATATCCTTCTTCATATCGAAGAGCACCTTGTACAGAATGTCGCGTTCAGATAATCCATCGCGGTCCGGCACATTTTTGTAAAGCGCGGGGAGGTTATTTTCACGCGGAAGATACTGCTGGAGTTTCTCAGCGTCGATTTCCTTTTCGTCGGTAGACAGTACAGAGATCTGTTCCACGAGATTCTTCAACTGACGAATATTACCCGGGAACCGATATTGGAGAAGGATGTGCTTGGCGTCCTCCAGAAGCACTATCGGCTTTACTTTATACCTTTCCGCAAAATCGGTAGCGAACTTCCTGAATAATAAATCTATATCCTTGCCGCGTTCACGGAGTGGGGGAACGTAGATCGGTACGGTGCTAAGGCGGTAGTAGAGATCTTCACGGAACTTCCCCTCTTCAACTTTTCGCATGAGATTGACGTTCGTCGCGGCCACCACGCGCACATCTGCTTTTTGCACCTTGGACGAGCCTACCTTGATGAATTCTCCGTTTTCCAGAACGCGAAGAAGCCTCGCCTGTGTGCCTAAAGGCATTTCACCAATTTCGTCCAGGAAAATGGTTCCGCCATTCGTTACCTCGAAATAACCTTTGCGGGCCTCGTGCGCTCCGGTGAACGAACCCTTTTCGTGACCGAATAATTCGGAATCGATCGTACCCTCTGGTATTGAACCGCAGTTGATGGCAATGAACTGGCCGTGCTTACGCGGACTCAGATGATGAATTATTTTAGAAAACGACTCTTTTCCGCTGCCGCTTTCACCTGTAATCAGCACCGACATATCGGTAGGCGCCACCTGAAGGGCAACACTCACGGCGTTGTTGAGCAGGGGAGAGTTGCCTATGATCCCAAACCTGAGCTTTACACTTTGTATTTCCGATTCGGATATTGCCATCTTCTGATTTCTATTAAAATTTTCGTGTTTACCCGCGGGATCCCACGGCTTTTCCAATCAATGTCGCTCCGGTACAGGAATCCACGAATACTTCTACATACTGCCCTTTAACAAAGTTCTCTTTTGGAAAAACCACGACTTTATTGGCAGAATTTCGTCCCTGCAAAAATGCCGGCGACCTTTTTGAAAATCCTTCCACAAGTACCTCATGTGTTTTCCCAACATCTCGCCGGTTGCGCTCCAGCGAATGCACGGCTTGCTTCTGAATGATTTCGCTCAAACGCCGCTTCTTCACCTCTTCAGGGATGTCGTCCTGAAATTTTTTTGCGGCCAGCGTACCCGGACGTTCCGAATAAAAGAACATGTAGGCAAAATCATACTGGACTTCGTCCATCAAGGTCAGCGTATCGCGATGCTCGTCCTCCGTTTCTGTGCAGAAGCCTGTGATCATATCGGATGAGATGCCACAATCCTCTCCCAGTACTTCCCTGATTTTGCGAATTTTACCGAGATACCATTCCCGGGTATAACCGCGGTTCATCAGTTCAAGTATGCGCGAGTTGCCGCTCTGAACAGGAAGATGAATATACTTGCAGATATTGCCGTATTTCGCCATTACATCGAGGACATCGTCGGTGATATCTTTTGGATGTGATGTGGAGAACCGAATCCGTAACAAGGGACTAACCTGGGCAACCATTTCCAGAAGATTGGCGAACGTAATGACTTTTCCCGCACCGGTTTTTTCGAGACGGGCCTTGTTGTTTTCGGCCTCGCTCCATTTGTACGAATCGACGTTCTGACCTAGCAGCGTCACTTCGCGAAAGCCACGCTCCAGTAATTCACGCGCTTCCTGAACAACGGAAAATGGATCTCTGCTTCGTTCCCGCCCCCGCGTAAACGGAACTACGCAAAAGCTGCACATATTGTCGCATCCGCGCATAATAGAAACGAATGCGGTCACGCCGTTCGAGTTCAAACGTACCGGGTTGATATCCGCGTAGGTTTCCTCCCTTGAGAGAAACGTGTTCACTGCCCGATCGCCATCGTCTACCTGGGCGATCAGCTTTGGTAGATCGCGATAGGAGTCCGGGCCGGCAACCAGGTCTACAATCTTTTCTTCCTCAAGCAGCTTGGATTTAAGGCGCTCGGCCATACATCCCAGCATTCCGACAAGGAGTTCCGGTTTATGTTTCTTCAACCCGTTGATATGGGTCAGGCGGTTTCGAACGGTCTGTTCTGCCTTTTCCCGGATCGAGCACGTATTCAGAAAAACAACGTCGGCCTGTTCGATCTCAGACGTTGTATCAAATCCCTCTTGCTGAAGGATCGACGCGACAATCTCGCTATCCGAGAAATTCATCTGACAGCCGTAGCTTTCAATATATAATTTGCGGGAATTTCCGGTGTTTGTATCCTTGAGCCGCTGAATCGTTTCGTTAGCGGGCTCCTGCGGGTTCAAAATCTCAATATCTCCAATCAGGTTCTCCATTTTCCTATTTTGAATCGCAAAAATAAGATTTTGCTGAGTTTTGTCGTGACATCTTGTCAGTTTTAATTCTTCAAAAACATACGAAAATCATTTCACATTATTGCGCCCGCATCTATTTTACCCTTTTAAACAAAGTTCTATGGCATTAGTAAAAAGCGTCCGCGGGTTTACTCCCAAATTCGGAGCTAACTGTTTTCTGGCGGATAACGCCACAGTAGTGGGGGAGGTTATAATGGGCGAAAACTGCACTGTTTGGTTCAACGCGGTGGTCCGCGGTGACGTCCACTCCATTACGATAGGAGATAATACGAACATCCAGGACGGAGCAGTGATTCATTGTACTTACCAAAAGGCGAAGACCACCATTGGCAATAATGTTTCGATTGCCCATAACGCCATTGTGCATGGCTGTACAATAGGCAATAATGTCCTGGTGGGAATGGGGGCCATCGTAATGGATAATGCCGTTGTCGGGGATAATTCGGTAATAGCAGCAGGAGCGGTAGTGCTCGCCGGAACTGTAATAGAGGAGGGAAGTATTTACGCCGGAACCCCGGCTAAGAAAGTAAAGGCGATTACCGAAGAAATGATTGCAGTCATCGAACGCACCGCGAAGAACTATCCGATGTACGCCGAATGGTTTAAGGATGAGAAAAATTGAGCTGGTTGTTTACTTTTACGACTTAAAGCAGAATATTAAATCCGTAAGCAAATCTCAAATTAAAGAAATCACTCGTAATCTATGCAGGTAGTTGAAAATAAAGGTTTTGATCCTCAGGTGATTGAGGAATACAGGAATCGGATTAACGCGTCCGGGCACAACTTCGTTCTCGATGAAACCGACGAACATTCAGACGAATACGTTCACTTCTATTTCATCGGTAAATCAGACGGAAGGGAAGTAATCTATGATTGCGTGATGTACACATTGCGGCTCCAGCATGAAAGTGAAATGTATGAAATAGCGGAGCATCGCGCGGCCCAGCATTTCCCGGAATATAAGAAGATTACCTATGAAGAGGATGAAAACGGAAACCTGGAAGCGCTCGATCCTCTCGAGGAGGAAATCGGGCTTTTTATGGCAGAAGTGATCATGGAACTCGAGGAAGAGGAGGCGGTAAAGGTACAGGAACATGTCGATATAGACCGCAATGCCGAATTCGGGGTCAGCCTGGACATCGGAGTGCACCTGGAGACGATCGAAACGAAAGACGTGGAAAGGTTCGTTCGGAATTTCAATGAAGACACTTTGAATCTGGATGAAACCCTGTATTCCTTTCAGATTCAGGACGAAGAAATGGACAAGTAAGGTTTTTCGTGAAATGCCTGGTACTCAAACCATATTTCGATGGTTTACAGTGATGGTTTAGCCTTCTGACTGTTATATTTGCGGCTTAATTGATCCCTAAGAATGAAGAATTTGTCCCTGGCCTTAAACATTGTATTGCTGGTAGCAGTCGGTGTATTGTATTATTTGCATTTCGCGTCGCCCGCGACTACAGCAAAAAGTGATGATGGTGGTGTGCGTCCGGCTTCCGATCTGCAGATCGCGTATATCAATTCGGATACGGTTCTGAAGTATTATGACTATCTCAAAGTGAGCCGCGACCAGCTGGAGAGCAAAACCAAAAAAATGGAGCAGGACCTCCGTAACCGCGCACAGGGCTTACAGAACGAGTTCGCGGCTTATCAGCGCAACGTAAGCAACATGACGCTCGGACAGGTTAAGGCCACTGAAGAAGATCTGGCCAAGAAACAGCAGAATTTCCAAATGTACCAGCAAAGTCTCCAACAGGAAATGATGACTGAGGAATCGAAATTGAATAAAGCCTTGTATGACCGGATCACGGCTTTCCTGGATAAATACGGAAAAGAAAAAGGCTTGCAGGTTGTGCTGAAGTTTGACCCGACCAGCGATGTCTTACACGTGGCCGAGGGCCTGGATATTTCCCAGGACGTAATAAAAGGCCTTAATGACGAATACAAAATCGAGAAAGGCGGCGGAAAAAGTGACACTACTTCCGCAAAAGGTGCCAAATAAGAATTTGACAAAAGCGCGAGAAAAACCGGCCGGCAAAGGCCGGTTTTTGTTTTTATATTTGGTACCATGGTGAATCGTCTCATCCCCTCCATGTCGGGAAGGAGTCAGGAACAGAAGCAGATTGTCCTGATGCTTTGTACCGGTTTTTTCATGGGGGTCTTTATCGCAACCTACCAGGTAACCGCCGATTCGATGTTCCTGAATCGGATGGGAGATCAGTTGGACAAGGCATTTCTTGTGGCCGGCGGCCTGGGTATCGTTTCTACCACAATATTCTCTTTCTTTCAAAACAGGATTAATTTTACTACGGTAGCCCGATTCACTATCGGCCTCATCCTGGCGTTTACGTTAACGGCGTATTATCTTCTGCGCTATGGCGATGAAGCCTTACACGATTATTTCGTGTTCGCCCTGTATGCCATGACTGGTCCGATGACTGCGGTATTGTTGCTGAGTTTCTGGGGAATATTCGGACGACTTTTTAATTTCCGTCAATCAAAACGCATTATCGGATGGATTGATACCGGGCAATTGATCGCGGCTATTATGGCTACGTTGATTGCCATACCACTCACCACCGGCATAATCGGAGATACGGCCAATTACCTGATCGTTTGTGCAATCAGTATCGCCATTGTGGCGATTCTCCTGTTCGTCATCGCTTCGTCATTTCCGCTTGCAAAAGATAATCCCCGCGAGTTCGGAAGCGTGGTCAGAAAGGAAACGCGATGGTCGCGCCTGGTCAAAGACCGGTACATTATGATGCTTTCGCTATTCCTGTTCATCTCCATGGTGATGTATGTTTTAAGCCAGTATTCTTTTCAGCAGCTGGTGAAAGAACAGTATCCCAACGAACGTGACCTTACCAATTTCAATGCATTTTTCACCGGAGCCGTGTATGGAATCAGTCTGATAATGCAAACTTTTATCAATCACCGCATTATCAATAATTATGGTCTAAAGGTTTCACTTTTTGTCCTTCCGGCAATCATTGCGTTGTTTTCAATCGGTTCGATCGCAACGGGAAGCTTTTTTGGATTCGACAAGGGAATGGCACCGACAGGATTCATCTACTTCTTCCTGTTTATTTCATTGAACCGCCTGCTTAACTGGACGCTGCGAGATTCGGTTGAGAACCCGATTTTCAAATTGTTCTTCATACCGCTCGAGAATCGCCTTCGCTTTAATATTCAATCAAAGATAGAGGGAGTAGTCAATGAGGCCTCACGGTTCGTTGCGGGCTGTCTGATATTCGGTCTGGCTTTCCTGCCATTCTTCAATCTTATACACATCTCCATCATAATGCTATTGCTCGCAGGAGCCTATTTCATGGTGGTAAACAAGATGTATAGCGGATACCGTAATAAGATCAGGCTGAAATTGGAAAGTTCCGATGTTCAGCAACAGGAAAAACTTGAAAAGGGATTCACCCGGATAACCACTAAACTTCAGGAACAATTGTTACATCCGGAGGCCACCAAAGCAGTTTTTTCATTTAAACTTTTGGAAAAACTAAATGCGACCCGGGTGCCTTACTGGCTAAATCACCTGCTTAAGAACAACGATGAGGCAACGCGTTATTTTGCAAATGAGAAAATAAGCGAGTTGAAAGGCCTTTCCGTTTCAGACCGATATGTGATTCGTATGACAAATCCGGCTGCCGGGATTGCGGAAGGGAAAACGGTTTTAAGTTCGGTCGACATTCAGCAGATGCTTCAAAACGGGGGCGAGATATCCAAAGGCCGAATCCGGTATCTAACCCGTTCCTCTAACCCGGATGAACGCCAGTACGCGGCGGAACTTTTATTGCATACCTCGCGCGACGAAAACGTCTCATTCCTCCTGGAACTACTTCACGATAGCAACCAGAAAGTTCGAAGCACCGCGCTAAACACAGCAGTCAAGAAAGATACATCTGAAGTGGTTAACGCGGTCATTGAAAACCTTAATAATCCCCTTTTTAGCAACCAGGCGATGAATACCCTGCTTCTCATGGGGCAGAACACTTTGCCAAATCTGGACGCGGCCTTTTATCGAAGTGGCCAGAGTACGCACACTAAACTCAAACTGGTACAGGTTATCGGCCGGATCGGCGGGCAAAAAGCCCGTGAGATTTTATGGCACAAGATGGATTACCCTAATAAGGTCATCGTATCACAGGTACTCCTTTCGCTGGGCGAATGTGGATTCAAGGCCGGGGTTTCTCAGATAACGCGGATCAAGTATGCAATCGAGTCCGACATTGCTGACATCAGCTGGAACCTGAGTGCCTTGCAGGAGATAGGGGATGAAGGCTTTGCTGAAGCTATCAAGGCGTCGCTTCGGTCTGAGATTCAGCACGATATCGACCATATCTACATGCTCCTCACGATGCTTTATGATACGCGATCGATTCAGCTCGTAAAGGAGAATATTGACAGCGGAACCACCGAAGGTATCACTTACGCAATTGAATTGCTTGATGTCTTCCTATCGGATCAGCTAAAGCAACGGGTCATCCCCCTGCTCGACGATCTCACCGACAGCGAGCGGATCAACAGGCTTGAATACTTCTATCCCAGAATAAAACTCGATGCAAAACTAGTACTCAAGTTTCTCATCAACCGCGATTTCACTCAGTCAAATCGCTGGACAAAAGCTTGCGTTATTTTTCAAATTGGTATTCTCAGGATTTCTGATTTCAAACTGGATCTGATTGCCCAGCTGTTTAATCCCGACCCTTTATTATATGAGGTGGCGGCCTGGGCACTGTTCCAGATCAGCGAGGAGGATTACGAAATCAATGCCCGCCGTCTGGGTGAAGCCAGGAAAAGGGAGTTGGACCACCTTATCCGCGAGTCCCGGAAAATGATGCGGGTGGAGAAAGTCCTGTTCTTCCAGAAGATTCCGGTCTTTAGTCAGGTACCGGGTGTAACACTGGCTGCCCTGGCGGAAATCAGCGAGGAAATTCGGCTGAAACAGGGCACCGTTCTGACGCTGGATGAAAAAGGAAATAACAATTTTTATGTGCTCGTTAACGGTGTGGTCAATTATTACCATAGGGGGGAAGTGATCAGGCAGTTTCTTGAGGGACAATTCATAGGGGAAATGCTCAGTCTTCCTAACTTTGTAAATACCAATCTGCTTATTGCAAAGTCTGATGTCATTGTGATTCAATTTCATAAAGATCAGTTCTATGAACTGCTTTCTGATGATGTGATGTTGGCAGACCAGGTACTCGAATCGATCTAGCGCACGTGTTATGAAACGATCCAAGAAAGTGTTTGCCGGAGCAGCGGTCGTGTTTATTTTGCTCTTGTTTTCCGTCAGTTATGATATTGCCAGGAGAACCACATTCCCGGGCAGCAAAGGACAATTAAAGGAACGCCTCAAAGACCGATATGACCCCGAAAGACCCCTTAAAAATCCGGGGGCGGATACGCTAAATGCTGATACTACTCCCGGCAATTCTTAATATTGATGGAAAAAAAGGCAGAAAACTGCTGAAATCGTTGTGGCAAAAATACTTTTTACTATATTTGAAACAGATTAAAGCCAACTATAGACATGACAATCCCCCTTAGTCGAGAACTTCGGGGGATTTTCATTTAGGGCCCATCAGTGGCGATAAGGCTCAAAAAACTACCACTTAACTCTCATAAAATCATTTAGTCGACGATTAGTTTCGAAAAGAGGGTATCCGGATTATTTTTAACTCAAGATTAAAGCCAACTATAGACAGTGATTATCCCCCGCGATCAAGGATTTCGGGGGATTTTCATTTTATGATCTCCCCGTAGCCGACCTCGTTCGACTTCCCTTTTTTCATAATTCCCTGGATTAATACCGTTCGGTTCTTTATTTTTATCAGTACGTTACGCTCACAGTTCGGTATGAAACATTTTTTTGGGCTGATCCTGTTTTTGATAGCCTGTTCATCCGCCTTTCCTCAAAACAAGTTTGGAGCCGAGAGCGCCAGGCTAACTTTCCTTTCAGAGGGAACGATTGAGGATATCAGGGCTTCCAATACAAAAGTCACCAGCATCTTCGACGGCAACAAAGGAGATATTGCCTTCCTTGTTCGCGTCAAGGATTTTCAGTTCGAAAAAAAACTGATGCAAATTCATTTCAACGAGAAATTTCTGGAATCGGAAAAATATCCCAAGTCGACTTTTCTCGGTAGCGTAGTCGGTTTCGATCCATTAAAGATCGGTGTCCAGCAGGTTATTGCTATCGGCAAACTTTCCATTCATGGCGTTACCCGCGAAGTAAAGATCCCAGGTACTCTGGAAAAGAGAGGATCGAACCTTCACCTGAAATCAAAATTTCTTGTAAGGCTTTCGGAGTACAACATCAACATACCTCAGATCGTGTGGCAAAACATTGCTGAGGATGTCGAAGTGGATTTGAATATATCATTCACTCCCCTTTAATTGGCAGCGTTTTCCTATTTAAACATATTCTTTATGAGATTGATAGTGCTCCTTTTTCTAATGACGTCTTTCGCAGTAATGGGCCAGGACGATCTTCTTGACGAGCTCGAAAAAGGTAGTGACGTTGAGACGGATAACACGATAGCGACTTTCAAGGGAACCCGAATTATCAATGGACACTCCATTGAAACGACACCAGGAGGGTCGCTTGAATTTATCTTTTCCCATCGCTTTGGAGCTGTGAATACCGGGTGGTATGAGATGTTTGGCCTTGACCAGGCTTTCGTAAGAATCGGACTCGACTACGGCATAACGGATCGCCTGTCCGCAAGTTTCGGCAGGAACTCCATCAATAAGACGCTGGACTGGTATGCGAAATACAAAATCCTACAGCAGCAAACCGGCCAAAAATCGGTGCCGTTCACTATCACCGGGCTTGCCGGACTTGCATTCCGGCTGGAGCCAAAAAAGAATACCGACGTGTCACCCGCAATCGAAACAACGGATCGCCTGGCGTACACCGGCCAATTACTCATTGCAAGAAAGTTCACGACCGCGCTGTCGCTTCAATTGATGCCCACGATTATTCACAAGAACCTTGTAAATCAGGATTTCGAAAAAAATACCCAGGTAGCACTTGGCGTTGGTGGCCGGATCAAGCTAACGCCAAGTATGGCGTTCACCGGGGAGTACTACCATAATCTGTCGAGTCTTGATAACTCACCTTATCACAATTCACTCGGATTTGGCATCGATATCGAGACGGGAGGCCATGTGTTCCAGCTCGTATTCACGAATGCGATCGGGCTTACCGAACGAGCCTTCATTACAGAGACCACAGACGATTTCTTCGATGGTGATATACACTTCGGGTTTAACGTGACCAGGACGTTCCAGTTCAAAAAAGGGGAGTAGGCCTTGCTCCTCGTTTTTATAATCGCCTATCTGATCTTAACAATTCTTATAGGCGTTTGGGCATCCAGAAAAGTAAAAACGTCCGGCGACTTCATGCTGGCAGGACGGAGCTTGCCTCTTTTTCTCAGCGCTTCAGCCCTGTTCGCAACGTGGTTTGGATCTGAAACGGTTTTCGGTGCTTCGTCGCAGTTTCTCGAAGGTGGATTGCTTGGTGTGATCGAGGATCCTTTTGGCGCAGCCCTTTGTCTGTTTCTCTTTGGTATGTTTTTCACTCGAAAATTATACCGAATGAATTTGCTTACGCTCGGGGATTTTTTCAAAAGAAGGTACGGTAGGAACGCAGAACTTGTGGCCAGCGTCTTCCTTGCTCCGCCCTATGTGGGATATATTGCCGCGCAGCTGGTAGCGATGGCGTTGATTCTTAATGTCGTCACCGGAATTATACTCTGGCAGGGTATCGCCATTTGTGCAGTGGTGGTCACGCTCTACACCTATATCGGAGGTATGTGGGCAATCTCGGTCACTGACTTTGTCCAGAGTATTCTCATCATTGTTGGCCTCTTCGTACTATCCATAATTCTGGCGAATAAAGCGGGAGGTTTTAGCGCCGTTATGGATGATGTACCACCAGAAACATTCCGGTTTCTTCCACCCGCCGATTTCAAGTCGGTAATCACATACCTCGCGGCCTGGAGTGTGCTCGGACTGGGTTCCATTCCCTCACAGGATGTATTCCAGCGTGCGATGTCTTCGAAGTCGGCGAACACTGCTATGTATGCCTGCTACGCAGGCGCGGGTTTATACCTGGTCTTCGCGATGCTTCCCTTGTTTATCAGTTTGTGTACTCAGAAACTTTATCCGGAACAAATCAGCGGAGATACTCAACTGGTTCTGCCTTCTATGGTCTTGTTGCACACCAATATATTCGTTCAGATACTTTTCTTCGGTTCCCTTCTCTCAGCGATTATGAGTACAACGAGTTCTGCCTTACTGGCTCCCGCAGCGATCTTTTCCGAGAACCTTATCAAACCAATTTTCGGTCATCGCATTGGAGATAAAGAACTTCTGTTAACAACGCGGTTGTCGATCCTGGTATTCAGCCTGGTAGCATCAGTTATGGCTTCAATGCGATCGAATATTTATGAACTGGTAGGAGAGTCCTCCATTCTCAGCCTGGTGTCGTTGTTTGTGCCGTTGACATTGGGACTGTACTGGCGAAGGTCAAGTGCAGCAGGTGCAATTGCCGCAATGATTTCGGGAATGACAGCTTGGTTGATATTCGAAAGGTGGGACATCGGCGTGCCATCGCTGGTGCCCGCAACAACTGTTAGCCTCGTCGTAATGATAGGTGTAAGTCTGCTGTCTGAGTCAAAAAAGGCCATTCGATCGGCATGAAAACCTTGTTATCATACAAGGTTTTTTCAAATAATCGAGAATATTCCTGCCGCCTTTGATATTTTTGCCCCCTTTAATACGCTGTTATGATCACGATTGAGATAAATCGCCTGGGTGAGGGCTTTCACATGGAGGCCGTCAATGAGCAAGGCAACACCCTTCACATGGACGCTTCTCCTGACATTGGGGGAACGAACTCAGGCATGCGACCGATGCAACTGTTATTGGCTGCCTTTGGTGGATGTAGTGCTATTGATCTGATCAGTATTCTAAAGAAGCAACGTCAGG
This sequence comes from Bacteroidota bacterium, assembly GCA_023417785.1. GTDB lineage: Bacteria > Bacteroidota > Bacteroidia > Cytophagales > Cyclobacteriaceae > Ohtaekwangia. The sequence continues at coordinate 28,711 of JAEZEH010000118.1, forward strand.
ATCTCAGGGATCTCAAAATTGCCGTCACTGGCGAACGGGAAACAGGTGTTGTACCGGCGCTTTATACAGAAGTACATGCCCACTTTAAATTATATGGAGAACTGGACCCGGAAAAAGTAGAGAAGGCCGTCTCGCTTAGTGTAGAAAAATATTGTTCTGTAGCAAAAACGTTGGAGAAAACGGCAAAGGTCACATACAGTTTTGAAATAGTTAAGTAGTTGAATTGATGGAAGACAATAACCCACATTTTGAGACGGAAGCGATCCGGGCGCAGCACGAAAGAACAGCGTTTCGGGAGCACTCGGTGCCGCTATATCTCACGTCAAGCTTTGTGTTTGACAACGCGGAACAGGCACGCGCGATGTTCGCGGATGAAATCCCGGGCAATATCTATAGCAGGTACTCAAATCCCAATACAAACGAATTTGTTGAGAAGCTGTGTTTGATGGAAGGTGCCGAAGATGGGATTGCCACAGCTTCCGGCATGGCCGCGATGTATGTGAGTATGGCTGCGCTGCTAAAGTCAGGCGATCACGTTCTGGCTTGCAGATCCGTATTTGGGTCCACGCATCAGATCCTCAATACGATTTTTCCAAAATTCGGTATTGGTCACAGCTACGCAGATGTGAACGAACCGGAAACCTGGGAAGCCAAAATTCTTCCCAATACGCGAATGATTTTCGTGGAAACGCCTTCCAATCCGGCGCTGGATCTTATAGACCTGGAATGGTTGGGGAAACTCGCGCATAAGCACAACCTTATCCTTAATGTCGACAATTGTTTTGCGACACCATACCTGCAGACGCCGGCAAAATACGGTGCTCATCTGGTTACCCATTCAGCGACGAAGTTTATTGACGGCCAGGGCCGGGTTATAGGTGGTGCCATAGTGGGCAAAGCTGAACTCATCAAAGAAATACGATTCTTTGCCCGGCATACGGGCCCTTCGATGTCACCCTTCAACGCATGGATTTTGTCAAAAAGCCTTGAAACGCTTGCCGTGCGGATGGAGCGTCATTGCGAGAACGCACTGACTCTCGCAACTTTTCTGGAGAAGAATGAGCGCGTGGCTCGGGTTAAGTATCCCTTTCTCCCGTCGCATCCGCAATACGATCTTGCACGAAATCAAATGCGTCATGGCGGAGGTCTTGTAACGTTTGAGGTAAAGGGCGGCCTTGATCAGGGAAGAGGGTTCCTGAACGGATTGAAGATGATTTCACACACCCCTAACCTTGGGGATACCCGCACCATAGCAATTCATCCCGCCTCGACAACCCATTCAAAACTCACCGATCAGGAACGCGCCGCTGTAGGCATTACTCCCGGACTCATCAGAATCGCGGTAGGGTTGGAAGACGTGAAGGATATCATCGCCGATATTTCGCAGGCTATTGAGAACAGCCGTTAGAACTGCCTTCCGAAGCGCTAATACGTTGGCATCTCGGGATCAATTTCCCGTGCCCAGGCGAGAATTCCACCCTTTAAGTTGTGAAGGTTGGTGAAGCCGTGGTTCTTCTCGAGCCACTGAACCATGTTGCCGCTGCGGGCGCCGCTGCGACAATGCACGACTACCTTCTTGTCTTTGGAAATGCGGTCCACATTGGCGGGAATTTCCCCCTGAGGTATCAGTTCGCCGTCGATGTTGCAGATGTCGTACTCATGCGGCTCGCGCACATCGATCAGTTGAAAGGACTCTCCTGAATCCATCATCTCTTTTAATTCCTGAACAGTTATTTCTTTCATAGGGGTATGGTTATTGACATTTGAGGGTTCTTTGTTAACGCCACAAAACTCATCGTAATCTATTAAGCTTTTGATTAAACTCCGCGCATGATTATCGGAATACTGAATTATAGTTTGTTCAAGGGTTAAACTGTCGATAATAAGCAAACGGTTACTTAACGGATCCCCAAGCCCGGTGACAATCTTTATCGCTTCATTGGCCTGCAGACATCCAATGATGCCGGGTAACACACCCAACACGCCTGCGCTCGAGCAATTCGGCACAGAGGCCGCGTCGGGAGGGACGGGGAACAGATCGCGATAGTTAGGGGAATGCTTCCCATTGCGGAAAAGGTTGAATACCGATATCTGACCTTCATACGTGAGTATGCTGCCGTAGATGAGCGGTTTGTTCAGGAGAACGCATGCGTCGTTGAGCAGATAACGCGTGGGGAAATTATCGGTTCCGTCAACCACGACATCGTAATTGCGAATCACGTCTTCGACGTTTCCGGCAGTAAGACGAACCGGATAAGTCTGAAAGATTATTCCGCTGTTATGTTGCCGTAAATTGGAGGCAGCAGCTTCCGCTTTGAGTTGCCCTACCTGGCTCTCATTAAAGAGGATTTGTCTCTGGAGATTGGACACATCAACCGTATCGTTATCCACGATTCCGATCGTTCCTACTCCTGCGGCAGTCAGATAAAGCAACACCGGAGAACCCAGTCCACCCGCGCCGACTACCAGCACTCGCGCGTCCTTCAGCAATTGTTGTTTCTCCACGCCGAAATCCCGCAGGACGAGATGTCGGTTATACCTGATCAGTTCATCTTTACTCAGTGCCATCATTTCAAAATTAATACGCAACTTTGTCCCGGAAGCTTTTTTGGCAATAATAATGGAACGAAAAAATTACACTACCGGAGCACCCTGGGAAGACATTGTAGGATATTCACGGGCCGTTCAGTCAGGCGACTATCTGGAAATTTCCGGAACTGTAGCTACTGATGAAAATGGCGTCGTAGCACCGGGCAATCCCTACGAGCAAACCAGGTTTATCCTCACCAAACTCGCGAAGGTCCTCAACGATGCGGGTTTTTCCCTTGATCATGTCGTGCGAACGCGAATGTTTGTAACTGACATTTCAAAGTGGGAAGAAATCGGTCGGGCCCATGGCGAAGTTTTTGGCAAGATAAAACCCGCGACCTCGATGGTTGAAGTAAGTCGTCTGATCGACGACGATTACCTCGTAGAGATCGAAGTGACGGCGCGCAAATAAGCACCGTGGGTTCTCCGTGGAACGTTGTCCAAGTCAGGATTCTTTGGCACCTTCCCGTTTGTCCTTTCGCCTCTGGATTTACAATCCGAAACCTGAGACGAGAGATCCAAAATGAAATTTGCCTCTACCGGAGTTGTTTTGTTGCCAGCGCCGCGATGGTTCCTCCAATGGAAAGCGATGAAGTTGCCGCGGGAGATGGTGCATTGCAAACGTGAATTGCCCGTGGGCTTTCGACGATCATAAAATCGTCAAGCAGTCCCCCTGTGCGATCGCATGCCTGGGCCCGTACCCCGGCACCACCTGGCTCAAGATCGGATTCTTCAACTTCCGGGATGAGTTTCTGCAGCGCTTTAGTAAATGCAGCCTTGGAAAAAGACCGGTACATTTCACCAAACCCTGTCTTCCAGTATTTCGAAGCTATCTTGTGAAATCCAGGCCACGCCAGCGTCTCGGCAAATTCGCCCAGATCCACATCTGACTTTTTGTAACCTTCCCGTTTAAAGGCAAGTACGGCGTTCGGGCCACATTCAACACCGCCGTTGATCATGGTGGTAAAATGGACGCCCAAAAAGGGAAAACTTGGGTCAGGAACGGGATAAATCAGCGTCCTTACCAGGTGCTCTTTTTCCTTCCTGAGTTTATAATATTCGCCCCGAAACGGAATTATTCGTACGTCGAGTTTGGGCAGAGCGTACCTGGCGATTTTGTCGGAGTAAAGTCCCGCGCAGTTGACCAGTAACTTTGCGGTATACTCCGTTCCTTCGGTTACAACGGTGATGGTACCTGCTGAACTCCTGACATCAATAACTTTCTCCGAAAGGCGAATGGTGCCTCCCGCCAGCAGGAATAACTCGGCGTATTTTTCGGCAACTTTGCGATAGTCGACAATCCCTGTTTGAGGCACGTAAATTCCGGCCAGACCTGTAACGTGCGGTTCATGCTCAATGAGCTCCTCCGCATTGAGCCGCTTGAGATTCTGCAGACCATTTTGTTCTCCCCGGATAAAGATGTTCTCCAGCAGCGGAACCTCGTTCTGATCGGTGGCCACGATTACCTTGCCGCAAAGCTTATGTGGTATACCGTGTTCTTCACAGAATGCGACCAACTCGTGATAGCCTTCAATACAGTTTTTCGCCTTCAGGCTTCCCGGTTTATAATAAATACCCGAATGGATCACGTTACTGTTATTGCCCGTTTGATGATTGGCGAGAACCTTTTCCTTCTCCAGTACCAGCACGCTATACCGGGGTGTCGCGGTTTTGATTTTTAGGGCAGTCGCCAGTCCTACGGCTCCGCCTCCAATGATGATTACGTCGTATTGCACGGCACTTGATTCGGCCCGAAAGTAACAATTATTTAAGCTTTGATCCATGAGAACGGCACTTTCGCCGATGATATTACTCCACTGTTGCTCCATCGCCGGAGCCCCGATCTAGCAAAAACTATCCAGCTGCGGTGTGTAACAGTCCTGGTGCGCCAAAATGCGGCCAAAAGACCGCGGGTTCCCGGCAGTTCGTCGCCGTTGTCAGTTAAGCCGACGGCAAATTTGGCGAACTTCTTGCGTTATAGCCGTATGTGAGAAAAGCTTTAAATTTTAACCATTTTAATATATGCAGGGGAATATTTTTGTAGAATGTCGACTGAAGCTGCTGCCTAACCAACCCAGTATGAAAAGGACTCTTCTCGTTCTGATTTTTTTATTTGCCTTTTTCGGGAGTCAGGCCCAGAGTTATAAATTACACTCGCTGTTCATTTTTAGCTTCACGCGCTACGTTCAGTGGCCCGATGACTACAATTCCGGCGATTTTGAAATTGTAGTTTTGGGCGATTCGCCCATAATTGATGAGTTGAAAGCTATGGCCCAGGCGAAGAAGGTAGGAGACCGGATGATTAAGGTTACCCGGGTGAATTCTCCGGCCGAAATCCCTAAATGCCACATTTTGTTTGTGGCACCGTCAAAGTCTACGCAGCTTCAGGACGTATTGTCGAAAGTCAGTAACATGCCTGTCCTTATCGTGTCCGAAGAAGCTGGCCTTGGAGCAAAGGGGAGCATCATAAATTTTATTGAGAAAGATGGTAAGCTGGCGTTTGAGCTGAATCAATCGGCGGTTGCTCGCCAGAAACTGAAAGTCAGCAACGAATTAAGTCGACTGGCAATATTGATCTAACACCTTATGGAAGAAAGAAAGACGACGTGGTTCAGATTGACCATTGGAAACAAAATCCTCAGTGGTTTCCTAATCCTGATAGCTCTGTTTATCATCAACGTGTTTATCATCATTTCCAGAGGAAATGTGGTAGATAATACGGTAAACGTGTCGAGTGAGGTGTACAGACCATCGCAGGCAGCTATCAAAGATTTTATCCTTATGGTAACGCGATCCAAAATGTTGGTAACCAACTGGGTTTATCTGCAGACAAATCAGGAGGATAAGAATGCATTAAAAGAACTGCAGGAAACAGAATACCCTGAACTTTACGAACGGTTGAAGAAACAGATGCCGCTTTGGGAAAGTGATAGTCAGCGCATGTGGATGGACACCGTGTTTATCAAGTTTGATGAATTGATCAAAATTCAGCAGGAAACCGTAATGGCGACCCTTCAGACGTTCGAGAATTATGAGGATGCGCTGAATAAACTTCTTGCCGAAGACGCTATTGACAGTCAGATCATTCCACGATCTACTGAACTGATAGAGTTGTTAACCAGGATCGCGGAAAAGCAAGATCAGATCACCGCGCGGTCTGACCTTGAAATCAAAGATTCAATTGCCAGCTTGCGAAATTATACGTTCGCCCTTGGCTCCGGTATCATTCTTATCGGCCTTCTCAGCGCGTTTCTTCTTATGCGGATGATAACACGACCCGTTAACTTCCTCAAGAATGTAATTGTCAAACTGGGCCGTGGTGAACTTGTTGACGAGAAAGGAACCAGCTTCGGTAATGATGAGATCGGAGAAATGGCGATTGCAACGGAGAATCTGGTGAACGGGCTAAAAGAAACATCGCGCTTTGCCGAGAACATCGGTAATGGCAATTATAAAACAGCGTTCAAGCCTTTGAGTGAACACGACGTACTGGGCAACGCTTTACTAAACATGCGCGACAACCTCGCCAAGGTAGCCGAGGACGACAACAAGCGAAACTGGGCCACCGAAGGTCAGGCGCGTTTTGGTGAGATTCTCCGGACTAACAATAACGACCTGAATAAGCTCGCCGACGAGATTATTGGTAACCTGGTAAAGTATTTGAAAGCAAATCAGGGAGCATTGTATATTGTTGATGATAAGTTTGAGGAGCAGGATGAGCCAACGATGTCCATGAAGGCATGCTATGCGTGGGACAAAAAGAAATTCTTAGATCAGAAGATTTATCGTGGTGAAGGCCTCGCCGGACAAGCATGGCAGGAGGGAGATACCGTTTACCTCACTGAAGTACCGCAGAACTATGTTCGTATCACTTCAGGATTGGGAGACTCCAACCCAACCAGTGTTCTTATTGTGCCTTTAAAGGTGAACGACCAGATCTTTGGTGTGGTAGAGATAGCGTCTTTCATCGCGTTCCGGGATTTTGAAATTGACTTTGTGCAGAAGATCGCGGAAAGCATAGCGTCTACAATTTCCACCGTTAAGATCAATGCACGGACTCACAGCCTGTTGGAAGAATCCCAGGAAATGACCGAACAGATGCGGGCGCAGGAAGAAGAGATGCGACAAAACATGGAAGAGCTCCAGGCCACACAGGAAGAAATGCAGCGCACGCAGGCGGAAACGGAAAGTACGCTGAATGCCATCCACAGTTCCCTCGCGGTGGTGGAATATGGCCCTGACGGAACAATCATTAAGGCCAACGGTAATTTCCTGGAAATGTTTGGTTATACGCAAGATGAAATCGTTGGTGAAAATCATCGCATTTTTGTAGGCAAGGAAGAGAAAACCAGCGAAGAATATCGGCAGTTCTGGAAGGATCGCGCAGCCGGACTTCCGAAGAAAGGAACATATCGCCGGATCAACCGAAAGGGCGAAACTGTTCAACTCCGGTCCGCTTACTCACCCATCCGCAACCGTTCAGGCGAAGTAATTCGGGTGATGGAAATCGCATACGAATTGAAAGGAGTGGAAGTTTAGTTTAGAAGGTGTATAAAAGCAAAAAAGCCCAGCGTCCCTGGGCTTTTTTGTTACCTAAACCTAAACCTATGAGAAGAATTACTCTACTCTTGGGAATACTAACGGAGTACCCTTTCTCAGGTTACACTGGTTGGGGAAAAAATTATTTTTTTAGCTTTTCTCCGAAGGCCTTCTTGAATTTTTCAAGTTTCGGAGCGATCACAAAAGTGCAGTAGGGGGCCTTTCCGTTGAGGTTATAATAGTTCTGATGATAATCCTCAGCTACATAGAATGTTGATGCGGGGGTGATTTCAGTTACGATCGGACGGTCAAACGCACCAGCTTTGTCAAGTTCCTCCCTGTATTTCTCCGACAACATCCGCTGTTCGTCATTGTGGTAGAAAACCACTGAGCGATATTGGGTACCCACGTCCGCCCCTTGCTGGTTAAGTGTCGTCGGATCATGTGTTTTCCAAAAAATCTCAAGTAGTTCGGGGTAGGAGATCACGGAAGAATCGTATGTAAGCTGGACTACCTCAGCGTGACCGGTAAGTCCACTGGAGACTTCCCGATAGGTTGGGTCCTTAACATTTCCCCCCATATAACCCGATACAACTTTTGTAACACCGTCGACGTTCAGAAAAATGGCTTCTGTACACCAGAAGCAACCATTGCCAAAAGTGGCTATTGAATTCCCCGTCGACCCGTCTGAATGATTCGAAACCATAATTGCTGGTGATTGATTTTGTTTTTGTCCGCAGGAAACTCCGGCAAAGAGTAAAACCAAGGCTGCGGAAAGGATATTTAAACTCTTTTTCATAAATACATTAAACTGTACCGGTAATAACCAAAAGGCAGGACATTTGGTTTGTCCTGCCTTCAAGTTAATAGAAAAGCGTTCGTTGGTCTAGTATTTCTGGTAGAAGGTACGCAGGGCTGGAATCAACCGGTCATAAATGGGCCGGGTAAATTCAAGGAAGAGATCCTGTGCTACCGGCGGACTGTTTTCCTTTAGCTTGCATAGCGCGAGTTGCTGATCCGTCAGTGCACGCTCATCACCATTGAACCGCGCCCACTTGCTTACCCAAACATATTTGCCGTCAAACTTCTGATGCGACAGTACGCCGTTGGTTCGGCCATCGACAATTATCATACTAAGAAGCCCGCCCGAAATGATTTCTTTCGTGTAGGTGGTATACTTGGCTTTTACGGTATTGTAAACCGGAATCGTTTTTCCTTCAACCTTTGCTTCGCCAACCACTACACTGTCGCGGCTCAGGGTTTCTTCTTTCTCACGAAGTACTGAGTTGCCGACAGAGAAGTCATCGAACTGAATCCGGAGAATCTGATCAATGTATTGCAAATCTGAAAGTTTTGCTTCCTGAGGTGTGTAGAACTTTACAAAACCACGGTCGGGGTAGTTGCTGTGAAGGAACTCTTCGACTTTGTCCTGGAAGAAACCACCGCTTAGATTGTATCGTGCCGGAACCGGAATTTGCTCGACGACGACTTTCAGCGTTGCTTCGAATTTTGACTTGTCCAAATACTCCAGAACGTCCTTATACCCGGGAACGAAATTCTGGACATCAACGAAATTAAAGTATGCTGTCTTCGCGTCTTCCCGTGTTCCCTTCATCAAAGCAGTAATCCCTGCGTTGTAACTTTCATCAGCAGCTTTTTCCTTCAACGGACCAATCTCGGCGTAATAGTTCGCCGGGCTTTTAACAACCTGGAGGCAGCCGGGACATTGTTTGATGGCTTCGTATAATTGGTTGATAGTGCTATACGACTGGATAGCGTTCTTCCATTTGTACGGCGAGTTCGAGGCGATCTCATTCCTGGCCTGGCTTTCATAATATTCGATGGCCAGCGGATAGGCTCCCTGCAACGCTTCGCGGGATTTCGAATGATCCGGATTCTGACGCAAACGATTCACCGCCTTCATGACCGCGCCGTAATAATCGCCACGTTCGAAAGCTTGCTTTCCCGAGCTGCAGGCAAAAAACAAGAGAACCGAAACAGCGATAAGTAGATTTCCAGGTTTCATAATCATACGTTTGACCAGGGTATTTCAATAAGCGTACCCAAAGTTAAGCAGTTGATTACGAAAAAGTAAGGGCAGGGGTTTCGGAAAGACACGCAGGCGCAATCTTCTTTTACCCGAAAGGTACATGTGTTTCTGAGATCACTATATTTCAGGTTTTCAGTACGTAGTGACGCGAATCATTTCTGTACGACCACATCATCTTTATCGTCGACGAATCGAACGCAAATTGCAGCGATGATCAGAAAGACCCCAGCCATCACCAGACTGTAGATAGCCTTCGAGTTGTAAAGGTATTTCACGATAGGACCGCCAATGATTCCATTGACGATCTGCGGCAACGTGATGAAAAAGTTGAAAACCCCCATATAGATTCCCATCTTACGCACAGGGATCGATCCGGCTAAGATGGCATAAGGCATTGCCAGGATGCTCGCCCAGGCCACGCCGACTGCGACCATCGACACTATCAGCAGTTTCGGATCGTGAATAAAGTAAATTGAAATTAAACCAAGTCCCCCGATGGTGAGCGATACCGCATGGGTTGTTTTCCGTCCGAGCTTAAGGGCGATAGCTGGAAGAAGAAGCGCATAAATAGCCGATACGCCATTGTAAACGCCGAATAAAATTCCCACCCAATCGCCCGCGTCATTATATGCCTGTGATTTGGTGTCGGTCACAGGCAGATTGTAAACGTGGGTTGCAATCGCCGGAGTCGAGAATACCCACATGGAGAATAACGCAAACCAGGAGAAGAACTGCACCAATCCGAGTTGTTTCATCGTGGCGGGCATTGACGCAAAATCCGAAAAGATCTGCGCCAGACCCTTCTTCGTCGACTTGATCTGATCCTCAGCTTCCTCCTCCTGGTATGGATGCTCTTTCGTGGTGAAGACCGTCCAAAGAATGGTGACGAGGAACGTAGCAGCGCCGACGTAGAATGCCCATTTTACATTCGGTCCGACCTGGCTATCTATACCCGTGTTACTTACGCCAAACCAATTGGTAAGGATATATGGTAGCCATGAGCCGACTACAGCGCCCATTCCTATAAGAAAAGTCTGTGTCGAAAATCCGAGCGTGCGCTGGTCCGACGGAAGCAGGTCTGCGACGAGGGCTCTGAAAGGTTCCATGGCAACGTTGAAAGATGCGTCCATAATCATCAGTACACCCGCCCCGACAAAAAGCGGAGGGAGTATGCCAGACGTTAGCACATCTGCGTTCGGCATCATGAGTAGCGCTATCGAAGCTACGATAGCTCCCGCAAGAAAGTACGGGCGCCGACGACCCAGACTTGTCCACGTTCGGTCACTGTAATAGCCGATGATGGGTTGAACAATCATACCTGTAAGCGGCGCGGCAAGCCAAAACCAGGAAAGATGTTCGACATCGGCACCAAACTGGCTCAGGATTCTTGAGGCTTGCCCGTTCTGGAGGGCGAATCCGAATTGAATTCCAAAAAATCCGAAACTCAGATTCCAGATCTGCCAGAAGGAAAGCCGCGGCTTCGTGATGGTTGTGCTCATTTGTTTATCGACTCAGGTTTCGTTCCCGGCTCCAACTGAAGTCGGTCACTAATGTGAACAAATTCATCGAAATTACCACTGATTAATCTGATTAACTGATTACCCGGATTTTGGAAACATCTTTGTACTAACTACTCTGTACTAACTACTCTGTACTAACTACTCTGTACTAAGTACTCTGTACTAAGTACTCTGTACTAACTACTCTGTACTAACTACTCTGTACTAAAGGCTTGCATATACTGCGTCGCCGTTATCTGGCGAATCACTATCCCACTACAAACCGCAATTGAACTACAAGTTAAGAAACCAGCAGACCAAAGGCAATGATGGATATGCCGTGTCGTGCAACGTTCTCTTTCTGCGCAAGTTAAAAGTGGCGAGCCTCATGTGCTCCGACATGTCTTTATTTTTGAAAAAGCAGGTAAGGATCATTCTGCTATCTTCAAGCTTTTCCACTTTATAATATGATTCGTCTATGATTCGTCGCCTTTGATCCGAATAATCGTATCTCTTGGGTTTGGATCAAGATAATGTTGATTTTCCTGTGCTGAATCCTCACTAATCTGCAAGTCTGCCAAATCGACCAAATCATCATCTTTGATCCAATATCCGGAAACATGTGAAGCATTTGACTCAATCTCCCATATACCCCTCAACCGTCTTAAAAGTTCATCATTGTTGGTCATACTCGATCAAAATGAATGGTGCACTCTGTAATAACGACTCTGTACTAACTCACTACGTTCACGACGCTGCACTGACTAGATGTTCCAGCCTACGATAATCTCCTCGGCTGTATAAGGGAATTCAACGGCGTATACTTCTTCGAATGGTGCGGGCTCGGGATCGTAGACAGGATCGAACTTTTCCAAGGGTCCGAAAAACTGATTTATCTCCCTTGACACGGCGACTGAAGTGTTATTGACACGAACTTCATCCAGTTCGTTGAAGATACCGTGGAAGACCATCCGGATGGTCGTGTAATTCGAATGGAAAGAGCCAATGGATTTATGAAGAATAATCTTCCGTTCGCCGGCGGAAACCTCAAACCGACGAAGGAGGCTTTCACCTTGCTGATAGCGGAACGTTGAACCATCGTCTTCGTAAAAGGTAAAGCCGGAGTTGTCACTACCTATGTAAACGTGCAGAATCAGGATTTCAGAAATTTCTTTTGTGCTGGGCAGAACCGGCTTCATTGGGATGATGGAACCACCTTTGATAAACACGGGCAAGCGATAGACCGGACATTCAACGATCACTTCATTGTTGCCGGGATACTTCTTGCCGTCATAGAGCGAATGCCATTCTCCTTCGGGGAAGTACACTTTCACAAAGTCTTTGTTACTCTCCACGGGTATGACCAGGATCGATGGGCCGAAGAGATACTGGTTTTCATAACGTTCGTCGTAAACCTTCGGATCGTGCGTATAGTTTATTGAAAGGGATCGTTGCACGGGCATGCCCGTGGTGCTGGCTTCGTGAAACAGCGAGTAAATGTAGGGCAGAAGCTGGTACCTGAATTTGATGTAGTTCCGCGAAATTTGTTCGACCTCCTCACCATACGCCCAGGGTTCGGAATCGCGGCTGTTGATCATCGAGTGTCCCCTGAAGAAAGGTGAAAACGTCCCGATCGAGATCCATCGCGCAAACAATTTGGAGTTAGCATCACCGACGAATCCACCGATATCATATCCTGTGAAAGGTATTCCCGCAAGGCCCATGCTGTTTACCAATCTTACACCGAGGATCATGTGTTCGTCGAATGCAACATTATCTCCCGTCCACACCGCCGCGTAGCGTTGGATTCCGGCGTATGCCGAACGCGTTAGATTGAACGGACGTTTTCCATCAAGAAGAGCTTTTGTTCCCTCATAGGTGCTGCGAGCCATCTGGAATCCATAAAGGTTTCTTCCTTTTCGCATGGTGCCCTTGCGGCCATCAAAGTCCAGTTCCATCAGCTCAGGGAGCATCTGACCCCAGGTGGCGATTTCATTCATATCGTTCCAGAAACCTTCGATGCCGAGGTTTACATAATCGCGAAACTGTTCCTGCCACCATTCGCGCGTACGCGGATTGGTGAAGTCGGGAAAGTGACACCAGCCTGGCCAGACTTGTCCGGCGTAATACGTGGCGTCAGGATATTTGATAAACACGTCATCTCTCACGCCACTCTCGTATGTAGCGTATCCCGGTTCAATCTTTATTCCCGGATCGCACATTACGACGACGTGAAAACCCATTGCTCTCAGTTCGCGAAGGAGGTTTTCCGGGTCGGTGAAGTCGCGCTTGCTCCATGTAAAGATCTTGTATTGATCCATGTAGTGGATATCGAATACTATCGTATCCGCCGGAATATCCTTATCACGAAATGTTCGCGCAAGGTTCAACACCTCTTTATCCGGGTAATAACTGTATCGGCATTGTTGGTAGCCGATACTCCAAAGAGGAGGCATTTCCATTCTGCCTGTCAGGTCGCTGTATCGCCGGAGAATTTCGCTTACCGATTTGTCATGGATGAAATAGTAGTCCATTTCACCCTGATCTGCTGAGAAGCTTGCAAAGCGATCGTTTGACGCCCCGAAGTTGAAGAACGACTTATGTGAGTTATCAAAAAAGATTCCGTATGCCAGTTGGTGATGTACGCCAATGTAGAAAGGAGTGGAGCAATACAACGGGTCTGCACTTACCCCGTAGCCGAAATTGTCAGTATTCCAGTTTTGATATCCTGCTCCGCGTCGGTCCAGGGGGCCGGTCTTTTCGCCGAGGCCGATGAAACGCTCACCTTCCTGAATCTTCTTGTAGGTTGTGACCTGTTCACCGTTCCAGCTAGTCCCGAATGAGCTGTCGTCTTCGTTGATCGGCTCATCCTGAAGGGTAAAGAATGAAAACCGTACAGGATTCCGTGAGATCCGGAGTCTAAATAGCTCAGTCCCTGTTTCCAGATGGAGTTCCTTTTCTTCAACGGTAAGGTCTTTCGATGTCGGTTGGGAAATAACGGCATAAGAGAAATCCTCCCACGAGTCATCGCGCGTTGCTGTTATGCGTAGCGTGGCGTCGTTATAAAAAAGGATGCGGAAGTTGCCAAGGGTTGTTTCTCCTTGAAGCCCTCCCGTTATAGGCGTCCACGAAAGCAGATCACCGAGACTTAAACTAAGGGTGGAGGATTTTTTGCGCGACATATCTTGAAAGTAAAAGGGCGAAGTAAAGTGATTTGGTCACACTTAACCTAGAACAAGCAATTACAAAAATCAGAAAACGATTGCGGGAACATGATAATCACTTTTAAAAACCGGTTCCCCGAAAGAGGTGTACACTTTGTTGCATACAAAAGGGTTTCAGCGAAAGCACCGTGAAAGATCCGTACAGGATGCATACAGGATCCGCGACAAACAGTTGCACACAGAAAATCACGTTTTTGACGACCGGTTGCATAATAACAAATGCACTTATGCTGCACACCGATTGAAAAAAACGCTTTGAAGGGATAAAACAAAAAGCCTCATTGCTAACCCGGCAATGAGGCTCTGTGTATTGAGAGGGACTGCTACTGTGATTACTTCTTGAAAATTTTACCCTTTTTCAGTGAAGAGTCACGGACAATCAATCGTGTTTTCAGAATCTTGGTTTCAGGCTGAGGCTCCAGCTTTTCTTTTGAACGTACTTCAATCTGACGAATAAGCAGCTTGGCAGCTTCCTGACCCATCTCGAATCCGGGTTGGTCTACCGAAGTCAGCGGTGGGTCCATCAGTGCGCTGAAAAACCAGTTACTGAAACCAACAACCGCGATATCCTGGGGAATTTTCAATCCAGCTTCCTTGATGGCCTGCATCGCGCCCATAGCTGCCGGGTCGTTGGTCGAGAAAATGGCGTCGGGGCGGTTTGGCATCTGAAGCAGCTTCTCAGTTGCGATCTTACCTTCTTCGATAGTTCCAAGCGGACAGGACATGATCAGATCCTCATAAACGGGAACATTGTTTTCGCGAAGGGCTTCGAGGTAGCCATTCAAACGTTGCTTTGTGATATCAAGATTTGGCGGACCTTCGAGGTGCGCAATCCGCACACAACCCTGGTCGATAAGATGTTGGGTAGCGTCTTTAGCGCCGCTCAGGTCGTCGACGATGATCTTGCTCGAATTCGCTGAGTCATAAACACGATCAAAAAATACCATGGGTACGCCTTTCGCCATAATGCCTTCAATGTGCTCGAAACTACTCGTTTCGCGCGACAGCGATATCAGCATACCGTCCACCCGGCTGTTGAAGAGGGCTTTTATATCCGTTTTTTCGCGTTGGAGCGATTCGTTCGATTGCGTGATAATAACATTATATCCGGCGCTGTAGGCCACATCTTCGATACCGCTAATAACAGTAGAGAAGAAGAAGTGGACGATCTCCGGGATGATCACCCCAAGCGTATTGGTCTTGCTTTGCCGGAGGCTGAGTGCCACGATATTGGGTTGATAATTAAGTTTCTCGGCTAGTTCGTTAACTGCCTTTTTAGTTTCCGGGCTGATGTCGGGGTGGTCTTTCAGCGCGCGCGACACGGTGGAAGGGGAAATGCCGAGTTCGCGGGCAATGTCTTTAATGGTTACCTGATTAAACTTCATCTTATTGTTTATTGTGTTTTTGGGGCTCTTAGGGCCATTGCAAACCGCTGTTTGAACAACGCTACAAGTTTAAAAAGGAATGAGGGATTTACCGCAACAGTTGCGCAACTTTTTTCGCAACACCGCAATCGTGTGCGCAACCGATTACGGGTGCGATTTCGTTAATATTTATTGCTTTTTATTACGTTGTTGTGTAACCCGTCGATAATTTCACCACGGACAGCGAAAAAATCGGCTGCTCATACTCATACCTAAACTAAAAATACTCCATGAGGAATTTTTACATGCTTAAGCACGCGCTTGTTCTGATGTGTCTTCTGGGCATCACACAGAGCTGGGCGCAGACAACCAGGGTAACAGGACGTGTTATCGCTGGCGAAGACGGGACCGGATTGCCCGGTGTCAGTATTCTGGAAAAGGG
>JAEZEH010000126.1 GCA_023417785.1 Bacteroidota bacterium
GCACATTCTTGAAATTGCCGTCCTCATACTGCAGAACGATTTCGTTGTCTTTCACATCAATAACGATCAGGAGGCTGGACAGCTGTTCATCTTTCAACAGGATATTCAAATCTATGAAAGGATGAAACGGTTTCGTCAGGTCGTATTGGCATACATTTTCATTTGGAAGAAACCAATATACACCTTCCGTAATGACCTTTTTGTAATTACCATTTCTGAACACCAAGCCGATTTTGCCGGTGTTGATTCTGATCCTTTTCATTGTATTGAGAATTTAAAATAAACTGTTCTTTCAAAAGAAAGTAATCCGCGACACGTCATCTTCTGAAAACGGAAACACAGTTAAGGATGGTATATCCGGGTAGTTTTCCATAGTTCAAATACTTTTCAAGGGCAGACCCCGGTAAAAGCATGTGGAGCTATGGAGAAATAATCGGACTTCCCATCCGGTATCCCTGCGCATGCAAGATTTTCAGAAGACTGGCCGTAACCGAATTCCCGCAGAAATGTGTTTCGACCCGACGTGCCCCGAACTACTTTCAGGACGAACCTTTTTAGAAGGGTTCAGCTTCTCAGTAATGGATTTTGAGTCCATTGCTCTACCAATTGAGCTATCACATCCAAAGTGTGAACGGGGATCGAATCCGCAGCTGTCTGTTGCTCTAACCAAACTGAGCTATCCCGATTAAATCGGGAGAAGGAATCGAACCTTCGACCCACAGGGTAGTGGAAAACAACATCCAGCGAAGCAGCATATTGTATTGGACTTGCATTACAATACTATGGCGCCATACCGAAACGCTCATCAGGTCTTATGCTTTCTGTTTCTTCCGCGCTTTCCCCCGACACAGTCATGGAGAAAGATCTTTAGTCCCAAATACATCGAGACAATTTTGTTCTTAAGAATATATGTGGCCTTACAGGGATTCGAACCCGGATTCCTTTACAGGCAGCATGGCTCTAAATGCGTTTCCTACTAAACTTCTCCGAGAGGTTTTTCGGTGTCCCGATGCGATCGGGACAAAATCTATCCGTTATAGCGCGTAGCAGTAACGAAATCATCCATGCACTCTACGGAACGTCAATACTTTTACCGCAGGCTTTTCCTTTTAAGCATTAAGACCTTTCAACCCTCTCGTCCCAGCTGAAGGAGAGGGTTGCACTATATCATTTCGTTCAAATGATGATTCAAAGTACTTCTGCTTCTGCGCAGCCTTTTTGCGTAGTTGAAATTTTTTGCGTTTTTTATGAAAATATTTTATGCCTGTTAACAGAAATGCCCTGATCCGGTACCGAACTATAGATAATTGTCTCCGGAACCGGCAAAGACGATGGACTCTCGAGGACCTTATTGAAGCGTGTTCCGAAGCGCTGTATGAATATGAAGGTATCGACAAAGGCGTGAGCCGGCGATCAATACAGATGGATATTCAGTTGATGCGCAGTGATAAACTTGGGTACAACGCACCAATTATTGTTCAGGAGAAGAAATACTATACGTATGAAGATCCGGATTACTCGATCACCAATATTCCGCTAACGGACCAGGATCTTGGCAAGCTTACTGAAGTCGTCGAGATCCTCCGGCAATTCAAAGGGTTCAGCCACTTTCAGGAGTTGAGTGGGATGGTGCAACGCCTGGAGAATAAAATTTATTCGGCGAAGACTAACCAGGAACCCGTTATTGACTTTGAAAAAAATGAAAACCTTAAAGGGTTGGAGCATATTGAAACGTTGTATCAGGCCATTATAAAAAAATGTACCGTGAAGCTTTGTTACCGGTCATTCAAGGCGCGGGAATCGAATACATTTCATTTTCATCCTTATTATTTAAAGGAGTATCGAAACCGATGGTTTGTAATCGGAATTAAAAAGAAGGGTGCGCCGGTGCTGACACTCGCGCTGGATCGAGTCATAAGTATTGAGGGCTGCGACGTTAAATACGTACCCCGTCAGGACTTCAACCTCGCCACCTATCTTAATGACGTGATCGGTGTAACCGTAAATCAAAATGGTCAGGCAGATAAGGTCCTGTTGCTCGCGGACAATGAGACCGCTCCTTATATACTGACAAAGCCACTTCATCATACGCAGGAAGTTGTTGAAACCACCCGAAGCGGGGTAGTGTTCTCGTTGAGGGTTCAGCTGAACTTTGAACTGGAGAGAGAAATACTCGGGTTTGGAGACCGTGTAAAGGTGCTGGCCCCTGAACGGCTTAAGCGACGTGTGAAGGAAACGTTAGAACATGCCATTGACCTCTATCAATATGAATTCAACAGTGCGACGCTTCATAACAATATTCAGAGACTAATCCACAAGGGTTTTTTTATCCTGCATCATGTCTTCACTAAAAAGGAGGTGAACCAGATGAAGAGCATGGTGTATGCTTATTTCAAGTCAAAGGGTGGTAGTGAAGATACCCACGCTATCCGGAGCTTATTGCAGGAAATTCCTGCGTTGAAAGCGATTGTCCTTAATAGCAACCTGGTAACGATCCTCAAAACGATCGATCCGGATCTGTTTCTGACAAAAGCGATTTACTTTGATAAAACGGAGAGCGCGAACTGGTATGTGACCTGGCATCAGGATAAGGTTATCAATGTCACTTCAAGGCGAGAGACAGAAGGTTTTTCCGGCTGGACGAAAAAGTCCGGCGTGCACGGCGTTGTCCCACCGGATGACTATCTCAAAAGTACGGTTACCGTCAGGGTTCACCTCGACGACACAGATGAAACCAATGGTGCGTTGAAAGTCATTCCGGGTTCACACAATAAAATGCTTGCCGATAGTGAGATTGGTGTTATTACCCAAAACAGTATTCCATATATAAGTGACGTAAGGGCGTGTGGGATACAAGTGATGCGGCCGCTTTTGCTGCATGCATCTTCAAAGGCAACGAGCCAGAAACACCGTCGCGTGATTCACCTGGAATTCAATTCGCGCATGCTGCCAAATGGACTGGAGTGGGCAGAAAGGGAGGAGTTATCTTAAGCCATTGTGAAGCGCATGTGTTCGGTGAGTTAATAATAGAGCGTAATACAAAAAATAAGGCGCCTCTTTAAGCAGGATATGAAACTTGTTTTATCTTTGCATCGTAAGAACACAGAAATGAAATCGGGAATCAATCATATCGTTTGTAATCCATTCCAGAAGCAGATATGCTTTATGGCGAAGGTTGCATATTGGTACCCGGAAAGAATTTTGCACTCATAAATTCGATTAAGAATAAGCAAAAGCCCCGGGTAGATTATCCGGGGCTTTTTCGTTTTCAGGCAGTAGACACGACGGCAGGGTTGCCGGGTCGTGGCGATAGCCATTGGGGCTTCGTCGCGGTGAAAGTCGTGTGTTCTGCCAAAAAAATATTAATGCGGCTCTGACAGCTGCATATCCGATCTGATATCCAGCCCGTGAGCATAGCTCTAAGGTTGTACAGGTAGTACAGCCGGGCTGGATTGAGTAATTAACACCCGAATGTTCCAAGGTGGCGAATTCCATTTCGTGGAGTTGCGGCAGGTTCAATTCCGGCCGGGTGAGTTTTATTAGTTGTGATTATTCATTTGCGGAATCGCGAGGGGGTTGTGCGGAATGGAAAGTGTATAAGATCGTTGGATAGTCATGCGCAACATCCTGCCAGATGTTTAACCAATATCTGTTTCACGATCGTGTTCCTCCAACATGGCCGAGATGGTTTGCTCGATGTATTCGGAGAGACTGGCGATAGTGGGAAATTCGAAAATTCTGTTTACAGGAAGTTGAAGATCGAAGGCTTCATTGATTC
>JAEZEH010000165.1 GCA_023417785.1 Bacteroidota bacterium
GCATTGATCAAAACTTCTTCCACCAGGTGTGCCGGTATGAAAATAACTCCTGATTTTTTTGCCAGTATGGCATCGCCAGGTAAAACAGTAGCCCGTCCGATGCGGATCGGAACATTAATGCCTCCCAACATCATCTCCTGTATGTAAGAAGGGTCCTGTCCTTTGATCCAGGCATTAAACCCTTCAATCTTTTCTAACCCCTCAGTGTCTCTCACCGAACCGTAAAAAATTACCCCATTTTTTGATTTCACGTAAATGGAATTTCCAAGATTGTCTCCGATTAGGGTACCATCGACAATCTTCCCATATCCGTCTGCAATGTAAATGTCGCCCGGCTTAAGCATGTCAATTGGCCAGGAATTGAAGTTCCCCACCCGGTTCTCGGTTTTTCCTTTCGCACGGATAACTTTATCAAAGTCGTCGCGTTTGGGAAGGTATTGAACGGTCAAAGCACGGCCCGTCATGACGATATCATTTCTCAATACCATCCAGTCGCCTTCAAATTGATTGTTGTAGCCTTTGTTACGAAGAATTCCCCACGCTTCTTCAATGGATATGTTTTTGAGCCGCTCCAGCTGCTGGTCCGGAACAATTGGCCTTCCGTCCGGAGATCGTTCGCCCTTCCACTCGGGTGTTATCGCGATTATCTGGTCACGCGTAAGGGTTACGTGTTGTGAACACAGCGGACTGACGACAAACAGAATTACTGTAAGTATTAGAAGCTTTCGAATCATACAATGAAAAGGTTTGGTTTTGTTCACCTGGAAAGCATTACGCATTACCCTTTGAACAATTCCAAGTTAGGCCATTTAATGTAAAACGCAAACCCGCTCTCACCTGCCGGATCCCGGTTATGATCCTTTTTACATAAGCGGAACTAATCTCAGCGGAAAGGCTTGCGTTGTAAGTCAGCGTTCCGATTGGAGTGCATTCCCCTCTATTATTTATTAAGGTAGGCCGAATACATCCACACGAGTTTCTCCTGCTCACGAATGTAGTCGCTCATCTGAGCGTTAGTTCCTTCGTCATCTATTTCCGAAGAAAGTGAAAGGATATGCCGTTGTTTTGCCAGTAAAACTTTGAGGGCGGAAAGTATTTCGGATATAGCCTTTTTACCATCACTCACTTCGTTGCTTTCAGGGATCGCTGATTGAGCAACGTACTCTGTGTACTTGTGTTGAGGAGTGTAACCAAGTGTGAGGATACGTTCTGCAACGTCATCAATCTTTATCAAAAGGTCGTTGTACAATTCCTGAAATTTCAGGTGGAGTTCGAAGAAGTTATCTCCCCTGACATTCCAGTGATAACCCCTGACATTCTGGTAGAACGCGGAGTAATTCGCAAGTAAGTCATTAAGCAGTCCGGCGAGTTCCTGACTTTTTTTAATGTCCAGTCCGATGTCACTTAAGTTTTGCATATGCGATGATTTTTTGGCTATAACGCTAAAGTTAAATAAATCTGTCTGCGATGGAAGTGATATCAGTCTGTGAAGCGGATGACAGCTGTCTCATGAATTCAGCGCCCCGAAAACAAGTCTTTGTATTGTTCAGGCAGAGCCCTTATTTGTTTTATCCGGATGTCCTTGAAAAATGTTTCGGCCGCTTCGCTTTGCAACTGGATTTTTCCTTTTGTTAAAGGAACGGTTTTGCCGTCGACCAGGTACCGGGAGTTTCTCAGGACCATTACAACTTTGCCGTTGACGATATGCAGACTATTGCCTTCGAAACAAATGAGTTCAAGCGTCGTCCATTCCCCGGCGGCGCTTTCGACGTTCTCGCTTCGCAGACAAAAGTTATTGGGGCCTCCTGCTCCGAAGGGTAAAAACGATTGATGCTGACTTGCCACGCTATTCATTATTCCTTCGGGAAGGTAGGCGCGGATATCAACACCGGATGTGGCTTGTGGCCAATAATCGCCCATGTGCCCTTCCATAATCTGAAATTCCTGCGAAAGCATCCATGACCGCCAGTAGTCGACTCCCGCTTCACCAACGGAATGGTACAATATGCCGGAATCTTTAAGCTTGTCCATGCGGGGTTCGTATTTTTTGTCGCCCCATTTTACTTTCAGTGTAAAGTGGTAGTTCTCAAACGCTTCACGTGTAAAAACACACCCGTAGATTTCTCCGCTTACACGGAGAATCAGGTCTCCATCCTCTTCAAGCACGCTGAATACACCAAATTTATCTTTGTTGTATCCGATAGGAGTCAGTTCTTTACCATTTTCGTCTGTTGGTATTTTTCCAGTATAACCAGTTCGGTGTCGATAACTGAGATAGTTGTCCCATTGACTCAGATTCTTGTCGAGAAGCGGCGTCCAGGGTTCGGGCATACTGAAACTTCCAAATAAAAATAGAATTAGCAGCAGCGTTGTGGTGATCTTCATAAAGGGCGGGTCCATTAGAAACCCGCACGAAAATACCGTAAACCACTGACTCAAGATTGTACAAATCAAGTATTAAATGGTAATTTCCATGGCATGAAAACATACCTTCTTCACGAGCCATTTAATATTTATCAGTTCACCGCCCGTGAGTGGGCGCATCCGGAACACAAGCATACCTACTACGAGATCATTTTTATTCTGAAGGGCTCGGGTATCCATACACTTAACGGGAAACGGTTAACTTATCGGAAGGGTGATATATTTTTCCTTGGCCCGGCCGATTATCATTCATTTCTTATCCGGCAGCAAACCGAGTTTTGTTATATCCGGTTTACGTCGCCGCCGGAAAATGACCTGGCAGGTGTCGGAGCAATTCCACTAAATACGTCTGACATGATTACTGGCGTCAGGATAACCGCCCCCGGCGACAAGGCTCATCTGCATACCCTGCTGACGGTGTTGCGGTCGGAATATGAGAGCAGGTTTCGATCCGGTTTCGACAGTATCCGCAACGGCCTTATGAGCGCGATGATCACGATTCTGAATCGCAACCTGCACCACAAAACTCTGCTGGAATCATCGGATCGACAGCGGGATGTTGCCGACCTGGTGACGTACATCCGAAGTAACATTTCAGCCCTGGATAAACTGACTGTTCCGCATCTGGCATCCCGTTTCAATTACTCGCCCACCTATATCAGCTATTTTTTCAAACAGCACACCGGGGAACCCCTGAAGACATTTATAATAAAAACACGGCTGAAGATGGTCGAAACCAAGCTGTTGTACAGCAACGCCTCGCTTTCTGAAATCGCGTTTGAATTCGGGTACACCGATGAAAGCCATCTTTGCAGGCAATTCAAAAAGTACGCCGGTTTGACGCCGGCCCACTTTCGAAAACGGGCCTGAGGAAGATGGTTGGACCGACGAATTTTAGAAGAGGGAGATTGGACAAAGATTGGACAGAGCCCAAATTGTGTTGGCCGGATGCAGGCACGAGCTGCTAAGAATCTCTTAGAACGTCCGCTGTTCTCTGGCGCGACGGGCTTTGAGCCCTGTAGCAGATACGTTTAAACATCAATTTGACTTCAGGGTCCGTCATTCAATGTGTGCACCGGTTTCATGGTTCAAGTCGGGCATCTTCCGCCCACCACACTCGCATCGTAATTCAATCCGGGGTATTGTCACGGACATGGAATGGGCTCTTTCCTAATCGCGAAGGTAAACTTCAATGTTTTCCCCCGCTTTAGACGGCGTACCCGGCGGCCCTGGCTGCCCGGTCTAAAGATTGCAGGAATTGTCTGATGGTAAAACCCCGAGCCGTGTTTCGGCCATTCTAAGCCTACGGGGGTTACGGTTTCTTGCAAGCCGAAATTCAGTGGATTTTTGGATGACGGTTTTTTATTGCACGACGATTTAGCCGGGGGTGTATCAGATCGGTTATCGGGGAAATATCCGTTCCCCATGAATTAACCATCCTTTAAAAAGCAGGATTTTTATTATCTTCAACAAAATTCCGTTCCGTGAAACCCAAACCGTTTGCTGTGTTACTAGTCCTGATGGCACTATGCTCCATTCAGGGTCATAGTCAAAAGCACGTCGCCGACAGCCTGCAAAGAATCGTATCTGCGAACGCAAGGGACACCGTTCACATTACAGCGCTCGTTTATCTGGCAGCCGAATACTCCAGGACCGACATGGTCCGCGCGAAGTCGTATCTATTTCAGGCAATAAACCTGGCCAATGATCTTGGCACGACGCGCGGGATGTCGGGAAGCTACTCGCAGCTGATCACGATGAACCAAAACATGGGGCTGAAGGATAGCGCAACCTATTACTTCAAAAAACTTGAACAACTCGCCAAAGCACATCCGAATGATAACGGAATCCAGTCCAACTACTATCACACCGGCGGATTGTATCACAAAAACGCGGGGAACTACCGGCTTGCCCTGTCCTTCCAGTTGAAAGGTTATGATTACGTTGAACCCAACTCGCCCGGTGCAGCCGGGATGCTGCTTAATATTGGAAATACGTACTATAAAATGGGTGAGATTCGCAGCGCAGCGGATTATCACATTCGCGCGTTAAAGATGTTTGAAGGACTTGGTAATCTGCGCGGTCAATCATTTTGCCTGCAAAGTCTGGGTAACGACTTCATGGAATTGAAAGTTTATGCGACAGCTGAGCAATACTATCAGCGGTCCTTGACACTCAAGGAAGAGCTCAAGGACCTGCGCGGAGTTGGAACAGCCTGGTTCGGCCTGGCATCAGTTGCCCGGGCACAAAAAAACTTTGACAAGGCGTTGAAGTATTTTAACCTTGCGCTTAACCGCGCACGTGAACTTAAAATGAATGGTGAAGAGGGAAAAGCACTGTTTGAAATCGCACGTATCGAAGCTGAAAAAGGTAACGTCAGGAAGGCGTCCGATTATCTGAACCTTAGCCATGAGAAAGTTAAAACAACTTCCGACAGCGCATTGCTGGCAATGGTTTCGGCTGAACTATCGCAATTGCAACGAGCCCAAAACAACTTCCACCTAACCGAACGGTCCTTTCACTCCAAACTGGAAATTGCTGGGCGTTCCGGAAACAAGCCCGGCCTAGTCGATGGATATAAAGACCTGGCCAATCTTTATGCAGCGAACCAACAATTCGAGCAAGCGTATAGCTTCCTTAATCAGTATATCCAGTTAAACGACAGCATTCGCGGAAGCGAAATCGTGGGGCAGCTCAAGAGTATAGAACAAGCGTATCAACGGGAAAAAAATGAAAAAGAGATCGCGTTGCTTAAAAAAGACCAGGAGTTGAAGGAAGCTACGATCGCCAAACAAAAGTCAGATCAATATGTGATCGCCATCGCTTTCATCTCCGTACTTTTTATTTCGCTAATCCTTTTCAACAGATATAAAACGATAAACAAGGTTCAGCGACAGGTGGAAATTGAAAAGGTAAGAAACCACATTGCCCGTGATCTGCACGACGACATCGGCTCCACGCTCTCATCAATCAACCTGATAAGCAAACTTGCCCTGGAGGATAAAAGTGATGTTCAGAAACATTTGCTTCGCATTGCCGACAACTCCTCGCGAATGATGGAAAGCATGTCTGATATTGTATGGTCGATCAATCCGTCGCATGACTCGTTCGGACAAGTCATTATGAAAATGAAGGAATTCGCAGGTGAAATCCTCGAGCCAAAAAACATTTCGTACTCCATCTCGGGAGAAGACGAAGTCAGCAATATTCCCGTGGACATAGAAAAAAGAAAAAACCTTTTTCTGATTTTCAAAGAAGCGATTAACAACGCAGCCAAATACAGCGGCGCGAGCCATGTCGAGGTGACGTTTAAACGGGATCAGGATGACGTTTACTTTACAATCACGGACGACGGTTCCGGATTTGACCCTTCGCAGGTTAAGCTTGGAAATGGATTGAAAAACATGGAGGCCCGGGCGAAATCCTTCAATGGTTCGCTGTCGCTGAACAGAGAAAGCGTTGGCAAGGGAACCAGTATTGCAGTGAAGTTTGCCATCACATGATCGGGGTATTTAACCTTAGGGGAAAACGTTCGTATTTTACATATTGATCAGGAAATAATGGAAATCTCCGTTTTACTTTTTGAGGACAATGACTTACTTCGTGAAAGCATTACCTCGCTGCTTCACCTGGATGACAGGATCGGGAATGTAGTGGCTTACGAAAACGTCAGGGATGTTAAAACGATAATCAAAAATACTCCGGCCGACGTGATTCTAATGGATATCGAGATGCCAGGCGCTACAGGTATCGAAGCCCTTGATGTAATCCGAAAGGAAAAAATTCGTACACCGGTGATTATGTTAACCGTCTTCGACGACAATCACTCAGTTCTGGATGCCATCAGGGGTGGCGCGTCCGGCTATCTGTTGAAAAAGGATATTTCGGCAAAACTTATTGATGCTATTTTCGAGGTGCTCCAGGGCGGCGCGCCCATGTCTCCCACCGTGGCAAGAATGGTCATTGCATCCATGCAGAAGAGCACAATAGATAATTACCATCTTACCCCCCGTGAGACTGATATTCTTACGTCGCTGAGCAAGGGTAACAGTTTCAAAATGATTGCAGCTGAATTTGATATCAGTATCGATACAGTGCGAACACACATAAAAAAGATATACGAAAAGCTTCACGTACACTCTCAAACGGAAGCTGTCTCAAAGGCAATTTCTGAGAAACTCGTCTGATTATTATTTTAACAACATCCGAACCGCTTCCGGCTTGCTTGGTTGACCACTGGAGAATACCTTCGCTCCATGACACTTACTTATTACGGACATTCATGTTTTTCGCTTGCCGTCGGTGATACGGTTCTCTTGTTTGATCCATTTATCACGCCCAATGACCTGGCGGCTGCCGTTGACATAAACAACATCAAGGCCGACTACATTCTGGTATCGCATGGCCATTCGGATCATATCGCTGATTGCGTTTCACTTGCATCCTCAACAGGAGCTAAAGTGATTTGCAGTTGGGAGATTTTCGAATGGCTGGGAAAAAAGGGAATTACCAATGTTCACCCCATGAATACTGGTGGGAAGCGTGATTTCGGTGCGTTCACCGTAAAGTGTACCGTAGCTCAACACAGCAGTGGGTTGCCCGATGGAAGTTACGGTGGAAATCCAATGGGATTCCTGGTCACAACACGCGACAGGGTGATCTATTACAGCGGGGATACCGCACTGACGATGGATATGCAGCTGATACCTCGCTGGGGAAAACCGGATCTGGCTATTCTCCCGATTGGCGACAATTTTACAATGGATGCCGCTGACGCGGCCGAGTGTGCGCGCATCATCGGATGTAAAAAAGTCCTGGGCGTGCATTATGATACATTTGGATTTATCAAGATCGACCATGAACAGGCAAAGGCAACGTTTCAAGATGCCGGCGTTGAACTCATGCTGGCTGATATCGGCGCATCAATCGAGTTTTAGTCTTATGATGACCCCGATTCCGGCTGACCAGTAATAATGTTAGCGGCGCGCTGTCCACTCCGCAGCGCCGCTTCAACGGTCCCCATTGCGATACCCTCATACAAGGCTTCACCGGCAAAATAAATGGTGTCTTCGACGGGGTTGAGCAGAAAATCAATTTCGCGCTTACTCCCCACCGTGGCATACGCATAAGCGCCACAGCTGAAAGGATCACTAACCCAGTCGGCAATGTGCCATGTGGAAATAGCCGACGTGAGCGTCTCGCGCGATACATCAAATAAAGAACACATCGATTCCACCGCAGTATCAAAAAGATGATTGGAATCTTTCTGAATTGAAACAGCTTCAGGGCCGCCCAGCCACCCCGTTATCAGCGGACTGTCTGCCGGAGCCTGACTCCACCAGGTGGGGATAGCCGCATCGGAAAAGATGAAACCAAAACCGGGGAATTTCTTTTGGATGGTCTTTTCCCAGAAAGCAGGCTCAAACTGAAAAAGAAATTTGATCACTCCTCCGAATCCGAGTTTCGAAAACGCATCACGGTGGTCAGGTAGCTCCGGTGAGAATGCAATCCTCCCTTGTTGAAGGACCCCCAGGGGTACCGTAATAAGAATCTTCTCACCGGTGAAAGTCTGCCCATCGGTTGATGTGACGCGGACCGATGCGGCTGACCAGCTGATTTGTGAAACTTCTGTGGAAAGCAGAATCTCCCCTCCCTCCGCCTCCAGCCGCTGCTCCAGGTGACGGATCAAACTTTGATACCCACCACGAATCCGGGATTGATCGTCATCGTCCTGGTGAGCCCATTCTTCGCGAAGGGCGAAAGCGCTGACTTTCGTAAGATCCGCTGCATCGTATCCTTCGGCAAACTGCTTCACGGATTTTCTTAGCTCCCGATACTTTTCTCCTGCAAAATGCGTGTCGATAAACCCGCCAATTGACTGATCTTCCTGAAGCCTGTTTAACGCTCCGACAAGTTCATCCCAGTATTCATCAAGCATGTCGACATCCCTTGAGATGTGACCGCCTTCCTTCCTGTAAAAGCGACCCTCGAACGGGAGCCGGCGTGTCGAAGATTCACCGAGTATCTTCTCTGTAACGGGTTGTTCGCCATGGATGAATTCTGCCCCGGCCTCTGCGGGAAAGCCAAACTTGTCTTCAATTGTGAAGATCCGCCCACCTGTTCTCTGGCGTGCCTCCAACACTGTTACATCATATTTTTGAGCAAGCATTGCCGCAGCCATCAAGCCCGATGCGCCCGCCCCGATTATTAGTACGCTTTGACGTTTAGTATTCATATATTGGGGATTCTAAACCGATGAAGGGCTCACCAAAACCACTCCGTCCTCCGCAATCTCAAAAGGGATTTCAGCCCTGCTGGCAAGCGCTTCTTCACTGAGATGAGTCAACACGATTCGCTCCGCCGTTATACGATCCTGCTGGCGAACCAATTCTGGTATCGACATATGGTGACTTTCAGGTGCATTAAAAGCGTATCCTTCGCAGATGAATAATTCAGCAACGTCACTCAAATGTATAAGATTCTCATTCCACTCCGTGTCTCCCGAGTAGGCGATGACACGATCTCCGAATTCGAGCCTGAGCGAATGTGGATTGGTCGAGGGTGCATGTTTTGCGCTGAACGTGGTGAGCACGAAACCCGCTTCGCGAATGATGTCGCCGGTACCATATTCAATAAAACGGATCGGGAACTTAAGGCTTTCGATAATGCCCGGGAATAATGAACGCGTGGTTGAGTTGGCTAACTGTTCCAGACCTTTCGGTCCAATCAATACCATCTCTCGCGATGCGTCACCTTTTACTTGTCGTTCTGTAATAATGAATGGGATGCCCGCGATGTGGTCGCCATGCAGGTGGGAAATTACAATGACATCCACGTCCATGCTGGAAAGCCCGGCCTTCTTGAGGGCAACCAAAGTAGTTGCGCCGCAATCAAGAAGGATTCCTGTTCCCGCATTGCGAATGAAAAAGCTTGTGTTAAGTCTTCCTCCCGAGCCAAAGGCATCACCACTACCCAGACATTGAAGCAGCATATCTTATTCAGGGCGTTATTTATTGACTGCCTTCCAGGCCTTATTCGCCGTTCCGGCATCTTCGAAGTCTCCCCTTATTGCTTTGAGCGCATACTTCTCACGATCAATCTCCGGTCTGGTACGAATGCCCAATTTTCGGAATAATGGCAGCGGCGGACACCACCCCTGTACAGCATGCTGTACAAGAAAAGATCCGACAACGGCCGGAAGGACCAGCCATTTCCTGTTGACAAATGCACCCAGCAACGTTCCGGTTAAGGCTAAGGCGGCGGCATTCATTTCAAGTGTTCGCTCGATGTCCCATTCCCTGTCCAGATCACGTATCCGTGCATCTATATCCTGATTGTTTTTCCGATAGCTCTTCAGATTTGCCAGAATCTGTTTGTCGATCTGTTCGTTGCTGGTCCCAGAACTCTGCATTCTGGCCCGCTCACCCTTTTTCACCCTCGGTTCCATGCGTATATTTTTAGTTCAGTATATAAAAACACATTCCAAGGCAACAGGGACAAGGCCTTTTTTTAAAAAGATATCGCTGGCCGTCTATTTTTGAAAACATCGAAATTCACGGGACGAAACTTGAAACTGCGGTCCCCAAATCCCTATATTCGCGGCGGCTGAAAAAAGCCATCAACTGAAATAAAATCTGAAATAGCACCGCCATGAGCCAGCAGACCAAGGACCTAGTTAAACTGAAAAACCTCGCCTCCCAGATACGCCGTGACATCGTCCGGATGGTTCATGCCTGCCAGTCCGGACACCCGGGAGGTTCCCTCGGTTGTACTGAATTCTTTGTGGCTCTGTACTTTAACTTCATGAAGCACGATCCTAAATTCAACATGGACGGAGCTGATGAAGACCTGTTCTTCCTTTCCAACGGCCATATCTCTCCGGTTTGGTACGCGACACTTGCACGGGCCGGGTACTTTGATGTAAAGGAACTAGCTACATTCAGGAAAATGAATTCGCGGCTTCAGGGCCATCCGGCAACGCATGAACACCTTCCGGGTATACGTATAGCTTCCGGATCCTTAGGCCAGGGTCTCTCCGTCGCCCTCGGTGCCGCTCAGGTGAAGAAACTCAGGAATGAAGATCGTTTCGTGTACGTGCTCATGGGCGACGGTGAGCAACAGGAAGGCCAGATCTGGGAAGCTGCCATGTACGCCGCACATAATAAAATGGACAACGTAATCGCCACCATCGATTACAATGGTCAGCAGATCGATGGTCCGGTAGACAAAATCCTGTCACTCCTTGATCTGAAGGCAAAGTGGGAATCCTTTGGATGGGCCGTACAGACTTTTAATGGAAACAAGATGGAAGATGTTATTCAGGGCCTTGAGAATGCCCAGAAACTCGCCGGACAGGGAAAGCCGGTAATGAACCTCATGCGCACCGAAATGGGATTTGGTGTGGATTACATGATGGGATCGCATAAATGGCACGGCGTCGCACCGAATGATGACGAGCTTAACAAAGCGCTCGCGCAACTGGAGGAAACGCTGGGAGACTACTGATCGTCATGCAAATCACACAGCTCACTAATGCCGGTCAAGCCGGCATTTTTTGTTTTGGTGGCTTCACATACCATATTTGAAAGACAATCGTTTAAAAATCATGCGGAAACCGGCTTTTTTCATTTTGGTACTTTTCCTTTTTGCCGGTTTAAATGTCTCTTTTGCCCAGAACAAGCCGCAAAAGATCGCTGAAAAAACAAGACTGCTTTTCCTGGTGGATGCCAGTGGCAGCATGCTCGATCCCTGGGGCAGGAACCAGACCAAACTGAGCGTGGCAAAATCTATCCTGACGAAGATCGTGGATTCGCTTCGCCAGAATAACAAGATTGAACTTGCGCTGAGATTGTATGGCCACAAGTTTCCGCCAGGCGTGGGTAATTGTCAGGACACCGATCTCGAAGTTCCCTTCCGGGTTAATAATCATCAGCAAATCATTAATCGGATCAACACGATCCAACCAAAAGGCGTAACACCCATCTCCTATTCGCTGGAACAAAGCGCCAACGATTTTCCGCCCCAAAGTAGTGGGTATCGGAATATGATCATTCTTATCACCGACGGCATTGAGTCATGTGGTGGCGACCCCTGCGCGACTTCAACGGCTTTGCAGAAGAAAGGCGTGTTCCTTCAGCCGTATATCATCGGCCTGGGTATGCGCGCGGAGAGATCCCTGGAGTGTGCCGGGATGTTTTTGAATGCGGATACCCCTGGCAAATTTTACGACTTACTGAATGAAGCGCTGGAGAAATCCTTTGCCAAAACAACAGTCAGTGTGCTTCTTAAAGGCCAGCATCAAAAACCCGAAACGAATATCAATGTGTCGTTCATCAATGCGGTCTCAGGAATCGCCCAATATGAATTCGTGAATTACCTCGATCAGCAGAGCGTGCCCGATTCGGTGGAGGTTGATCCCTTAATGAAGTACAACCTGGTTGTTGGTACCCTCCCGCCGGTGGTGCGCGAGAACGTTGATATCGACATGGGTGGACATACACGTATTACCATTCCCGTCGCTCAGGGAAATCTCGAGGTGCGTCAGGAAGGTGCCGTGGACAAAGGGCTCAAAGCAATCGTACGTTTACCCGGGCGAAACGAGACGATTCACACGCAAGGGCTGAACCAGTCGGTACAATACCTTGCCGGCGATTATGAAGTTGAACTGTTAACCTTGCCAAGGAGAACGTATCCGGTGAAAATTGCCGCGGACAAGACATTTACGCTGCACATTCCAACCCCGGGAACGGTGAATTTTAACACAATTGGAACGGGATATGGCGCGCTTTATGAGATCAAAACAGACGGATCACAGGTTTGGGTGGCCAGCCTGGACAACCTTCGGGCAGTATTCAATTTGATTCTCCTGCCCGGGAAATACAAAATTGTTTTCCGAATCAAAAATAGCCCGGGAAGTAAGTACACTGCCTACAGGCAATTCGAAGTAAAGGCGGGTAAAACTCATCAGGTCAATGTATTCGATCCTTGATTAACTGGCGTAAGACAAGATCAGCCAAGGGAGCACAGCGATCAAGAGGGCGATTAGGAAGAGTAACCACAACCTGCGGTTTTGCTGCCGGACAGACTCGTTCATTATTTTTTTACCGTGTCTACGGCGACACGTGTGTTTGGTTCTTCTTCCCTTGTAGTCTGGTGAATCTTTAACAAAAGATTAACACCTTTTGACGGTTCGATTTCCGGGAACGTGCCCGATAATCGGTAAAACAGTTTATGTTTTTTGATTCGGAAGAATGCAAAAGATTTGCGAGTTTCGCGCACGCTTAAATATTTCGCGGATCTAACGTCACTTTGAAAAATGGCCAAATTCACCTTCACTGAAAAGAAAGACACCCGCTCCGGTTTCGGCGTCGGGTTGCACGAGCTGGGTAAAAAGAACTCAAATGTAGTTGCTCTTTGCGCGGATCTTACCGGATCGCTCAAGATGGACGCATTCAAGAAAGAATTTCCCGAGCGTTTCTTCCAGATTGGTATTGCAGAGGCTAATATGATGGGTTTGGCGGCTGGCATGACGATTGGCGGGAAAATCCCTTTCACAGGAACGTTCGCTAACTTTTCTACGGGCCGGGTATACGACCAGATCCGCCAGTCAATTGCGTATTCGGGCAAGAATGTCAAAATATGTGCTTCACACGCCGGGCTTACACTCGGCGAAGACGGAGCAACACACCAGATTCTCGAAGACATTGGCATGATGAAGATGCTTCCCGGCATGACGGTAATCGTTCCGTGCGATTACAATCAGACGAAGGAGGCTACCATCGCCCTCGGCGATCACGAAGGTCCCGCATATCTCAGATTCGGCCGACCCAGTTGGCCGATCTTTACGACGGGCAGGCCTTTCACTATCGGTAAGGCAGACGTAATGACACAGGGTACCGATGTCACTATTTTTGCGTGCGGTCACCTCGTTTGGAATGCCATTGAAGCCGAAGCTAAATTAGCTGAGAAGGGAATCAGCGTTGAACTTATTAACATACACACCATTAAACCACTCGACGTTGAGGCGATTCTCGCTTCCGTGGAAAAGACGGGCTGTGTGGTCACTTGTGAAGAACACCAGATTAACGGCGGCCTGGGTGACAGCGTCGCTCAAGTACTTGGCCGTTTCCGCCCGTCGCCTATCGAAATGGTTGCGGTGAACGACTCCTTTGGCGAGTCCGGAACGCCTACGGAACTGCTAGCCAAATACGGACTTGGTCCTGATAACATTGTTGCAGCTGTTGAGAAGGTGCTCAAGCGCAAGAAGAAATAGCTCAAAATCAATGTAGAAACAGTCAGAATGAAGGATGGCAATATGCGCTGTCCTTTTTTCGTTTCTGGCTTACAGAGCAAACAAAAGGCATTAGAATTTACCCCGCTCTGCTGTCATGCCCTACTTCAGAATCGCATCTTTTATTTTACTGATTACATCGGCCAGTCACCTGGCAGGGCATTTTCTTCTGGTGCCTCATTTTCAGCTTATCCATAATATCACCGGCAAGATCCCCGCAAACGATATTGAACACGAGATGTTGGTATTGATGAATCACTATCACAAAAAAGTAGGCGGAGCGCAAATGTCGATGATGGATATCCAAAACGGGTTAAGCCTCGCGTATGCTCTTTTCTTTTTCTGGATAGGTGCCCTGAATTTGCTATTATATAAGCCGATGCGCAGGAACCATCGACTTCTGGCACGCATCAGCTACCTGAATACTGCGATGCTCGGCATTGGTGTAATGATTGCTATTATCTATTTTTTCTGGTTGCCAATCGCAAGTTTTGCACTCGCCATGATCCTTTTCGCGATGGCGGGATGGAAATTCTCCCGGTCACGACAATTCTGATTCAAATAATCTTGTCTTAGTGAAACATATATCGTAATATTACGATATATACAATATGGGTCTCACAAAAACAGAGGGTTTTACCAAATCGCAGATTGAACTTGCCTCTATGGCCAAGGCATTGGGGCATCCGGCCCGAATTGCAATCCTGCAATTACTGGCAACGCAGAAAAGCTGTATGTGTGGAGATATCGTTGAAGAACTCCCGTTGTCGCAGTCCACTGTATCACAGCATTTGAAAGAACTCAAAAGCGTCGGCCTGATCAAGGGAAATATCGATGGGCCATCAATCTGTTATTGTATTGATGAGAAAGCCTGGAATAAGGTGACAAAAATCTTTGCTGAACTGTTTAACGATTATCATCCGAAAAACTGCTGTTGATTTTTTTTGCCCTGATCTATCGTAATATTACGATTCCGTATTCAAATGAAACAATCTTAATTTTTAAACAATATTCTTATGAGCACCAATAACCAATCCGAAGAACTGAAACAGGTTGTAAGAGAAAAATACAGCCAGATCGCAGAACAATCCTATGAAGAAAACGCAACGAGCTGTTGCGGCGCCGGGTGCGGATGCTCCACTATCGATGAGGCAATCATGGCCGAAGATTATACGAAGCTTGAAGGCTATGTATCAGGTGCAGACCTTGGCCTGGGGTGCGGATTGCCTACACAGTTTGCGCGGATTCGCGAAGGCGACGTAGTTGTCGACCTTGGCTCCGGAGCCGGAAACGACGCGTTTGTTGCGCGGTCTGCCGCAGGAGCATCCGGAAAAATTATCGGTGTTGACTTCACTGAAAAAATGATTGAGAAGGCACGGACCAACGCTGAAAAACTTGGCTACCATAATGTCGAGTTTCGCTATGGTGATATTGAAAACCTTCCCATCGGAGCAAACGTCGCCGACGTTGTTGTAAGCAATTGCGTGTTGAATCTGGTTCCCGATAAGAGCCGGGCCTTCGCCGAAACCTATCGGGTACTAAAACCAGGTGGCCATTTCAGTGTTTCAGATATTGTAATTAAAGGAGTGCTGCCCGAAGGCTTGAGAAAGAGCGCGGAGATGTACGCAGGGTGCATCGCCGGTGCCATCGATAAAGATCAATATCTAAACATTATAAAAGAAACGGGTTTTGTTAACATCACGCTGCAGAAAGACCGAAAAATTACTGTGCCGGATGAAATTTTATCTGTTTATTTGAGCCAGAAAGAACTGGAACAGTATCATTCCGGGACGCTGGGAATTTATAGCGTAACTGTTTACGCGGAAAAGCCAGAAGCCAAGGATAAACCTTGTTGCGGCCCGGGTTGTTGCGATTAACCCTGATGATATGGATCTTACCTACAGACTGATTGAAGATGAAAAAGGTTTCGAAGCATTTCGTGAACTGCTTCGGGCATCAAATCTTCCGGCCGATGATCTTGATTTTTCCAAGGATCTGCTTGTCGGATATTTCGAAGGCAACGTTCTGGTTGGAACAGGCGGATTAGAAGTGTATGGACAGTACGGTTTGCTGCGATCGTTGTCGGTAAAGTTTGGAATACGAGGTAAGTCTGTAGGTACGAATATTACCGAGTATCTTATCGACGAAGCGAAAGAAAAGAAACTGAAGGCGATATATCTCCTGACCGAGACGGCCTCCGGGTTTTTTCAGAAACGAGGCTTCCGGCAGGTAAGCCGGAATGATGTGCCTGAAGAACTAAAGGCTTCATCAGAGTTTTCAAAGGTATGTCCGGAAGGCGCCGCCGCTATGATGCTCGATCTCGCTCAGGATCATTAGCACAAATGAAATATGTATAGAGAGGCCGCATTTCCATTGCGGCCTCTTCTCCTTGAAGCGCTTCCACGGAAGCCATACCCGCAGCGATAGGCTATTGAATGTTAGTTGGTGCTCCACTCGAGCATACACCCACAATCGAATTCGTCTGAGCGCACTTGCCACTTTTCTAATGGGGCATGGTGAAATTCAAAATATTGAAATAAATATCAGGGAACCCCGTGCGATGTAACCCGGAATAGCTATTTTATATACCTTTGCGGCGCATTCACAGCTGATAATTAGCAATATGGAAATTGAACTACCACCCAAAGAATCGCCCGCTACGAAACCTATGAAGCTGAATAAATATTTCGTAATCGATTTCGACAGCACATTCACAAAAGTTGAAGCGTTCGATGTCCTGGCAGATATCTCTCTCAACGGTCATCCCGACAAAGAGGAACGCAAGAAGCAGATAGTTGCTATTACCAACCAGGGAATGGATGGCTCAATTTCATTTCGGGAATCGCTTGAAAGAAGGCTCAACCTGCTCGCGCCTTCACGTCAGCATCTGCCCCTCCTCATTCAGGAGTTGAGAAACAGTGTTTCTGAATCATTCAAAAGAAACAAGGAGTTTTTTCAGAAGTATGCTGACAGCATCTTCATCGTTTCCAATGGGTTCAAGGAATTCATCGAACCTATCGTCACAGAATTCGGAATCAAACCAGAAAACATCCTGGCGAATGAATTCATCTTTGATTCGGAGGGACGTGTAGTGGGATTCGATGTAGACAACCCCCTATCGGCAAACGGCGGGAAAGTGGAACAACTTAAAAAGCTTAATCTTCCCGGGGACATTTACGTGATTGGTGATGGTTACACCGACTATGAAATCAAACAATCGGGGCTGGCTAATAAATTCTTTGCATTCACCGAAAACGTGGCCCGGGAAAATGTCAAAAGCAAAGCAGATCACATCACTCCCAGTCTTGACGAATTTCTTTATTTAAATAAGCTGAATACGGCCATCTCCTATCCGAAGAACAGGATAAATGTCCTGTTACTTGAAAACGTCCATCCTGTGGCTGTGGAACTGCTAAAGGAGGAAGGCTTCAATGTCGAAGTATACCATGCCGCGCTTACGGAAGAAGAACTTGCTCAGAAAATAAAAAATGTGTCGGTTCTCGGTATCCGGTCAAAAACCATTGTTACCGAGAGGGTACTTGAAAACGCCAACAGGCTAATGGCTATCGGGGCATTTTGTATCGGAACCAACCAGATCGATTTGAAAACGGCTACCAGGAAAGGTATCGCTGTCTTCAACGCGCCATTCAGCAATACGCGTTCTGTGGTGGAACTGGCGGTGGCCCAAATGATCATGCTGATGCGCAACATCGTTGACAAGTCTGCGAGAATGCATGAAGGGGTATGGGATAAATCAGCGAAAGGAAGTTATGAAGTTCGCGGCAAAAAACTTGGGCTTATCGGATATGGCAACATTGGAACTCAACTCTCGGTGCTGGCGGAATCACTTGGTATGAAGGTGCTTTACTACGATATCGAAGAACGCCTTTCATTGGGAAATGCCGTGCAATGCAAGTCGATGAAAGAAGTGCTGCAGCAAGCCGACGTCGTGTCACTTCACGTTGACGGACGTGGGACGAACACAAACCTGATTGGTCCGGCGGAATTTGCACTTATGAAGAAAGGTGTCATATTTATTAATCTCAGCCGGGGCCATGTTGTGGATATTCAGTCCCTGCGCGAAAATATTCTGAGCGGAAAGGTTGCCGGAACAGCTATTGACGTTTTCCCTCTCGAGCCCGCAAGCAACGATGAAGAATTTGTTTCCGAGCTGCGTGGGCTGCCAAACACAATTCTAACGCCACACATTGGTGGAAGTACACTTGAGGCGCAGCAGAACATTGGCAGGTTCGTTCCCGGCAAGATTATGGATTATATAAATTCGGGCAACACCTCCAATAGTGTAAACTTCCCGAACATCACATTGCCTACGTTGCAGAATGCACATCGGCTGATTCACATCCACCTCAACGTTCCGGGTGTACTGGCGCAAATCAACAATGTGCTTGCTCAGCATGGCATCAACATCGTTGGCCAGTACCTTAAAACTAACGAAGCGATCGGATACGTGATCACAGATATCAACAAGGAATACGACAAGGAAGTTATTGCACGTCTCCGCGCGATTGAACACACAATAAAATTCCGCGTCCTGTATTAACAGGGGCTCAACCCATT
Organism: Bacteroidota bacterium; assembly: GCA_023417785.1. Taxonomy (GTDB): domain Bacteria; phylum Bacteroidota; class Bacteroidia; order Cytophagales; family Cyclobacteriaceae; genus Ohtaekwangia. The sequence goes on from JAEZEH010000165.1 coordinate 18,293, forward strand.
GAAAATGTTATCCAGGGAGGGTAGCATTTTTTTTGGCCTGTCCCGGACTCAAGAAGCGTATTGACTTGCAGGAATATGAGGTCAGAGTGGGACCAAATCAGAAATAGTGTATATTTTCAGGTGAATGAATAAGTCAAGACCCGCACTTGAAAAGAGCAGTCTTTCAGGACCGAAACTGAAAATGTATGAAGTGATCTTTGAGGCCGACACCCCGGCGGGAAAGATCTTTGACATCCTGTTGTTGGTTTCGATTCTGGTAAGTGTGGCTGCTGTTCTATTGGAGAGCGTAGAGACATTCCGGTTGCGGTATATCGGACTTCTCCGCACAATAGAGTGGTTGATTACGATTCTTTTTACCGTCGAATATATTGCACGCCTCTATGCTGTTCCCCGAAAGGAAAAGTATATCTTCAGTTTTTTCGGTATCATCGATCTGCTTTCCATTCTCCCCTCCTACATTGCTCTTTTGTTTGCTGGTGCGCAGTCACTGATGGTGATCCGCAGTATCCGGCTTCTCCGGATCTTCCGGATCCTTAAGCTGCCACGGTACATAGGCGAGGGTCAGAATCTTGCACTCGCACTCAAGGCGAGTCGGCATAAAATCACCGTCTTCCTGTTAACGGTAATCACCACAGTGACGATCATGGGCGCCATCATGTATATGGTTGAAGGCCCGGAACATGGATTTACAAGTATACCACGGAGTATCTATTGGTCAATTGTTACGATGACGACGGTAGGTTACGGAGACATAGCCCCGCAGACGGACTTTGGCCAGTTCCTGGCTTCGCTGCTGATGATTTTAGGCTATGGCGTGATTGCTGTGCCCACAGGGATTGTGTCGGCTGAGATGATCAGTCTCAAGAATCGTGAGAAGATCACCACCCAGGTTTGTCCCAACTGTTTCAAGGAGGGTCATGATCCCGATGCAATTTTTTGTAAGTATTGCGCCGGAGAATTAAATCCGCAATGACAGTCTTATATGCAGGATTGGATTATTATTAAACTATGGTGAGAAAGGACAGGCGCACCCGGAAAAAATAAGAACCCACTGGATTTGGTGAGGTGTTTCTGAACCCCATAAAAGACAAGTTTTGAGCTGCCGCTGACCGCAACCTTCCTCTGTTAACCTGCTTTTTGGGCGAGGTCCCGATAAATATCGGGATGAGGCCTGATTTTGCTCAGAAGCTTCACTCGGTATTGTTTATAATTGTTGGTTCAGCAAACGTGTCCCAAACCCAGCGGGATAATGCAAACCTAGATAAAACACCCTGCTTCTCCGCTCTTGCATCTGAAATTTTTTTTGCAGATACTTCCCTACTGGTCCTACCTTAAAGCCTACAAAAATTCAACCATCACCCGGAACAAATGGTTCAGTAATTCGCATAAGTATTTTACTTTTGCAGGCGACTTATGAAACTTCCCGTAAACTTCACACCCGGCCCTTCCCAGCTTTATTATACTGTCGAAGATCACATGAAAAAAGCGTTCCGGGAAGGAGTGCCTTCACTCTCCCACCGCTCGAAGCAATTCGAACATATTTACCGTGAATGTACAGAGGGATTGCGCAATCTGCTGGGTGCGACGGGACACCATATTTTCTTCGCCGGTTCCGCTACCGAAATCTGGGAGCGGATCATTGAGAATCTTGTTGATGTGAATACTTTTCACCTGGTTAACGGTTCGTTTTCAAAACGCTTTTTCGAAGTAGCAGGACAATTGGGCAGAACGGCCACATCTCTTGAAGTAGAACCCGGCCAGGGATTTAGTGCGGAGCTTTCTGCTCCTGTTGGCACAGAGCTTATCGCTGTGACGCATAACGAAACGAGTACGGGGGTAAGCACAGCCCCTCCGTTGATTGGTGCCATTAAAAAGAAAAACCCCAACGCGCTGATTGCGGTCGATGCCGTTTCATCGCTGCCCTACCCTGACTTTGACTACCAACAAATCGACACAGCTTTCTTCTCCGTGCAAAAAGCCTTTGGCATGCCGGCAGGGCTGGGCGTATGGCTTGTGAATGATCGTTGTATCGCCAAAGCCGAAGAACTACTCTCGAAGGGACGTTCCATCGGCTCATATCACAGTATTCCGTCACTCATGGCTCATGCCACCAAAAATCAGACACCGGAAACGCCCAATGTTCTGGCCATATTTGTTCTCAATGAGGTGATAAAGGATTTTCAGCGAAGGGGCATACTGACTATCCGGCGTGAGACAGAATACAAGGCGGCAATTCTTTACCAGCTGCTGGAATCCCATCCCCAACTCCGCCCGTTCGTCAAGAACCCGGAATGGCAGTCGAAAACCGTCATTGTTGCCGAATGTGGAGATAGAACAACTGAAGTGGTGAACGCCCTGGCGAAAAAAGGCATGCAACCCGGTGATGGTTACGGCCCATTCAAAAAATCCCAATTGCGTTTCGCAAATTTCCCTACCCATTCAAGAGAGCAATTCGAATTGCTTGTCGACACGCTCGCCGCGCTGTAAATTTTTAATTTGCAGCTTGAACCTTCTTTCATATTTTGCAAACGTTTCAAAACCAGTCTTTAATGTTTCGAATAACCTTTATCGCCCTTTTATTAACCATCGTTAACTGCGGCATTGCGCAGGACTATCGCTGGCAGCAACGCGTTGAATACACCATGGAAGTTCGGTTGGATGTGAATTCGCACCAGCTTACCGGATCGCAAAAACTGGTCTATCACAACAATTCAAAGGATACACTGACGAAGGTTTACTATCATCTTTTCTTTAATGCATTTCAGCCGGGCAGTATGATGGATGTTCGTTCCCGTACCATCGCAGATCCCGACCGGCGAGTAGGTGACAGGATATCAAAGCTTAAGCCGGACGAAATTGGTTATCAGAAAATCGTTTCCCTGAAGCAGGATGGAAAGGATATCACACACCACACGGAAGGCACCATTCTGGAAGTCGATCTGGCGAAGCCCATCCTGCCGAATTCGAAGACGACTTTTGAGCTGCGTTTCGAGGCCCAGGTACCCGTGCAGATCCGTCGCACAGGAAGAGATAACCGCGAAGGTATTTCTTACTCAATGGCTCAGTGGTTCCCCAAGATCGCAGAATATGACCACCTTGGCTGGCACCCCTATCAATATGTTGCACGTGAGTTCCACGCGCCTTTCGGAGACTATGATGTGAAAATTACATTGGATCCCCGCTATATAGTTGCCGGAACCGGAAAACTCCAGAATCCGGAGAAAATCGGTTATGGCTACGAAAAGCCCGGAACGACCGTGAACCGGCCTCAAGGCGACCTAACCTGGCACTTCCAGGCAAAAGACGTTATCGACTTTGCCTGGGCTGCTGATCCTGACTACATCCACGACCGTATTCAGGTGCCCAACGGCCCTGAACTGCACTTCTTCTATCAGCAGAAACCGGCCGAAACGTGGAAGAAAATGCAACCTTATGCAGTGAAGTTTTTCGAGTTCATGAACGTGACCTTCGGTAAGTACCCATACGACTCCTACTCCATCATTCAGGGTGGCGACGGCGGAATGGAGTATCCGATGTGTACACTCATTCTGGGCGAAGGCAGCCTGGATGGTCTGGTAGGCCTCGTCGCGCACGAGGCAGCCCACAGCTGGTACCAGGCAGTGCTTGCATCAAACGAAGCGTTGTACCCCTGGATTGATGAAGGCTTCACCGATTTCGCTTCCGCCGAGTTTGAAGCCTCTGTTGCCAACGAAGAACCCACTCACCTGGGCAGTTATATGGCCTACTTTAATCTCGTAAAAAGTGGACTGCAGGAACCGATAGCACAACACAGCGATCACTACAACACGAACCGCGCCTATAGCACAGCTGCCTATGCGATGGGCACCGTGTTCCTGCATCAGCTGAAATACATCGTCGGCGAGGACGTGTTCTACAAAGGCATGCGTCGGTATTACGCAACCTGGAAGTTCAGGCATCCGGAACCCAACGATTTCATCCGTGTGATGGAAAAGGTTTCGGGTATGCAATTGCGCTGGTATATCAATTACTGGGTGAATACCACCAAAAAAATCGACTATGGTGTCAAAAGTGTAGTGGGAAAAGACGATAAGACCTTTATAACGCTGGAACGTGTCGGTCAATTTCCCATGCCGCTAGACGTAGTCATTACCCTGCGAGACGGATCCAAACACATGTATTACATTCCCATGAATGAAACGGTTGGCGGCAAAGGAATCGAAGATCAATCCATTTCCCGGACTGACCTGGTAGCATGGCCATGGGTGAACCCTACGTACACCTTAAGCGCTTACTATCGCGCAGACGAGATTGCCTCCGTAGAGATAGATCCGTCAATGCGGATGGCTGATGTCGATCGAAAGAACAATGTTCTGGAAGTTTCTGAACTAAAGGCATATCAGCCCGTCGGCCAATAAGATACTTCATTGATGTGACTGCATATGGATATCGAAACTGCCCGAAAGAAGGTTCGTGAGCTGACTGAAAAGGTCAACTACCACAACGAACTGTACTACCAGAAGCACCAGAGTGAGATTTCTGATGCGGAATTCGATCAGCTGCTCAGGCAACTGGAAGAAATCGAAAAACAATTTCCCGAATTGCGTGAGCCGGATTCGCCCACGCAGCGTGTCGGAGGCACGATCACGAAAGAGTTCCCCACCGTGTTTCACCGGTATCCGATGCTGTCGTTGTCTAACACGTACAGCGAAGATGAACTGCGGGAATTCGATGGGCGTGTGGCGAAGGCGTTGGATGGTGACCCTTATGAATATTTCTGCGAACTGAAATTCGACGGCGTATCTATCAGTCTCACTTATGAAAATGGTATTCTGGTTCGCGGTGTTACACGCGGCGATGGCGTTCGCGGCGACGATGTTACGGCCAATGTCAGAACGATACGCAGTATTCCCTTAAAGATCCGGAACGGCACTGTACCGCCTTCCTTTGAGGTGCGGGGAGAGATTTTTATGCCTAAGGAAGTGTTCCTTCAGCTTAACCGCGAACGCGAAGACATTGGTGAGGAACGATATGCCAACGCCCGGAACACGACGTCAGGTACGATGAAAATGCAGGACTCGACAATCGTCGCACAGCGCAAACTGGACTGTTTCGCATACTACCTTCTGGGCGATGAATCCGGGGTTCAAACCCATGAAGAGGCGGTACACAAACTTGAGCAGTGGGGATTCAATGTGTCGCCGACGTATCGCAAGTGCGCTTCTGTCAATCACGTTCTGGACTATATTCACGAATGGGAGACAAAGCGTGAGGAACTTCCGCTGGAAACGGATGGGGTGGTGATCAAAGTCAATAACATCGCCCAGCAAGTTGATCTGGGATTTACAGCTAAAAGCCCGCGCTGGGCAATTGCCTACAAATATAAGGCGCAGAGTGTAAGCACGAAGCTTAACGGAATTACATATCAGGTGGGAAGAACCGGCGCGGTAACTCCCGTTGCTGAATTAGAACCGGTATTTTTGGCTGGAACCACCGTGAAAAGGGCGTCTCTTCACAATGCCAACGAAATTGCCCGCCTCGACCTTCGTGTCGGCGATTTTGTTTTCGTCGAAAAGGGTGGTGAGATTATTCCTAAAGTTACGGGTGTCGACCTGGCACAAAGAGCGCAGAACCTCGAGCCGGTGGCATATATTGATCAATGCCCGGAATGCGGAACGAAACTGATTCGATACGAAAATGAGGCAATACATTACTGTCCGAATCTGAGTGGGTGTCCACCGCAAATCAAAGGCAGAATTGAGCATTTTATCCAGCGCAAAGCAATGGATTTGAGCTCACTTGGTGAGCGCACGATTCATGCATTGTACGAACTCGGACTGGTGAAGACGCCGGCAGACCTTTACGATCTGAAGCGCGAAGACATCCAGCTGCTGGAGGGTTACAAAGAGAAATCCATCAGGAATTTGCTGGATGGAATCGGGAAGTCAAAATCGGCATCTTTTGAAAGTGTGCTGTTTGCGATCGGCATAAGGTATGTAGGCAAGACCGTGGCGGAGAAGCTCGCGCGACATTTCAGGAACATTGATAACATTGCCGCCGCTACACTGGATGAATTGCGTGCAGCCCCCGAGGTAGGTGACAAGATCGCACAAAGCGTATATCAGTTCTTTCGAGTACCGGATAATCAGAACGAAATCGAACGGCTCAAAAAGGCCGGGCTTAATTTTGAATCTACAGCACGTGAACCTGAAAAGGATAGCGACGTTCTCGGCAATAAATCGTTTGTAATTTCAGGTGTGTTTCAAAATTATGAAAGAGAAGCGTTGCAGAACTTGATTATCAAGAATGGTGGACGAATTCTCTCTGGCGTTTCAGGAAAACTCGATTTCCTGGTTGCCGGCGACAACATGGGACCGGCGAAGCGGGAAAAGGCCGAGAAGCTGGGAGTAAGAATAATTTCCGAGGATGAAATGGAACGTCTGCTGAAAGGTGAAAGCCTTTAATGGTATATTGAGGCGCAATCATAAGGAGCTAGTACAACACGGATGAAGCTGAGCCTGCTGAAATACAGAACAAACCAATACCTGAAGAAGAACAGGACGCGCAGGTCAAGCCTTTCCTATAACGCTGCAAAAACTGCGGGAATCATTTTTACCGTTGAAGACAAGCAGAAACACTTTGCCGTAAAGGATTTCATCAAACGCCTTGAGGCAGATGGAAAACACGTTCAGGTACTCGAATTCCTCCCTGACAATTCCGAGAACTTCGAATTCAAATTCGATTTTTTCATGGCGAAGGATATCAGCATTTTAGGAAGTTTGCAGTCAGACAACGCTATCCAGTTTGCTGATGCGCCCTTCGATTTCCTGTTTTATCTTGACCTTACACCTAATCCGATGATTCTTCATTTGCTGGCGCGGAGCAAGGCGAAATGCCGCGTGGGTGGATTCTGGGAGGACGGAGATAAGTATCTGGACCTGATGATGAACGCGGCTCCGAACACGCCGGCCCTGCTTGATGCCCTTTACAAGTATGTCAGGGAGATACGCTAGAATTACCTGACAAATTTGCATTTCGCGGCTCACATTCGCAGTCAGGACATCAAATAATTATTACTTTTGGAATTGTTTTAAGTCACATGAAAAAATTAAACGGCACCGGCGTAGCGCTTGTCACACCCTTTAATGAATCACTTGAAGTTGATTACAAAGGGCTGAAGAAATTGCTTCGTCATACGGCGCGTGGTGTTGACTACTATGTCGTGATGGGAACGACGGGCGAATCGGCCACATGCAACCGCGAGGAAAGGAAGTCAATACTTCAATTTGTAATTGACAACAATTCAAAGGAGCTGCCTATCGTCTATGGCATTGGCGGTAACAACACGCGGGAGGTGTTGGACTCTATTCGTGAAACTGATTTCGCAGGCGTCGATGCCATCCTGTCTGTGAGCCCGTATTACAATAAACCATCGCAGGAAGGCATTTACCAGCATTTTAACGCAATCGCTGATGCTTCTCCGGTTCCGGTGCTGCTTTACAACGTTCCTGGCCGGACGGCGTCCAATATCACAGCTGAGACAACGCTTCGGCTGGCCTCCCACGAAAACATCATTGGTGTTAAAGAAGCGTCGGGCATTTTGGAGCAGTGTATGCGCATAGCCCGATATGCACCGCGTGACTTCATGCTTATTTCCGGCGACGATATGTTAACCGTTCCGTTGTACGCCCTCGGATCGAAGGGTGTCATCTCCGTTCTTGCCAATGCGTATCCGGTGCCTTTCCGAAAAATGAAAGAATTCGCAATGGCCGGAAAATTTGGCAGGGCGGCACAGGAACAATTCAAACTGCTTGAGATCAATGGCCCGATGTACGAAGAGGGAAATCCGGTAGGTGTTAAATATCTGCTGGAAACACTTGGTGTATGTTCCGGTTATGTGCGCCAGCCTCTGTTGTCTGCATCAAAGGCACTCAGGCAAAAAATAGCGGCCGCTGTCCTGTAAAGCAACCACTTCATCATAAAAGAAAAAGGATAGCAAATGCTATCCTTTATTATCTTGAAAGTTGTGGGGTCTTTAGTTTGTTAGGCTTTGTTCTTGATATCCTGAACCTCTGCCCGGATTGCCTGAGCCAGATTTTTGAGGTCCTGCATACCTTTTCTTACGCGGGTTCCTGCAGCAGAATTACCCTTATTATAAAACTTGTCAATATCTCCTTCTAATGAAGTTATGAGATCTTTGAGCTCTTGAAACTTTTGCATTGTATTTGAGTTTTAGGATTAAAATTTAGTTTCTATCGCCAATTTAACTAAAAACCTTAAAAAACAACCGGAAACGGCGTTTTTTTTAGAGCCCCTTGGTTACTGACACCAAAACTTCTTCTTTATAAAACCCACTGTCAAGCTTGGATTTCAACTTTGAAAATGCCGTCAGCGTTTCCTCTACGTCGGCTATTGTATGAGCTGCGGTCGGGATTATCCGGAACATGATAACATCCTTAGGAACAACAGGATAGATCACAACCGAACAGAAAATGTTGAAGTTTTCCCGGAGATCCATGGCCATATTTGCGGCTTCCCCTACGCCTCCTTTAAACAACACTGGTGTGACCGGTGATGTGGTGTTGCCGAGGTAAAATCCTCTCGCACGAAGTCCGTCCTGCATGGCGTTCACAATCTTCCAGAGATCCGCTTTCAGTTCAGGACGTGTCTTCAGCAGCTCGAGCCGCTTCAATCCTCCGATTACCAGCGGCATAGGTAAACTTTTTGCGTAGATCTGAGATCTCACGCTATAGCGCAGGTACTTGATGATTCGTTTTTCACCGGCAACAAAGGCACCGATGCTGGCCATTGACTTGGCAAACGTTGAGAAATACAGATCGACTTTGTCCTGAACGCCCTGCTCCTCTCCGACTCCGGCACCGGTCTTACCCATGGTACCGAAACCGTGTGCGTCATCAACAAAAAGCCGGAAGTTATACTTGCTTTTTAACGCGGTCACTCCCTTAAGATCACCCTGCTTCCCGGACATGCCAAATACACCTTCAGTGATCACCAGAATACCGCCGCCGGTTTCTTCAGCAAGCTTCGTCGCACGTTGAAGCTGCTTCTCCAGACTTTCCATGTCATTGTGCGTGTAGACGAAGCGTTTGCCCATGTGAAGCCTTACGCCGTCAATGATACACGCATGGCATTCGGCGTCATACACTATCACGTCTTTCCGGTCGACCAATGCGTCGATTATCGACACAACGCCCTGATAGCCGAAGTTCAGCAGCATGGCATCTTCCTTCTGTTCGAACGCTGCCAGCTGTCGCTCCAATTCGATGTGGTGGACCGAGTTCCCTGACATCATTCGCGCACCCATAGGTAAACCTAATCCGTACTGGGCTGCTGCATCTGCGTCTGCCTTCCGCACCTCGGGATGGTTGGCCAGGCCCAGGTAGTTATTCAAACTCCAATTCAATACCGTCTTTCCGTTGAAGATCATTCTCGGCCCGATATCCCCTTCCAGCTTAGGAAAAAAGAAATAATCATCAGGCAGGTGAGAATACTTGGCCAGTGCCCCGGCTTCCATCTTTAGCTTGTCAAATAAATCTACCATGGGTATGAATGTAAATTAAAATCGCGCAAAAATAAATTAAATCCAGCTTGATTCCGAGGAAAACGTATGAATTCAGCGCAAGGTAAGTTTCAACCTAATTTGATAGATTTGCCATCTTCCCGGCAGAAAGCCGGACGACGAAAAAGAGATCAACCAGAATGCCGACCATAAACAAAATCCTTGTCGCGAACCGTGGCGAAATTGCACTGCGCATTATGCGTTCCGCCCGTGAAATGGGAATACAAACCGTGGCTGTGTATAGCGACGCTGACCGTAACGCATTGCACGTACGGTTTGCCGATGAGGCGTGTTACATTGGTCCGCCGCCCTCGGGAGAGTCCTATCTCCGGATGGATAAGATCATCGCGGCTGCGCGTCTCGTTGGTGTCGATGCGATTCACCCGGGTTATGGCTTCTTGTCAGAGAATGACGCTTTTGCGGCACTGGTTGAAGAAGAAGGATTAATCTTTATCGGCCCCTCGTCTCATTCCATGCAAATCATGGGAAGTAAGCTGGCAGCCAAAGAAGCAGTGGCGCGTTACGGCGTTCCTCTTGTACCTGGAACATCCAAGCCCATAGACGATATCAACGAAGCACTGGATGTTGCCCGCAAAATTGGCTTTCCGGTACTTATCAAGGCAAGTGCGGGGGGCGGTGGTAAAGGCATGCGCCTGGTGGAACGCGAGGCGGATTTCCAGGAACAAATGGACCGCGCTGTCAGTGAGGCCACTTCAGCATTCGGAGACGGATCCGTTTTTATCGAAAAGTACGTCACGAAGCCCCGGCATATCGAATTTCAGATTTTTGGCGACAAACATGGAAATATCGTTCACCTGTTCGAGCGTGAGTGCTCCATCCAGCGGCGACATCAGAAGGTGATTGAGGAGGCCCCTTCAGCGGTGCTGACTCCACAACTCAGAAAAGCAATGGGTGAAGCCGCTGTCAATGTTGCCCGGGCTGCTGCCTATTACGGCGCGGGCACTGTCGAGTTCATTCTTGATGAAAAGTTGAATTTTTATTTCCTGGAGATGAATACACGGCTTCAGGTAGAACACCCCGTGACTGAAGAGATAACAGGTCTGGATCTGGTCAAGCTCCAAATAGCGGTTGCATCAGGGGAGCCGTTGCCATTCCGGCAGGACGAAATTTCGTTTCGTGGCCATGCGATTGAAGCCCGGGTCTACGCCGAAGATCCGGCCAATAATTTCCTCCCCGACATAGGAAAACTTCAGCGCTATATGAGACCGCAGGGTCACGGTATTCGTGTCGATGATGGTTTCGAAGCAGGAATGGAGATCCCGTTTTATTATGACCCGATGATTGCCAAACTTGTGGCGTATGGCGAGAACCGCGAGGATGCTATCCGGAAAATGATTCGGGCAATTGATGAATATGAGATAACCGGGATTCAAACGACGTTGGGCTTTTGCCGGTTCGTCATGAACCATGAATCCTTCCGCTCGGGTCGGTTCGATACCCGGTTTGTCGAGCAATACTTCAGCCCGGATGCCCTTAAATCACCTCAAGACGAGGATGAACAGATGTTATCTGCTCTGCTATCTGTCAGCTTGTTAGATAGTAGTAAATTAAGCAATACTGAAAGCCTCTATCAAACGGTTCCTCCAAGTAAATGGAAAAAGAATCGTCTTTAAAATTCAGACTGAAAGATGCTTGACAAACATGCGCTTGGCCACAGGCATCAGCGTTTCAGAAAGGGGAAATTTCATTTTTGACAGAATCAGGAAAGTGGCAGGATTCGGCATATCCTGATATTTCCTGATAAGATCCAGTTTCATTCGTTCATATGTATTCACGAAAGACTTCTGAACATTCTCAATGAACTGGGTATTGAGACTGCGAACTTGCTCGTGGCTGTCTTCAAAGATGCTGACCTGGTACCTGTAGACAATCGTCTCCTTTTCCGGGGGTTGGGTGACAAAAAGATAACCCTCGTTCGCATAAAGTGGCGTCACACCGACGGGCGAAATCTCGCATTTTGATTCAACGTATTCGTAAATGACTGAACCTTCCTGAAGTGATTCCCTGATCTGAGGAATGGCAAACTCAATGATGGATTCCAGCTCGGACATTACTACATCGTCTTCAATTAGTTTCCGGTAGCTCAGTTCGAGTTTCTTGAATTCCTCCAGGGAAATTTCCTTGGGAAAGGACTCACGAAGCAGCGCTTGATTTTCCCGGACAGCGATAAGATTGCGATAGTGAAACACCAAATCTGCCATAAAAGGGTATAACTGAACCTGACTAAAGGAATCCTTAACTGTTTTCAAATAAGCCAGCAGGACATACTTCTTGTATTCGAAATCGATAAGCCCTTGCGTAAGCCAGTCATTAGGTAGTCTTTCCATACAGTAAACAATTTTGACCTAAAAAATTACTAAATCCTGACGTTACAGTCAACCGCTAAAAAACTGTTCCAGGCAGATGCGCAAGTTTTGCCCGGATTGGCGTCCGTAAACTGCCAGGATTCCGCCATCCTGTCACGTTTTGGCGTTTCAGAATTCTGCCATGTCATGTAATAAACAGTCGTTTCTTGTAATAGATAGAAAATTTGTCCGTAATTCGCATCTCTTTTCGCCATGGCACAATACGTGATAGGCGGAGGATGTCAAGATTGTTAAACCTTAAATTTTATTCACGTCATATGGCAAACATCAACTTCAAACCAAACGAGGACCGGGTATTAGTTGAACCCGCTGAAGCTGAAACAAAAACAGCCTCTGGAATCATCATTCCGGACACAGCTAAAGAGAAGCCTCAAAAAGGAAAAGTAATCGCCGTCGGCGAAGGTCTTAAAGACAAGCCTGTCACTGTTAAAGTAGGCGACAATGTACTCTATGGTAAGTATGCCGGTACAGAAATCAGTATTGATGGTAAGGAGTACCTCATCATGCGAAACACTGACATCTTCGGAATCATTTAATTAGCAACCCACAAAATCAAAAGAATTATGGCAAAAGAAATAACCTTTGACACCTCTGCTCGCGACAGAATCAAAAGAGGCGTTGATAAATTAGCGGATGCAGTTAAAGTTACTCTTGGTCCGAAAGGCCGCAATGTTATCCTTGACAAGAAATTCGGTGCACCTACCGTAACTAAAGACGGGGTTTCGGTTGCGAAAGAAATTGAATTGAAGGACGCCATCGAAAACATGGGTGCCCAGCTGGTTAAGGAGGTTGCTTCCAAAACCGCTGATGCAGCTGGTGATGGAACGACTACAGCAACAGTTTTGACACAATCCATTTTCGCTCACGGTATTAAGAACGTAGCTGCAGGTGCAAATCCGATGGACCTGAAGCGCGGTATCGACAAGGCGGTTACCGTTGTTGTTGAAAGTCTGAGAAAACAATCCAAGAAAATAAAGGACTCCAGCGAAATCGCTCAGGTAGCTACCATCTCGTCAAATAACGACGAGGAAATTGGTAAGATGATCGCCGAAGCGATGAAGAAAGTTGGCAAAGATGGTGTGATCACTGTTGAAGAAGCCAAAGGAACTGAAACCGAGGTGAAAACTGTAGAAGGTATGCAGTTCGATCGCGGTTACCTCTCCCCTTATTTCGTGACCAACACGGAAAAAATGGAAGCCGAACTGGAAAGCCCTTTCATTCTGATTTATGACAAGAAGATCAGCAGCATGAAAGAGTTGCTTCCTATCCTCGAGCAAACTGCTCAAACTGGCAAACCCCTCCTTATCATTTCTGAAGAAGTTGAAGGTGAAGCGCTAGCTACGCTGGTGGTCAACAAGATCCGTGGTGCGCTGCGCGTTGCTGCGGTTAAAGCACCTGGTTTCGGTGACAGAAGAAAAGCTATGCTTGAAGATATCGCTATCCTGACTGGTGGTCGCGTGATCTCTGAAGAACAAGGCTTCAAACTCGAAGCTGCAACCCTTGATATGCTGGGTCGTGCTGAAAAGGTGAATATAGACAAGGACAATACAACCATCGTAAACGGTGCTGGTTCAAGTGCAGACATCCAGGGCCGCGTGGCTCAGATCAAAGCTCAGGTTGAATCCACAACTTCGGATTATGACAAGGAAAAGCTCCAGGAGCGTTTGGCAAAACTATCTGGTGGCGTTGCAATCCTTTACATAGGAGCTGCTACCGAAGTCGAAATGAAAGAGAAGAAAGACCGAGTTGACGATGCCCTGCACGCAACCCGTGCTGCTGTTCAGGAAGGTATTATCCCTGGTGGTGGTGTGGCTTACGTGCGCGCTATAGAAGCACTTGGCAATGTCAAGGTTGATAACGAAGATCAGGCAACTGGTGTAAATATCGTACGCCTTGCACTCGAGTCTCCGCTTCGCACAATTGTAGAGAACGCCGGACAAGAAGGTTCTGTGATCGTTGCAAAAGTGAAAGAAGGCAAAGACGACTTTGGATTCAATGCCCGCGAGAACAAGTACGAAACGTTCTTTAGCGCAGGTATCATCGATCCTACTAAAGTAGCACGTCTTGCCCTTGAAAACGCTGCTTCAATTGCCGGTCTGCTGCTGACTACTGAAGCGGTAGTTTCAGAGATCGCTGAAGAAAAAGAAGCTCCTGCCATGCCCCACGGCGGCGGAATGGGCGGAATGATGTAATTCCACCAATATATCAATACATGGAAGGGCCCAAAGGGGCCCTTTCCTGTTTTCGGGCTCGTCTGATCAGTGTTTCAGAACGGTTCATCTCAGTTAAACGGATTTTTTCCTATTTTAGGCAGCAAATTCACCACCATGGTAATCCATTCCACTTTCCAGGATTTTGTGCTGTTCCTTTACATTCACATTGCCCATAGTGACAGCTCTTACGACCCAAGCGAAATCGGAACGATCAAAGACAAGATGCAACACCTGTTTCCCGAGGGAACGGATTTGGAAAAGAAACTATATCAGGCGATACGCGATTACAATGCTTTTGATCACGCTCGTCTCTCCGACCTGATCCGGGATACGTTTGCACATTTTCACGATGACGACAGCACCCGAACCACCAGATTGTTCGCGGATGTAAAAGCCATTATGGAGGCCGACGGACAAGTGCTGCCTACCGAACGCGAAGCTTTCGAAACAATCAGACGAATCATAAAGTTTGCGTGAAAACCAGAATAGGAATAATACTGGTGGTTCTTTTTGCGACGCTGCCGTTCTATTGGGACAAGACCCGGGAAGCAGGCTATCCCGTCGTAGCCGAATCTGATAACCCGGAAGATCTCCTCCCTCCTTTGGTCCTCGCAACATCGCTTTACGATTCATTGCCAGGTAACGTCGTTGATATGCTCGGGTTGGGCTCTGTGCAAGGAACGAAGATCAAATACCGCAACGGATCATTTGCCAGCTATTACCATTATTCAGCGGATCGGCAGAAGTTGCTTAGCGCCTTCGCATTAATGCCTATGCCCATCCGGGATAAAATCGCAGACACCTCCTACCGCACAATGAGTCTTGACGAACTGAGGGCTTTGAATACTACATTGCCCTTTTCGGAATTTGCATACGACGAAGGATTCTGGTCCGCGTCGCCTGAACATTTTGACGTGATTGAATCAATTAAGCCGCCTTTCCGGCATCTTCTTCTCTTAAGCAAGTCCGGCCATAGGGTACTTCATCGGGTGACGCCGCTTATCTGATCCACAGCGCGACCCGGGGGCAGCCCCGTCGCGTTTTAACAATGTACCGCATGAAGTCCCACGTGGATCCAACTCAGCTGGTTCCAGCACTGCAACCACTTCGGCCAGGCTGAACTGCTGATAATTAGTCCAGCTTTCAGGATAGCGTCAGCTTAACCGCATCAGTCGATTATTTCTTCGTAGCGATCCGGTACAACAGCGTCATCATGGCCAGGAAGAACAACGCCCCGAGAATCTGATACCCCCCGTCACCGAAGATGTTCACCATTGCGTGCTCGGCGTTCAGGCTGGACATCACATCAGGAAGGAAGACCACCATGATGGCTGCAATTACCCCCATCAGCGCTCCTCCGGCTACCAGTCCCGTTGCGAACAGATTGCCTTTACTCAATTCGGTTTCTGCATCCGTCTGATCGCGTGCACCAGTCTTCCAGTCGATGAAACCTTTAACGGCACCACCTGCGAAAATCGGAAGCGTTGTAGCCAAAGGCAGGTAAAGTCCGATGGCAAAAGCCAGGGCTTTAATGCCGCATAGTTCCATTGTAACAGCGATGAACACTCCCGCAATGACGAATTGCCAGTCGAGATTGAACGATAGAATACCACGGGCCAGTGTAGCCATCAGCGTGGCCTGCGGAGCGGCATACGTTATACCAATGGCATGTTCAATACCCTGAGCCTGCTGCTCCGGCGTTGGGATATCAAGCACTTTAACGACAAGGCCGATGACCAGTGCCGAAACTATGGCGCCAATGAAAAGCGAATACTGCTGATATTTCGGAGTCGCTCCCACCAGGTACCCGCTCTTCAGATCCTGGGAGGTAGCCCCTGCGTTGGCCGCGGCAATACAAATCATACCTCCAACCACGAGGGCCATCGGCTCGTAGAACTTGCCTGACCATCCCACTGCCGTGAAGATAAGACAGGTTCCCATCAGCGTGGCGATCGTCATTCCCGAAATCGGGCTGTTACTTGATCCGACCAAACCCACAATACGGCTGGCCACGGTAACGAAGAAGAAACCGAAGACGATGATAAGTATGCCCATCAGGAGTTTTTGAAGCAGACCTTCTGCCGGGATCATAGGCAACACCGCAAGTACAGCGATAAGCACCACGCTACCGATGATCACAACCTTGAAAGAAAGATCGCGGTCGGTTCGTGCAACGGTACCTTTATCCGTTTCGCCAAGCGAACTAACGCTTTCGCGGAATGAACTGACGATGGTAGGAATAGTCTTCATCAGCGTAATAAAGCCACCTGCAGCCACCGCGCCCGCGCCGATTTGTTTGATGTATGCATTATACAATGCGCCTGAATAACCGCTGAACGTATGGCTTGTTGCGTCCCATCCATAGCGCTCCAGTGGCAGGTTGAGCTTCGTTAGCTGCGCCGCGACAAGGTCAGGATCAACCACCGTGGCGAGAAGCGGAATCACTGCCCACCAGGCCAACACAGACCCGGCCACGAGCACGCCAGCAATCCGGGGACCGATGATGTATCCAACGCCGAGATATTCGGGTGTAATCTCACCATTCACGGTGGCACTCGGCCAGAACCTGTTGGTGGCCTGCGTTACGAAGGCAGGGGTTTCTGCGATAACATGGATGATCTTCTGCAAAATGGCGTAGCCGAACGCGACACCCATTCCCATGAAAGCCGTTTTGGCAAACTCGCCGCCCTTTTCACCGGCTTGCAGCACGGCAGCGCAGGCAGTACCCTCCGGGTATGGAAGTGTTTCGTGTTCCTTAACGATAAGCGATCTTCGCAGGGGAATCATCATGAGTGTTCCGAGCATCCCTCCGAAGGCAGCCAGAATAGTTATCGTCAGATAATTAAAATAGTTTTCCCCTATGCTTACTCCGTCTTCTCCGGGAGACAGAAACAGAAAACCAGGCAATGTAAACACCACTCCCGCTGCGATCGATTCGCCGGCAGAACCGGTGGTCTGAATGATGTTGTTTTCAAGGATCGTTGTCTTAAGGAATTTCCTTCCCAGTGTAATAGCAATAACGGCGATGGGTATTGAAGCCGAAACGGTAAGACCCGCTTTAAGCGCCAGGTATACGGTCGACGAGCCGAATAGTATCCCGAATAAAGAACCGAATATCACTGACTTCCAGGTGAACTCAGCCACGTTTTCTTCGGGAGCCACATAAGGGCGGAATGCTTTTTTTACTTCCATAAGCAAGGATAGGTATTAGTGAATATTCCCCATGAGTTTCCGGATGGGTTTGCTCAGTATCAATACTACGATCGCAGCGACCAGTGTAATCCTGGCGACCAGACCAAACAGGTCACCCAGCAGAGACGGATCAGCAGCTATGGCGTCTTTGTCAAATTGACCGGCGAATAACCCCGCGACGAGATTCCCAAATGCGAGCGCTGTAAAATAGATGCCCATCATTTGTCCCACAAGCCTCTGTGGCGAGAGCTTGGTCACGGCGCTAAGGCCAATAGGATACAGACAGATTTCGCCGAAAGTATGAAACATATAAGTGAAGATAAGCCACGTCGGAAGCGGCTTATCACCAGCAGCAACTACTGCTGATGCCCCGACCATCAACGCGAATCCCGCACACATAAAGAACAACCCAAGGGACAATTTCACCGGGGTTGAAGGGTTGAGCTTTCGTTTTGATAACCAAACCCAAAGCCATGCGAAGACTGGCGCAAAGATAAGTACAAAGGCTGCTGTCACTGATTGGAACCAACTCGCCGGTATTTCGAAAGTTCCGACCATCAGATCAGTATACCGATCGGCGAAAAGATTCAGCGACGATCCCGCTTGCTCATACGCCGCATAGAAGACGGTAGTCGCGATAAAGAAAACGGCGATTGCGGTTATCTTCTTCTTCTCGTCGATGTTAAGATTCTCAAAAAGGAGGATGTATATAATGTACAACGATACAGCGGTAAGGATTACATATCCCGACGCCTGAGCAAAAGCTACCGGATTTATGGTTACGATTCTTGTATATAAGAGACCGATAAAGACGGCGAGTGCAGCGCAAATGACAATGACCGCGATCCTGACGCGATTGTACGCAAGGCGTTGTTCGGGTGTCTCACGCTTCGGTGGACCGCCCGCGTTGCCAAGATACCGTTCTGTTATCTTGTATTGAATAACACCCGCGGCCATTCCGATACCCGCGACACCGAATCCATAGTGCCAGTTTATTTGCTGTCCGAGATAACCCGTTATAAATGGTGCGATCGTCGCCCCTATATTAATACCCAGATAAAAAATGGAAAATCCCGCATCACGCCGTGCCTGATCATCTTGTGAATACAGCGTTCCAACAAGACTGCTGATATTGGGTTTCAGCAAGCCAGTCCCTACGACAATAAAGAACAAACCCAGGAAAAAAGTCTCCGTGGAAGGGATAGCCATACAAAAGTGGCCAAGAGTTATTATACATCCTCCGTAGAAAACCGATTGACGTAACCCCAGTAACCGATCCGCGATCCATCCGCCGGGAAGTGATAACAGGTATACTAACATCGTATAGATCCCGTAGATCGCACCGGTGGTTTTTTCATCCAGTCCTAATCCACCTTGATCAGCTGAAGCAACCATAAACAGGAAAAGCAGCGCCCGCATTCCATAGTAGCTGAATCGCTCCCACATTTCAGTAAAAAACAGCGTAGCCAGACCTCTTGGGTGACCAAAAAAGGATTTCGAGTTGTTCATGTATGATTGATGCTGTGGACGCGGTTGAGGAAGACACTGCATGAGCAGTGTAACAGAAGTCGGCGCCATCCGAATGGCGAAGAAGAGTTATTGGACTGCATCCAGGAAAGTTTAGGTTTCTCAACGACCACTCACGTTGAAGCGCCTAAAATAGGGTTTTATAATTGGTTTCTGCAAATAGACCTAACCAACGACGGCCGGGTTTTTATATGAATGGTTAACGAGTGTTAGGACATGACAAAAAAATCTTTCGCTAATCGGGATTTTATAAAATATTATTTAGGATGAAAGAACATTTGCCAAAGCATATTTTCCCTGTAAGTCCGTCTTAAAATAATGCGTTGCAAACGTTTGAAACGCATGAATTACGTCTATATTTGCATAACTCATTAACCCAAACTGTATGCTGGAAATTGGAAGGAAGCCGTCCAACGGATCGCTTATTGACATTGGTTTGTCCATAGGTAAAACTTTCTGGAATCTGCCCCCTGACGAACTCGAACGAATAGCCCTCGAAAAAGGGCAAGCAGTCAGAACAACCACTGGCGCGATTGCAGTACTCACCGGCGAATTCACCGGCCGCTCACCAAAAGACAAATTTACCGTTAAAGATCAACTCACCGAATCCTCGGTTTGGTGGAACAACTTCAACATCCCTTTCGATCCCCTAAAGTTTGAAGCCCTTCAGCAAAAGATGATTCATTACCTCAATGGTAAGGAAGTCTTTGTGCGTGATGCCTATGTATGCGCTGACCAGCGTTACCGAATGAGTGTGCGCGTCATTAACGAATATGCGTGGTCAAATCTGTTCGTCAGCAATATGTTTATCAATCCCGGTGACAAAGAGCTCGACAACTTTTCTCCTGAGTGGCTTGTGATCAATGCACCAGGGTTTATGGCCGACCCCGGGACTGATGGTACACGTCAGCACAATTTTTCAATAATTGATTTCACCAGAAAAGTCGTTCTGATCGGGGGAAGTGCATATACCGGTGAAATCAAAAAAGGTATTTTCACTGTACTGAATTTTATTCTCCCCCATTACAAGAATGTCTTCCCAATGCATTGTTCAGCCAATATAGGTGAGGACGGTGATACTGCTATTTTCTTCGGACTTTCAGGTACAGGCAAAACAACTTTGTCGACAGATCCTTCCCGAAAACTCATTGGTGATGATGAACACGGATGGACAGCAGACAACACCATTTTCAATTTTGAAGGCGGGTGTTACGCCAAGACCATAGATCTTTCTGCCGAGAAGGAACCCGACATTTTCAGTGCGATCAAAGGAGGAGCCCTTCTGGAAAATGTAGGCTTCAAACCAGGTACCCGGGAGGTTGATTTCAGTGATGCATCTATTACGGAAAACACCCGGGTAAGTTATCCGCTTGAGCATATCGGTAACATTGCCCGGCCATCGCTGGGAAAAAATCCAAGGCACATTTTCTTTCTGACGTGCGATGCCTACGGGGTGCTGCCACCCATCGCCAGATTGAACCCTGGTCAGGCGGCATTTCATTTCATTTCCGGATATACCGCCAAGGTGGCGGGAACCGAAGCTGGAATTACAGAGCCGACGATGACGTTCTCAGCATGCTTCGGCGCGCCGTTCATGCCGCTGCATCCAACAGTATACGCTGAGATGCTATGTGCAAAAATGAAGGAATCGGATGTAAAAGTCTGGCTTGTTAACACCGGTTGGACCGGCGGCCCTTATGGAGAGGGGAACCGGATTAAACTCAAATACACCCGGGCACTGATCAACGCGGCGTTATCCGGTGAGTTATGTGATGTCGAATATGACTATCATGACGTATTCGGTATCGCTTACCCATTGTACAG
>JAEZEH010000006.1 GCA_023417785.1 Bacteroidota bacterium
CCACGAGCTCAAAACGGCGCGGGTTATTTAAGACTTCGTGAAGCTCCGCGGTTTCGAAGCGATAGGGAAAATCCGTACCTATCGTTCGGGTGACTTCGAATATTCCGTCGTTGAATCCGAGGCAACCTATCATAGCAATCTAATCTGAAAGAATGGGTTGATCGAGCAGGGACCTGCCGAGCCACGTATATAAAATATCTGTCGTAGGCGCCATTACGTGAGATGCTCTCGCGTCGCGAAGCAGCATACCGAGAATGCCATTACCGGCGTAGCCAATTCCGCCTGTCAGCGTCATCACATCATTCACCGTATCGACACAACACGAGGCCACCTCGGCTTTCGCAGCCAGAAGTGTGGGTACGGCATTGGCCTCGCCCCCATCGTATCCGCGTGCTGCGCTGTAGACCAGCTGGCGTGTTCGTTCCACGCGTGCCCACAATGTACCGAGGCGATGCTGTAGCAGCGAGATCTGCGCCAGGTGTGTACCGTTATGCGCATAAACGCGTTTCAGCAAAACGTCTTTGCCTTCCCTGAGTGCCCTTTCGGCGATACCGAGATACGTTCCCGACATCGCGATGAGAAAGTATGGTGCGACCACGTTGAATACATACCAGAGCTGGTCTCCGGGAGCACCGAGAATCTGATCAGCCGAGATAGTGACGTTATTAAGTTTCAGACTGCGAGAAGAATTGCCACGCATCCCCAGTCCATCCCATTCGTGGCCCCACTGCAGGCCTTCGGTCCCGGCGTCGATCACGGCGCAGGAGAATTGCTCGGGGTTCGCATCTTCGGAGGCCGCCATGGTTGACACCACATACGAGTCGGCGTGGCCGCCATTGGTAACAAACGTTTTTCCGCCATTGACGAGGAATGTTTCGTCCGACATGGGCATGAGTGACGTCTGCGGGAAGTAGAAATGGGCGCCGGTTCCGGGTTCGCTTAGGGCAAGCGTTGTAAGGTGCTGACCGCGGGCGATCCGTTCCAGATATTTTTCCCTGTGCCATGACGTGGCTTTGGCGGCGATCACGGCGGAGCCGACACAATGCATCCCGAAGCACAGCCCGACGGACGCGTAGTGGGAACCCAGTTCTTCCGAGATCCGCGCAAGTGAAAAAAGACCCATTCCGTGACCGCCGAATTCTTTCGGAACGACCAGTCCGGTGAGTTTTTCTTTCCTGAGTGCGTCAATACTTTCGCGGACGTAAGCCCCTTTCTGATCGGCCACGGGTGCTTCCCGGGCGACGACAGTTTCGCCGATCTCTTTGGCCAGTCGGAGCAGCTGATCCAGCGAAGACGCCGATTCTGTAAAATTGATATTCTGCATTACTGACAGTGTGCTAGAATTCGTTCAGCGGTTCGTACAAACTCCGACATGCTCGCGGGCTTCACAAAATAATCGACAGCGCCGTTCAGAAATGACATCTGGCGGGTGTCTTCGTTATCGGATGTAGTCAGGATAACCTTGGGTATTCTTCGGTATCGCGACTCCTGTTGCAATACTGCGAGAGTCTGAATCCCGTTGAGGACCGGCATGTTCAGGTCGAGAATGATCACACAAGGGAGCCCGGATTGAAGTTGCAGCGTATCGATGGCTTCTTTGCCATTGGCAACCACCTTGAGCGAGTACCCCGGATCAACCTTCGAAAAGGCAAGCCGGATCAATTCCTGATCATCTTCGTCGTCTTCGGCGAGAAGTATAAAGGTCTGCAAACCGTTCAGCATGTAATATATGTGTGAGTCGCTAAAATACACATAGCGGTGAAACAAAGAAAGGTGGAGGGGAAAAGGTGGTTGCCGGTTGCCGGAGTGCCGGAGTGCCGGTTGCCGGTTGCCGGTAGTGACGTGATCCGGTTAGCTGGCGTGCTCAGGAACGCTGCTCAAGTTTCTTGGGCCTCCTTACGCCTGATGGCCTCCCGGGTGTGACCCACCCGAAGGCTGAAGCATGGCTTACCTGAGGGCCTCCCCCCTCAAAACTGAGTTCCTGAGCTATTATCCGCCCCCCTCTATCCGACGGTCACAAGTTCAGGACCGTCATTATTTCCAGGTAACCGTCACACCGGCGAAGGACCTCCGTGCACGGGACGTGAAACCAAAATGGTTGGGTGTAACCAATGTACGTTCCCCGAACCAGGTTTTCCGATAAACCCCAACATTCCTCTCCTCGCCTCACGGAGGTCCTTCGCCCATGGATAATTTAAGGTTCAATGGATTACGCCCATAACGCGCGACGTACCAAGGTTTGGCGGGGCGCTTGACGTGCTCAGGAACCCAGTTTGATTTTTATTTGTCTTCCGTGCCGTAGACCTGTTAAAGCCTGAGGGCCTCCCGGGTGTGACCACCCGGAGGCTGAAGGATGAAGCAGGCCACCCGCAGCCTGAAGGATGAAGCAGGAACCCAGCCAACCTTTACGCTGGCCGATGATTAAACTTCCTTCTTCGGCAGATAGATGAAAAACGAAGCGCCTTCGTTGGGTCTGCCTTCAGTGGCGATGACGCCTTTGTGGTTTTCAACCACGCGTTTTACGATGGCCAGTCCTATACCGGCGCCTTCGAAAGATTCTCTGGAATGCAGTCGGTAGAACACGTCAAAAATCTTTGTGGCTTGATCCTGTGAAAACCCGATTCCGTTGTCGCTGACCTTGATCCGGTGAAAGGGGGTCCGGTTCAAGACCCCATGAGCGGGCACCGGACCGATAACCGAATCGTATCCGATCGCGATGATCGGGTCCCGGCCGTCCCTGATAAACTTCAACGAGTTGGAGAAAAGATTCAGAAACAGTTGGTGCAACTGAAACGCCGTACCGTTGATCGTAGGCAGGGGTACCGAGGTGATGGTAGCGCGCTTGTCGGCGATGGCTACCTCCAGGTCATTCTGGACGCCAGCTACAACTTTGTTCAGATTTACCCGTTCTGCTTCTCCCGGCGCGCTGAGTTTTGAAAAGGCAAGCAGATCTTCAATGAGCGTCTGCATACGATGTGCGCTTTGGATAATCTTTCCGACGTACCCCGTGCTTTTTTCCGACAGCGACTCCGAATCGATGATCCGCGAGGTAAACACCTGAATCTTGCGAAGAGGTTCCTTCAAATCGTGGCTGGCTACAAAAGCAAAGGATGATAGCTGGGCGTTTGCCTGCTCGAGCGCCTTGTTCTTCTGATCCAGGGCCTGTTCTGCTTCACGTCGCTCCGACAGGTCGCGGGTCACTTTCGTGAATCCGATCACGCGGTTGTCGTTATCGTGCAACGCGGTGATCACAACACTTGCCCAGAACCGGCTGCCGTTTTTTCGCACACGCCAGCCTTCGTGGACAGATTTGCCATGCTTGGCCGCCTCGACTAACAGCTCGTCCGGAAGGCCCATTGCCCGGTCTTCGGGAGTGTAAAAGATTGAAAATCTCTTTCCCACAGCTTCGGCCGCAGAATACCCTTTGATCTTTTGGGCACCCGAATTCCAGTTCTGAATTTCGCCCTGAGTGTTCAGGAAAATGATTGCATAATCCTCAACCTCCTCGATCATCCGGAAATATCTGTCTTCGCTTCGGCGCAGCTGTTCATTTTTCTGGCGCAGTTCCTCCAGATAGTTTCCGAGTTTCTCTTCGGCAGCCTTTCTTTCGGAGAAGTCGCGTGTAATTTTCGAGAATCCGAATATTTCACCATTATCGTCGTGAAGGGCGGTAATCGACACATATCCCCAGAATCGTGTTCCGTCCTTTCGCACACGCCAGCCCTCATGGGTAGTGGAGCCAAGTTTCCGTGCTTCGCTGAGAAGTTTCTCAGGCAACTGGCGTTCCCGGTCTTCAGGGGTATAAAGCAACCTGAAACTCTTGCCCATGATTTCCTCAGCCTGATACCCTTTCACAACTTCCGCACCTTTATTCCATTCCAGGATTTTTCCGTCGTTATCCAGCAGAATGATCGCGTAGTCTCTGATTTCCGCCACCATCTTATGATATCGTTCCTCACTACGCCGGAGTTCGTCATTCTTGATCTTGATTTCTTCGGCGTGTTTGCTCAAACTATCCTGAGCGATTCGCTTCTCAGTGAGGTCGCGGGCCATTTTCAGGAAACCGTTTACTTCGCCGCTGCTATCGTGTACCGCTGTGATGGTTACACTGGCCCAGAAGCGGGTTCCGTCTTTGCGAATCCGCCACCCTTCATGATTGACCTTTCCCTGTTGAAGGGCTGTTTCAAGAAGCGTCTCCGGCAAATTCCCGGCTTTCTCCTCGCGTGAATAAAAGAGCCGGAAGTGCTTGCCGAGGATTTCGTTCGATTGGTACCCTTTGATTCGTTCGGCCCCTTTATTCCAGGAACGGATAACACCATTGGTATCGAGCAGAATGATAGCATATTCATCCACCTCAGAAACGATGCTTAAAAACCGATCGGTCCCCTCGCCTCTTTCATCTGAGCCGGATGCTGTTTTTTGAACGGCAGGATCTCTGAGAAAATGAGCTCTACCTTGCTCCTTGCTTACATCATCCATTTTTGGCTTACTGTTTCAGAGTTATACATCCCGCGCCTCGCTGTCAGTACAGGGCGGAGTTGTTCCTCCCAGTCAGACATGCTACTCGGCTTGGTGAAAAAGTGCCACGCACCTAACTCCAGCAATGCCTTCTCCCGGGTTGGCAAATGAGAGCTTGTTGAAAGCACAATCACGGGGATGTTGCGAAGCCTTGTGTCTTTGGTTATTTCAGTCAGAAACTGATGGCCATTCATCAATGGCATATTGAGGTCCAGAAAAATCATTTCCGGCAAAGGGTCACTGGCGCTGATGATGTTCAGCGCATCTATGCCATTCCACGCCGTTGCGCACTTAAGCGCAGGCCGGATCTTTTCTACGATGGCGAGAAAAATAGACTGGTCATCTTCGTCGTCATCGACCAGAAGGATTTGGTTTTGCAATTGTGGACATTTACATCCGTTTTGAAACAGAAATTCTTCCATTGGTTAGGTTTAGCCCAAATAACCGTAGTGTAAAAACTAATGCCAGCGGCAGTGGGGAACAGCCACCGGCAGGCGCGACAACTAGCGCGTGGCTCCCCCTTCAGGGGTCAGAACGAGCAATAGGGAGTTGAGCCACCACCGGCAACCGGCAACCGGCAACCGGCAACCGGCAACCGGCAACCGTCATCCGTCATCCGCTTCCCCGCCTCAAAACGACAGCGTCAACTCATTATACCCCTCAGGTGTTTTCCTGACGTCGACCTTGCCACCGATCTTTTTGGCCGCAGTCTTAACGAAGTAAAGGTCCTGTTTTTCGGTCTCAGTGTCTTGTGTTTCAAATTCCGATCCCTGAAAAATATTGTAGATGTCGGAAGTGGCGAAGTCGCTAACTGTTGCCCTGTTGTCTACCACGCGAACGTTAACGCGGCCATTACTGGAAGGCGTGACATTGATTTCAATGAAGTGTTCTCTATCCAGGGACCGGTCGCAAAACTTCAGGGCGTTATCGATGGTGTTTTCAAGAAGAATGCTCATCAGCTCCTTGTCGGTATTAACAAGTGCGTCGTGACTTATATTTTTTCTCACCACGAGGTTTTCCGGCAAACCCTTTTTCATCTGAATGGAAATGACCTGGTCTACCAGAGTGTGCAGGTCAATTTCTGTCAGGTTTGGTTTGGAGTGGTTGATCTTGTTGAGTACAAGCAATCGTTTCAAAATAGAATTCAGCAGCTCTGTCGTCTTACTGATCTTTTGCAGATAAAGCAACGAAGCCTGGTCCTTGATATCCATCAGGGCAACGTGACAAATTCCTCGCAGTGAAGCCAAAGGCGCGCGAATATCTTCTGCACTTTTCAGAATAAATGTATCGAGTTCATCATTCATCTGTTTCAGTGTAAGGTTGACCATTTTCAATTCTTCGGTTTTCTTTTCGACCATTCGGTCCAGTTCTTTGTTGCGGATTCCGAGTTTCCTGTTCTGGTCAAAGATAAGATCCTGGGCCGAAGATAGTTTTTTGTTCACCCCTTTGAGTGCCCGGTACGCGAGAAGAAGTACCACAACCAACAATGCAGAAAGTACAGCAATGATCAGTGCCGCGGTATACAGTCGCTTTTGCTGAGCGATCGTCATCTCGTTAGCTTTAATCGTGGCGAGGTTGACACGTTGTTCATAGTCGGCGCGGCTTCTGGCCAGACTTTGCATTAC
>JAEZEH010000009.1 GCA_023417785.1 Bacteroidota bacterium
TACTTCGGGCAGTTCCGGCATTGGTAACTTTTTGATGAAGATAAAAAATTGAATTCGCAAGCAAATAAGCAATCCATTTTGAGTTTGCGGAGCAGGACAAATTCTGGTCCCTTCTTCGTGATGTAAGGTTGCCCGGTTGTTAGTCTGCGGGGTGAAAATGCAATTGCCGATATTCCGAATCAACCATTTGTATGACAAGGAATTTATTGCACTTTATTCCGGCGTATTGGTGTGGCATTTCTGTCCGACTGCAAATCTTGCTTTTATTAGCGACAACGGTTAGCAGTTGCCACCATTTCTCCGGTAACACCTTTTCCGGGGATGTACCATCCTCAGCCGATGTACAGAAAATTGCGTTGATCGATTCGAGCTCCGCACATTTTGACAGTCTTCGGAACGGTGCTCTCGTTCATCGGTTCTATTATCAACACCATTTTATACCAATTTGGTGGGAGCACACGAAGCCTTCGGCAAGAGCGGACTCGATGTTAAGCCTTATCCGTTCAATCAGGGAATACGGATTATTGCCTCATCATTATCACTCGAAAGAATTGAATACAATTCTTTATGATTCCGCTTTCGAAGATGACGATACCATTCGCAAGACGGATATGCTTTTCACTGATGCATTCATATCAATTTTCAAAGATCTTAAATACGGGAGAATGGCGTTTGATGAAATGCCAGACAGTATTCGTTACGAAGCAGATTCGATAGCGGTATCACATTTGAAACGCAGTATAAAGACGGGTGAGATAAGGAGCGTCCTTGAAGAACACGAGCCTCTTCACACGCAGTACACTATGTTAAAACAGGAATTACGAAGAGTTCTGCGTAGCGATTCGTTATACAGCGATATGTTGTGGCGCGGAGATATTATTGATTCGACGGAGGCTGGATCACAAATTCTGGCGCTGGAAATCAATATGGATCGATGGAGAAGAGAAACGTCAATCACCGGAAGGCATATTTTGGTCAATATTCCAGGCTGCTATCTTGAGCTGACGGAAAATGACTCTGTAAGTTTTCAGTCGCGGGTAATCGTGGGTACGGGTAAAAATCAGACACCTGTTCTCGACGGGTTGATACGATCGTTCATCATATATCCATACTGGAATGTTCCCAGAAGTATCGCGGTTAATGAAATACTTCCGCAGGTGAAGAGGGACAGTTTGTATTTAAGGAATCATCACTATGAGATTATCAATACTGCAGGGGAAGTAGTTGTCCCTGATTCAATAAACTGGAACGTATTGCATCGAAATAATTTTCCATACACGATTCGGCAGAAGGAGGGGTTACATAACGCATTAGGCCTGATCAAATTCTGGTTCCACAACCCGTATGCGGTCTTCCTTCATGATACAAACGCAAGGTTATTGTTCGAAAGAAAGAAACGTGCACTAAGTCACGGATGCGTTCGGGTCGAAAGAGCCATGGAGCTTGGGCGATATCTCGTCAAAGGTAACGACGTTGTTTCTCCTGAAGACCTGGATCAGTATCTTGAATTTGAGAAACAATTAACGATACGCGTAACGGAACCTATACCCGTGCACTTGCGGTACCTTACCTGTGCGTGGCGCAGCGGAGCCGTGGAATACTATGACGATATCTATGGGGAGGACAAGGTAGCCTTTGAGCGAATCTACCGCAAATCAGTCGTTGAAGACGAGATGTTGCTGGCGCAAACCGGAAGTAACTGATGGGCCTGTTTTCCTAACTAAAGAGTTTGCTCCCGCCGTCGCGAAATCAGGGAGTAAGTACTGCTTCTGTATTGTGTAAGTATCAGCTAATCATAGTCGCGCCGGATTTCTGCCAGTATTGGCCCGGTGATAATCCGGGTCTGGGAATTTGTATGTCGAATATGACCGGCGCATGTCCGTTACGATTTCGGAATAACACCGCGGCAATTATACTTACCTGATACTTAAGCACCGCTTACAATAAATATATAGCTTACAGGGGAGGTACCGCCGTTGAAGTGTTTGTAGTCTTTATCCTCAAAGCAAAGAAGACCGTGTCAACCAATCGGGAATTTGAAATCCGGAATCTGAAATCCGAAATCGTAGTGTACCCCGGGCGGGACTTGAACCCGCACGACTATTACTAGCCATCCCGATTAGGATCGGGACGTGTCTATAGAATTTGAAGAATTAATGAGTTTTAAAATAAAAGCCCGGCTTTTCATTGACTTGAGATACCTTTCTCTTTGGATAGCCTCAATCTCCGACGGGAAAGATTCCTGATAAACCTTTTTCCAGGGTCTGTAGTTTCGAGTTGCCTTGACCTTGCCGGAACCGTGTGCAATTAATCGCTGATCTGGATCAGCTGAGTATCCAATGTAGAACCTGCCAGTCTTTTCAGACTGTAGAACATAAACCTAAAACATAACAGCTAACGCTTAAAAATACTTTTGAGCAAAACTGATCGTAGTGTACCCCGGGCGGGACTTGAACCCGCACGACTATTACTAGCCACAGGATTTTAAGTCCTGCGTGTCTACCAATTCCACCACCAGGGCAGGTGCATGTTTATCAAAATAGGAAAAAAGAACCTCCCGTCCTTTCGTAAGAGAACCAATTCCCCAAAGGGCGATAATCACTAGCCATCCCGATCTGAATCGGGACCTGTCTACCAATTCCACCACCAGGGCAGGTGATTCATTAAAAGGAAGAACAGCCCCGGAAGAGTTGTCCACCAAAACGGCCAGAAACAAAAAAGTGTGAGATGACCCACACTATTTTGTTTTTCTGAGCGGGAAACGAGGCTCGAACTCGCGACCCCGACCTTGGCAAGGTCGTGCTCTACCAACTGAGCTACTCCCGCTTACTCGTCCGGAACGGCCAGTATTCGTGGTTTGATTCCGAAAGGGACTGCAAATTTATAAGCGATTCGGTAATTTCCAACACTTGACTAGTTCAGATACAGAAAATGTTTTCCATCAGATTTTTCCCGGAATTGGCTCCTCTGAAATGAAAAAAAGCCGCTTATTCAGCGGCCGGGTGCTTCTAAAAGAGGAAGCCTAATGAACAAGCTCGCCCTTCTCATCTTTTGCGACCGCCTGTTGCTGCAGCTTCCTTAACTCAGCCGCATGGGCTTTGTTTCGCGAATATTTTATGTGATTCGGTACTCCTTTCAGGTCCCAGATCAGTCCGACTTTGGACATCGCTTTCAAAATGTAGTAGGTGATATCTACCTCCCACCAGAAAAATCCCTGCCTTGAGGAGACCTCGTAGTAATGGTGGTTATTATGCCATCCTTCACCCAGGGTGAGCAATGCAAGCCACAGGCTGTTTTTCGACTCGTCGTTCGATTCATATCGTTGCGTCCCAAACTTGTGCATAATGGAATTGATACTGAATGTACCATGGTAAAGTACTACTGTGCTAAGGAAGAATCCAATGAAAAGCGAAGAGAAACCAGCTGATGTAAACATCGCCAAAACGGTTCCGCCGTTGACAATACCCCCCAGTGCCATTACAACCATCGCCAGCGCGACGGGAGGAACCAGGTAATACTTGTTCAGCCATACCAACTCAGGATATTTGGAATAATCACCAATGGTTTTGTAGTCTGTTTCCTTGAAGTCGGGGCCTACAATCCAGCCAATGTGGGAATACCAGAACCCATAAATTTTCATCGAGTGGGGATCGGCAGGAGTATCGCTGTGGCGATGGTGGTGACGATGGTGAGCGGCCCACCAGAGCGCACCTTTCTGTGCGGATGTCTGCGCCAAAAAGGCAATGACAAATTGAAAAAAGCGTGATGTTTTATACGACTTGTGGGCAAAGTATCGATGGTAACCGCCGGTGACCCAGAACATCCGGAATACATACAAAACAGCGCAAAGAATCCAATCGAAGAGCGTAGCCCCCGTAAATAGTGCCCCCAAAGGAAGTAGGTGAACTACTGCGAAAGCGATTTCCTGTTTGAGGATTGGCTTGCGTCGGGCTTCTGGCGTAAGGGAAGTAGCGGACATGAGCGTGCTTCTTGTAATGATGAAATTAGCGAGTTAA
This sequence comes from Bacteroidota bacterium, assembly GCA_023417785.1. Classification (GTDB taxonomy): domain Bacteria; phylum Bacteroidota; class Bacteroidia; order Cytophagales; family Cyclobacteriaceae; genus Ohtaekwangia. Next base: position 4,017 of record JAEZEH010000009.1, read on the forward strand.
AAATGATGTCGCGGGTTCGATCTGTGAACACAAAGGTAACGCATAACGTTCAAAACGCATCCCCGGCTTTTTTTGATTTTTGTCATACTCGATTGGCTTACAAACAACTGTATGGTTGCTGAAATAATAATCCAATTGTTGGCACATGGATTTTAATTCCTTTAGCAGTATCTTTGCTTCTTCTCAAAAATGGATCATACGCAAACCATCATATTATACCAGCCGATGTTAAGGAATATCGCTTACAATCTGGTAAGGTGTAAGCAGGACGCGGAAGACATCGTGCAGGAGACGTTTATAAAATGGTTGAGCGCAGAGCACCATAAGATCGAGAATCCGCGTGCTTACTTGATCAAAGCAGTTACCAATAACTGTATCAACCACCTCAATTCATTTAATCGCAAAAAGGTTGAATATCTTGATAACGTATCGGAAGCGTTTCTGAAGTTTAAGGAAACCAATCTCTCTCATCTTGATCTTGATTTCGACATTTCGAAAGCGCTTCAGATGGTGAGCCACAAGCTGGAGCCACTTGAGCGCGCTGTGTACATCCTCAAAGAAGTGTTTGATTTCGATTACGATGCGCTACAGGAAACGCTAAACAAGAAGAAAGACCACTGCCGTCAATTGCTTTGCCGTGCAAGGAAGAAGATAAACGAAGAAACGTCGCGAATTTCGTTCCCCAGCCCCTCCAGCCTGATTGAAAGCTTCCGCAACGCCTGCGATATGGGTAATCCCGCCGGCCTTATCCAGGAACTCAAAAAAGATATTTGAAAAATTTTTCCCATTTCTGTCACAAAAGCAGGGCGACGTTGTCTTGCAAGAACGTGGTCGTGTAAGGGCCCGTGATTAAATCCTAAATTGTAAACCTGATTTTCATGGAAGTCATCTTGATTTTTTTCATAGCGCACTGGTATCTGTCGCTATTTTTCCAAACATTTTTTCTGCATAGGTATGCTGCCCATAAGGCATTTACTATGGGCAAGGGAACCGAGAAAGTGTTCTATATCCTCACCTGGATATTCCAGGGATCCAACTATTTAAGCCCGTACGGTTACGGCGTAATGCACCGCATGCACCACGCGTATGCCGACACGGAAAACGATCCACATTCGCCCACCTACGACGAAACGATCTGGAACATGATGTGGAAGACAAAAACGATCTATTCGGCCATTGCCAACCATCGTATCGAAGTAGACAAGCGGTTTACGGAAGGCGTTCCCAACTGGGTGGCGTTTGATAAGTTCGCCCGCTCATGGCCGTCACGGATTTTCTGGGGTGGTGTTTATATCGCGATGTACGTGATCTTCGTACCTGCGGGTGCATGGTATCTTTGGGCGTTGTTGCCTATTCAGTTTCTGATGAGTCCGATCCACGGAGCGATTATCAACTGGTTTGCGCACAAGTATGGTTACAGAAACTTTGAAGTACGCGATACATCCAAGAATTTCCTGCCCGTCGATTTTCTTATGATGGGAGAAAGCTATCATAATAATCACCACAAACACGGTTCCCGCGCCAATTTCGGAGGAATCCGGTGGCATGAGATCGACCCGACCTATCAGGTTATCAAACTGCTCGATAAGATGAACATCATCCAGTTGACAAAGCACCGGGAGATGAAGGTCGAATCCGTCAAGAAGGCGGCATAGCTAAAAAGACAGGAACCCTGGAATTTCTTCCGGGGTTTTTTGTTATTTAAACGACGTAAAGCCCTCGATTCCAGCCGGGCATATGCGAAGTGAGGGAATTTTAGAGTAAATTCGCCTGGGTTATTCCCTCAACTTTTTCAACTGACATTTTAACTTTTGGACCATTGACATTTCAGGATTTTAATTTCGACGAGAAACTTTTGGATGGCCTGATGGCCATGGGGTATACAAAACCCACACCGATACAGGAGCAGGCAATTCCAATGATTCATTCCGGCCACGATATTGTTGCGTGCGCCCAAACCGGAACGGGGAAGACTGCTGCGTATATACTTCCCGTGCTCGACCGGATCGCGCGGACAGAACACCGCCACCTTAATACACTGGTTATTGCTCCGACCCGCGAGCTTGCCCAGCAGATTGATCAGCAAATTGAAGGATTTTCCTATTTTCTGGGGGTTAGTTCGATTCCAATATATGGCGGCGGTGATGGCGCGACCTGGGACATCCAGCGAAGGGCTCTTGAACAGGGTGCGGATATAATTATTGCCACTCCGGGGCGTCTGATTGCGCTGCTTGCGGCGGGAACTATCAAGTTCGATCACCTGCAGCATCTTATCCTCGATGAAGCGGATCGAATGCTTGACATGGGGTTTTACGACGATATCATCAAGATCATCAACTATCTTCCCAAGGATCGGCAGACGCTACTGTTTTCAGCAACGATGCCGCCGAAGATTCGAACGCTGGCAAACCGCATTCTTCGCGAGCCGAAGGAAATCAGCATTGCCATCGCCAAGCCTGCCGCGGGGATTGTGCAACAGGCCTATATCGTTCACGAGTCGCAAAAGACAGAAGTTGTTAAGCACATCATGAATACGGTTCCGTGGAACAGTATGATCATCTTTGCGTCTACCAAGGAGATGGTAAAGAAACTTGATGGCGCCTTTCAACGCGCTCGCCTTCCGGCAAAAGCATTTCACTCGGATCTTGAACAAGCGGAACGCGAGCAGATTCTGCGCGCTTTCAAGAACAAGCAGTTAAGTATACTGATTGGTACCGACGTGTTATCTCGCGGTATTGATGTCGAGGGCATTAGTCTGGTTTTAAATTATGACGTGCCACCGGATCCCGAAGATTATGTTCACAGAATCGGTAGGACAGCCCGCGCTGAAACAACCGGAACCGCGGTTACCCTGGTGAATGAAAGAGATCAGCGGAAACTCGAATCAATCGAACGCCTGATAGGACAGCCGATTGAGAAGATGCCGCTGCCGGAACACGTAGGCCCGGGCCCGGCTTATACTCCCGGCGATAAAAAGAAGGACAGCTTCCGCAGAAGAAAACCCGGATCATTTAAAAAAGTAAAAAGGACCTGAAAGGGTCCTTTGTCGTTCTTAACCGTTTGAGATCATTTCTTAAGCAGGGATAACACTTCGTTGAGTTTCAAAAGCGCCTCGACAGGACTGATCGTATTGATGTCAATTTTGCTTAGTGCTTCTTCCATTGCCTTATGACGCGGATCAGTTTCGAACAAGCTCATTTGAGGAGTTGGTTTTGGCATCTCCTGAATCCTTCTTCGATTCTCATTCTTGTGCTTGTCTTTTTCGAGAAAGTGTAGGATCTCATTAGCGCGAAAGACAACCCGGTTCGGCATTCCCGCGATCTGCGCGACATGAATACCGAATGAGTGCTCGCTTCCACCGGGCTTAAGCTTCCGCATGAAGATAATTTTTTCGCCGATTTCCTTTACGGAAACATTGAAATTCTTCACCCGCGGTAAATCTTCCTCCAACTGGTTCAGTTCATGATAATGTGTGGCGAACAGCGTCTTTGGTTTGAAGTCTTTATGGTTGTGAAGGTGTTCCACGATGGCCCAGGCAATAGACACTCCGTCGTAGGTGCTCGTACCCCGGCCAATTTCGTCCATAAGGATCAGGCTTCGGTGGCTGAGATTGTTGAGAATGCTTGCTGTTTCAGTCATCTCCACCATAAAAGTTGATTCGCCGCGCGACAAGTTATCAGACGCACCCACACGCGTGAAAACCTTGTCAACGATTCCAATAGACGCTGATGCGGCGGGGACGAAACTACCAATCTGTGCCAGCAACACGATCAGCGCAGTTTGCCGGAGCAGTGCGGATTTACCGGCCATGTTCGGGCCGGTGATTATCAGCACCTGTTGTTTTTCACTATCAAGGAATATATCGTTTGGAACATAAGATTCTCCTATAGGAAGTTGTTTCTCAATAACAGGGTGTCGTCCCGCCTTGATATCAATTACAATTGAATCGTTGATCTCAGGTTTGGCGTATTTATTTGTGCGTGCCACACATGCGAAAGACAGCAGGCAATCGAGCTGAGCCAGAACGCGGGCGTTTTGCTGAATCTGCGGAACGAACTCCGCGGCTGTGTTAACCAACGCCTGGAATATGCGCTGCTCTATCACGGCGAGTTTTTCTTCAGCATGAAGGATTTTTTCTTCGTACACCTTCAACTCTTCGGTGATGAATCGCTCGGCGTTCACCAGGGTTTGTTTCCGGATCCAGTCGGAGGGTACTTTATCTTTGTTTGCGTTACTTACTTCCAGGTAGTAGCCGAACACCTTGTTATAGGAAATTTTTAGCGATCCGATGCCTGTGCGTTCAACTTCCCGCTTCTGGATCTGCAGGAGAAAATCTTTTCCGGAGAAAGCGATTTTCTGGAGCTCATCCAACTCGGCATCGATACCTTCTTTGATAAGGCCACCCTGATTTGACAAAATCGAAACGTCTTCACGTAGTTCGTTGGCGATCTTTGTGACGAGAAATTCGCAGAGGTGCAGTTGGTCCGCAAGCTTATTCAATATCGGTGATGCCTGGGCAGACAACATACCACGGATAGGCTCGATGTGTTTCAGCGAGCGCTTCAGCTGGATCATTTCCCGCGGATTGATCCGGTTTACGGCCACTTTGGAAATCAGGCGTTCCAGATCCGCGATTTGCTTGAGCGGCTCGAGGATGGCTTCTGCGAGTTCCGGCTCACGAAAAAACGTATCCACCACATCAAGTCGTTCGTCGATGGCGACTTTGTCTTTGAGGGGAAGGATCATCCATTTGCGCAGCTGACGCGATCCCATGGGAGTGACCGTGCGATCTAAAACATTTATCAGCGGAACGCCGCCATCGTTTTGCGCGTAGACCAGTTCAAGATTGCGAATCGTAAACTTGTCGAGCCATACATACTTTTCTTCGTCGATTCGCGAGATAGCCGCAATATGCGATGTGTCCCGGTGTTCCGTTTCTTCGAGGTAATGAAGGATAGCGCCTCCGGCAATGATTGCCTCACCCAGATCCTCGATGCCGAAACCTTTCAGCGAGGCGGTGCGGAACTGATTGATAAGTTTGTCATACGCAAAATCAAAACCGAAAACCCAGTCATCCAGCGCGAACGTACTGTAACCGTCTGAAAAGAGTTTTTCAAATTTGTCGCGTGATGACTTGCTGAATATTATTTCTGAAGGCGCGAAGCCCTGAATGAGTTTCAGGATATAGTTTTCCTGCCCCTGGGCGGCGTAAAACTCGCCGGTCGAAACATCAAGGAAAGCGATGCCGTATGCGTTCTTCCCGGCGAAGATCGATGCCAGAAAGTTGTTCTGTTTTCGTTCAAGAACATTATCGTTATACGAAAGACCAGGCGTAACCAACTCGGTTACACCGCGTTTAACAATTCCCTTTACAAATTTAGGATCTTCAAGCTGGTCACAGATGGCCACGCGATGGCCGGCTCTGACAAGTTTGGGGAGATATGTATCCAGCGAATGGTGAGGAAATCCGGCCAGTTCTATTTCGGATGCAGACCCTGCCCCGCGCTTGGTCAGCACAATGTCAAGCACCTTGCTCGCGGCAATGGCGTCCTGCCCGAATGTTTCATAAAAATCACCCACACGGAAAAGCAGCAGAGCACCGGGGTATTTCGCCTTTATGGCGTTGTACTGTTTCATCAACGGGGTTTCGGTGGTAGTTTTTGCTTCAGCCATAGTTGACAAATATAAAAAATCTCTCCCTGGACCCCCGGCAAGACAATGGGAAGAAATCAAAAAATAAATAAGACCCTTTAGCCACAAAACGGACTGCCTCAGCCTTTTGGTCTGGCTACAATAACCCACATTGTATCGCCCTTTTGTTCCGTCCGATCAACAAAACGTTCTTCGTGATGAAGGATGCTGAATTCCGCTTTGCGCAAATCCTCGAGCGCGTATCGCGATTCGAGTTCATGTTTTCTGAATTGAGCATCCCGCGGCTGCCCTTTCCGCTCATCAGCGAGGGGTTCGCAAATGACGACAACCGCACCGGGTTTAAGGGCTTTTTTCAGGTTGATCAAAAACGTGTCATGATCCCGTATTTCATGGTACGTATCGACGATGAGCACCGCGTCGATGCCACCGGGCGGAAGCTTTGGGTTGTCAGGCGCAGCCAGTATAGGCCGAACGTTGCTGAAACCGCGCCTGACGGATATCTCCTCAAGTTTTTGAAGTTTACTTTCCGAGATATCGACCGCATACACAACACCTTCCGGCACGGCTGCAGCAAGTTTCATCGCAAAATAACCCTCGTGGGATCCAATGTCAGCGACTAAACTTCGCTTCGTCAGTTTTAGGAATTCAATCAAGGTATCAGGCTTCTGCCAGGTATCGCGCTCTGTCCACGTGCTTTCGGTGTAAACGTCCTTCCAGGGATTCTGCGCGCTGCAAGTCAGCGGGAGAAGTATGGCGATAAGGAGAAAACGCATCATTCCGATGATGATACAATTTTGAAACCCGACAGAGAAACCGATAATAGTTTTATGTTTGCGGCATGAAAAAGCTTAAACTGGACGAATTAGGACGGATTCCAGCGGTGGCGTACAAAGATGCTGAAAAGATTCCGGTCGTTATTGTGCTCGACAATGTAAGAAGCCTTCACAACGTTGGTTCAGCATTTCGAACAGCAGACGCTTTTCTGGTAGAAAAAATAATCCTTACGGGAATTACGGGCACGCCGCCGAATCGAGAAATTCATAAGACTGCATTGGGAGCAACGGATTCGGTGCCGTGGGAGCATGTGATGGAAGCCGCACAAGCGGTGCGCGAACTTAAGAGCCAGGGATATACAGTAGTTTGCGTGGAGCAAACAGACGAAAGCTCACTTCTGCAGGAATATGAAACAGCCCCATCAGCCAAGTGGGCGCTTGTTTTCGGCAACGAAGTGAATGGCGTAAGCGAAGACGTGATTGCGCTGGCCGACCAGGCGATTGAAATCCCACAAGGGGGGTCCAAACATTCGCTCAACGTTTCGGTTTGCCTGGGAATTGTAGTCTGGCACTTCTTCCGCCAACTGAAACTGTAGGTTTTGGAAAAAATCGTAACCTTTGCACCTGAAAACATTTACCAACGTGTCTGACCGGTATTCACAACGAGGCGTTTCTGCATCCAAAGAGGATGTACACCAGGCCATAAGCAAGCTGGACAAAGGCCTGTTTCCGAAAGCATTTTGCAAAATCGTTCCCGACTACCTCGCGGGCGATCCTGAGTTCTGCACGGTGATGCACGCCGATGGTGCCGGCACAAAATCATCTCTTGCCTATTTGTACTGGAAGGAAACTGGTGATCTTTCTGTGTGGAAAGGAATCGCCCAGGACGCCATCGTGATGAACATCGACGACCTGTTGTGTGTTGGCGCCACCAAAAACATTTTGTTGTCGTCTACCATTGGCAGAAACAAGAACCTGATCCCCGGAGAAGTGATCGCTGCGATCATAGATGGAACCGAAGCAGTGCTTGCCATGCTGCGCGAGAACGGATTGAACATCATTAGTACTGGTGGCGAAACGGCTGACGTAGGTGACCTGGTGAAAACTGTCATTGTCGACAGTACTGTGGTTACGCGAATGAAGCGTCGGGACGTCATTAATAATCAGAACATCAAGGCAGGTGATGTAATTGTGGGTCTTGCCTCCTATGGTAAAGCGAATTACGAAAACGCGTATAACGGAGGCATGGGTAGCAACGGACTTACTTCCGCGAGGCATGATGTGTTTTACAATCACTATGCAACCAAATACCCGGAAACATATGATCCGGAAACAACGGCTTCGCTGGTGTACAGTGGCAGGATGAAAGTTACTGACGCGGTCGCGGGCGTGCCACTTGATGCCGGGAAGCTCGTGTTGTCACCGACCCGAACCTATGCCCCCATCATAGTAGAAATACTGAAGGACATGCGCAGTGAAATTCACGGCATGATCCATTGCAGTGGAGGTGCGCAGACAAAGGTCCTTCACTTCGTTGAGGGGCTGCACGTGATCAAAGACAGTCTTCACACAACACCGCCTTTGTTCGAAATGATCCAGCAGCAGAGTGGAACCGATTGGAAGGAAATGTATAAGGTGTTTAACATGGGGCACCGCATGGAATTGTATGTCGATGAACACAGAGCTGAAGAGGTAATAGCAACATCAAAACGTTTCGGTGTCGATGCCAAAATTATTGGAAGAGTAGAAGCGTCGCCGGAAAAGAAGGTGACGATTAAAAGCCAGCACGGCGAGTTCCACTACAGCTAAGCATTCATAATTTCAAAGGTGATTTTGTCAGCTATGTGATCATGGCCGGCCGATGATTGAAGCAATTTGCCTGAGCAGATAACAACTGATTCCAAACCGCAAGAGGTCCGTCTCGCAGGTGTCTTTTCTCAATGAATATCGGCAGCAGCAGTGACTAAACAGTTACGTGTCATTTGAAAGACATGATAAGTTTGCGTTCTTGCAGGATGAACTTTCGGATACTTGTTTTATATCTGACGGCAGCGCTGTTGTTCATTCAATGCGAAACAGTCAAGAACCAGGAAAACCAAATTATGTCACAGGATCCTCACTCCTTCTCCAGTCCGGTGGATGCACGCGTAAAGCACCTGAACTGGAAAGCCCGCCTTGATTTTGAAAAGAGAATCATTCATGCTACGGCGGTATGGGATATCGAAACAGGAACGGATACCGATATAATAATCTTCGACACCAAAGATCTGGAGATCGTGAAGGTATGGGTAGATGATAGTACATCCGCAGCGTTCAGGTTGGGTGAGCGCGATGAAATTCTCGGGCAGCCATTGGCAGTAATGATTAACCCGTCCACCAAACGCGTTGGCATCGAGTATACTACCAGCCCGAAGGCTGAAGCACTCCAATGGCTGGGCCCGGAGCAAACATCCGGGAAACGTTACCCGTTTCTTTTTACCCAGTCGCAAGCGATTCTGGCGCGAACCTGGGTTCCCTGTCAGGATTCACCGAGTGTTCGATTTACCTATGAGGCCGAAGTTGAAAGCCCGCGGGAGCTGCTCGTGTTAATGAGCGCGTCGAATCCTGAAAAAAAGAGCCCCGAAGGCCGTTTCGCGTTTAGCATGAAGCAGCCGATTCCCTCCTACCTTTTGGCGTTGGCAGCCGGTGACCTGGAGTTTAAGCCAATAAGTGCACGAAGCGGTGTCTATGCCGAACCACAGGTCATCGAAAAAGCAAGCTGGGAATTCGCCGATCTGGAAAAAATGATCTCGGGTGCAGAGGAGTTATACGGCGCCTATCAGTGGGAGCGCTATGATGTAGTGGTTCTTCCGCCGAGTTTTCCATTCGGAGGCATGGAGAATCCACGATTGACTTTTGCAACACCTACGATACTTGCCGGGGATCGGTCACTTACTTCACTGATTGCGCATGAGCTGGCACATAGCTGGTCCGGTAACCTGGTGACAAACGCCACATGGAATGACTTCTGGCTCAACGAAGGGTTTACGGTTTACTTCGAACATCGTATAATGGAAAAGCTGTATGGGAAGGATTACTCCGAGATGTTGGCGTCGCTGGCACTACAGGACTTGAACCAGACGATTGCCGACTTGAAAAAGGATAATAAGTATGGTGATACTCGTCTCTTGCTGGCTCTTGAAGGAAGAAATCCCGATGATGGTGTTACCGACATCGCATATAACAAAGGCTACTTTTTCTTACGATCGATAGAAGAAGAATATGGCCGCGACAAATTTGACGAGTTTCTGAACGGTTATTTTTCTGCCAATGCGTTCACGTCCATGAACACGGAAGGTTTTATCTCATTTATAAAGAGCTTCTATCACGAACGATTCAATATTACTTTAGCTGATCAGCTTTTCACGGCCTGGATATTTACGGAGGGCCTTCCAGACAAAGTTCCCACCCCGACTTCTGACCGGTTTACGCCGGTTGAGGATGCTATCGCGAAGTGGCGGCAGTCTCCCTCGGTACCCCTGCCCGAAACGCGTGACTGGAGCACACATGAGTGGCTTCACTTCCTGAAGAATTTACCAGATACACTCACCGTGGAAGAAATGAAAAGCCTCGACGAGATTGGGGGATTTACTTCATCAGGCAATGCCGAAATCGTGACCCTTTGGCTGGTGCACGCCGTGAAAAACGATTATCAGGAGGCGTACCCCAGGCTGGAGTCTTTTCTTATAAATACAGGGCGGAGAAAATTTCTGAGTCCGATTTACTATGAACTCGCGAATACGCCGGAAGGCAATGTCCGTGCCCGGGAGATTTATTCAAAGGCGCGGCCGAATTATCACTTCGTAGCGACCAATACCTTCGACAAACTGTTCTTATAAAATTACAATTCAATTTGCTTTCGGATCACTTCAAACGTTAGAGAGTACGGTTCGGTTGAAAAAATTTCCGGGGAAAGCAACCTCCGCCGTAGACTTGGTGTCTATAGAGCGTGATGAAGGCATTGTTGTTCAATAAAAAAAGTTTTTTACTTGCGATAGGCATCCTGGTTGCCGCGTTGATTTGTTTCAGCACGGGGTTATTTGGAATGAGCTAACAGGTCATCAGAACCGAACGCGGACGTCATCCTTATAATCTACCGGTACTTTAAACGGCACTCCTTTATAGGACAACCGTACCGAGCCCAGGTATCGCACTTCAAATTTTTTTCCGCCAAGCATGCCCCATATGGTTTCCATTGTTCCCAATTCTTTCATCGCCAGATTTACCTGAAGGGGGACCGTAAATTCGGCCCGGGCCGGTATTTTTGTGTTGTATTCCTGTTTTACGTTCGCGGCTTTTTTTCCGTTTACAAAGATCTCTACATCAATATTTTTCAGCTTTCCCTGCATGTTATTGGGATTATAGAAAACGGCATTCGCCTTTAGGGTAGGATCCGACGAGGCGTCGACAACCACATCCTTAATCGTTTTCAGAACAATGTCTTCTTTCGGTCTTTGGCAGCCAGCCAGCAAGAGCGTCAGCGAAAAGACAATCAGGGTCAAACGTAGTTCGAATATAAATTTTGGTGAGTTGTTCATGGTCTTCTTTCCTGCTCTTTGGTCAAGTATAGACATTCCGGAGGCTTTTTTGTTACACAAATCGGCAACAACCATATTTGTGCCGTCTTTTTTACAATTTTACAAATGAATCCGCATTTCGATTTCATTGCTGACGGGCTTGCCGAAAACGGGTTTGCTGTTTGCGATCAATTCCTGAGCCAGAATGAAGTGGACGCCATTGTCGGATTGGAACACTTTCGCAAAGGAGTTAATTCCTTTCAAAAGGCTGGAATAGGACGAAAACAAGGGCTTCAGGTTAATGAAGGTATTCGTGGCGATTATATTCAGTGGCTTGACAAGCGCGACGTTCCTGCACCCGCAGCCGTATATCTTGACCGGCTGGGGGAACTTGTCAACTTCCTTAACCAGGCATTATATCTGAGTCTTAAGGACTTCGAGGTTCACATGACTATTTATCCTCAAGGAAGCTTCTATAAACGACATCTCGATCAGTTCCGTGCGGACGATCACCGTAAAATATCTGCGATATGCTACCTCAACAAAAACTGGCAGGAGGACGAGGGAGGCCAATTGCGGATGTACCTGCCGGAAGGAAGTAAAGATATTCTCCCTATCGCTGGTCGGTTTGTGTGCTTTAGGAGTGATCAGATAGAACACGAAGTTTTGCCCGCCACAAAGGATCGGTTAAGCCTTACCGGATGGATCCTGGATCAGTTCAGCGACCTCAGGCATTTGTCTTAATTTCAGCTGATAATACGTTAGGTCCTTCAATTTCCGTCGCACAGAGTGGTGCGGATGAAGCCGAATCCTTGAAACCCGAGGGCACTTGTGCTGATTTTCCGGACAATTCAAAAATCGGATCAAAAAAAGCAGCGGGGATGGCTATAACGTTTTAAATTTGATCCGCTTTAATGTAGTGGAATGAAAAAATACTTTCTCAAGCTCTATCAGTATAACGAGTGGGCCAACAAACGAGTAATCGGAGTGCTAAATAAGCAACAGGTCGACAACGAAAAGATACTGACGCTAATGGGGCATATCGTCGCGGCACAATTTCTCTGGTTCCATCGCATAAACGGGATGCCGCCGGCCAAAGTAAAACTCTGGGGCGAATACAAACTTGACCAACTTAATGAAATGGTTGAAAAAGCGAATCAGATGTGGCTGGAGTTTATAGAGCGGGAAGAAAGTTTTGATCGCGAACTTACATATAAAAATTATACGGGCGATCCGTATGTAAACAACGTTGAATCAATCATGATTCATCTGGTAAACCACTGCAGTTACCACCGCGCACAAATTGCCATGCTTCTTCGCCAGAGTGGACTTGAGCCGATCAATACAGACTTCATAACCTACGACCGCGTCCTGCGTGGTCAATGGAAAGACTGACCGGTGCAATTTGACGACACTTAAAGTCGGCAAATGTCACAATCCCGAGAGCCAATTAAAAAGTTTCCGTTGCACTCCCGCAAAGGACGCAAATGAATATGCGTACAATCACACCGTTGCGTTCTTCCGTAACCGATTAAGTGGATAGGCTAGGTCACCTCGTCTTCCCAAACGACTTTGTCAGGATGGGAATACCATGCCTGGAATTCGGGAAGGAACCTTTTTTCAAGCTCGGTACGCTTGAGCTTAAGGGATGGTGTTAGCAGGCCGTTCTCAATAGACCAGGCCTCTTTCATTACGACGATCTTTTCGATTCGTTCGTATTGCTCAAGAGTAGGATTGAGTTCGCGAACGGTATTTTCGAGATTCGCGATCAGAGTTTTTCTATCGCGGCTTTTCCCCGGTGCTGATAATATTACTAAAGCCACCGGTTGGGGAAGGCCCATACCAACCACGCAAACCTGTTCAATATCGGTGTTAGCAAGAATACGCAACTCGATAGGCGCAGGCGCGATGAACTTTCCTTTATCGGTTTTAAACTGGTCCTTTACCCGGCCTGTAATGGTGAGGAACCCTTCATCATCAATTTCCCCACTGTCACCGGTGTTAAGGAAACCATCGTCGGTAAATACACTGCGAGTAGTTTCTTCGTCTTTAAAATAGCCCTTCATCAACGCTTTGTTTCGTACAAGGATTTCGCCACCCTCGCCAAGTTTTGCTTCACATTCCGGCCACGGTTGCCCTACCGTACCTCGTTTAACTTTTGCATAGTTGGCGTGTGAAAATGCCGTGTTTTCAGTCATTCCATAAATCTCGCCTATTTCTATTCCTAAACGGGCAAACCATTCAAGCTGGCTCACGGGCGATGGGGCGGCACCAGATACGATTACACGCGTCTCTGAAAAGCCGAGTTTTTTCCGGATCGTTTTTTTGATCAGGGTGCTTACCAACGGTATCCGGAGGAGCGAGTCAAGTTTTTTTTGAGGTAACTTTTTCAAAATGCCTTCCTGGAATTTAGTGTAAATCCGGGGAACACCGCCGAAGATGGTAGGCTTCTCATGCTTAAGGTTTTCCTGGAATTTGTCTAACGATTCGGAAAAAGAAATCGAACTTCCGGAATGGAGGACCACCATTTCCATCAATGCACGTTCCGCGATGTGGCTTAGAGGAAGATAAGAGAAAAACCGTTCTGGCTTTGTGATACCAAGGTGCTTTGCGACATTCTGGCCAACAAAACCGAACGCCCCATGGGTTAACACTACACCTTTAGGAGTTCCGGTTGTACCGGAAGAATACATTATGGTAGCAACGTCGTCTGGTAAGGGTTGAGTTTCTCCTGAATATTCGACGTCGGGCAACTCATTCCATTGCCGTCCTTCACTGATACCGTAAAAGGGAAAACTAATGCGCGTCAATTCCGGGGGGATGCCGGACCGTTGGGACTCGAAATTATCCAGCTTGCCAAGAATAATCAGTTTGGCCTCGCTGTGTACAAGAATATCATGGATTCCGGCGGCTGAAAGCGTCGGATATAACGGAACGCTGATGTTGCCGGAGAGCATTATTGCCAAATCCGAAATAATCCAGTGCGCGCAGTTTTTAGAAAGAATGGCAACATGAGAGCGAGCCGGAAGCATTTCCCGTAAAGCTTCCGCCAGGCGCCTCATTTCACGTCCGGCTTCACGGTAGCTGTAAACATACCACGTGTTGTTGATAGGCTGTCGCAGGAAAGTTGCTTCGGGAGTTTGCGTTTCCCAGTATAGGAATCGCTCTAGCGGTGTTGTGTCCAAGGCGTAATGTTTGGTTATTCTTTATGTATAACCCGCCCCTGGTCACCGAAGCGAATCGGGGAAACTATTCGAAAGGTTTGGGTTATTCTTAAAAATAGCAAAAATTGGCTTTCTTTTATTGACAGTGAGAAAGGGTTTTTAGCCCATCTTTTACAATTTTTGTGACCATGAGTAAACCGGAAAAAAAGCTTTTTCTTCTCGACGCATATGCACTGATCTACCGGGCGCATTTCGCCTTTACTAAAACTCCCCGAATAAATTCGAGAGGACACAACACGTCTGTGGCGTTCGGGTTTACCAATACGTTGCTTGAAGTTCTTCAGAAACAAAAGCCTACACATATCGGAATAGCGTTTGACAGCCCGGGCAAAACGTTTCGCGACGAGATATTTGCCGAATACAAGGCAACACGCCAGGAGATGCCCGAGGATATTCGTTATGGAATTCCCAAAGTGAAAGAAATCATCCGCGGATTTAGTATCCCGATCCTTGAGCTGGAAGGTTACGAAGCGGATGACATCATTGGTACAATGTCCCGACAGGCTTGCACTAAAGGCTTTGAGGTTTACATGATGACTCCCGACAAAGACTTCGGGCAGCTTGTAAACGAGTGCGTTTTTCTATACAAGCCGGCGTACATGGGGAATGCCGTAGACATACTCGGACCGAGGGAGGTATGTGAGAAGTGGGATATTGAAAACGTAGATCAAGTCGTGGATATTCTTGGTTTGCAGGGAGATACTTCTGATAATATACCAGGTGTACCCGGAGTTGGACCCAAGACGGCTTCGGCGTTGTTGAAAGCTTATGGTAGCGTTGAGAATATTGTGGCGCATGCTTCCGAACTCAAGGGGAAGCAAAAGGAATTGTTTACACAATACGGTGAACAGGCACTGCTTTCAAAAAAGCTGGCGCAAATCATCACCGATGCGCCGATAGCATTTGACGAGGATCTGCTGGTATACCGCGGACCCGACAAGGAGGTACTCAAACCAATATTCGATGAGTTGGAATTCAAAACGATTTCCGCGCGGGCATTCAGTGACTCGGCGCCAACACCACCACGGGTTCAGCAGGCGCAGCTGTCAATGTTTGACGCCGGCGTCGCCAATCCGGCCGTAGAAGCCGGTGAGAAAAAGGTTTTTGCTTCTTCTGAAGTTCAGTACCACGTCATCAACAACAAAGAAGAATGCGAAGCACTTGTTCAAAAGATGAGTGAACAACCACTGGTCGCGATGCAGGCCCTTATAACAGCAGGTTCTCTAATGGACAGTGAACTTCGCGCGTTTGCATTCTCCTACCGCGAGAAAGAAGCGTACTATATTCCCCTTGCAGGCGAAGACGGCAAAATTCTAATTGATGTCCTTCGTCCCGTTTTTGAAAGCGAAAGAATTACAAAGACAGGGCACAACCTTAAGCCCACGACCCTCCTGCTCAAAAAATATAATATAGAGTTGCGTGGTCCAGTCTATGATAGCATGATCGCCCACTACCTCATTGAACCGGAAGCTGCCCACGACGTTCAGATACTCGCCTCACAATACCTCGCCTACGAACTCTTGCCTGAGGACCATGCCGATCTCAGGGAAAAACTTGGTGAACGTGCTGAAGTAAGTCTTCAACTTCGAAAAAAACTTCAGGTCGAACTGGAGAGCCGACACCACGTCAAACTTATGAACGAAACGGAGATGCCGCTGTTGAAGGTACTTGCCGACATGGAGTTTGAAGGCGTGAAGGTTGATGTTAACGTGCTTGGCAAACTTTCCGAGGAGTTGCGGACGGAGACGGAAGTAATTCAGCGCGAAGTGTTTGAAATGGCAGGAACCGAGTTCAACATCGGATCGCCGAAGCAACTTGGCGAAGTTCTTTTTGATAAGATGAAGCTGGGGGAAAAACCGAAGAAAACGAAATCCGGACAATACGCCACCGGTGAAGAAATACTCCTCCAGCTTTCGCCAAAACACGAGATTGCAAAAAAGATCCTTGACTACCGTGTTTATGAAAAACTCCGCTCAACATATGTTGATGCGCTGCCAAAAATGATAAGCAAAATTGACGGCAGGATCCACACCGATTACCGTCAGGCGGTCGCGGCAACGGGGAGACTAAGCTCAAATAATCCGAATTTACAGAACATCCCGATCCGTACGGCGAAAGGTAAGCAAATCCGAAAAGCGTTCGTGCCCCGGACTGACGAGTACCTTTTTATGTCGGCGGACTATTCGCAAATTGAGCTTCGAATTGCGGCATCTTTTGCCAAAGACGAAATCATGATCGAGGCATTCCGTTCGAAGCGGGATATACACACAACAACCGCTGCGAAAGTATTCGGCGTTCCGCTGGAGGAGGTCACGGCGGATATGCGTCGTAAAGCCAAGGAGGTGAACTTCGGAATCCTCTATGGCAGTACGGCATTCGGGTTAGCGCAGAATCTAGGTATTTCGCGCGGGGAAGCGACTGAAATTATTTCAGCCTACTTCAATGAGTTCCCTGCGATCAAGCGGTATATGGACGACTCGATCAACAACGCGCGCGATACGGAGTTCGTCGAGACGATACTTGGGCGTCGCCGGTATTTGCGTGACATTAATTCAAGGAACGTGACCACCCGGGGATTCGCCGAGCGAAATGCAATCAACGCACCGATTCAGGGGACGGCGGCCGATATTATAAAGATTGCCATGGTGAATATTCACCAATGGATCCAACGAAACAACCTTAAGACGAAAATGATCATGCAGGTTCACGATGAACTTGTGTTTGACGTTCATAGAAGCGAAGTAGAAATAGTCAAAGAACGAGTAGCCTTTTTGATGAAGCATGCCGTGAATCTTGAGGTTCCCATGGAAGTAGAGGTGGGCGTTGCTGATAACTGGCTCGATGCACATTAATTAACTAAGAAGCACAATGAATTTTATTCCCGGGAAAAACGATATCACTGAAGCTCATAACCGGATCCACTCCTTTATTCACGAAACGCCGGTACAAACCTGCCAGAGCATCAACCTTCTCGCAGGGTGCGAGATTTTTTTTAAGTGTGAGAACCTCCAAAAGGGAGGGGCATTCAAGGCGCGTGGTGCGATGAATGCAGTGCTGTTACTGCCTTCGCACGAAAGGGCTAACGGCATTTCGACGCACTCATCGGGGAACCATGCGCAGGCGGTGGCACGGGCGGCACAATTGATAGGGACGAAGTCTTTTATTGTTATGCCGAAAACCGCGGCCGACATAAAAAAGAATGGCGTGATTGCTTACGGGGGTCAGATCTTTGAATGCGAGCCTACACTTGCCGCACGCGAAAGGACCCTTGCAGCAGTTATCATGAAGACCAAAGCAACGGAAATACACCCTTTTAATAACTATGCGGTTATTGCAGGACAAGCTACCGTCGCGAAGGAATTAATTGAATCCACGCCCCATCTCGATGCGCTTATTGCACCCGTTGGTGGGGGCGGTCTTCTCAGCGGGACCAGCCTCGCCGCAAAATATTTTTCGCCATACACCGAGGTTTATGGCGCTGAACCCGATGGAGCCGATGATGCCTACCGCGCAATGCAGTCTGGGAAAATTGAAACCTCCCAGGCAAACTCCATTGCCGACGGATTACTTACTTCATTGGGAATTAAAACGTTCCCCATAATCCGAAAGAATGTAAAGCAAATCATTCCCGTATCTGACAAACAGATTATTGATGCAATGAAACTAATTTGGGAGCGCATGAAAATCATTGTCGAACCTTCCGGGGCGGTACCACTCGCCAGCATTCTTAAAGAGAAGGAGCAATTTGCAGGAAAACGTGTGGGTGTAATTCTAACAGGAGGAAATGTCGATCTTGCGCGGGCGCTGCATTTGTTTTCGACAACGTGGAATTAACTGAAATTTCTTCCTTCGAAAGATAAAAAAGAACGTCCTGAGCATATTCACTCAAGACGTTCTGTAAATGAGTTATTTCTTTTTCTTGAACTGATCGAACTTCGAGTTTGAATCGCTTTTTGGGAAGATGTTGTTGCTAACTTCCACATCTGCCAGGTCACCGTTTGGATCAATCACAATGTTGGTGACTTCCTTGTCCTTGATAAACACTTTGGTGACCTCATTTTCATTTGATCGCCAGATTTCGGCTGGTACTTTTTCAATTTCTTTCGATCCATCTTTGAAAGTCCATTCGACAATGATTGGTGTGACAAGCCCTCCGGCATTCCTGAATTTCAGTTCGTAGATATTTTTGTCAGCAAGGTCCTTTTTGATCTGGTTGTCATCAACCCGATTCCGAAACTCGCCATAGTAATTGTCGGGTGTGTTGGTGAGTGTAAACTCCTGAGGCCCGTTCGAAAAGTCCGACGGTGGCTGATCACCGGATGCAGAGGCTGTTCCACCCGAAAGGTTGCCCTGTTTTACTTTGAGCTTCTTCTTCTCAAGTTCGGGTTGGTCAACTTTCAGTTTGAACCACTTCACTTCAGCCAGGTCTACATCAACGTGGTCGGTGCCATAAAACCATCCTCTCCAGAACCAGTCAAGATCAACCCCCGAAGCATCTTCCATCGTGCGAAAGAAATCCGCTGGTTTAGGGTGTTTGAACGCCCATCGCTGTGCGTATTCTCTTAGCGCCTGATCGAAAAGTTCGGGGCCCATAACAGTTTCGCGTAATACAGTTAAAGCGGCAGCGGGTTTGGTATATGCATTCGGTCCGAACTCATATCCGCGGATGTTATCCGACATTGCCATGATTGGACGCATCTGGCTTTTTTCACCTTTCATAAAGGGTACAATTCCTTTAGGCGTTCCACGGTTGCCGGCGAGATCCGGGTAACGGATACGCATGGTCTCTTTTTCCAGGAATGTGTTCAGCCCTTCGTCCATCCATGACCATTGACGTTCATCGGAGTTTACGATCATGGGAAAGAAGTTGTGTCCAACCTCGTGTACAATTACCATGATCATGCTGTAGAGTGTCTGTTGCGAGTAAGTACCATCGGGATTGGGGCGCCCACCGTTGTAACAGATCATAGGATATTCCATTCCCTGGTTTGCGGTGTGTACCGAATAGGCAACGGGATACGGATAGTCGAAGGAGCGTTCTGAATAAACTTCCAGCGCATTCTTGATCGCCCTGGTTGATTCTTTCTCCCATAACGGATTTCCCTCCTTGGGGTAGAGCGACATTGCAAGTGGTGTCTTGTCATTCAGCTTAACGGCCTGTGCATCCCAGATGAATTTTCGCGAAGAAGCAAAAGCGAAATCGCGTACGTCCTCTGCGTAGAATTCCCACGTACTCTTTTTTGAAGAACGGGTTTTCTCTTTTTGTGCAGCCTCTTCAGGCGTAACGATGAACACTGGGTTATCAAAATTTTTCTTCGCGCGGGCAAAACGTTCCTGCTGTTCTTTAGTGAGGACTTCCTGGGGATTCTGGATTTCACCCGTCGCGCCTACGATGTGGTCACTCGGCACTGTAATGCGAACACGATAATTTCCAAAGGTAAGGGCAAATTCTCCCTGGCCAAGGAACTGCTTGTTTTGCCACCCCTCGTAATCGTCAAACACGCACATACGCGGAAACCATTGGGCGAAGGTGTATACATAGTTTTTATCTTCAGGGAAATACTCATAGCCGCCGCGGTCCATCAGCACCTTATTGCGGTCCTTCTCCTGAAAGCTCCAGTCAATACTGAATTCGAATTTTTCTCCTGTCTTGAGCGGCGCGGGCAGGTCCACACGCATCATCGTATTGTTGATGACATAAGAAAGAGCCTTACCTTTTGAGTCTTTCACGGAGCCAATGGTATATCCACCATCATAATCGTCTGGTGCGCCCGACGTATAGCTGAAGAACTTTGCAGGCACAGAATCCTGAACACTTCCGGTTCGCGAGGCGCCGGTCATGCTGGATTGATCGAACAGATTCTGGTCAAGCTGCAACCAAAGATACTTTAATGGTTCCGGTGCATTGTTGTGGTAGGTAATCGTTTCGGATCCCTTCAATACCTGAGTGTTGTCGTCAACCTCTACATTGATAACATAGTCGGCTCGCTGCTGCCAGTATCTGGCACCGGGTGCTCCGGAGGCAGTGCGGTAAGCATTAGGCGTTGGAAGCACCTGTTCGAGTTGTTCAAACTTGCCTTTCCACTCAGGCTGCTGAGCGAAAGTCGAAGCCCCGCCTACAAAGCAAAGGGCGAATAATAGTCGGCGTGTCATTTAGTAATTAGAGTCATGGTGGGTAATATTAGTAGAGAAGATACCGGATATTTACGTATCCGGTATCCAGGTCAATTTGATTTCTTCTTAAACTCGTCGAACCGGGAAGTTCCTTCAGGTAGCTTAGGGAAGACGTTGTTGAGCGTATTTACGTCGCTGGTCTCCAGCATCGGATCAAGGACAACTTTCACAACTTCTTTCTCTTTGATGAACACCTTGCTGATTCTTGATTCGTTTGACCGCCAGATTTCGGCAGGAACCCGTTCAACTTCTTTCGTGCCATCCTTAAATGTCCATTCGAGAATTACGGGCATTACAAGGCCGCCCCTGTTCGAAAGTTTTACCTCGTAGATATTTTTACCGGCTATCCGCTGCATGATCTCCTGATCATCCACCGAGTTTCTGAACTCGCCGTTGTACTGCGGGTTAGTCTCCATTAATGTGAAGGAGGCCGGTCCGCTTTCAAAGTTCGTGGCCGGACCATCGGAAGTCTTCGGCTGTTTTACTGTCACATTTTTCTTTTCGGGGTCAACATTTGGCGGATTCATCCTGAACCACTTCACCTCATCGAGCGAAATGTCTACCTGGTCCGTTGTATAGAACCAGCCCCGCCAGAACCAGTCGAGGTCAACGGCTGATGCATCTTCTATTGTCCGGAAGAAATCGGCCGGTTTGGGGTGTTTGAATGCCCAACGTTCCGCGTACTCCTTGAATGCGCGGTCAAAAAGTTCCGGACCCATTATCGTTTGACGGAGCATATACAACCCCGCGGCGGCTTTGGCATATTGTTCGGCACCGAAATATATAACCTGCTCCGAATTCGTCATCAGCGGGCGCATCAGACTTTTGTCACCTTTCATGTAACCAACTATTTCAGAAGGCTTACCCCGAGTCCAGTTGATATCCGGATAGCGCTCCAGCTCCGTCAGAAGCTGAACAAAGCTGTTGAGACCTTCGTCCATCCAGGTTGACTGGCGTTCATCGTTGTTGATAATCATCGGAAAGAAATTGTGGCCAACCTCGTGCACGATAACACCGATCATACCCTGCCGCAACTGAGGGGATATCCGTCCATCCTTTGTTGGTCTGCCGTAGTTGAAACAGATCATTGGATATTCCATCCCGATGCTCGCGGCATGAACGGAGATCGCCACCGGATAAGGGTATTCAATTGTTAAGCGTGAGTACACTTCAAGCGTGTTTTTAACGGCCTTGGTAGATTCTTTTTCCCAGAGAGGATTTCCCTCCTTCGGATAAAATGACATCGCCAGCGGAGTCTTGTCTCCGATCTTTACCGCCTGGGCGTCCCAGATAAACTTGCGGGAAGACGCGAAGGCAAAGTCACGCACATTTTCCCCATGAAAAACCCAGGTCTTTTGTGCCGTGCTTTTGGTTTTTTCTTTTTTGGCTGCCTCGGCCTCAGTAACGATTAACACGGGTTTGTCAAACGTGGTCTCTGCTTTGCGAAGGCGGTCCATTTCCGTTTTCGTAAGTACGTCCTGCGGATTTTGTAGCGTGCCGGTTGCGGCGACGATGTGATCGGCGGGAACGGTGATCTTCACTTCGTAATTTCCAAAGGGCAACGCGAACTCACCGTTACCGAGGAATTGTTTGTTTTGCCAGCCTTCATAATCATCGTACACGCACATCCTGGGAAAGAACTGCGCGATGGTGTATACATAGTTTTTGTCCTCAGGGAAATATTCCAACCCGCTTCTTTCGCGAAAAATGTTTCGGTCGTTGATGTTGAATGACCAGCTGATACGAAAAGAATACTTTCCGCCGGGTTTGAGAGCCGAAGGCAGGTCGACACGCATCATGGTGTTGTTGATGATATGGGGAAGCTTGTTGCCAGCTTCGTCGGTAACCTCCTGAATATTGAATCCGCCCTCAAAGCTGGAGACTTTATCTGCGTAGCTTTTCGCTGATACCGAGTCCCGTACTCTTCCGGTGTCGGTCGAGCCGAGAGTATTTTCTTTTGAAAGGATATTCTGGTCGAGCTGAAGCCAAAGGTATTTCAGCACATCCGGCGAGTTATTATGGTAAGTAATGGTTTCGGAACCGGATATGCGCTGGGAATTGTCATCAAGGGTGACGTCAATTTTGTAATCTGCCTGTTGCTGCCAATATTCCGGACCGGGTGCACCCGAGCCCGACCGGTACTCATTCGGGGTAGGCAGTACTGGTCCAAGTTGTTCAAACTTCCCCCCCCAGGTTGGGGGAGTCTCCTGTGCCTGTATCAGGATGGGGACAAAAAGCAAAACGAGAAAAGTGAAGCGAATCATTTTCATGGATTAATAGAGTTATTCAGTCCAATATGCGGCGTCTTTCATCAGAACGAGCGAAATTCCGGCGATAGCGGAGGATATCACCATTTTCCAGTCACGACGGTTTACGCCAAATAAATCGACAAAAAGAAACGTCGCCGAGAGGAAGATTCCAACAATAATTATTTGACCAAACTCAAGGCCGATATTAAAGGCCAATAGCTGGGATATGATACTTCGGTCTTTCCCGAGGATAGCGCGGAAGTAATTGGAAAACCCCAGGCCGTGTATGAGCCCGAAGACCAATGCATAAACATAATTGATATGGACGTTCCGTTGGTGAATCGTGTCTTCGTCTTTAAAGAGGTTTGACACTGCAGCAATAAAGATTGTAAGGGGGATCAGGAACTCGACCAGTTCTTCATTTACGGGGATAATCCCGAGGCTGGCGAGTGCCAGGGTGAGCGTATGGCCAAGGGTAAACGCCGTGACCAGAATAAGAATCTGCTTCCAGTCACGAACCACATACAGGGAGCATAATGCAATAATAAAAAGGATATGGTCGTATCCGAACCGGTAATCAAGGATATGGTCTCTTCCTTCAGCGAAGTAAACCTGGAATTCACTCATAGGTTAATGAAATTTGGCCGCCAATAATACACCATTTCTCTGATTTGAAAGAATCCTTACGCAACCGGCGAATTTAACTGTTTCGGTATTATTTTTGGCTCTTATTTTTTGAGGCTCACGTTGATGTACGGTTCTTTTTTGATCACCCTCTTTATTCTGATCTCTGGTTTTGGCTCTCCAGCCATGCATCCTTTACACGTGAGTGTCACGGAGATTGAATGGGACGAAAAGGACAAGGCTCTAGAGATCATGATGCGTGTTTTTATGGATGACCTTGAGCTCGCGTTTCGGCAGCGGTATGCCAACCCTTCGCTCGATATTCTTAACGCCGGAGATCCTTCGCTGGATAAAATGATGGATGCCTATCTGAACGAACGGTTTTCGGTTGTCGTTGACGGGAGAAAACAAGCGCTGAATTATCTGGGGCATGAACGCGACGGTGAAGCTTTCGTCTTTTATATCGAAATCAGCCGGTTAAAAAAATGGAACCGTATTCGAATAGTAAACACCGTGCTGATGGAGCTTTATGATGACCAATCGCATTTGGTTCACGTAACCGCGTCAGGCAAAATAAGAAGTCTACGGTTGACTAAAAGCAATTCATCAGGAGAACTATCGTTCTAACATCGAAATGAAAAGAATGCAAAATTGTGCACGTAAGCTTAAACTGTTCCGGGGAACCACCTTCGCACTATTAGCCTTGCTTTTGTGGGCATGCGGCGATGCCAGGGAGGAATGCGTTAAGGCGCCGGATGTGTCCCGGATTAGTGTTGATCTTCAATTTGAATCTTATGGGGATTCGCTGGCGAACATAACTACTAAGGATGAGCTCGTTGAATTCTTCACGCGGCAACCCGTAATGCGCGATTTCATTTTCAGGCGGTCTGAGTATCCGAATGATTCCGTTTTTATCAAAGAGATTCACGCGCGGCTGACCAACCCCTACATGGACACATTGCTCGCCGAAACAAGAAGGATTTTCGGGGACCAGAGTGAACTGAAAAAAGAATTTGAAAACGCTTTTCGAAACCTGAAGTCGTTTTACCCGGATGTAAAAATACCCGTAATCCGGACGGTGATCTCCGGTTTGGACGCAGACATTTTCATGTCTGACTCGCTGATAATAGTTGGTCTTGACTACTACCTCGGGGCCGAGGGCAAGTACAGGCCCAAAATGTATGATTACCTCTTGCGAAAGTATGATCCGGAGGACATTGTTCCAAGCGTCATGCTAGTCTACGGCATCGATGAAAGATTCAATAAAACAAGCTTGAAAGACAAGACCGTTCTGGCCGACATGGTTGCGTACGGGAAGTCGTTTTATTTCGCGAAAAGGATGCTGCCCTGCATCCCGGACAGCGTGCTGATTTCGTATACCGACGAAGAAATCCGGGGATCACGAAAAAACCAGGATTTAATCTGGGCCCGTTTTATCGAGAGCGAGGTGCTTTATTCAACAAGCCATCTGGTGAAAAAGGACTATCTGGGTGAACGACCTGCAACGATTCAGGTAGGCGAGAAGTGCCCGGGACGAATCGGCCAGTGGGTTGGCTGGCAAATTGTTGAAAAATACATGGATCAACACCCGAACATCACACTCCAACAGCTGATGGCCACCGAAAACGCCCAAATGCTTTTCCAGGAATCCAGATACAAACCCAAATAGCAAATCTCCCCTCGAATTACCGGTTCCGGCTGGACCAACACGGTTTAGTTTATATCTTTGACGCCACCTATAATCTATAAAACATATGCGTCAAAAAATTGTAGCCGGAAACTGGAAAATGAACAAGACCCTTGAGGAAGCCAATATTCTGGCTTCTGAAGTTACCGGAATGGTCGATGATGAAGTTCGTGGGGATGTAAAAGTGGTCTTCTGTGTACCGTTTCCTTTTTTGTTACCCGTCAAGAATATACTTGGTAATCATTCCCGGATTTCGGTTGGTGCTCAGAATTGCAGCGATCAGGAATCCGGAGCCTTCACGGGTGAGGTATCTGCACCGATGCTGAAGTCTATGAATATTCCTTACGTGATCCTCGGACATAGCGAACGAAGACAATACTACGGCGAGGATTCAAAACTCCTTGCGAAAAAAGTTGATGTTGCCTTGAAACATGGACTTACGCCCATATTCTGTTGCGGAGAGCCACTGGAAGTCCGGGAAGCTAATAATCATGAGAAACTCGTGACGTCTCAGGTCGGGGAAAGCCTTTTCCATCTGGACGCCGACGCAATGAAAAAGATAGTTCTCGCCTACGAACCGGTGTGGGCAATTGGTACGGGCAAAACAGCCTCTTCCCAACAAGCTCAGGATATGCATAAGGTGATTCGCCAGCATATTGCTGGAAAGTATGGCCAGGATGTCGCCGACTCAATCACCATTCTTTACGGCGGCAGTGTTAACGCCGGAAATGCCAAAGAACTATTCGCCTGCCCTGACGTCGATGGGGGACTGGTCGGAGGAGCGTCGCTTAAATCCCGTGAGTTTACCGACGTTATCAAAGGAATGTAATCTCACCGTTCATGTATTACACCTGCCTTCACGTTACTTGTCAACCAGAGTACGCCGAGATACTAATGGCCGAAGTCGCGGAGGCAGGGTTTGATTCTTTCCTTGAAACAGACATCGGGTTTGAAGCCTATGTTGAAATGGAGAAATTCGACAAGGAAATCCTGATTGACATCGAAACGCGATACGGAGGATTGACCGACCTTACTTTTCGTACCTCCCACATCCAGAAACAAAACTGGAATGAGCAATGGGAGAAAAGTTACCATCCCATTAATGTAGAAAACAAGTGTCTGATCCGCGCGGCTTTCCATGAGCCGGATTCTGGTATTCCACTCGACGTGATAATTACCCCGAAGATGTCTTTCGGGACTGGCCATCACCAGACAACCTATCTTATGGTGAAAAGCCAGCTTGAAATTGATCACCATGATAAACGCGTTATGGATGCGGGATGCGGTACAGCCATTCTTTCAATTGTCGCGTCAAAGCTTGGTGCTTCAACGGTGGAAGCGTTTGACATCGACGAGTGGAGCATCACCAATGGGAACGAAAATCTCGCCGTGAATGGCCGCACGAATATTCGCATTCAACAGGGAACCATAAGAGATGTATCGCTTGACGGATTGTTTGATATCATCCTGGCCAACATCAACAAGAATGTGTTGCTTGCCGAGCTCGGTGAATATGCCGCTTACCTGTCATCCGGCGGCGTTATTCTTTTAAGCGGTTTTTATAACGATGACATTTCTGATCTGCTGGAGACGGCGACCAAATTCGGTTTGTCGGAAAAGCGACGCGACCAACGGGAAGGCTGGGCGTCGTTGTTGCTTGGCCGAAGCTAGCTATCCGTTCGGCGAAGCCAGCCGCTAACGATGTCGGCAAACTCCTGAGGTTTTTCCGCCTGCACCCAATGACCTGTTTCCATGGTTTCGATTTCAGCCTTTGGGAAGAACTCGCGAATGCGTGGAATGTCGGTATCGAGGACGTAGCTCGAGCGACTTCCCCTTACGAACAGGACCGGATTTGAAAATGTGCCTTCATAGATTAAATCAGCTCCAACATTGCCGAGCTTTTCGCGAATAACTTTAAGATTCATTTTCCAGGAGAACCCGCCGTCGGAGTTACGCTGAAGATTTTTCAGAAGGAATTGGCGTGTGCCTAAATCTGAAACATACTCACCCAGGATCGTTTCAGCTTCTTTTCGGGACGATAGTTCACTCACGGGAACGGCTGCGAGTCCGTCAGCAATTACATAATGCTCGAGATCATACAGGCGTGGCGCAATATCCACGACTACGAGTTTGCCAACCTCTTCCGGGTGGGCCAGCGCAAAATTCATCGCGGCCTTCCCTCCCATTGAATGGCCAACCAGCGTAGCTTTCTTTAAGTCGTGATCATCAAAGAATTCCTGAAGGTCTTCAGCCATACTTTGATAGTCGAAGCGCTCATCATGAGGCGACTGGCCATGGTTCCTGAGATCAACCGTAATAACCCGGAATTGTTCCGAAAACAGTTTGGCCTGCGTCAGCCAGTTGTCGGACGACCCGAATAGCCCGTGTAAAATGACGATCGGCTCGCCGCTGCCATACTCTCTTGAAAAAAGCTTCACGATGATTTGATGTTATTAGTATCGTTAATTTATTCTTCGCAAAATGATCCCCGGGCGATATACAGTTTTTTTATCTGCGATTCAATTAATCCCTCGTTCACAGCCGGATCCGCCAGTACAAGTGCCGGGTCAAGTTCTCCTTTTAAAATCAGTATGCCACCATCTGTTTCGCCGAAGATAGCTTCGGTGACGACGTTACCAGTCTTAATGATCTCTTTCAGATAATCATTGTGTCGTGCCATAAGGCTGCCCTGATTACCAGCGGTGAATTTGCTCACAACGGCATCGAATCTCACGAAGGAGTAGTTAGTCATCGTATAATCCTCACCCACCGGACAAACTCCACCGTGACGGGGAATGTAAGGCATGATTTCGATATCCCAACGTTTGGCCTGCACACCCGGATCGGTGCTAATCCAAACCTCCACTTCAGCAACGGAGGCGCTGTTCATGATGAAGATTCCGCCGCCGCCGTCGAATGGGCCAGCCGCCAGAAGTTTGCCCTCTTTGCTCAGACGCCCCATGTTCGCCATGTGGCCATCCATAATTCTTTTCGTTTCCTCAGGGGAAATTTTTTCACTATCGGTTTTCTTATTCAGAAAGACGATTGAGTATTGCTTCTCTTGGGCCGACACAAGCTGGCTCAACACAAACAAACAACAGATTATCCAGGTATTCATATTCAATTTCAGGCGATTGTTTCAGCTTCCGTTTTTGCTTTCTCCGGTAGTGGAGATCGTCTCGGTTTCTTGCTGACCATAAGTATACCCGCAAGAATCATGACGGTTCCCACAATTTGAAGGACTAGTATGGGTTCACCCAGAATAAAGTATGCCTGAAGAATTGTTGAAACAGGCCCGATGCTTCCCACGATTGCCGCATTGTCAGAACCTATCCGACTTATGCCATGCGAAACAAGGTACGAAGGAATTACGGTACTAACGATTGCCATCGCGAAACTATAAACATAAACCAATGGCTCTAACCCAAGCAGGGAGCTTTCGCTGGTTATCTGGAAATGAATAATGACCGCGATACATGCGAAAGACATGGCGTAACTATTGAACTTTGATGCCCCAACAGCAGGGATGATTCGTCCACTGCCAACGATGTAAATCGCATATGTTATTGCACAGCAGAAAATCAAAAGACAGCCCTTATAAAATTGAGGGTTTGATGTATCGATTTTTGCCTCCCCCCAGAAAGCCAGTATCAGCCCCAGATACGTAATGCCTATGGCGATCCATTGGTAGACGTTTATCCGGACTTTGAACACCACCGAGGACATGAGCAACACGAGAGTCGGATAAATAAAAAGAATGAGCCTTTCTATCCCGGCTGATACGTACTGTAGTCCAAGAAAGTCGAGCAAGCTGGATACATAATATCCGATGCAGCCGATGACAGCAATGCCAAGCCATTGATTAAGCGTGAATTTTTTATTGGTACTACTGGACGAACTGATCGCTGCCGAGACAATAAAAAAGGGTAATGAAAAAAGCATGCGAAGTGCCAGCAGGCTAACCGCATCAACTGTAGTGTCGCGATACGCAAGTTTCACGAATATCGCCTTCGTGGAGAAACACACAGCGCCTAACAACGCAATAATTACCCCACCGATAAAATAGGATCTTGATTCGTTTGGCAACAGTTTGTTCATGAAGCTAACACTTTGGCAAATTTCTCCATGTCCTCTTTCCGGTTATAAACATTGGGTGATACACGGATTGCGTTTCCCCTGACAGACACAAAGATCTTTTTGTCGATGAGCTTTTTGCGAATTAAATTCATGTCAGTATTCTGTGGAATGCGAATCCCAAAGAGGTGACTGCCCCGCCAGTTTTCGTCTTCGATGAAGTATCCTTTCTCAACGAGCCGCGAAATGGAATCAGCTGTGATAGCTTTACAATACTCCTGGATGAATTCAGGTTTCCAACGGTTGATTTGTTTCAGCGCATTCAGCATCATGGGAACAAGGATGAAATTACTGTGTTCACCAACCTCATAACGCAATGCACCTTCCTGGTAGTTGTCTTGGTAGTTGACGAGCCGTGTGAAATCTTCACTTTTCAATCGGTTGATCCAATTTTCTTCTATCGGCTTTCCGTTGTCAAATGCTGGTCCATAGTAAGCAAGCCCAATGGAATAGGGGCCCATCAGCCATTTGTAACCCGCGCAAATCAATGCATCCGGTTGTATTTTAGAAACATCGAACGGAAAAGCGCCTACGGATTGGGTTCCATCAATAATGAGCAGAGCATTTACTTCACGGGTTCGCTGCCTTATGGCCTCAAGGTCGAAACGAGTGCCGTCGGCCCAATGAAAATGAGCGATAGCAACAGCAGCCGTTTTTTCGTTGATCGATTCGAGAATTCGCTCGTTCCATCGGTAGCCCCGCCTTTCCAATGAGTCCGGTGGCGCTACGCTTCGCAACGTTGTGCCCGCGGCAGAGCACAGTGATTGCCAGGGATAAACGTTACTGGGAAATTGTTCGGCAGCGACTACGATTTCCTGTCCCTTCGTTAGCGACATATTCGCGGCTACGTTGGCTAAACCATACGATACTGAAGGGATGATGACGATCCTCGATGATTCTGGTGTGTTTATCGTAATGGCAAATTCCTTTCGCAGGATTTCGCTTTCGAGGAAGAAATTATCGGCAGTGATGGAAAACGGATTCCGTTTCGTCCGGATGCCCCGGATGCCAGCCTTTTCAACGCTTTTTAGCATCGGGCTCATGTAGGCACAATTGAGGTATGTGACGTTGGGGTTCAGCGTGAACTTCGCGTGTTTACAAGTAAGCATAAGGTGAAAAACCGGCTACTGACGCCAGCGATTAATCAAATACAGAATCAGTGAGATAACAATACTCAGAATGATGCTTGTGGTGATCGGGAAGTAAAAGTTATAGTTATCTTTCTTTATCGAAATGTCGCCTGGGAGACGACCGATAAATGGAATGCGGTCACTGTAGGTAACAATAATGCCAGCCACAATTATAATAATTCCGATTATGATAAGTAATTTTCCCACTATCTCGTCACCCCGAAAGTTAATAAAGTTTGAACAGTGACCTGAAGTCTTAAACAATTAATCTCACGTGAATGGAGAAGGGCAGGCTGTATCTAATCCCTACGGTTATAGCTGACGACACACAATTTAAGGTGATTGCACCTCACGTTCTGGAAGTGCTGCCGGGCCTCCGATACTTCCTTGCCGAGAATGTCCGGACCGCCCGAAGGTATCTTAGCAGTCTGAAAGTATTTCCGGCCATTGATCAGTTGCATTTTGAAGTGCTCGACAAAGACACCCCGGCTGAGATGCTTCCTGAGCTCTTCGGTCCATTAACGCATGGTAGCGACCTTGGGATACTGTCCGACTCCGGTTGCCCGGGTGTGGCCGATCCCGGCGCCATGGCCGTTGGTTTTGCTCACCGCCATGGAATTGAGGTTATACCGCTGGTGGGACCATCCTCAATTCTGCTTGCCCTGATGGGGTCCGGGCTCAACGGCCAACAATTTGCTTTCCATGGTTATTTGCCGGTTGACAATAAAGCGCTGGCCAGTGAGCTCAAAGAACTGGAGAGAGAATCGGTTAAGAAGAAGCAGACGCAAATATTAATCGAAACACCGTATAGGAACAACAGGTTATTCGGGCAGTTTATTAAGGTCCTGCAGGACGAAACGCTGCTAACGGTTGCCCTTGGGGTCACAGGACCAAGTCAGTTTATAAGAACCCGGACCGTCCGTGAATGGAGGCAGCAAGTTCCGGAGTTTCCGAAAGCTCCGGCGGTGTTTCTGTTTTTGGCAAAGTAAACCGAACTGTTTGGCAATTAGCTAAATCGCTTTAAATTTGCCCGCTGAAATTTCAGTTAAACGCATTCTTACTTATTTCATCAAACTTATTTTATGCCATACCTATTCACTTCAGAATCGGTTTCTGAAGGTCATCCCGACAAAGTAGCAGATCAGATTTCAGACGCGCTTATCGATTATTTTCTCGCCTACGATCCGAACTCCAAAGTGGCGTGCGAAACGTTGGTTACCACGGGCCAGGTGGTGCTGGCCGGGGAAGTTAAATCTGAAGCATACCTTGATGTTCAGGATATTGCACGGGAAGTAATTCGCCGGATTGGTTATACCAAGAGCGAGTACATGTTCGAAGCCAATTCATGCGGTATCTTCTCGGCAATCCACGAACAATCGCCCGATATCAATCAGGGTGTTGAGCGCCGCAGGAGAGAAGAACAAGGTGCCGGAGACCAGGGAATGATGTTTGGCTATGCCATCAACGAAACGGATAATTATATGCCGTTACCCCTTGAGATTGCGCATCTGCTGCTTCGCGAGCTCGCAGCGATCCGAAAGGAGCGTCGTGTGATGAAATATTTGCGACCTGACTCAAAATCGCAGGTAACTATTGAATATGATGATGACCACACGCCGCTTCGCGTCGACACCATCGTCGTATCGACCCAGCATGATGATTTTGGCCGGGATGACAGAATGCTAAAACAAATCCGTCAGGATATTATTAATATCGTGATTCCCCGTATCAAAAAGAAATTGCCCAAGCGGGTGCAAAAGCTGTTTGGCAGTGACATAAAGTATCACGTTAATCCTACTGGCAAATTCGTAATCGGCGGGCCCCATGGCGACACTGGTCTGACAGGCCGGAAAATTATTGTGGATACTTACGGAGGCAGGGGTGCTCATGGTGGAGGTGCGTTCTCAGGAAAAGACCCGTCAAAAGTAGATCGCTCGGCAGCCTATGCTACGCGACACATTGCGAAAAACTTAGTCGCTGCCGGCGTTTGTGACCAAGCTCTCGTTCAGGTCGCTTATGCAATCGGTGTGGCTCAACCGGTAGGGCTATACGTTTCTACATTCGGTACGTCGAAGGTGAACATGACTGATGGAGAACTTGGCAAGAAGGTAGAGAAAATATTTGATATGAGGCCTTACTTCATTGAGAAGCGATTCAATCTCAGATCACCGATCTATTCTGAAACGGCAGCCTATGGTCATATGGGCCGCGAACCCAAGGTTGTTGAAAAGATATTCAACGAAGGCAAAGCAAACCAGGTTAAAATGAAAGTCGAACTATTTCCGTGGGAAAAACTCGACTATGTAGATCAGGTAAAAAAAGCGTTCAAGCTTAAATAGGAAGAGACTTCTAAAACATTTAAAAGGCCGCCCCTGTTTAAGGGGCGGCCTTAGTTTTACCACGGACTCGAAAGATTAAGAATGCGGTTAATTCGCCCTTCCGTTCCTTATTTTGGTTTTAAACTTTTTTAGCTGATTACGGAGTGCATCGGCCGCTAATCCGGTCGCCTCTTCAAACGATCTTGCTTTCTCTGTGGCGAATAACAGATTGCCCGGTACGCGTAATTTAATTTCCACTGTCTTATTCTCAATTCCTTCGTTATTTAAACGGAGAAAGACTTCACCATCCACCATACGGTCATAAAACGTTTCGAGCTTGTCGAGTTTCTTCTGAATGTAACCGATCAGTTTGCGATCGGCGTCGAAGTGGATGGAATGAACCTGTACCTTCATAATGAAAAAATTTAAATGTTGAACAAATAAAACAGCCTGGCTGTTGCGACCGCCAGAGGCCGCAGTAGTTATATTGTCATACACACGAATTTTTGATAATACATCTGTTATGCTTTAGGATGGGCCTGGTCAAAAACTTTCTTAAGTTTCTCCATCGAGTTGTGCGTGTACACCTGGGTTGCGGCAAGACTGCTGTGCCCGAGGAGATCTTTCACTGCATTGATTTCCGCGCCCTTGTCCAGCAGGTGCGTTGCATACGTATGACGCAACACATGGGGACTTTGTCTGTCGGAAGTCGTATGGAGGGAGAGGTTCTCTTTAACAATGCGATAGACCATCATCGGATAACACGCGTCGCCCTTATCTGTTACCAATAGGCGATCCGACGTCGTGATCATGTTAGTCTGTTTAGATTTCTGATAACCAATGATAACGCCGGCCAGATGAGCCGAGAAAGGCACAATGCGTTCCTTGTTCCTTTTGCCCAGAACCTTCATGGTTCGGTTTGGCAGGTCAATATCGGAATCTCGCAGGTTCAGGAGTTCTTGCAGACGAATTCCGGTCCCATAAAACAATTCCAGGATAACACGCTCCCGCCAACCTGAGAATGACTCATGAAATGGTTTGTCCAACAATTTCACCATATCATTTTCTTTAACGAATGCAGGCAGTCTTTTGCTGGTTTTCAACACCCGAATTTTCGACATCGGATTCTTTTTTATTATTTCTTCCCGGAGGAGGAATTTAAAAAAGGACCGGAGACAAGCGATTTTTCGATTTACTGACAAGGGATCAATTCCTGAGTCAACGAGACTCACAATCCAGGCGCGGACCATGCCGTAATCGGCCTGATGAGGTTCGTCTTCGTGAAAGGAATTTGAAAGGAAGGTGGCAAACTGGGTGAGGTCCGTATGATAGGCTAATGCGGTATTCTCGCTCAGGCGCTTCTCGAACTGGAGGTATTTCAGGAAGGTTTCAATCATGCTTCAACTCAACCACACCCGGGCCAAAACTGGTAGAAGCAATGTAAAAAAATAAACCCCTCAAGGAAAGACCTAAAGGGGTTTTGTTGATAAATTGACGATAGAATGTGGATAACTGCCTGAGCAGCTACCCCTTATATCGGAAAGTTAATTTCTAGCTATTGCTGCCTGCGTTACGCTGTCTCTCTCTGTACGCCGCCCGGATGATCTCATTCCTGCGTCTGACAGAAGGCTTTTCAAAAGACGTTCTCGCACGGAGTTCCTTCAACACACCTGTCTTTTCAAACTTCTTCTTAAAGCGTTTCAGCGCCTTGTCGATCGATTCGTTTTCTTTAACGTTTACTATAAGCATACTTCTAAATTAGGGGGGCAAAGATAAGGTGTCGCTCCTTTTTTTGCAACCCCATCCTTAAAATTATTAATCACCTACTTTAACAGCGTCCGGGAAATCACGAGTTTCTGAATTTCAGACGTTCCTTCTCCGATCGTGCACAGTTTGGCATCGCGGTAATATTTTTCCGCAGGATAGTCTTTGGTGTAGCCGTAGCCGCCGAAAATTTGTACGGCCTCATTGGCGACGTCGACGGCCACTTCCGAAGCATATAACTTGGCCATCGCCGATTCGCGGTTCACATCTGTGCCTCTGTTCTTCAAGTCACCCGCGCGAAACGTAAGAAGCCGGGCAGCTTCGATTTTGGTGGCCATGTCGGCAAGTTTGAACGCAATTCCCTGAAACGATGCAATGGGCTTGTTAAACTGATGGCGTTCTTTTGAGTATTGCAGAGCGCATTCAAAGGCGCCCATGGCAATTCCGAGACTCAGTGCGGCTATCGAAATCCGCCCGCCGTCCAGAATTTTCATTGCCTGAATGAAGCCGTCACCTTCGTCGCCAAGCATTTGAGAACGATGGACTTTACAGTCATTAAATATCAGCTCGGCTGTTTCTGAGGCACGCATTCCAAGTTTGTTTTCCTTTTTGCCGGCGCTGTATCCCGGTGTGCCCTTTTCAATGATAAAGGCGGACATTCCGTGGGAGTCTCCCACCTCTCCAGTGCGAACGATAACCACAGCCACGTTTCCGGATTTTCCGTGGGTGATAAAGTTCTTCGCCCCATTGATAATGTAGTAGTCCCCGTGGCGTTTTGCCACGGTTCGCATATTTCCCGCATCAGATCCTGTATTTGGTTCGGTAAGGCCCCAGGCTCCGATCCATTCGCCACTGGCCAGGCGGGGGAGATACAGTCGCTTTTGATCCTCATCCCCAAACTGGAGAATGTGATTAGTGCATAACGAGTTATGGGCAGCCATGGACAGACCAATAGAGCCGTCGATCTTCGAAAGCTCGACGATAGCAGTGATGTATTCAAGGTATCCCAGGCCCGCGCCGCCGTATTCTTCAGGTACCAGCATACCCATCAGGCCTTGCTCGCCCAACTTATGAAAGAGTTCGACGGGAAATTCCTGGGTTTCATCCCAGTCCATCATATAAGGTTTGATTTCCCGGGCACCAAAGTTTTTCACCATTTCGGCGATCATCAACTGATTCTCAGTTTCTTCAAATTGAATGTTGTTTGTTCTGCCTGAAGCAAATTCCATAGTTCCGATTTTAAAGCAGCGAAGTTAACAGAAAGGATACGATATAACCAACGAACATTCGTTGGTTTATTTTCATGCCAGATTCTTTTGAGATGCTTTGTCCCGGCTTTAAACGCAAATACTTATTTTCGCACTTTATTCTAACACTTAAATCATCAATTCGCCTCATGAAAATTGCTGTAGTTGGCACCGGTTACGTTGGTCTGGTAACCGGAACTTGTTTTTCTGAAACAGGAAACACTGTAACCTGCATCGATATCGATCAGGCAAAAGTCAAAAAGCTTCAATCAGGGAAAGTTACAATTTACGAGCCAGGGCTCGAACAACTGTTTGAAAGAAACATCAAACAAAAACGACTTACCTTCACAACCAACCTTGAAGAAGGGATCCGGGATGCTAAAATCATCTTTCTGGCCCTCCCCACACCTCCGGGTGAAGATGGTTCGGCCGACCTGAAATACATTCTTAAGGTGGCTGATGACCTGGGCCCACTCCTTAAAGACTATACCATCATAGTAGACAAAAGCACGGTGCCGGTCGGAACTGCCGGTAAGGTAAGAAGCCGCATCGCAAAGGGAGCCAAGGTTGACTTTGACGTAGTTTCGAACCCAGAGTTCCTTCGTGAAGGTGTGGCTGTGGAAGATTTCATGAAACCTGAACGCGTAGTTATTGGTACCAGTTCGCCGCGCGCCCGTAAGGTGATGGAAGCGCTCTATGCGCCGTTCGTACGTCAGGGGAACCCTCTCGTTTTCATGGACGAACGTTCCGCGGAGCTTACCAAGTATGCAGCAAACTCCTTCCTGGCAACGAAGATTTCCTTTATGAACGAGATTGCAAATCTGTGCGAACTCCTTGGTGCAGACGTTGACTCAGTCAGAAAAGGAGTAGGAACGGATAGCCGCATTGGAAAGCGTTTCCTTTTTCCGGGAATCGGATATGGGGGAAGTTGTTTTCCTAAAGATGTTCAGGCGCTCGCGAAATCTGCAGCAGACTCGGCGTATGATTTCAAAATCCTGAAAGCTGTAATGGACGTCAATGGAACCCAGAAGACGAAGCTTATCCCCCGGGTTAAAGAGTATTTTAAGGGTGATCTGAAAGGCAAGACAATTGCGATATGGGGACTGTCTTTTAAACCGCATACAGATGACATCCGCGAGGCGCCTGCATTATATAACATTGAGATTCTCCTGAACGAGGGTGCCGTCATCAAGGCGCATGACCCGGAATCAATGGAGAATGTCAGACAAATCCTTGGTGACAAGATTCAGTACTGTGCAACACCTTATGAGGCCGCCGATAAAGCGGACGCAATCTTCGTTGCAACGGAATGGCCAGAGTTCAGGACACCTGACTTTGACAAACTCAGTTCAATTCTGAAAGCGAAAGTGATTTTCGATGGACGTAACCTATATGACCTCGAGACCATGAAGGAACTTGGTTATACCTATTATAGTATCGGAAGGGAGGCAATCAATGGCTAAAAAAAGAGTGCTCATTACGGGGGGTGCCGGGTTTCTTGGTTCCCATCTGGCGGATCGTTTCCTTCGGGAAGGCTTCAAAGTGGTAGCTATGGACAATCTGATTACAGGCGACCTGCGAAATATTGAGCACCTTTTTAAAGAGGCGGATTTTGAATTCTATAACCATGACGTCTCTTCCTACGTCCACGTGTCGGGTCAACTCGACTACATTCTTCACTTTGCGTCACCGGCAAGCCCAATCGATTACCTGAAAATCCCTATCCAGACCCTGAAGGTCGGATCGCTCGGAACGCATAACCTTCTTGGGCTGGCCCGGACAAAGCGCGCCCGCATACTGGTAGCTTCAACTTCTGAAGTGTATGGAGACCCGTTGGTGCATCCGCAGTACGAAGAGTACTTTGGCAACGTTAATCCTATTGGCCCGCGTGGCGTATACGACGAGGCGAAGCGCTTTCAGGAGGCAATCACGATGGCGTATCACACGTATCACGGCCTGGATACACGCATCGTGCGGATATTCAACACGTATGGCCCGAGGATGCGACTGAACGACGGCAGGGTATTACCCGCATTTATCGGGCAGGCGCTCCGTGGGGAAGATCTCACAATTTTCGGTGACGGATCACAGACACGTTCGTTTTGCTACGTCGACGATCAGGTTGAAGGCATCTATCGTTTGCTGATGTCTGACTACCACCTTCCGGTGAACATCGGTAATCCGGATGAGATTACGATCCGGGAGTTTGCTGAAGAAATTGTTAAACTCACTGGCACCAAACAAAAGATTGTTTTCCAACCACTGCCGCAGGACGACCCTAAACAGCGTCAGCCGGACATTACAAAAGCGCGGGAAATCCTGGGATGGGAAGCCCGGGTACCAAGGTCGGAAGGACTCAAAATCACATACGAATATTTCAAATCGTTACCGAAGGAGGACCTGTTTGCCCGCGACCATAAGAATTTTGAAAAGTACATTCGGTAAGACTATTTCATGACGAAAAAAATATTAATAACAGGCGGAGCGGGATTCATCGGTTCTCACGTTGTCAGGCTCTTCGTTAACAAGTACCCGACGTATTCGATAGTCAATTTGGACAAGTTGACATACGCCGGCAATCTTGAAAATCTGAAGGATCTTGAAGGAAAGAAGAACTACGCATTCGAGAAGGGTGATATTCTTGATGTCGAATTCATGTATGAGGTGTTCAGAAAGCATGAAATTGATAGCGTAATTCATCTCGCAGCCGAATCTCATGTTGATCGTTCGTTACATAATCCGGCAGAATTCGCACGGACCAACGTTATAGGTACGCTCAACCTTCTGGTATCCGCGCAGGCAGCGTGGAATAACCATTTCGATGGGAAAGTGTTTTACCACATCTCAACGGATGAGGTATACGGCTCGGCCGAACACGGAAGTTACTTTACAGAGAGTACACCAATAGATCCTAAGTCTCCCTATTCGGCATCAAAAGCCAGCAGCGACCACTTTGTGCAAGCCTTTTATAACAGTCACCATTTGCCAACCCTGATCAGCCGGTGCTCGAATAATTACGGCCCTTATCACTTTCCGGAAAAGCTGATCCCGTTGATGATTAATAATATCATCAATGACCAGCCCCTCCCTATCTATGGCAAGGGCGAAAACATCCGCGACTGGTTGTATGTCGAAGACCATGCCCGTGCGATCGATGCTATTTTCCATAAAGGCACACCTGGTGAAGTTTATAACATTGGCGGTAATAACGAGTGGAAAAACATCGATCTCGTCAATCTGCTGTGCCATGTTATGGACAAAAAACTCAACCGGGAAGAAGGTACATCCGCGAAGCTGATCACCTATGTCAAGGATCGTCCGGGTCATGACTTGCGATATGCAATCGACCCGTCTAAAGTAATTTCTGAAACCGGCTGGAGACCGGAGGTTTCTTTCGAAACAGGGCTTGAAAAAACGGTTGATTGGTATCTCGCGAATCAGGACTGGCTGACGAATGTTACATCTGGTGCCTACCTGACGTATTACCAGAAAATGTATAAGGACAGATAGTCGAAATCGTTATCCCATAACAATATGAAAGGAATTATTCTTGCCGGGGGATCGGGAACCCGGTTATATCCATTAACGCTTGCGGTTAGTAAACAGCTCATGCCGCTGTACGATAAACCGATGATCTATTACCCGTTGTCGGTGTTGATGATGGCCGGGATACGCGATATTCTGATCATATCCACGCCGCACGACATGCCCATGTTCGAAAAGCTTCTCGGAGACGGCAAGAGACTTGGCTGTAATTTCTCGTACGAGGTCCAGCCAAAGCCCGAGGGACTTGCCCAGGCGTTTATTATTGGAGAAAAATTCATTGGCGACGACAAAGTTGCATTGATACTCGGGGATAACATTTTCTATGGTTCAGGGATGCGGAAGCTGCTCAAAAACAATGTTGAGCCCGAGGGTGGAGTGGTGTTTGCCTACCACGTAACTGACCCCGAGCGCTATGGCGTAGTGGAGTTCGACGCAGACAAACGGGTCATTTCAATTGAAGAGAAACCGGAGCACCCGAAATCAAATTACGCGGTTCCGGGGCTGTACTTCTACGACAACGAAGTGGTTGCGATAGCTAAGGCCCTCAAACCAAGTCCCCGCGGCGAACTCGAAATAACGGATGTCAACAACGTTTACCTCAAGCGTGGAAAACTCAGCGTAGCAACCATGAGCCGGGGAACTGCCTGGCTTGACACCGGTACATTTGACTCACTCATGCAGGCCGCCAATTTTGTTCAAACTATCGAGCAGCGACAGGGGTTGAAAATTGGATGTATCGAAGAAGTGGCGTATCGCGGTGGCTTTATTACAAAAGAGCAACTTCTGGAACTCGCCAGGCCCCTCGAAAAAAGTGGTTACGGCATCTATCTCCGAAATCTTCCCGAATATATCTGAACCACAGGGAATTTTTTAAGCAGACAGCTTCCGTGTTTTTTTATGGGTGCTTTGTAATAAGCGAAATTTGACTACTTTTGCACCAAGTTTCTGAAATTTAATTTTTAGAGGGGACGGACAAGTCCCCTCTTTGTTTATAGAGATTTTTCGAAATGAGCGCGGAAGAGGACATCAAAAGATTTGCAGAAGAAAGTCTGGTCGACCAGGGCCACTTCATTGTTGATGTTAATATTTCAGCCCGAAAGGGCCCAAAAAAAGTACTGGTCGTTGTTGATGGCGATAACGGGGTAACCATCGACGATTGTGCTGAAATCAGTCGCGCGGTGAGCAAGCGATTAGAAGATTCGCCGGTCCTGGGCGATGAGAGTTATATGCTCGAAGTGTCAACACCCGGTGTGGACCAACCGCTGAAGATGATCCGCCAGTACCATAAACACGTAGGCAGAAAGCTCAAGTTAAAGCTTCCCGACACAATACTCGAGGGAAAACTTGAAGGGGTGACTGACGAAACGATTACACTATCGACTGAGAGTGGTACCGGGAAAAAGAAAGAAATCAAAAGTCACGAAATCCGGTTCGATGAAATTGAAAAGGCTTTTGTGCTAATAAGTTTTAAATAGAAGATAACCCAATGGATGCACATGAATTAATTTCGTCATTTGCTGAGTTTGCGAAGCAAAAAAACATTGACCGTCCAACAATGATTCGCATTCTGGAAGATGTATTCCGGAATATGATTCGCAAAAAGTATGAGTCAGACGAGAACTTTGACATCATCATCAACGCCGACAAAGGCGATCTTGAAATTTATCGTTTCAGGGAGATCGTAGATGACGATTCAGAGGATATCTGGGATTTCGACAAGATTAGTCTGACGGAAGCGAGAAAGATAGAGCCGGATTTTGAAGTAGGTGAAGAGGTATCCGAACAGGTTTACATCGAAGATTTCGGCCGTCGCGCCGTAACAACTGCCCGCCAAACACTGATTCAGAAAGTGAAGGACCTGGAGAAAGATATTCTGTTCCAGAAATACAAGGATCTGGTGGGCGAAATCATTTCTGGTGAAGTATATCAGTTGCTCAGCAAAGAAGTTCTTTTGATCGACGGCGAAGGGAATGAAATATCCGTGCCGCGGAACGAACAGATAGGCAAAGATCGTTACCGTAAGGGTGAGAATGTCCGGGCAATCGTTCACAAAGTGGAAATGGTGAACGGCAATCCGAAAATTATCCTGTCACGCACCTCCCCCGTATTTCTTGAGCGCTTGTTCGAACAGGAAGTTCCCGAAGTCTACGATGGTTTAATTACTATTAAGAAGGTGGTGCGCGAGCCCGGTGAGCGGGCTAAGGTCGCGGTTGAATCCTACGATGACAGAATTGACCCCGTAGGCGCGTGCGTCGGTATGAAAGGTTCCAGAATTCACGCGATCGTGCGGGAACTTCAGAATGAAAACATCGATGTTATCAATTTCACCGAAAATCTTGAACTGTATATCCAACGGGCATTGAGTCCCGCGAAAATCAGTTCCATTAAAATTGATAAGGATAACGGACGGGTTTCTGTTTATCTGAAGCCGGATCAGGTTTCGTTGGCTATCGGAAAAGGCGGTCTTAACATCAAGCTTGCCAGCCGATTGGTGGGCTACGAAATAGATGTCTTCCGCGAACTCGCCGAAGGCCAGGAAGAGGAGGACGTGGATCTGCACGAGTTCTCAGACGAGATTGAAAGCTGGGTAATCGACGAACTCAATCGAATCGGCCTGGACACAGCGAAAAGTGTTCTCGCCTTAAATCGTGATGAACTTGTTCGTCGGACTGACCTCGAAGAAGAAACGGTAGAAAGTGTACTTCATATTCTGCGCAAGGAGTTTGAATAAAGTAGTGACAGGTGTGAACCTGACCTGTCATTAATTAGTAAATTTTCGCTGGCGAGCGATTTGGGTTTTAAAAGTCATTAAAAAACAGGCATATTTGAGTATGGCAGAAGAAAAGTTGATCAGGTTGAGTCAGGCAGCACGGAAGCTCAATGTGGGTCATAATACCATTTTGGATTTCCTTGGGAAAAAAGGTTTCGAGGTTGACAACAACCCCAATGCTAAACTTAC
Source organism: Bacteroidota bacterium (assembly GCA_023417785.1). Classification (GTDB taxonomy): domain Bacteria; phylum Bacteroidota; class Bacteroidia; order Cytophagales; family Cyclobacteriaceae; genus Ohtaekwangia. The sequence continues at coordinate 46,054 of JAEZEH010000009.1, forward strand.
ACCTGAGCAATTCGCTATTTTGTCAAAGGAGTTTGCTTCTTCTGCTACTGAAAAGCTTGAAGCTTCCGGATTGTCAATCGGCGTAAAACACACCGATAACGTTGTACTGGATTCCGATAAAGATCAGGGCAAAAAACGTGTCGACGACGAAGAGCGGATAATGATCAAGAATATCGGATCGAAAGATCTGAAATCCAGAGACGACTCACGCGCCGAAAAGGTGGAGCGCGAAAAGCCGAAGCTCGAAGGTATCAAGGTTCTTGGTAAGATCGACCTCGAGAAAAAGGCAGCGCCAAAGACCGAAGAGGAAAAGCCTCCGGTAGCTCCCGTGGCTGCTGAAGAAAAGCCTAAGGAAGTGGAGACTCCTGAACCCGTGAAAGAGGAACCGGTTGCAAAACAGGAGGAGCCTGTAGTGGAGACGCCTCAGCCAGAGGTACCCGTCGAAAAGGAACCAACCGCTCAGCCTGAGCAGGAATTGATAAAGGCGCGTGCCGACAAGCTGAAGGGGCTGAAAGTTGTTGATAAGATTGAACTTCCGGTTGATAAGCGTAAAGAGGCACCCGTCGCTTCTTCAGACATTCAGAAGGATAAAGGCAAGCGTCCGCGTAAGCGTATCCCTTCACCCAATGAGCAGGGTCAGCGTGGCACTGGTCCCGGCCAGCGTCCTCAACAACCGGGTCAGCGGACTGGCGGACCGCCGCAGCGTGGCAAAGGTCCATTCGCACCAAAGACCCAGAAAGAAGAACCAACCGAAAAAGAAATTCAGGATCAGATTCGTGCTACCCTGGCAAAGTTAAGCGGAGGAAGCCAGAAGAAAGGATCCGGAGCCAAATATCGCAGGGAGAAACGACAGGCATTCTCGGAAGCTCAGGAGCAGCAGATGCTGCATGATCAGGAGGCTTCCAAAACACTCAAGGTAACTGAGTTCATTTCCGCAAACGACCTCGCATCAATGATGAACGTGTCGGTGAACGAGGTGATCTCGACGTGTTTGAGTTTAGGAATGTTCGTCTCCATCAACCAACGTCTGGATGCCGAGGCGATAACTGTAATTACTGACGAATTCGGATACAATGTTCAATTTACTTCTGCTGAGGATGAACTCGAGTCGGCAGAGGAGGTTGAAGATGAAGGCACCCTTGAACCGCGTGCACCGATTGTCACCATCATGGGTCACGTTGATCACGGTAAGACTTCATTGCTCGACTATATACGCAATACCAAAGTTACCGCGCAGGAGGCGGGGGGAATTACACAGCACATTGGTGCGTACGATGTGGTAACCAGGAGCGGTCACAAAATTGCATTTCTTGATACTCCCGGTCACGAAGCGTTTACCGCGATGCGTGCACGGGGAGCAAAACTCACGGATATAGCAATCATAGTTGTGGCGGCTGACGATGACGTGATGCCCCAGACCAAAGAGGCGATAAATCACGCCCAGGTTGCCGGGGTACCGATTGTAATCGCAATCAACAAAATTGATAAACCTGCGGCCAACCCCGACAAGATCCGGGAGTCGCTGTCCAAGAATAACATTCTTGTCGAAGAATGGGGTGGAAAATATCAAAGCCAGGAAATATCAGCGAAGTCAGGACTAGGTATTGAAGACCTGTTGGAGAAGGTTTTGCTCGAAGCAGAACTATTGAATTTGAAAGCTAACGCTGAAAAGAAAGCCGTCGGATCGATAATTGAGGCTTCCCTTGATAAGGGGCGCGGCTATGTCGCCACTGTAATGGTTCAAACAGGAACATTGAAGATTGGTGATATCATGCTTGCGGGTGCACATTACGGAAGGGTGAAAGCCATGTTTGATGATACCGGGAAAAAGGTATCCACAGCAGGACCGTCTACCCCGGTCGTTGTATTAGGACTTGACGGTGCGCCGCAAGCTGGCGAGAAATTTTCTGTTATGGAGACGGACCGCGAAGCGAGAGAACTTGCTTCCAAACGCGGACAGTTACTACGCGAGCAGAGTATTCGTACCAAGAAGCATATTACTCTTGATGAAATCGGACGCCGTCTTGCCATCGGATCATTCAAGGAACTCAATGTTATTGTTAAAGGTGACGTGGATGGCTCAGTTGAAGCGCTCTCCGACTCACTGCTCAAGCTTTCCACTCAGGAAATCCAGGTGGCCATCATTCATCGGGGTGTCGGCCAGATTTCTGAATCCGACGTTCTGCTTGCTTCTGCATCCGATGCGGTTATTGTAGGGTTCCAGGTAAGACCTTCGGCGGCAGCCAAACGTCTTGCGGAAAACGAGGAAATTGAAATCCGCTTGTATTCGATCATTTATGATGCGATCAATGATGTTAAAGCCGCGATGGAAGGTATGCTTGCCCCTGAAACCGAAGAGGTAATTGTGGGTAACGCTGAAGTCCGTGAAGTATTCAGGATATCAAAAGTGGGCACCATCGCAGGTTGTATGGTTACAGACGGATCGATCAAACGGAACAATCCGATTCGCCTGATCAGAGATGGTATTGTAACCTATCAGGGTAAACTTGGTTCGTTGAAGCGTCACAAGGATGATGCCTCCGAAGTGAGATCCGGATTTGACTGTGGTATTGGTATTGAGGGGTTCAATGATATCAACGAAGGAGACGTAATTGAAAGCTACGAACAGCGCGAAGTAAAACGGACACTCTAAGGCTCGTTCCGCCAGAAATACAAAAAGCCTGTGTTGATCAGGCTTTTTGCTTTTATACGATTGAATTCCTGGTGAAGCTACAACCCGAATCTGATTCCCTGTTCGAGGGCCGCTTTATATTTTCGACGGTTGAAGCGGTAGAGGTATGGTGCCTTGTGCGCCCCACCATGTTTCACTTCTTTCAGCCTGTCGAGGATGTCAAGCGAAAGAAATTTCTTCTGGAAGTTCCTCCGATCAATCTGCTTATCAAGAATCGTCTCATAAAGATGCTGCAACTCGGGCATGGTAAACTTTTCTGGCAAGAGATCTTTCCCAATAGGATAATCCTTCAGGTGATGGCGGAGCGAATCCAATGCCTTGCTTACGATCTCATTGTGATCAAGAGTAAGCTTCGGAATATTTTTGATATCCCACCATTTGCAGGACAACGAGAATTCATCTGGTGTAGGAACGACTTTCGAAAACTCGACCAGTGCCCAATACCCAAGGGTAATAAAGCGATCCATTAGCCAGCTTTGGGTCAATCCGGCGGGGGGCTTCACGCCAGGTTTCTTCCGGCCGCGGCCAGGATCACCAAATGCATAAAACTGCCGGAGGTATATCTTGTCAAGACCCGTACGAAGTTTGAGGATTCTGATCGCCGCGTCATCGACGTGCTCGTCTTTGAGGATGAAACCGCCGGGCAAGCACCAGTGCTTGCTCCCTTTCCACTCCAGTAACAGGACCTTTAGCTCGTTTTCATGAAACCCAAAGATCACGCAATCCACAGAGAGATGTGCCAGATAGTATTGGTTACCTCGCTTGAAAAACTGATCAATCGAGAGAACGGGGGTCTTTTTCATATCCGCAATTTAATCGGCTTAACTGATATGAATACCAACGCCGGACCAAGGCGTCAGCATCGTAAGAAGATGTTTTAATTTTCCAAAGCGCGGGCTGGCATTCTTACTTCATAATCGGAACCTTTTTGAGAATCGCGCCTATGATATCCTTGGTTTTTACGTTGTCGGCTTCGGCCTCGTAATTCAATATTATCCGGTGGTTCAGAACGTCAAGCGCGATCTCCTTTATGTCTTCCGGAAGAACATAATCACGACCATCCATGTAGGCAATTGCTTTGGATGCCAGGTTAAGATTAATACTTGCCCGCGGCGATGCGCCGAATTGAATATAAGAGGCGAATTCGTCTATCCGGTAGTCCAAAGGTTTGCGTGTAGCATAGACAAGTTCGATAATATAATGCTCAAGTGACTCTGAAATCTTAACGCGGTTAACGTGTTCGCGAATGGAGAATATCTCTTCTTTTGTAAGTAGTGTATCTACCTGGAAGTTGAATTGCATATTTGAAATTCGTCGCATGACTTCCAGCTCCTGTTCTTTAGACGGATAGTCGACGAATACTTTCATCATAAAACGATCCACCTGTGCTTCCGGCAGCGAGTAGGTCCCTTCCTGGTCAACGGGATTTTGAGTAGCAAGAACAAGAAAGGGTTTGTCAAGTTTGAAGGTAGTCTCTCCTATCGTCACCTGTTTCTCCTGCATGGCTTCGAGCAAAGCCGATTGGACTTTTGCGGGAGACCGGTTTATTTCGTCCGCAAGGATAATGTTCGCAAAGATTGGCCCCTTTTTGACTTCAAATTTGCCTTCCTTCTGATTGTAGATCATCGTTCCGACTAAGTCTGCCGGGAGCAAGTCAGGTGTAAACTGAATACGTTGGAAATCCAAATGAAGCACCTGGGCCAGGGTGCTTACGGTAAGCGTTTTGGCCAGCCCCGGTACGCCTTCCAACAGAATATGTCCGTTGGTAAAAAGGCCCGCGAGGAGTCGGTGGACCATATAGTCCTGACCAACGACGACTTTTCCTACTTCCCGAATAACTTCCTTAATTTTGTGCTGGTGTTCCTGATGCCGTTCCACGATCGCTGAATCCATGAGCTTCGGTATAATGTTTTAAGACGGTCAAAAATAAGGCAAATCTCAAGATGCCTTGCATTATTTGGGATGGAAAGTAAAACAGGGAGATCAAAGGCCGTCAAAAAAGTAAACAATGAGTAGAGTTTTAGTGATTGGTGACATCCATGGTGCCTACCGGGCGTTGATTCAGTGCCTGGAGAGAGCCAATTTCGACTATAAAAAGGACTGCCTCATTTGTCTTGGGGACGTTTGCGACGGATGGCCTGAGACCAAACAGTGTATTGAAGAGCTGCAGAAGATAAAGCATCTCGTTTATGTGCTGGGAAATCACGATACATGGTTGCTCCGCTGGATGAAAACCGGAAACATTGAAAACATCTGGTACGTGCAAGGCGGAGAAGCGACTATTGATTCGTACGCCGGAAATCCTGTTCCTGAGTCGCACACGGACTTTCTTCAAAAGGCGTTGCCTTATTTCCTTTGGGAAAAAAAATTGTTTGTTCATGCCGGTTTCGATCCCGCGCTGACATTGGCAGAACAAACCGAGGATATACTTTTATGGGATCGGGCTTTGGCCAAGGCTGCGCTGAGTAATCAGCATGTCCAGGACGACTGGAAACTTACTATATATGATGAGGTTTATCTGGGGCATACGCCGATCCATCAGGATAAGCCATTATACGCGGTTGGCATTTGGCTGATGGATACAGGGGCCGGTTGGGAGGGTGTGCTTTCAATAATGGATATTGACAGCAAGGAAATATTCACGAGTGATCCCGTACCCTCATTGTATCCGGGGGTTCAGGGCAGGCAACGGTACTGAACGTTACAATCCTCGTTCCCCGGGGATTGGTCATATAGGAGTTAATAAGATTTTGAACAGTTGGTGTTTCGATACTGCTTTTCACAAACGTCCTGGCTGCTTCGAGGTCAGAAATCGACACATCTTTCCCGACGAAGCCAAACCCTGAATACGTTCCGTTTTCAACAAGAATAAGGGAGTGTTCGTCAACACTTCGTCCTCGCCCAATAATCGCTGCTGTGTTTCCCTTCTGCAACGCGGATTGGATCGCATTTCCGATGCGGGTATTATAATCGTTGACCGACTCTACGCAAAGGCACGCGCCATGGCATTCGCCAGTCTGATAGTTAAAGCACAACCCTTTGGTTACCTGCAGGCCACATAACTTTGGGCAGAGTTCGTACTCGCGAACCTTTTCCCACAGGAAGTTCCACGCATCACCCTTTGTTGAAAACCGCATGAACGGACGTGAACCTCTCGTCACCTGATTTACTGAAAACCGCTTGTATCCATTTCGGTCTTCATAATCGAAGATGCCCCATTCTTCGGATTTCTGTTTTTGTGCCCGGTTGTACTTCGGCCACAACCTACGTATCTCCTGCGACTCAAGGATCAATGCAATCAACTCATTTCCGGTGAGCTCATAGGAGATATGATGGATTTCGTTTCTGATCTTAGACCGGCTCCATTCGCGGGCATCACCCGTGAAATGTCCGGCAATTCTTTTCTTGATATTGATTGCCTTTCCGACGTATATCACCTGACCACGCGCATTGAGGAAGTAGTACACACCCGGTTTTGCAGGCAGCCTATCGAACTCCTCCTTGGGGAGGTTGGGCGGAAGTATGGTTTCTCCCGAGTTTCGTTTGAGGGCTTTTGCAATGTAGCCGTCCTTATCACGGCGAAGCAGAAGATCAAAGATACTTGCCGTTGCCGAGGCATCTCCACCAGCGCGATGGCGGTTGGTGATCGTAATTCCCAGGCTTTCTGAGAGCGTACCCAGGCTGTACGACCGCAGGCCGGGAATAATCTTACGGCACAGCCGGACCGTGCAAAGTTTTTTCGCCTGCCACGTCAGCCCCGCTAATTCAAATTCCTTCTTAAGAAAGGAATAGTCAAAATGGGCATTATGAGCGACGAAAACTTTTCCCTCCAGGTGTGCTAATATTTCCGGCGCAACTTCTTCAAACGTTGGGGCATCAAGAACCATCTCCGTTGAAATTCCGGTAAGCCCGGTGATATAATATGGAATGCTGCGCCCGGGATTTATCAACGTTTGATAGCTGCCGGTTTGTTGCAAACCATCGTGGTGATAGATCGCGATTTCAGTGATTCGATGATTCTCAGCGTATCCACCGGTAGTCTCGATATCAACAATGGCGTACATGGGCGTAAGTTAAAATTTGGGTTGAGTAGATAAAAGGAAGGTTAAATCTTAATTTTAGGGTGCGCTATGAACGGAATTCTACGCTTTCTACTTTCAGGTCTCGGCGTTCTGCTTACGGCCTATTTGCTTCCCGGAGTTGACGTTCGTCACTTTGGTTATGCGCTGCTGGTTGCTGTGGTCCTGGCGGTAGTGAATACGTTACTGAAGCCTGTGCTCATATTTCTTACGATCCCGATTACGGTTCTAACCCTTGGCTTATTTCTTCTGGTACTAAACGCGTTACTAATTTTACTGGTGGACTTCATCGTGCCTGGCTTCAACGTCGACGGATTCTGGTGGGCGCTAGCCTTTAGCCTGATTCTTTCGATTTTCAACAGCATGTTTTCCGGGCTGTTGAAAAAGGAAGAGGACTAAAACGCGACACCCGGCTTTTGGCCGGGCATCACAATCGAGCTAACGTATAAACAGTTAAAATTTTCAGTGACGAAGGCTAATTCATTTTCACCTTTTCGCTTACAAGATTCTCCAGTTTGTCTGACATATCCTCTATTCCGAGCATACCGGCAACACCAAGAGCTTCACCAAGATGTGCGGTTTTGGTATTGATTTCGTCCGCGAGAAAGATAACGGGGGTGGAGCGATTGATCGAGTTTGTTCGAATGGAACGCACCAGCTCAAAGCCTGTGACCACAGGCAGGTCAGTACCGCAGATTATCAGATCGAAATGTTCGATTCGTGAGGTTAGGAGCCCATCCAAACCAGATTCGGTGTGGCGTACAACGGGGTTACGTCCGCTAAGTACCGACTTTATTGTGTCAACGGTTAGTTTCTGCCTGTGCACCACAAGTATTTTCATTCCTGTGAAGGAAGTTTTGTGCCTTCCCTTTGCATAAAGATGGCCAATTTTGGTATGGGCTGATTTCCGGAAGGGAAGGGAGGAAGGGTGCGAAAATGAAAAATGCCGAAATCCCTTGATAAAGGCCATTCCCCGAATAGCCGAGTAGTAAAAAAGTACTATGAAATTGGTACAATTTTACCACCGTCGATTTTGGTCAGTTAGCTGATCAAACCAGATTCGTAAGCGTATTTCACCAGCCCTACCGTGTTATTTACACCGATCTTTTCCATGATGTTAACCCGGTGATTTCGAACCGTGTTTTCGCTCAGAGAAAGGCGCTGACCAATTTCACGGATTGTGAGCTCCTGACAGGTGAGGATAAGTATTTCCTTTTCGCGTTCAGTTAATTCCGTTTGCCTGAAAGAGAAACGTTGTGCCGGTTTTTTGTCTTTCACATTTTTTCTCAATACTGTGGCAACCAGGTCATTGTGATAGAAGTCCTTTTCTGCAACGGAGTAGATAGCCTTTTCAAGCTCCTCAGGTTCGGTATTCTTTAACAGAAACGCGTGTACACCGGCTTCCATCATACTTAGAATGAACCGTTCACTGTCGTGCATGGTGAGGATAATTATTTTTACATCGGGGTATCTGGCAATGATGTGTTCACAGGTTTCAGCGCCATCCATCACCGGCATCTGCAGGTCGACAATTACAACGTCAGGCTTACTTGTTTTCATCAGTGCAAGAAGTTCCTTTCCATTCTCCGTGTCCCGCACTTCGTCTACACGGTCAAATGTGCGCATCAAGTTTACCATCGCCTTCCGGAAGAGGGTATGATCATCGGCGATATAAACTTTAAACTTTCTCATAGGGAATTGAGATTATGATTTTACTTCCTTTACCGACTTCAGAATCAAAAATAACCGCTCCGCCGGCAAGGCGGGCCCGGTTTTCAATGTTGAATAATCCGAGTCCTTTTCCTTCGATCTGCTGTTCATTAAGGTCGAAGCCCGCGCCATCGTCTTCAACAATTACATCAAGGTTACCCGAATTTTTAAGAATTACTTTAAGCACGGACGCACCCGAATGTTTAAGGGCATTATTGAGCAATTCCTGAATGATTCGGAAAACCATAAGTTCGCGGGTCTTTGAGAGATGCGGCGTTTTCCCGATCTCTTCGAAGACAATCGGAAGTGATGTAGTTGTCTGAAACCTGTCGCACATTTCCTTAACGGCAAGGCTAAGCCCGAATTTTTCAAGCGTCGAGGGCATCAGATCACGGCTTATTCTGCGCACGGAGTCAATGGTGTCGTCCAGCATTTTTTTGCTTTCTGTAATGCTTTCGGCGTCGTGCTCGTTGCGTTTAACGTGCGTGATAAGACTCAAACGAATAGTCGAAAGCATGGCGCCAATACTGTCGTGAAGATCCGCGGCCACCCGCCTCCGTTCGTTCTCCTGCGATTCAAGCGCGGCCTCGATCATCTTCTTTTGAAATTGCAATTCCATTTGCTGACGCTGTAGTTTTTCTTCCGTCATCCTTTTTTGGTAGTAAAGCACAAATAAAATTATAGCGCCGCCCATAAGCAGCATGGCAATAACTGCAACTCCAATGATGAGGTAGACCTGAGTGGTTTCCGGATTCGCGGGCACGTAAGCGTACAGACGGTTTATTTTTACAAGGTGGGGAAGAAAATCAACTTGCGGAAATCCAAAAGGAAAAAATCGGAATTTGACGAGTATTCAAATGCCATTGCCACCACTCCAACCAGCCATAATAATCACCAGTCAGGAGTTTTCTTTTGTCGGCATTGGGATCAACACATAGAGGTGTTCAAATTCAATGAAAGTCGGGTAAATTCTTAAATCGAAGGATGAGGATTTCCGAGGCGCCTGAATCCTCTTTGCTGAACAACCAATCCATAGGCGATGAATACGTTTCCCAATACGGAAAGCACATTGTGAATCGTCTGCAAGACTATGAGGTTGTCGTGCAAGACATTCAACAGATACGTAGAGACTGTATATACAATGAGCTTTCCCGAGGTGGAAAGGAAAAATCCGGTAACGACCCAGAACTCAGGTAACTGCTGAATATTCAGCGCCGGCGGATCTTTTAAGATTCGAAAATACCAGATGATACAAAGTGTGAGAATAAGAAAACTCTCTGTCAGCGTATTGTAAGAACTATAGGCAGGCGTGGCGAGCGATAAACTGATCGAGAAAATGAAATTCGCCATCAGAAACAAGGTGACAAAGTAAAGCAGATACCTGCCCCGAAGAAGATAAAAGAAGAACAAGCCTACCAGGAATGGATTAAGCATCGTGTGCAGATTGGAGGGCAGGTTAGGCTCGAAATTAAGCCTGAGAATGTGATTCGCGATACTTGCGGCGTCACAGACAAAAGAAAGCAACAGCAGTACAGCAAGCCATCTAAAAGCTGTGCTCTCCTTGTGCCAATGCCAAAAGATCAAAATGACGGCAAACAGAAGGAGCGAATGTATCGCGATCAGAATAACATAATGCATACAAGCATTTGATCAACACATTGGCGGACACGGGTTTGATTTGTCGTATGCCCCTGCGTCAGGATTGTCTTTTCCCTGAACAAGGTTAGGCCATAAAAGCTTCCCGTCCGCCGCGCGTGGCACCAACACCAGATCCATAAGATTCTTTTTGGCTTCAGTATTGGGTTTCTTAACGAAGAAAAACGTAACACCGACAGCACCTTCAGTATCAATAACTTTCTTCAGGAAGTCGCGGCCAAAGAAAACGGAGATTGTATCCCGTTCCTTGTCCTGACGGTTCTCGTTGTCATAATTTTTTATCCAGGTTTCAGCTTCATCGCGGCTGATTATGCCGCCTGTGTTGGGGTCGAAAGAGTTAGACATACCGTTAGGGGTTGGAGGTTAGAGTAATGTGTTTCTAATTTAACATATTTTCAACTAATTGTTTTTGAAGCCGCAATAATCATTTTGATGATTTGAGAAGTGCCGCAGTATTCAGCAACTATTATATCTTTGACACAAGAAGAAACCAATGTCAAACAATATCACCAAACTCACGAATAGCGTACATGCGGGCTCCCATGGAGACCCCTTGTACGGCGGTACAATCACGCCGGTTTATCCGTCATCTGCGTATGATTATGAGCACACCGAGGCCGGGTCGTTGTATCCCAGATATTACAATACACCCAATCAAAAAGCTGTCGTCGAAAAACTGACTGCCCTCGAAAATGCTGGCGATGGAATTCTGTTCAGCTCAGGGATGGCGGCGATCTTTACATCGATGCTTTCGTTCATGGAGCACGGAGATCACGCAGTTTTTCAGCGCGACCTTTACGGTGGCACCTTCAACGCAATCGTGAAAGAACTGAATCGGCTGGGGATATCGTATTCTTTCGCGGATACAACTAACCCTGAGTCTTTCGAAAATGCGATCACACCCAAAACGCGGGTTATTTACATTGAAACCCCATCCAATCCCACGCTCAAAATCACCGACATCCGGGCTATAGCCGGCATTGGAAAAAAACACGGGATAATCACCATTATCGATAACACGTTCGCAAGTCCGGTGAATCAGAACCCACTGGATCTGGGAATTGATATCGTGACTCACAGCGGGACAAAATACATCGGTGGTCATAATGATCTGTGTTGCGGAGTGGCACTGGCATCGCGTGAGCGCATCGCCCGGATCCGAGAGCGTGCCGTTAATTATGGGGGCTCGCCCGACGCCTTTATGTGCTGGCTCGTAGAACGAAGTTTGAAGACGCTGGTACTTCGTGTTCGCCAACAAAACAGCAACGCCATGGCCGTCGCCGAATTTTTAAAGTCGGACAAACGAATCGGAAAAGTATATTACCCAGGACTTCCGGACCATCCCGGGCACGGGTTGGCAAAGGAACAGATGAAAGGCGGCTTCGGCGGTATGCTTTCTTTTGAAGTACCGGGCGATGCGCATGCTTTTATGGATCGCCTGAAGTTGATAACCCGGGCAATCAGTCTGGGTGGTGTCGATTCTACAATAACTTCGCCGGCCCGCACCTCGCACTCCAAGATGTCTGAATCTGAACGTGCAGCGATGGGTGTCACTGAGAACCTGGTTCGTATGTCGGTTGGCATTGAAGACGCTGATGAACTTATCGCAGACATTAAACAGGCGTTATAAAATTGACTGAAAATGAAAGAGCTGATCCGCTGCCCGTGGTGTCTCAAGTTTGATGAGTACATCCGCTACCACGATGAGGAGTGGGGTGTTCCCGTTTATGATGACAAAAAGCATTTCGAGTTTCTTATATTGGAAGGAGCACAGGCCGGCTTAAGCTGGTCTACCATTCTTAAGAAGCGTGACGGTTATCGAAAAGCTTTTTCCGGTTTTGATCCCGTCAAAGTGGCGAAGTTCACCCCTGCAAAGATTGAAAACCTTCTTCAGAATCCGGCGATCGTTCGCAATAGGCTTAAGGTTACTGCCGCGGTGAATAACGCGAAGCGATTTCTTGAAGTACAAAAAGAATTCGGATCATTCAATGAATACATTTGGTCATTTGTCGGGGGGAAGCCCAGGGTAAACAAATGGAAATCGTTGAAAGAAGTACCAGCGACTACAGTCGAGTCGGACGCACTGAGCAAGGACCTTATAAAGCGCGGATTCAAATTCGTCGGAAGTACTGTCATCTACGCGCACATGCAAGCGTGTGGTCTGGTCAATGATCACCTGGCCGACTGTTGGCGGTATCACCAGTGTTAAGGGGACAAAAAAAAGGGGGACTCACATCCCCCTTCAATATTGTAATTCAATTAATCCTTTTTTCGAGGCATCAGCTCGTCACGATTTGCCGCAAGCCATGCGAACGCGGCCGTAATGACGGCGTTATGTTTCAAATCGTCTTCAACAGCTTTGTCGTACACGTCCATGCTGGTATGGTGTGTGCGCGTTCCATACTCAATCGGATCCTGTATAAACTGGAATGCAGGTATACCCATGGCGTCGAAGGAAAGATGATCTGTTCCTGAGGTGTTACGTAGTGTTAATGTTGACGCCCCCATCCTGGAGAATTGGTTGAACCACACGCGAAAGATTGGCGCGATCTCATTGTTACCCTGCAGGTAGATGCCGCGGTATTTGCCGGAGCCGTTGTCCATATTAAAATACACCGACAGTTTTTCAGCAGCAGGTTTAAGTTCAATTGAATCGTATGGAAACGCCTTATCGAGACGTTCGCCAATTACCCGTTTCACATAATTACGTGAGCCCAATAATCCTTGTTCTTCACCACCCCACAACGCGATTCTGATTGTTCGCCGGGGACTCACCCCAAGGGATTTTATCAATCGCATAGCCTCCATCATTACGGCGGAACCACATGCGTTGTCGGTGCTCCCGGTTCCGCTATGCCAGCTGTCGAGGTGGGCGCCTATCATCACGACTTCATCTTTCAAATCGGTTCCGGGGATCTCGCCAATAACATTATAACCGGGGGCCTCAGGCAGGAACTCTGTTTCCAGACTCATTTCGAGGCGTACAGTTTGCCCACTCTGGATTTGGCGAACCATTCTGTTATAATGCTCTGCGGCCACGACAACCTGAGGTAGAAGTTTTGGTGCTTTGGCATGATACGAAGAAACGCGTTGCGCGAATGGAACATCGGCAGGATAAGGGACCGTTGCTCCGCTTACGGCAACAGTGCCATCTTCCAGCCGTGAAGAGGGACTGGCTTCGATAACGGCGACAGCGCCTTCTTTCTGGATTAAGCTCCATTTCAGATAGGCCAACCGTTGAGGTTCGGTAGGTGCGCGGAACCGGCGACCACCGAAGCTTTCACTGGCACCGGAGTTTGCCATAAGCAGCAAGACCGAATCAGTTAGTCTGGTGGCATCCGGCACAAATCCTGGCTTCACAGGTGTAGGCAAACTGAAGAGAACATATTTTCCTTTTAGTTTTCCTTCATATTTCTTTATGTCCTCTTCGTTCTGAATGTCCAGGTAAACAGCTTCTGCCTGCACGGATCCTTTTATTCCCGGAGACCACGCTTTCGGATAGGCAATCACTGGAAAGTATACGGGCGAGACATTTTGAAGGGTGAATTTTTTGAGGTTCCAACCACGTCCGAAAGGTTCATCCCACTGATCAAAATGAACGCCTTCAACACCATAGCTTTCGAGTGTTTTGCGGGCGTATTCAGCTGCATTCCGGTAGCCGGTTGAGTTTGTCAAACGCGGACCATGAACATCGGTGAGCATGTGGAGGATGTCCATGACCTGCGACCGTTCCATACCTTCGCGCTGAATTTTGGATACGATCGCCGTATCAACCTTTTCGGTTCGCTGTGCATGGAGGAAAAGACTTTGAGTAGAAAAGAATAGAATCAGAAGAAAATTTCTCATCATAGGTTAATGGGTTAAGGCCTAAAATTAAAGGCACTTTGCAACATTACCATACCGCTTATTTAATTTTTGGAAATGGTTATGGGCTACCGATCGCGGCCGATTTCAATAATGATGTCTTTCCGGGGGATGTAAATATTCCAGATTCCTTTCAGTTCCTCTACGCCATCGCTGTTAATTCGGAGTTCCGGATGGGAAAAAAGCAGCGTGTCGTAATCGTTTTTTTGATCGCTGGTCCAGATCTTTTGCAGGTTTTCCCCCGAAGTACCGGCGGCGATGCCTGTAACGTAGGCTTCGATCAATTCCTGTTCGATGGCCCGTGCATTCGTTTCGCCGGGCACGAGAAAGCGGATGTTAACGTTCTGGGCCTCTTCCAGGGAGTCTAAAAGCTGCGAGTCCATCTCTGAATGCACTGCCGACAGAACAGCCTTCCCTTTCTTAAGGGCTTCCGAAAGAATTTCCGCGTCGGAAACTCTTACTATTCTCTGATGTTCCATGCCTTCTTTTATTTGCTTGCGTTGTTCGTCGGAAAGTGAGCCACCGCAGGATGAGAACACGATTGCAGAAAAAAGCAGGACACGTCGCATGGGCACCAATATTAGTATGCTTTAAGAAGCCAAATGTACCAAAAGCCCGAAAGCCGGATAACATTAAACTGTATGTAATTCGTAAATTGCACCCCGATTTTGATTTATGATTGAAAAACTCCAGGAAATAAAGCTCAGGTTTGAAGAGGTTGGCCAATTGCTGGCGCAACCGGATACTGTCTCGGACATGAAGAAGTATTCGCAATTGAGCAAAGAATACCGCGACCTGGAAAAGGTGGTCGCGAAATTCGATCAATACACCGAGACTTCTGGCCATTTGCGCCAGGCGAAAGAGGTCCTTTCCCGTGAAAAGGATGAAGAAATGCGGGAGTTGGCCAAGCTGGAAATCGACGAGCTTGAACCGAAAATCCAGAAACTGGAGGCCGAACTAAAGGAATTGCTGATTCCTAAAGATCCAAATGACGACAAAAACGTAATGCTAGAAATCCGCGCTGGTACCGGGGGCGATGAAGCCGCTCTTTTTGCCGGCGACTTGTGGCGGATGTATCAACGTTTTTGCGACAAACGTGGCCTGAAGATGACGGTGCTCGACGTAACCGAAGGAACCGCCGGCGGTTACAAGGAAGTGATTAGCAGTATCAGCGGCGACGGTGCGTACGGCTTGCTCAAATTCGAATCCGGTGTTCACCGGGTTCAGCGTGTCCCTGCCACAGAGCAGCAGGGGCGTGTACACACCTCAGCGGCATCGGTGGTAGCCCTGCCTGAAGTCGAGGATGTGGAAGCGGTGGAAGTTAACCCCGCAGATATTGAAGTTCAGACTGCACGATCGAGCGGGGCGGGAGGCCAGAATGTAAACAAGGTTGAAACCAAAGTACAGTTAACACATAAGCCTACAGGTATTGTGATTACCTGCCAGGTGGAGCGGTCACAGCACGGGAACCGCGAGCGCGCGCTTCAGATGCTAAAGACAAAACTGTACGAAATGGAGGTCGAGAAACAGCAAAGTGAAATTGGTGCCGCGCGCAGGTCACTGGTTCGCAGTGGCGACAGATCCGAAAAAATTCGCACGTATAATTATCCGCAAAGCCGTGTCACAGACCATCGTATAGGCCATACGGTTTACAATCTTCCCGCTGTGATGAATGGTGATCTCGATGACTTTATTGAACAACTCCGTATTGCCGACACCGCAGAACGTATGACTGAAACCCGGTGACCTAAAAAATCCGGGTAAGCCGGTAATAGTCGGCGAGCACAACCCTGAAATTGTCGGCATCGTCTTCCTCCGGAAACAGGGGGTAATACTGACCATTATACAGGATGTTAAGACCATTCTCAGCGAGAATGCCTTCATAAATTTTGGTCGCGAATTCAAGCATATTCTCCCGGCCCCGCTCCCTGAGCCGGTAACTGTAAGTGGCCCCGCTTTGCGGGTTGATTTCGCGAATTACAAATTCCGGTTCACTCATTAGTAACTCATTTCCTTCGATAAGGAGGCTTGCTTCCTTCGTCTCCCAGCTGACAACGATTACCGGATTAAGGGCCGGCCTTTGGTTTCCCGAGTAACGGTTACTCAGTCGGTATGCGTGCCACCGTGCCTGGGGCAAATCCTGAAAGTCATAATAAACCTGGCGAATATTTCGGAAGAATAGATAAGCGTCGTCTGTGTAGCGGAAGGTAAATTTGTCACGGTCGACAGTTTCCTTCCGGTCGATTTTGCATGAAGTCAGCGCGAAAAAAATGACAGATGAAAACAAAAGCCGGTTTTGCACCATTTTCGCTAAATTGGTTCCGAAAATAAAACTAACAATATGAGCAAAGGATTAATCACAGGTTTAGTTATAATCGGTGCCATCATTCTGGTGGGCTTCATCTTCGTCCAATGGGGTGCTGGAATATATGACCGGGCGGTCGCTGCACAGGAAACTGTAAACCAGGCTTTCGGTGACGTTCAGGCCACGTATCAGCGTCGCGCGGACCTTGTTCCAAACCTGGTTGAAACCGTCAAGGGCGCCGCCGAAAACGAGAGGGGGATTCTCACTGAGGTTACTCAGGCCCGGGCTGGAATCGTAAACGCCGAAACACCTGAAGATCTCGAAATTGCAGGTCGGAGGATCAACACAGCAATAAACCTTGCGTTCGAGGCATATCCGCAAATCCGGTCCACTGAAAACTTTCAGGACCTGCAGGCACAACTCGAAGGCACTGAAAATCGCATAAATGTGGCACGTCAGCGATATAATGAGGCGGTATCGAACTATAACACCTATGTTCGTGGTTTCTTTAAGAGAATGGCGCTAAACCTGTTTGGCGGCGGTGAAGACTTTTCCGTACGCAAGCCGTTTGGCGCATCAGCTGAAGCACAGGATGCACCAGCTGTTTCCTTTGATTAAGATCTTGACTCTCCGCTTGCACTTGGAGAGGCCCCGGCAGCAATGCCGGGGTTTTTTTGTGCGTATGGCACGTTCATTATTTTTAGGGTGGAAGTCCCGATGATAGGTTGAGAAATCGAAACCTGAGACCGAATCAAATCTGAAATTCGAGATCTTAAATCTGAAATCTTAATGATTGACCATTTCGTCGCGGCTTATTGCTCCCAGTTCAGTGGGTGTTTTGCCATATGCTTCTTTGAAACACTTGATAAAGTAAGAGACACTGTTGAAGCCAACCTGGTACGCGACTTCCGCGGTGTGTCCATACTGCTTCCTGATAAGTTCTTCCGCTCTCTTGAGTCGAAGGTTCCTGATAAACTCACTGGCAGACTGACCTGTCAACGCGGTTAGTTTTCGATGCAGCTGTGAACGGCTCATGCCTACATCCCGCCCGAAAGCATCGACGCTGAATTCAGGATTCGACATGTTCGCTTCAACAGAGAGGATACATTTTCTGAGAAACACTTCATCAGCAGAAGTTACGGCTACCTCTTTGGGTTGAAGCAGCATCGTTTGTGTAAATCGTCGCCGTAGATTGTTGCGTTGCTCGATAAGGTTCTTAACCCTGACCTGAAGTTCTTTTACGTGAAAAGGTTTCGTAAGGTAATCGTCCGCACCCGTTTCAAGTCCCTGCAAACGTTCCTCATGACTTGCCTTAGCGGTGAGTAGTATGACCGGTATGTGACTGGTCTTTTCATTCGTTTTGAGGCGATGACATAACTGATGGCCATCCATTCGTGGCATCATAATGTCCGAAATAATCAGATCGGGAATTATGGCTTCTGCCGTTGCAAGTCCTTCTTCACCATTTTCTGCTTCAACGATTTCGTAATTATTTCCGAATGCGGTTCTGATATACGCTCTGACCTCGTTGTTGTCCTCAATAATCAAAACAACGGATTTCGTATCACAAGCGGATGAATCATCCCCGATCATCATTCTGGTCACCGATGGATTCTGGATAGGTTCGCATCCGCTGGCAATAATGGTCGTTTGATCACTGTCATCGTTTTGAACTGCGTCGAGGATTTGCATGGGAAAACGGACAATGAACTGGCTGCCTTTTCCTTCGCTGCTGATTACTTCTATTTTTCCATTGTGCAGTAAGACTAGTTCCTTAAGCAACGCGAGCCCTATGCCTGTCCCTTCATTCGTCCGCGCGGTCGTGTCTACCTGGTAAAAGCGATCGAAGATCTGGTTAATTTTTTCCAAAGGTATACCCATGCCGTCATCCCTGACTTCAAGCGTTACACCATCGCTGTTGTGTCCAACGACCACATCGACTATCCCACCTTCATTTGTAAATTTCAATGCATTTGAAAGGAGGTTGTTTAATATTTTTTCCATTTTGTCGCGATCGAAACTTACAGTCAGCCAATGGAACTGACTGGTAAATCGAAGATTGACTCCCTTACTTACCGCGAGCGAAGAAAATGCGGCCGTGCATGTCTTTGCAAATACGACTAGGTCATCCTCGCAGAGATTTAGCTTCATATTTCCCGATTCGAGTTTCGAAAAGTCCATAAGCTGGTTCATCAGCTCCAAAAGACGATCGGCGTTTTGCTTTACGATTCCCAAATTATGAACAACCTGCTGGTGTCCGGATTGTACGGATAGCGAGGTCGCGGCTTCAAGAGGCCCAAGTATCAATGTTAACGGCGTGCGAAACTCATGCGATACATTTGTATAAAAACGGGTCTTCATTTCATCGACCTCTTTCAGCTTTTGCGATTCCAGGGTGTGGATCCTTAGTTGTTGTTTTAATATTTCCCGATGTGTGAAGTATCGCCAGACTACATAAAACACAACGATGGCAAGCATGACATATAGCGCATACGCCCACCATGTTTTCCAAAAGGGAGGTTGTATGACGACAACAATGGATGCTCCATCTTCATTCCATCGTCCGTTGCTATTTTTTGCCTTCACACGAAACGTATAGTGCCCGGGCTGGAGTTTGCTATACGTCATGGAATTGTCATTTCCAATATTGGACCAGTCGGAATCAAACCCTTCGAGCTTACAGGCATATTCTGTGCTCCGGGGTAGCGAATAATCCAACGCGGCAAATTCGAACGTGACGACATTCTGATCATGCCGAAAATTAAGTTTATCCAGTTCTGAAATAGAAGATGCCAGGCGGAATGTCGTGCTGTCAGTTGACTTACCGATCGGAACGGTACGGTTGAACAATCTTAATCCTGTCAGAACCACCGGAGGAACATCGTCATTGTCTTTCAGATCTTCCGGAAAAAAATAGTTAAAACCTTCCATCCCTCCAAAGTAGAGCCGGCCATCGGAATTTCTGAAGCACGCGAACGAGTTGAACTCATTCGATACGAGTCCGTCATGAGTAGTGTAGGTTCTTATGCATCCTGTGTCCGGATCGAGTGTAGCCAAGCCGTTGTTTGTTCCGATCCATATGTTCCCATGATTATCCTCCAGCAGGCTTATGAAATCCAGATTCGGCAAACCGCTTGAAACATCATATTTGCGTTTGATTTCTTTGGTTTGTCCGTCAGCCAGAAACAGGCCGCGTTCTGAATAGGCCAGCCAAAGGTTACCGTGCCGGTCTTCACACATCGCTGCTATCCGATCAGTTAATTCTAATCCCTCATGAACAAATTTATGCTTCTTAAAGGCTCCGGTTTTAAGATCGTATTCAAAGATCCTTCCAAGTGTCGCGACAATCCATATGTTGGTGTTCTTTCCATTGAGGAGGAAGTAGATCGAACTGGCAATATGAGTTGAATCCAGCAACTGCAAGTTATCGTTAACCGGATCGAAAGAGGCGAGGCCCTTACCGCTCAACGACGTATAGAGTTTGCCATCCGCGCCCTTTACGATAGAATAGCCAACGTGAGCGTTTACGACAGTCTCAAATTGTTTACCGGATTTCGAAAGCTTGCTTATCCCTGTTGAAGGTTGAGTAGCCCAGATATTGCCATCGTCGTCTTCACTAAGTCCATAGGGAAAAAAATCCGGCTGATGATAGTTACTTCGTTCGCCGGTCGTAGGATTGTAGCTTGTAACGCCGGTGGACGCGGCTACAAACCAGATTCGGCCGTGCTGGTCTTCAAGAATTCCGGTGAGATTGTCTGAGTACTCATCCCGGTAGTTATTGAACCGGTTAATGGCGGGGTCGTATTTGTTGATTCCTCCACCAAATCCACCGATCCAGACTATCCCCCGGTCATCAATATAAATGGCCGAAAGTGCGTCGTTGGTTATTGAACGGGAGTCTGATAATTTTTTCCGATAGAACTGGACCTTAGTTCTTGCCTTGTTCACCACTGCGAGCCCTTTTCCGACAGTGGCTACCCAAAGGTTACCGTATTTGTCCTCAACAATATCGAATATCGGCATACCAATGAGTTCCTTCAGTGGGAATGTCAGGGAACATTGGTCTGAAATTTCAAGAAGTGCCAGGCCTGCCTCTGTTGTTGCCCATAATTTGCCGTGGCTGTCTTTAAACACCATGCTTAAATCATGGCCTGCGTGATGATTCTTCCAGGGGATGATTTCAAAACTGCCTTGAGATCCTAGTTTCCCGATGGATTTGATCGCCACCGCATAATGGTGCCCATCGACGGAAAAGAAGCTACGAACTGTGTTTACAATTTTTTGTTCGGTAATCCCGGCCGGAAAAGTTGCTTTAAGGATCTCAGTTGAGTTTGACCGCTTGTCAAGACGGATGATACCAGTCGTCTCCGTACCAAAATAAAGGTATGTGGAGTCAAATTTGAAAGCCGATGTTACCCTTAGTAAACGTCCGTTGGAATCAATCTTTATTCGCTCGAAATTTTCCGTCGAAGAATTGTATTTGTTTATGCCGCCCATCGTGCCGACCCAAATTGTTCTGTCTTCATCCTCAAAAATAGAAGTGATAAAGTTGTGATCGAGGCTGGTTGAGTCGTCCCGGATATGGCGGAATATCCGGATTGTACGGCCATCATAACGGTTTAGGCCTAACGCCGTTCCAAACCACATGAATCCCTTGCTGTCCTTCAGTATGCAGTTACCCGATCCCTGAGAAAGACCATTGGCAGTCGTGATGTGTTCGAATCTGAGCGTATCCTGGGCTGCAAAAGATGATAATTGCACCGCCACCAAAAGCGATGTCAAAATCAGTTTCAAAAGTTTCACGGATGTTGGGATTTGCCTTCGGGATTCATCGATGTTGGATACGGCAATGATCTCCTCTTGGTTTTCTCTATTATATAATATAGACGCTTTTTTCTGTGAAAGGCATGTTGCAAACCATATAACATATGTTTCACAACCCTCAAAACAGCTTAATTACCCGCATGAAATTGGCTAACCATAAAGTCAGGCATGTAAAAAAAACTTAATCTTTATTAGTCCAGATGTTCCTCTCCGGAATCGGACAGTTTCCGGACACTTCCCGTCGACAACATCCCTGCTATCATTTGCAACAAGGGCGCGATGATCGGCAAAACGGCGATCCCCGCATTTCGCGTTATAAAACTCAAACAAAAATCATTCTTATGACGTGGCTTGAAATAAAAAACGACGTGATCCTTATTGGAATCAAGTTCATTTTACTCTTCGCAATTTTTTTAGCGGTGAGCTGTGATGGTGAAAAAGAAGGCGACCCCAAGCCTGATGATAATCCGTCTGGTCCGGTATGGGGCGACCCTGTGCCTTTGCCGGATATTACAGGATTAAAGAAGTTCCAATTATCAGGTTCGGACAGTTATGTTAATGTCATGCAGGAAGTAATGCCTGCCATTCCGGAATTCCCAACGGTTGGGGTGGAGGAAGGAAAACTTAGGGGATTTGTCGCTGACCTTAGCGGCAGACCTGTCGAAGACGCTTTCGTAGGAGTACGTTCGTCACTTGTCGGCGGTTCTTATTCTTCGGCTTCTGCCAAAACCGATGAGAACGGGTACTATGAAATTATGATCCCTATCGGTGCCGCGGAGATCTGGGCCGCGGGATATAGTTTCAACTACGGAACAGGTAAGGCCTCCGTTGGGCTTTATCCGGGTGACGGCGACCTGGAATCCTTCCCCTCAACAAACGGACTCGTAAAAAACTTTGTGTTGCTTAGCTATGGACTTGCTGACGAAGACGAGCGTGCCGAGAGGCCGTGGTCTTCAAGAGGTTACTTCGGCGGATCTCTTCTGATTTCCTATACATTGGGCGATCCAGACGATATATGGGCGCCTACCGGAAGCCTTCCATTTGACGCAGAGATACAAATCGAGCTGACGCCCGTTGTGGCAACATTCTATGGAGAGAACAGAACGTTCACGATCTCTAAGAAAGTTGAAAACTTTAGTTTCTATATAAATAATCTCCCTATCGGAAAGTATAAGATGAATGCACGACTCAAGGATGGACGCGAATTGCGCATACGTCAGGTCGGTCCTTATGTTGATCAGTACCCGCATCACGGACTCCAACCCAAAGATGGTGTTGGAGAGGCCGAAGTCTGGTTTACGCCGATGGGTGTAGCTTCCGAATCAGGAGCTCCAAATTATGGTAACTGGAGACCCGTGGACATAAAAGTTGAACTACCTCAATAACAATATGCGAATGTTAAACATCCTGGTAAGAAAATGCGCCGTTATCCTGTTCGCCATTGTCATCGTCTGCGGATGCAGCGAAAAACAGCATGATCCCGATCCTCATGATAGTAGTGAAGAACCTGGGTTCGGCGGCTCTATTGAAGACCCGGTCGGACAACCATTTGTCTTTCCATCGCAGATAAAGCTGGAGGGGGGTCGTGTATTTACACCCGACTTTTGCCTCACGCCTGATTCATTGATAGGACTATCCGCAGCGCTGACGCGCGAAAGGATACACGGCACACCGGGATACTTCGTGGTATGCATGACGTTGACCAACAGTTCCAGTGAGCCAGTAACAATCCGTTGTCCGGCAGGTTTGACATTCATTTGTGAGCGTGATGAAACAGGGCGACCTAGGGCTCAGAACGGAATCATCGTGTATGATGTAACGATAACCGTTTCGGCAAAGACAACTGAGTCCTTTCTCCTCGATCTGTATTGTCTTAATGCGTCGCGTACGAGACCCGCGATGGAAACGCGATTTTCACCTGGACCTGTTACAGAAAATCCGGGGATGCGAAAACTTATTGAGGTTCTGGAAGACAAGAAAATACGGAACGAAGAATTGGGCAAAGATTGGATACCTGTGTTGACCGCCATTCAGGGAGCAGTCTGGGACGTGGCCGACAACGGAGCCGTGAGCGAACGATCCCTGGTCGAACTTAGTAAGCTCTGATGAACATGCCGTTAATCGGGACGGTTTTTTAGAGATAGGATAATTTTTTTAAAATACGCCAAGCTGAAAAGAAATATGAAATTTATCAGAAACAAGAAAAGAGTACTGATTGTAAATGAAGAATTGAAACGAAACAATGAAACGCTAATGTACTTTGACGATGACTATCGAGTGGTTGGCGTCTATGGCGACATCAAGCATGCATTGTTGTCATTGCCAAAAAGCAAACCGGAAGTGCTGATTGTTTCAGTGACTCCATCGAATGCACACCTTGTACATTTGCTGAGAAAATATCGACAACAATTGCCGGGACTTAAAATTCTGGTGCAAACTGACCAGACGGAGGAATCCTTAATTATGGAAATTGTAACGGTGGGGATATCCGGAATTTTGTCGCTTGACACAGGATGGGAACAACTGAAATTGTCAATTCAGGATATTGAAGCAGGAATTTATCCATTGAACAACCTTGCCGCAAGAGTGCTGCTGCAAATGCTTCAGGTTAATATTGACTCGGACCTGACTTCAAGACAACTGGAAATTCTCAAGCTTATGTCTATGGGCAAAACACACACAACGATCGCGGACAAGCTGCACATTTCACCTGAAACTGCGAAAACACATGTTAAGAATATCTATCGCAGGCTCAACGTCAACTCGAAAGAAGAAGCGTTGTCTCTGGCGGTTCAGGAAAAGCTGATTCTTTTCTTTTAGAGCAAAGTAACATGTAGGAACAATGGTCATGTGAGTAGTCACGTGACCATTTTTTCTTGTGATATCTGAGGTAGCCCCGGAACATTTTATTACCACTGTATGGGGGAGTGTCTGATAAAGTCATACGTCAGATTGGGTGAGTTTCAACGCAGATTGACTTTATATCCGTAGACTGTCTCTTTAATCCAACTTAATTTCTATGAAGAGATCTTTATTAAGCTTACTGCTTTCGCTTATGCTGGTGAGTATAAGCTGGGCACAGGAACTCAGGGTTACCGGGCGTGTAACCACAACGGACGATCCAAACGGCACTCCAGGAGTTAACGTCCTGGTGAAAGGAACAGCCACAGGCACAGTGACCGACACAAATGGACAGTACAACATTCTGGTACCTGCCTCAGGTACGCTGGTGTATTCATTTATCGGTTTGCAATCACAGGAAGTAGAGGTGAACGGACGTACCACAATTGATGTGGTGATGGTTCCTGACGTTACCCAGTTGTCGGAAGTCGTCGTGACTGCCCTCGGTATCGAAAGAAACCGTAATGAGCTTGCCTTTGCAGCGCAAAAGGTAAATGGCGACCAGATATCGAAGACCCGTAGCGCGAACTTTGTCAACTCCTTGTCCGGAAAAGTGGCAGGACTTGACATCAAGAGTAGCAACACCATGGGGGGCTCTACGAATGTTATCATTCGGGGATACAAGTCAATCACCGGAAACAATCAGGCTCTTTTTGTGATCGACGGTGTTCCGGTATCGAATGCGAACACCAACACAGTAAGGCAACAGTCGGGATCCACAGGTACCGACTATGGCAACGCGGCTGCCGACATCAATCCCGATGACATCGAATCCGTGAACGTGCTGAAGGGCGCTGCCGCAACCGTTTTGTATGGTTCACGGGCAACCAACGGGGTCATCATTATCACGACCAAGAAAGGGCGCAAGAATTCGTTTGGACTTACCATAAACAGCGGGGTGACCTGGGGTGAAATTGATAAGAGTACGTTTGCCCGATACCAAAAGGAATTTGGCGGTGGTTACCGCGGCTTGTTCAATGAAAGAACGTTCGACGATGGAACATTGCCAGCAGTTATCTATGGCGATGACGCATCTTATGGGCCACGTTTCAATCCCAATTTGATGGTTTATCACTGGAATGCATTGGACCAATTTTCTCCGCATTATCGCAGGGCAACCCCATGGGTAGCTGCAAGGAACGATCCAGGCACGTTCTACGAAACGGCGCTAAGCTCGAATCATGGAGTAAGCGTCACTGCAGGAGGAGACAAGGCAACCTATAAGGTCGGGTATACACGAAGTGATGAGAAGGGCACGTTACCCAACAGTTCACTGGAAAAAGATCTGGTAAACTTCGCGACATCTTATGATGTGACACCTGCGCTTACGGTTACCACATCAGCAAACTATTCAAAAGTGAATGGCATCGGACGTTACGGTACCGGTTACAACAGCCGCAACCCCAATCAGGCATTCAGACAATGGTGGCAAACCAATGTCGATATCAAGGAACAGCGCGACGCTTATTTTCGGAATCGACAAAACGTAAGCTGGAATATGAACGCAGCGGGCACGGGACCACTTTACACGGATAACCCGTACTGGTCCCGTTATGAAAATTACTCCAGCGACGAACGCGACCGCGTCATCGGATACGCGACCATAAATTACAAGTTTACGGATTGGCTAAGCGTAATGGGTCGCGCGGCTTTTGATGGATCCTTTGATCTACAGGAGGAACGCATCGCTGTAGGAAGTGAATCCACTTCGTCGTATACACGGTTCACGAGAACGGCACACGAAACAAACTTCGACCTCATGGTTAACGTGAGCAAGGACATCAGCAACGATATAAGCTTCCGCGGTATTATCGGATCCAACATGAGACGCAGCCGCGAAAACTCGGTCCGGGCATCAACCAATGGAGGGCTTGTGGTGCCCGGATTGTACGCCTTATCAAACTCGGTTAGCGGAATAACATTCCAGACCAGTCCTGCTTCGGAGATCTACCAACGGGTTGGGGTCGACGGAATTTTCGCGAACGCGACGTTTGGATACAAGGAACTTGCCTTTCTCGAACTGGCAGGTCGTCAGGAAAGTTCAACCACCTTGCCAACAAACAATAACAGCTACTTCTATCCTTCGGTCGCCGGAAACTTCGTGTTCTCCAACGTACTGAAGAAGTCGTGGCTGAACCATGGAAAGCTCCGTGCAAACTACGCCGAAGTTGGTAATGACGCAGTGGCACTTAGCCTCTACGATGTTTACGATAAGCCCGCGGGTCTTGGCAATGTTCCCTTCTTTTCCCTTCCGAATATCAAGAACAACAAAGATCTTAAACCAGAACGCACAAAGAGTTACGAATTCGGAATTGAAACCGAGTTCTTCAATGGCCGGGTTGGGTTCGACCTCACCTGGTATCACTCGAGTACGTTTGATCAGATCATTCCTGTAAATGTGACTGCCGCAACAGGCTACAGCTCCAAATTCGTCAATTCGGGAGAAGTGGAAAACAAAGGAATAGAACTGGCTGCATTTGTGACGCCTGTAGAAACAGACGATTTCTCCTGGACAATGAACTTCAACTTCTCACGCAACCGGAATAAGGTCGTTTACCTTTATGGTGAAGGTGATGCCGAGGTGACCAATTATACGATCTTTCAATTACAGGGCGGGGTTACGCTGAATGCGGTTAAAGGCCAACCCTACGGGACAATCCGCGGTACCGATTTCATTTATACTAACGGACAGCCTACCGTAAACGAAAACGGATATTATGAGCGAACCGCGGCTTCAAATATAAACATCGGTGATCCGAATCCCGACTGGCTGGGCAGTATTGCAAACAGCGTAACGTACAAGAACGTATCCCTTAATTTCCTGGTCGATGTACGTAGCGGTGGAGACATTTTCTCCCTGGATCAATGGTACGGAGAAGGTACCGGCCTTTATCCAAATACTGCCGGATTAAATGGCCGAGGGGTGTCTTCGCGATTACCGGTGAGCGAAGGCGGCGGAGTGCTTCTGCCAGGAGTAAAGGAAGACGGATCGCCAAATGATATCTATGCCGAAAACAGAACCGGCACCGGGCTCACTCCCTTTGGTTATGCGGCAAACGCGCAAGGCGGAGCTCCTCACAAAATGTACATCTATGATGGAAGCTACATCAAGCTTCGCGAACTCGCGATCACGTATTCGCTCCCGGCAAATCTCATCGAACGTATCGCGCCGTTCAAAGCGGTGGACCTCTCACTGATCGGACGTAACCTCTGGATTATTGACAAGAAAATGGAGTACTCCGATCCGGAAGAAGGATTGAGCTCCGGAAACGCAAATCAGGGTTACCAGAGCGGTGCATATCCCATGGTCCGGACTTATGGCTTTAATGTCAGACTAACTTTTTAATGTTATCCTATGAAAATAAATAAAATACTGGGCGCAGTAGTAACTGCCATTCTGCTGGTAGGATGCGTTGATTCTCTTGATGATTATAACATCGATCAAAAAAGAGCGTCGGAAGCGCCGCCAAGAATGCTGTTCTCAAATGCGCTTAAAGGTCTTGCTGATATTCTCACAACGCCTAATGTAAGCAATAACAATTTCAGGTTATATACACAGCATTGGTCAACGACCACCTATCTGAATGAACCACGCTACAACATGGTCTCGCGGCCTTACTCCCAGAACTTCTGGCAAGCTGTATACCGCGACGTGCTGGCCGACTTGAATGAAGCAAAGAAGCTGGTGGAATCCGACAACGTTCTTGCTGCCCCGGTCAGGGATAATCAGGTAGCCGTGATTGAGATTACGCAGGTGTATTCATGGCTCGTGTTGGTGAACACGTTTGGTAATGTCCCGTACACCGATGCCCTTGATCCTGAGAACGTGCTCCCCAAATACGACGACGCGGCGGCGATATACAACGATCTGGTTACACGACTTGATGTGGCACTCAATAAGATTACGCCAGACGCATCGGGACTTGGAAACGGAGATCTGTTTTACTACGAGGGTAGTTCAACGGCTCAGGTTACCGCCCAACATGAAAAGTGGCTGCGTTTCGGAAACTCCCTGAAACTGAAGATGGCTATGCTAATTTCAGACATCGATCCGGAAAGGGCTAAAGAAATGGCTGAGGAAGCAGCTCTCAATGTGATGACATCAAACCACGACAACGCTGTCTTTCCGTATGGCAATGCCGCTCCAAATAACAATCCCATTTCTGCCAATATGAACCCACAGTTCTCAAGTCGTGAGGATTTCGTGATCGCGTCAACCATCATCGACCCGATGAATGAGCTCAATGATCCAAGACGCAGATTCTACTTCACGACTGTTAATGACGAGTTCATTGGCGCGCCATATGGATTTGCCAGTGACTATGCCGAATATTCACATGCGAGCGATAAGATTATTGATCCCACGTTTGAAGGAATGATTATGGATTACGCAGAGGTCGGGTTTCTGATGGCCGAAGCGGTTGAAAGAGGATTTTCCGTCGGGGGAACGGCCGAAGAGCACTATAATAATGCCATCGTGGCATCGATCACCTATTGGGGCGGAAGTCAGCAGGAAGCTGAAGTGTATCTCGCTCAACCTTC
Organism: Bacteroidota bacterium; assembly: GCA_023417785.1. GTDB lineage: Bacteria > Bacteroidota > Bacteroidia > Cytophagales > Cyclobacteriaceae > Ohtaekwangia. The sequence continues at coordinate 74,627 of JAEZEH010000009.1, forward strand.
TGTCGCTTATGCTACAGCCTCCGGAGATTACAAACAGAGAATCGGGTTCCAGAAGTGGTTAGCCTTGTACAACCGCGGTTGGGAATCGTGGGTAGAGTGGAAACGGCTCGATGCTCCGATGATTCAACCGCCGACAGGTGGTGACATAACGACTGAGCTCGTCATTCCAGTCAGAATGATCTATCCTATCAGTGAACAGAATGAAAACGGAGCCCAACGCGTGAAAGCGGCAAGTGACATTGGAGGTGATCTTCCAACCACAAAACTTTTTTGGGACATAAATTAGATTTTTTTCATGTATTGTTGGAGGGGGCGTTTCGGCGCCCCCTTTTTGTGCGTCACGAATGTTCATCAGCTTTACGTTGAAGTCCCGAATGAACATTGCAATGACCCCCGCTGGATATCCCTCTTTTTGTTTCGTAACAATTAAAATTGTTACCGAATCATAGCAAGTTTATTAACGACCTTATGCTCAGCACACTGGTTGTCAGCGTCAACTGCATTTCACATAACATTCAGTTCACATAGGATGGAGATGTAGTTAACAATTTGTTAATAGCACCGTGCCCGTTACGTAATATTGGAGTTCGACCTTTGCAGCAGGTATTAATAGTAAAAACTATGTTGCAAAAAGGTGTTCTTACTTTCGCGTTGTCGCTGGTGATTCATGCAGTTTCGGCACAACTTGGCTCGATTTCCGGAGTAGTTACGGATGCGAAAAGTGGCGAATCGATAATCGGCGCTAATATTGTTATCGACGGAACGTCAGTCGGTGCAGCCACCGATGTCGAAGGAAATTTTGTTATTCAGAATGTAAAACCCGGTACGTATAATCTCTCCGTTTCATTTATCACATACAAAACCCATATCGTTCCCGATGTGGTTGTTGAAAGTGAAAAGAAAACGTCAATAAAAGTTCAGTTGCTGGAAGATGCGACTGAGCTTCAGGAGGTAGTTGTTTCCGGAACGCGCGAGATAAACACCGACTTCGCCCTGATCGACGCGATAAAAGCGAGCAAACTTGTGGTTAGCGGAATTTCAGCCGAACAGATCTCGAAGTCACAGGATCGTGACGCCGCCCAGGTTGTTCGTCGTGTTCCAGGCATAACGCTCGGAGATAACCGCTTCGTCATTGTTCGTGGATTGAACAGCAGATATAGCACCGTAATCCTGAACGGTATAATTGCTCCCAGTACCGAAACCGATAGCCGTGCATTTTCATTCGACATTATTCCCAGTGGGCTTCTCGATCGAATGCTGGTCTACAAATCCGGCGCTGCCGAGCTCCCCGGGGAATTTGCAGGGTCGGTGATCCAGGTTAATACAAAAAGCGCCGTCGAAGAAAACTTTGCCAGATTCTCAATCTCGGGTGGTTATCGGGCCAATACGACATTTAATACATTCAGCAGCCAGAAAAGGTCGGCAACGGAATGGCTGGGATTTGATAACGGACTGAGGAAGTTGCCTTCCAACGCACCCGCGGATTTCAGAACACTAGGCACAAACGGTAGTGCGATCGAGAATGTGTCCCGCCAGTTTAAAAACACTTGGGGCACGGAGCAAATAATGGCGATGCCGGATATGCGAATGAGTTTTGATTACGGTCGCAATTTTTATCTTGGAAATGTTGATGTCAGTACGATTAATTCCATCAGCTATAGCAATACCAACCAGGCGAACCAGATTCATTTCAGAAGATATAGCAACTACAACGCGGACAGGGAAGGTCAGCTGTTCTTTGATTTTAAGGATGATCAGTTCACCAATAATGCGAGGGTAGGTCTTCTTTCTAACTGGACCTTCAGACTTTCGGAGAAATCCAAGATCGAATTCAGAAACATGTATACCCGCCTAGGTACCACGCAGACGACATTTCGGACGGGCTCAGACATTGACAAAGGTCAGGATGTGCTAAACAATTCATTCCGGTATTCAACCCGGGGTATTTATACGGGCCAGCTTGAGGGTAAGCATACTCTCTCTAATGCCGCAAAGGTTAACTGGTTGGTTGGGGTAACGTCGGGTAACCGGTCCGAGCCGGACTGGAAGCGATCCAGTGCACGACGAAACAGGGGTACAGAAGAGCGCTTTGTAGTGTTCGTGCCGTCTGTGGCGAACCCGGCGAACGCCGCCAGATTTTATCAGGACCTCAAAGAATTGAATGCAACGCATCGTCTGGATCTCGAACTTCTTCTGGCAAAGAAAGCTGCAGGAGATATGGTGTTGAAAACGGGCTATTGGCTTGAATATAAAAGCCGTGATTTCAATGCCCGTCAGATTGGCTACGTACAGCGGGGAAATATCAGCAACGACGTGACACGACTCCCTCTCGACCAGATTTTCGCTCCTGAGAATATTGACTACCTGAATGGATACACTATTTCGGAGAATACCAAGAATACCGACTCTTACGAGGCGACTAATCTCCTCGGCGCGGGATACGCCGGTATTAATCTCCCGATCTCCGAAAAAATTCTTTTGATACCGGGAGCACGCGTAGAATATAACCGGATGCAAGTGAAGACGCAACCCGGCCCGAACGCCGGCGATGTCGACAATCCCGTCGTAAGTATTCTGCCTTTTGCAAACCTCACGTATAACCTTTCTACGAATTCGCTGCTTCGAATGGCATATAGCCGAACCGTTAACCGGCCCGAGTTCCGGGAGCTGGCACCCTTTACCTTCTATGATTTCGACCTTCAGCTCGACGTAATAGGCAATACCAATCTAAAAGTGGCCAATATTCATAATGTCGATTTGCGCTGGGAGCTTTATCCTACCCCCTCGGAGTTGGTCTCCTTCGGAGTTTTCTATAAGAACTTCAACAATCCCATAGAAACGCGAATTATTACCGGGGCCAATAACCCGATCCTCCTGTTTCAAAATGCAAAAGCTGCGAACAATGGTGGCGTGGAACTTGAGGTTCGCAAATCAATTGCGTACACATCGACTTCACGGTTTCTGAATAACCTTTCAGTGGTTTTCAATGCTGCGTACATCTTCAGCGAAATCGAACTCAACGACGATGGAACGCTCACAGAACAGGTAAGCCGACCTATGCAGGGTCAGTCACCATATGTGATCAATGCCGGACTCTTCTACCAGGATGATGAGAGCGGCTTGCAGCTTAATGCACAGTACAATGTATATGGAAAGCGAATTTCATTCGTCGGTGACTTTGAATTTCCCACCATTTGGGAAATGCCGCGCCACGTGCTGGACCTTACAGCAAGCAAGCGAATCGGCGAGCGATCCGAACTCAGGGTCGGGATATCCGATCTTCTGAATGCCCGCGTGCTGTTCAAGGAGGATGCGAATCAGGACAATAAAATCGACAATGCCGCAACAGACAGAATGATTCGTGAGACGAGGAATGGACAGTACATTACCGTTGGCTATGCTCTCAAATTCTAGAGGAATGATGATGCCACTGCGATTGATAACAATTCCCTAATGATGGATTAACTCCTGCTTTAAGATTAGGAAATACCTTGCAGCAGTTTAGTAAACAGAAATTATAAGACATGAAAAAAGCAATTTTGAAAATTACGGAAATGATGATAGCACTTAGCGCGGTGCTGTTTATCGCATCATGCAACGACGACAATGATGATCCGACTCCAATTGTCGAGGACGAATATGAAGTGCTGGAAGGAAGCATTACATCAAGTGTAGCGTTGGACGCATCAAAACAGTATCTGTTGAGAGGAAAAGTGTACGTACAAAGTGGAGCAACGCTGACGATTCCCGCCGGAACAAAGGTATATGGCGAGAAGGATACTGATGGAACACTGATCATCAATCGCGGAGGAAAGATAGATGCGCAGGGAACTGCAGATAACCCCATAGTAATGACTTCTCAGGCTGATCCCGGGTTCAGAAATCGCGGTGATTGGGGTGGCGTCGTGATCCTTGGCAAAGCGTATACAAACGGGAGTGCCAGCTCAACGATTGAAGGGATATCGTCAACAGCGGGTTCTGAAGACGGCGTTTACGGACCGGGAAATTCTGCCCCCGCAGACGATGACAACTCGGGTGTTATGCGCTACGTTCGAATTGAGTTTGCCGGCATTGCATTGTCTCAGGATAACGAGTTAAACTCGCTGACGATGGGTGCTGTCGGATCCGGAACGCAGATCGATCATATCATGGTCTCTTACGCCAATGACGATGCCTACGAATGGTTTGGCGGTGCCAACAATCACAAGTATTTGGTGGCCTATTCAACCCTGGACGATGACTTTGATACGGATCGTGGATATATCGGAAAGGTACAGCACGCACTCGTCGTTCGTGACCCGAATCAGGCCGACTTCTCAGGATCGCGGGCATGGGAGTCATCAAGCAATAACACGGCGAATGTAGGCGATCTACCCAACCACGGTGGGACTGCACGCCATTCCGCGCCGACATTTGCCAATGTAACGGTACTTGGTCCACGCCTTTTTCGGGCACCCGGCGCAATAAACGGTTTCTATCAGGCTGCCCTGGAAATAAACTCTTCATCCAGTATCAAAATTTATAATTCAATTCTTACAGGATTCACAACCGGCGTAAGGTGGAACAATTCAGGTGAAAGCGCTATGGTGACAAACAATGTCTTTGCACATCATGGAGCGAGCACAGCTGTATCCGGGTCTTCGACAGTACCGGGTGATTTCGCAACCACCAACACTGAGGAGGCCGATATTCAGACCATTTTCGGAAATTATCCATCCGGGTCGCTTTACAACTTCGATGCCCCTCCGTTCTTCCAGGCCGGAGCCAGCCCTTACCTTACCGGCGCCCCTGCCATGAGTACTATAGATCCTTTCTTCGATGATGTGGATTATTACGGTGCATTTGGAACAGCTGCCGGTACGGAGTGGAACTTCAACAGCGGGTGGATCGAATGGAATCCTGTTGATGTCGCATATGAGGAGTAGTTTGGTTGTTTGAAATAAGGAAAAAGGCACGGGTCTTCCCGGCCTTTTTTCTTAAAGAGAATTGTTAATAATGAAAGCAATTACATTTATAGGTTCCTTTGTATTGGTGGCTTCGCTTCTGGTGTCGTGTTCATTTTCTTACGATGCACAGTCGAACTTGACGGATGCCGAGTACCAGCGTTACCTTAAACAGCTTGCTCCGTACGTTCATAAAAAACCGGATGGGTTGACGTTCGAGGATCGTTTCCACGAAAAGGCCGCCGCGTATTATCAGCAGCTTTCCGACAAAACCGATTCACGGATCACCCACTTCATTAGAAACGATTCCGTGAGTTTCTTTTTCTTCAAGTATCGCGACCTGACCAGTCTCTATGAACATTACCGCGGCATCGGAGGGTATTTCAAAACCGGCGCGGGAGATACGTTAACAACGGTGAACCTGCTATATCACACCCCTCGGTTTACGGCAGAAGAAATGGACGACAAGTCGGAAATTCTTTTCAAAGGAATGGTTACTGCAGGTAATGTCGATACGTTCATCGGCAACAGAAGCTTCATACATACGCCGAACAATGACTTCTACTACAATACTCAGCTGAACCGTTGGGATTACACTGCGAACTCCTCCTGGAACTTTCTCCGAGAGGAACAGGAAAGGTCCGGCAAGAGGTGACGACGTCCCCCCAGGTAAGCCCCCCACCCATCTTACAAGGTGGTTTCGTGATTCCCCAATTCGTATATTGGGCTGGTGAGAAAGAGACTTCTTTTCCTGACGAGGAATCTTTACAATCCCTGGCTTTGGGCGGAAAAGACTTTCTGGGTCATGATGATTCTGGCTTCTTTCACCATAGCAACGCCTGATTCAGTCAAATTCCTCCTCATACCGGCACTTCTATGCTGCGTCGTTGTAATCGTTTATCCCACGGACGAGATTGGTTTTAGCCGTGATCACCTTTACTTTTTAAGACGTTCCGTTTTCAGACTTTTCACCTCTGTAGAGTGTTACAAGATCACGGATATCGTTTCACTTAAGCTAAGACTGGAACCACAGGGCCGGTACAACTGGAACGAATATCGTGTCGAGATAATTCTTTCCAATAACTCTTCCCGGACTTTTTTTCTTAAGATGCGCAGGAGGGCTTTGGAGTTCGCGCTCCGGGAAGTAATCCGCGTCAGAGACGAGAAACTGAAATTGGCTAAATCAATGTAGGTAGTTCCACAAATGTGTATCCGTTGTCCGAAACGTCAACGGCGAATTAGTTTACGTTCTTTTGTTTTTCTGTATGGGCGTCGACAACTTTTCTGATTTGTTCCGCCGCAACGGCGACTGAATCCTGAGCTTTATTGTTGTCGTCGATCCGTTTTAGAAGTGTAATATACTCGGCTTCGTTGTCTTGGATTGCCTTTTCAAGGTTAGCCTTTTGTCTCTTGTTGCTTTCGAGCTTGTTCTTAAGCGCCTTGTTTTCGTTAACTAAACGCTGTTGTTGCTTTTCGACAGTCTGTCGTGCCTTCTCCGATTCGTCGATCTGCTGCTGAATCTTGTCGCGGTAAAACTTAACACCAAAATCCTTCATAACTTTCTCAAGCTCCTTCATTTGGTCCTCCGTGTTTCCGGCGGATGAACTTGTTCCAATCCAGGCGGAAGCCATCCCGCCGTCTTGCGTGGTTACGCCATACAGCGGCTGCGCGTAGGATACCCCATTGATACTCGCTTCATTAAGGGTTATGTACTCAGCCTGCTTCGCTTTGCCCATTGTTTTCAAAAAGCGGAAAAAGGCCACACTTACATCCTGCAGAGTTCCGTCGAGATTCACCGAATAGCCTTCCATTGACTCGCCCTTTACCGTAGCCTTGCCTTTTTTTACCGTGACGGTCTGTGCCGGGGCATGGGCCACCACAAGAAGGAGGGCGAGCGTTACAAAAAACTTTTTCGGAAGCATAGTGTTAACAGGTTAGGAGTCTTAATTTGAAACGCAAGAATTGGGAAAAAACGGTAATTCGCAAGACAGTGAGCAAAATACTTATCACAGGGGCTACGGGTTTGATTGGCACCCGCCTTACAGAAGTCCTTCAGCATGGCGGTCATACGGTAATGCACCTGAGTCGAAGGAAGCGTGATGGGGCGATACAGACCTGGGAGTGGAATATTGACAAGCACTTCGTTGAGGAAGGTGCATTCGACGGTGTGGATACCATTATTCACCTGGCGGGAGCAGGTATTGCCGATAAGCCCTGGACGAAGGCGCGCAAACGCGAGTTGCTTGAAAGCCGGACACATTCTACACGGCTTCTTTACGAAGAACTCAAGAGACGGAATCACACGGTTACTTCTTTTATCTCGGCGTCGGCGATTGGTTACTACGGGTTTGCCGACGAGAACCGCATGTTGGTGGAAACCAATTCGCCGGGTACTGACTTTCTCGCAGGCGTGGTAAAAAAATGGGAAGATGAAATCGATCAGATTTCGGAGTTGAATATCCGCGTTGCCAAGTTGCGTGTAGGTGTGGTGTTAACCATGGAGGGCGGCGCATTGAAGGAAATTGCAAAGCCGGTTAAACTTTATGCAGGAGCCCCTCTGGGTAGTGGTAATCAGTATATAAGCTGGATCCACATTGACGATCTGTGTCGTGTGTTTGTGAATGCAGCGGAGAGCCCATCGTTTCGTGGAGCGTACAATGCTGTGGCTCCTCACCCTGTTACCAACCGCGAGTTAACGAAAGCAATCGCACACACACTTGGAAAACCGCTGATTCTTCCTGCTGTGCCGGCCTTTGCATTGAAGCTCGTTTTCGGAGAAATGGCGGATCTGGTGCTCAAGGGCAGCAAAGTGTCCTCGAAAAAACTGGAAGAAACCGGATTTGATTTTAAATATCCTTCAGTCGATAAAGCACTTGCCAGTCTTTTATCGTGATGGTGTGTGAACCGTCACGGCAATTTTCGAATCTGCTGTGCCGTAATAGAGAAACCACTTTCCCTGGAACGGTACCATCCCTTCCAGGAAACACACCTGGTTAATCTGGCCCGTCATCTCATAGTCGCGGTCAGGCTTGATGAAGTTTTTTTCGAGGCGGTCGATTAGCCGGGTAGGGTCGCTCTTGTCGAAAAGGGCCTGCCCCCCGCAATAGGCGCCCCCCGGAAGCAGCGGATCACCTCCTTCGTCGAGGTTCATGCCGTTGTAGATAAGTACAATGCCTTGATCCCGAATCAGGGCGTATGGACCACTCTCAACTAAACGACTGTCGAAATAACCTGGTCGTGGTCGAAGTACTTTCTTGAGCGAATCGCCTTCCAATACCGGAGACCAACGGATCAGGTCGGGCGAGGTAGCCATGAACAGGTCGGTATCTCCAAAATACATCCAATATTTGCCGTCAATTTTTTTCGCCACAATCCGGTCGCCGTCTTGTGCCGCGACAATTGCGCCCGACTTGCTCCAAAAATCCTTGAAGGACCCGGTCAGTATCGTTCCATGTTTATTCCATCTGCGAAGGTCGGATGACGTCGCCAGCATCAGCCTGGCCGTTGTGCCATCATACGATGTATAAGTCATGATGTATGTTCCGTCTTCACTTTCAACAACGCGAGGGTCTTCTGCGCCGCCGTCCCACTCGTAGATCTTCAGGCTATCGTTATCCGGATAAAAAACCGGTGTGGGCTCCTTCCGGAACTGAAGGCCGTCGTCACTCACAGCAAGGCCAATGCGCGAAGTACCTGCGTGTTTGCCGATCGTGTCCTCGGCACGGTAGAGCAGATAAACCTTGTTATCGCGTACTATAGCAGCAGGGTTGAATACATCTTTCTCTTCCCATTTCACTTCCTGCCGGAGAATAGGGCACATAAACACATTATCTCCTGGCAAGAGAACCGGATTTGCACTGTCGATTTTCTCGAAAGGAACCAGCGCCCACGCCACTGAATCAGAGACGGCTGTTACGGTGTTCTCAGGAGTTTGTTTCTTACAACTGCTTATCTGTATGAGTAATATAAAAGCGTATAAAAAGTTGAAGTAATTCGGTTTTTGTGTCATCCTTGTATATTCGTTTTTTTATTGAATTTGAATTATGAAGTCGAGAAAGAAAAGTACTACACAGGAAGTTACAAAAGATGCGTTTGATGACGAAGACAAAATCCGGAACGCTTTCAAAGATAAGGACTGGGCGGAAATTAAGGGTGCTAACAGCTGGATGATTTTCAAGGTGATGTCTGAGTTCGTTGAAGGGCTCGAAAAACTGGCAAAGATTGGCCCGTGTGTAACGATATTTGGTTCGGCCCGCGTCAAACCTAGCAATCCCTACTATAAAATGGCGGAGCAAATTGCATTTAAACTTGTTCAGCATGGCTATGGGGTGATCACCGGTGGGGGGCCTGGAATTATGGAGGCGGGTAACCGGGGAGCGTATAAAGCCAAAGGTAAATCAGTTGGATTAAACATTTTTCTGCCTCACGAACAAAAAGGTAATCCCTACATCGATCCGGACAAGCTGATTACGTTCAACTACTTCTTTGTCCGGAAGACGATGTTTATGAAATATTCCCAGGGCTTCATCGTGATGCCGGGGGGGTTTGGAACTCTCGATGAGTTGACCGAGGCTCTCACGTTGATTCAGACGAAAAAGATCGGCCGGTTTCCTATTGTGCTTGTGGGCAAGAAATTCTGGTCCGGCTTAATCAAATGGTGGAAAGACGTTCTTGCTGAAGAGGCGATGATTGCCATTGACGATCATGAATTGTTCAATGTAGTGGATACACCGGAAGAGGCTGTGAAGGTAATAGACGATTTTTATTCGAAATACCTGTTGTCACCCAACTTTTAGAACATGGAGGAAATCAGGCTTACCCAATACAGCCACGGTGCCGGTTGTGGATGTAAAATTTCGCCGGCGGTCCTCGATACTATTCTTCATTCGACAACACCTAAAACCATATTTCCGGCTCTGCTCGTTGGCAATGAATCGAGAGACGATGCGGCGGTGTATGATCTCGGAGACGGGACTTGTGTTGTGAGCACGACGGACTTCTTCATGCCTATTGTGGATCACCCGGAAACATTTGGCGGCATAGCATCGGTAAACGCCATCAGCGACGTGTATGCCATGGGTGGTGAACCCCTTATGGCCATTGCGATTCTTGGCTGGCCAATCAACACTATTCCGGCGGAGGTTGCTCAACGCGTGCTGGAAGGAAGCCGGGCAGTGTGCGCGCAGGCAGGGATACCGTTGGCAGGGGGCCACAGCATCGATTGCCCAGAGCCCGTATTCGGACTCGCCGTTACCGGAAAAGTGAAAAAGACTGACCTAAAACGAAACGATACAGCCCGTGAGGGGTCGCTGCTGTACCTGACGAAACCACTCGGAATAGGAATCGTAACCACTGCGCAAAAGAAAGGCATCGT